>CATONX010000003.1 GCA_951801675.1 uncultured Eubacteriales bacterium | reverse complement strand
TGCGACTTGTAATCACATGGAAATTGTGGTAAATTAGGAGGTGAAGGAGCGTGAGGGTATGAAGAAAACGATGGCGTTGATTTTGGCGGTCTTATTTGTAGCGATGAGTTTTTCCGGGTGCGGGACACCTCCAAATCTCGGATTTACTTATGAAGAATTTGGACAAACGCTTCAGCAGCGAATTGATGAAAGCAACTTTAGCTTAGAGCTATCCGAATGGCGTTATGGTTTTAACAATGATGGCATTGGCATTTATACATGCTCTCTTGGACTTATTACACTAACCTGTGCAAGTGAGAAAACCGGTCCAGTTACAAAAATATCAATTCAAAAAAAATATACCGACCAAACTTTTCCTCATGCTACACAAGAATTCAGGTTTTTAGCAGAACAGATTTACGAAATTTGCAATCCGGAATTTACCGATCAAGAAGAGAATAGCTTCCAATTTCATATTATCAATAGGATGGAAAAGGCTTCCATGGGCGACTTTCATTATAATCAAAAAAACATTGAATACTACTATTCAGATGAGGAATTTGTAAACCTTATACTTTTTTCAGCTTCTGCAGAGAAATAGTAATCGTTTTTTCAGCGCGCTCAAATGAGCGCGCTTTTTTATCTCTATTTTTAGAAGCCGAACTATGGACCACCAAAATCTGTCCAGTGGATTAAACCTGGACATTGGCATCCATACACAGCCCATGGAGGAAGAAACTTTATCTCATGCGCTACTTTCTGGCAGGTTGTCTGCGACTTGCTTTCTCATGAAATATGTGGTAAATTAGGAGGCGAAGGAGGGTGAGGGTATGAAGAAAACAATGGCGTTGATTTTGGCGGTCTTATTTGTAGCGACGAGCTTCTCGGGGTGCGGGACGCCTCCAAACTTTGGATTTACCATTGAGGAATTCGGGCAGATGCTACAACAACGCATTGACGAGACTGACTATCGCTCCACGTTACAAGTAGACTGGAAATTATCCACTAGTGAGAAATTTGGCACCTCTTGGCATGGAAATGCGGGATCCGACATCGCATTTGTCATAGACTGTGCAAATGGGGAAACCGGCCCAGTTACAAGCATATCTCTTCAGCAAGATTATCGGAAGCACGAGCATTGGACACTCAAGGTATCCCATGTTACAGAAGAGTTCCGCTTTTTGGTTGAGCAAGTGTACGAAATATGCAACCCGCAATGTACCGAAGAGGAAAAGAAGGCCTTTAAAGATGCTATCTTTGTTGCTATGAGCCGAGTACCAGATGAAATTGGGACTAAACATGATGAAAACGATATTCGATATGCTTTTAGAGACAATGAAAAGTTTGATTATATTTCTTTTTCTGTAGATTTTAAGTAAACATCTATATTTAAAGCGCGCTCAAATGAGCGCGCTTTTTTATCTCTATTTTTTGGAGGCGACGTATGGAATAATAAACTCTGTCTACCGGGTTAAACCTAGACATCGGCGTCCATACACAACCCATGGAAGAAGAAACTTGATCTCATGCGCTACTTTCTGGCAGGTTGTCTGCGACTTGTAATCACATGGAAATTGTGGTAAATTAGGAGGTGAAGGAGCGTGAGGGTATGAAGAAAACGATGGCGTTGATTTTGGCGGTCTTATTTGTGGTGATGAGCTTTTCCGGGTGTACCCCACCAAATCTGGGACTTACTCTAAATGAATTCAGCGAGAAACTGACACAACGAATCCAAGCGGATAGAATGGATGAGTTAACGCTAGGAGAATGGCATTTTGACGATTTTAAAAACATCGATCCAACTGCCCGTGGTTATTATTCTGCAAGACTTCATCACTATATATCCATTAAGGTAACGTGCGCGAACGAAAAAAGTGGTCCAATTACGGATATTTCGATTGAGTTACTAGAAGAAAATTGGATGCACTGGCCGCCTTATCCGGATCCCAATTGTTTCTCTTATCTAGCCCGTATAATTTTCGACATCTGCGAACCGAACGCCACAGCGGAGGAAATGCAGGACTATGAGGATACGTTGATAACAAAAGCAAGGGCGCTCAATAAGGACAAGGAGGACAACGCCATATGGCATCGCGAAGACCATACTTATCATTATTGGTATAGCAATACCTCTTACTTTATTTTTTCCGTACGAATGCGCACATATCTCTAATTTCTGTTCCCTATTTTTATTAGGAAGAAGCACGCTTTTTTTGCGTGCTTCTTCCTTTTTATTTTCAGGAGGCGAAAAAACAACATGGACGAACACGATATCGGCAGCTTACATCTAAATATTGAGCTTGACACCGATTCCCTGTCACAGGGCATTGATCGAATGATCTCCCTGCTGCGTAAGCTTACCAATTATATCGATCAAGCCGCCAAAAGCCAGGAAAGCTTCAATAAGACGCTGGGTGGTTTTGATTTGATGGGTAACGCCATGGACACAGCAACTAAGGGTTACATCTCCAACAGCAATGCCATTGTGGATAACACAGCCGGCGCCATCAAAGCCATCGGCGGACTGACGGGCACCTTCTTTACCTTAAAAGGGGCTATCGTCGGCTTCTCGGCCGGATCGGCCGTAGGCGCCGCAATCGGCGCGGTTACAGGAATCGTGGCGGACGCATTTGTGGCCATTACCAACACGATAAAAAAGGAAGAAGAGGAACAGCAAAAGATTTTTGACAGTTCTCTATCCATCTCGGAGCAAACCAGGGCCCAGATGACCATGGCACAGCGGAGCATGGATATCCTAAATGACCCGGCCTCCAGCACTCAGGAACTGATTGCGGCACGGAATACTCTTGCCAAAACGGTAGAAGGTGTGGTCGCTGGGTACGACAAGGAAGGAAATGCCATCCTATTCGGCAATGAGATTATTCAGCAGCGTATTGACGAGCTTACTGAATTAAACCGCGTCTACCAGGATAATCTAGCCCAGTCTCTTCCAGAAAAATTTTCGAGTTATAAGAACAAAAAAGATCAGATTAAGGCGAAAGAAAACGCGATAGGAACTACGAACGATTCACTCAAAGTGTGGCTAGATGTTCAGGAAACAGACCCCGGTGCCTATGAGGAACGGGTGGTTTCCCTGAGAGGAGACTTAACTTCTCTAAACAAGGAGCTCAACGACCTGCAACGAGAAAAGACGGTTGCTTTTAAAGATTATAAAGAAGCGTATCTGGCGGCGGTACGAAGCGGAATCGAAGGCTACAGTGAAATGGATGAGGCAGCACAGCACTACATTGACAGCCTTGCCATGGGACTGATTGACAGTGTCGAATACGCAAGCGAGATGCCGGACATCCTCAATCAGATAACGGCCTCCTTTAAAAATATAACTGGTTTTTCCCTGGAGGAGTATACTTCACAGCTTCATTCTTATTCCGACGCCGCTAGAGAGGTGGCGGAAAGCGCCAATCTTGCAGCGGCTGCGGCAGAACAACAACTTTATAGTTTTCAGAGCCTTTCCAGTGCGTTTCAGACGTTGCAGGAAGGCGGAAGTTTATCGTCCCAAACTCTCTATGATCTAGCAAGTGCCTTCCCTGCGATCAGCGATTATCTTGAACAGACAGGAGACCTTACTCTTAATAATGGACAGGTCCTACAAAATATTTATAACGAGGAGCTACGCGCTTTTCAACAGTCTCAGGAGATACGGTTAAATAATTTGATCTCGCAACGAGACGATGTACAAAAAACTAGAGATTTGCTTCAAAGTAAGGCAGAAGCTTATATTCAATGTGGCAATGCCATTATGGCAGCTAATTATTTGAGCCAAATTAAGGATCAGGACAAGTCTCTTGAACAAATCAATGCCGATATTGAAAAGCTGAGAGCCGCTTCCGCTACTATCAATGCGATTCCTTTCGGCGGGGGAAATTCAGGTGGTTCTAAATCCTCGGGGTCTTCCAAAAACGAGGCGCTGCAAAAGGAAATCAAGCTGCTCGAGCAGAAGAAAAAGATGGACCAGGTGACCAGCGAAGAGGAACTCGCGTGGCTGGAGAGGATGCTGGGGCAGTACCGCATGAGCGCGGAGGAGCGGCAGGACTTAGAGTACCGGATTTACCAGGTGAAAAAGAAGCTGCAGGATGAGGAAGAAAAACGGCTGCAGCAGCAGATCAAGCAGCTCGACGAGCTGGGAAGCGCGGTGACCTCGGCGCTCAAGGCGCGATACGAGGAACAGAAGGAAATCGAGCAAAAGCGCATCGACGACAGCATCCAGAGCTGGAAGAACTGGGAGGAACAGACGGTCGCGGCCATTCAGGGGCAGATCGACGCCCTCGACGACCTGGAAAAGGAGCAGGAGTCCGCTGATAAGCGGGCGGAATACGAGCGCAGCAAGCAGGCGCTGGAGCTGCAAAAGGCGTATGAAAAGGACCTGTATCAGCGGGAAATGATCCAGAAGGAGATCAACCGCTTGGACAAGGAAGAACAGAAACGTCTGGAGCAGGAGGCGAGGGACGAGCTTCGCAAGCAGCTCGAACAGCAGATCGAGGATGCAAAAGAGCAGTCCAAACAAAAGCAGGAGGCTCTGGAGAAGGAATCGGAGGCCTTGGACGAGACCTACGAAAAGCTGATGCAGGATTCCGCTTTGAAGGCAGAGGCTGAGCGGATGCTGATGCAGGCAAGCCAGGAGGATATCCTGCAGCTGCTGCAGAGCTACGCGCCGGACTATGAGGTGGTAGGCCAGTCCATGGGCGAAAAGCTGGTGGAAGGGTTTACGCAGAAGGTGGGGTCCCTTGAAGACTACTTCAACCGGGTGCAGGCGCGGATTGACGCGTTCCACTCGGCAGTGGCCGACAATGCCAACCAGGCAGCTGATCACTTCTATGCGAGCCGCGCGGAAGAAGAAGCAAGAATCGCCGCACAGGCTGCCCCTACCAACATCCAGATGACGGTCAATTTCAACCAGCCGGTGGAGAGCCCCATCGAAACCCGGCGGGAACTGGAAAAAGCGATGCAAAGCATGGTCGTCAAAATTCAACAGGGAGGTTAATTGAGAAATGCAAAAACTGATCTATGTTCCGCCTGGAGCTTCCATTGACCGCATCGATGAATGTGCGGTCTTTTCTTTGTCCCCGCCGCTGATTCTGGGCTCCGTATCCGGGGTAGGCGGGGCGGATACCACGTTGGTGCAGGACACCATTCCCGGGCTCGACGGCGTGCATGTGTACACCATGCGCACGGAGTCTCGGGAGGTGAGCGCTACCATCCACGTCAAGGGCGGGACCCGGCAGGGGATGTACGAAAAACGGTTCGCGCTCATCCGTAAGCTTTCCCCGAAAAAGGATCCGGGTATGCTCTATTACCAGAACGATTACATTTCGGTGCGCATTGCTGCGTATCCGGCGAATGCCGCGGAGTTCGCCACGCGGATCAAGAACTTCAACACCGCCCAGCTGACCTTCCGATGCCCGTCCCCTTACTGGGAGGCGGTGGAGGAAATGCCCCCTTCCTACATGGCCTATGTGGAAGGGGGTTTTTCATTCCCGCTGGAATTTGCGCCGGAAAACGACCATAAGATCCAGTTCGCCTCCCGCTCCAACCACTGCACGGTGGTAAACGGCGGTACGGTGCCGACTCCGGTGCGCCTGACCATTCTGGGACCGGCAAAAAATCCGTCGGTGATCAACCAGACCACCGGAGAGGCCATCTCGGTAAAGAAGATTCTCGACGAGGGGGAAACGTTGACAATCTACACAAAGCCCGGGGAAAAACGGGTTCTGCTGACCGACAAGGATAAGGTGACCACCAGCGCGTTTGCCTACATCGATTTACAAAGCAGCTTTTTTCAGCTTCAGCCGGGCGTCAACGAGTTAACATACGCATGTGAGAACGACAGCGTGTTGACGAGGGTCATCATTCAGTACCGTGAACGGTACGCGGGGGTGTAAGGTATGAAAATTCCTGCGGTACGTATCATTGACACAAACGGCGCGTTGCTGACGGAGGTGGACACCTACACGTCCCTGTACTTCAAACGCAGCTGGCAGGGGGTGGGGGATTTCCAGTTTGTTCTGCCCGCGGACGCTCAGGGACTCGAGGATATTGGGTTGGGACACTATGTTATGCTCGACAACGACGGGCACCGGGCGGGAATCATCCGAAGCCTGGAATACACGGAGGACAACCGCGGTCCGGTTTTATCCGTCAAGGGAGTTACGCTCAACGGCTTGGCGGCCCAGCGTATCACGGTTCCAAAAATGAGGGATGTGAACGCAAACCCGGACGGAGATGAACCGGAAAAGACAGACCCGAACGGCGGCTATGACAATGTTCCGGAGCTGACAGCGGAAAACCCCAATCCCATTCCGGTGGCGACGGAGACGATTCTGAAAACCTATGCATCCCGCCATCTGGCGCAGCCGGAGGACCCAATGCGCCGGATCCCTATGACGGTTGACCCGGATTTAGGACGGGGAATGAAAACCGTTTGGATGAGCCGGTACGAGCGGCTGGATACGGTATTGCAAAAGGCGGCGGAATACTGCGACATGGGATGGGAATTCTATCTGGATAAAGAAGGCGGCCTGCATTTCGACGTGATCCCCGGCGCGGATCATTCGGTTTCCCAGGAGGAGAACAGCCCGGTGCTGTTCTCCCTTGACTTTGAATCCATCAAGAGCCTCAACCATTTGCAGGACCTGTCCGGCTACCTGAATCTGGGCTATGCGGCTGGAATGGGCGAAGGGTATGACCGCACGGTAATGAAGGTGACCAACGAGCAAACCGAACCGACGGCTTTTACACGGTTTGAGACCTTCCTCGACTGCGGCGATCTGGCGATCACGGTCTCCGACACGGCTATGAGCCTGGTAGACGAAGGAAAGCACCAGCTCAAGGAATTTGAGAAGCAGGAGAGCTTATCGGCGGTGGTGGCGCCGGAAAGCTCTTTTGTCTACGGTGTGGACTGGGCTTTGGGCGATCTGGTGACCATTCAGAGCCGGATTGGCGGAGTTTCGCTGGACGCACGGATTTCTGAGATCACGGAACGGTACGAGAGCACCCAGATGGGCATTGATGTAACCTTTGGAACGGCTCCGCTCCATCTGGGGCGGGTCATTCAAAGCCTGAAGAATATTCCCCGGTAAAAACCATATCCGTTCATTCCAATAGGGAAGTTTTTCTATGTTTGCTGCGCTGTGCGGGAGAGTTCCTGCACGGCGCTTTTTCCTGCATGTCGAAATTGGCAAAGAAAAATGATTAAAGGAAGTGAGACCATTGAGCGAAAGTTCTATGTTTTTTGATTCGTACCTGGATGATAAGCGGCTGTACTCCTCGGGTGACTTTGCAAAATATATGCGGCTTTTTTACGCGGACGGCGTGGTGATGCATAAGACAAATGAGGAGAGCCTGAAGGTCTACAAAGGTACGTCGGATTTGTCCGTTTCCATCAATCCGGGCGCGGCGATCATACAGGGCTACAGCTATTTCAACGACTATGAACCGCTGCACAAAGCGCCTTTGGGAGCGGATGCGTCCTATCCGCGCATTGACCGGGTGGTCCTGCGCCTGAGCCTGACGCAGCGCAGCGTTTCGGCCGACATCAAACCGGGAACGGCTGCCGCTACTCCCCTGCCGCCTCCGCTTACCCGCAATGAGAACGAATACGAGCTGTCACTGGCGCAGCTATACATTCCAGCCAATTCCGCCGTCATCGAAAAGGTGACGGATGAGCGGTATGACGCGACCGTCTGCGGCATTGCGGCGGGGCTGTATACGCTGGATATGGAAGACTACCGCAAGCAGATGGAGGACACTTTAGACTGGCTTTCCCAAAACGCGGGATACAGCAACCCGAATCTGCTGCTCGACAGCCACTTTAAGGTGTGGGAGGACGGAGATTCGTTTTCGGATATTCCGGCACAGGGCCAGTATACCGCCACCATGTGGTCGGTGGTAAATGTCAGCGGTGTGGCGGGGCTCTCGGTATCCAAAGCACAAAACGGAATGCGCATTGCTTTTGGCGGAAGCGGCGAACAGGTGGTCATGGTGGTTCAGCAGATGGAGCAAGCGGACAAGGCGGCGCTCGATGGACAGACGGTCACGCTGTCCTGGTCGGTTGACGGCACCATTTATCAGCGCACGACTGTCTTTCAGGCATCGGCCAACAATTCGGTGGAAATCTTCGTCAAAGGCGCAGGTGGGTCTGCGGTGGTCCTCAACTGGGTAAAGCTGGAGGTTGGGGCTACACGGACCCGCTGCATGCCAAGGCCGTTTGTCGAAGAGCGCAACGCCACACTGCGGTATTTTAAAAAAATTGACAGCGCAGTTCGCAATTACTTGTATGGGCCGCTTCCTTCTGGCGAATGGAAAGCATTTTACAACTACAATTTCGAAGAACTAGCCAAAAAACCGCAGCTGCTAGATGCAGAAGAGAAAAATTTTGTGATTTTGGATTCTACGAACAACACCCCCGTAATGGAATCTCAGGCGGCTTCGATCCATGTTAACTCCCAACGCAATCTGACTCTTGAGTATAATGCGAAGGACAATACCTATGTCATTCCTCAGAAACCGATTCGTTTGGATGCGAGGGAAGCGGCCATCCCGACGCCGACAATTGCCATCTATTCCGTACAGGGACCAGACACGGCAAAGAAGGACACACCTATCACCTTCACGGTAGTGACCAGCCCAAATACGGCAAGTATCCGTCTCTTTAACAACAACGGAAATGTGTTGGTTCCCTCCTCTCAAACCATGACTTCCAATACAGATGGAACAAAAACGTACACCTTTGTGGTATCGCTTGGGAGCGAGGGAAACCGCACTATGGAATTCCGCGCGGCGGGAGCGGATGGTGTTTATCTGGTGCCTGGATTTGAGGTAACTATTAAAATAACGGATTCCTGACGGTTTATAAAAGGAGGAGATTTTTTTGAGCGAAACATCTATGTTTTTTGATTCCTATCCGCAGGATGAGCGGAAGTATTCGTCGGCGGCTTTTGCCAAGTTCATGCAGCTATTCTATGCGGATGGAGTGGTGATGAACGGAGGCAGCTGCCTGCAGGTCCGCAGGCGGGAAGGGGAACTGGCGGTGACGGTGGATCCGGGCAAGGCCATTGTACGGGGCTATGCGTACTTTAACGAGAATGAGCCTTTGGTGTTGTCTGTTTCCCGTCCCAGCTCCACCCAATCGCGCATCGACCGAGTGGTTCTGCGGCTGGACCTGCAAGAGAAGGCGCGCAGCGTGTCGCTGAAAATTTTAGAAGGAGAGCCGGGGGTCAATCCTTCTCCCAAGCCGTTGACCCGCAACGACATCACCTGGGATCTGTCTCTGGCGCAGCTGCATGTTCCGGCCAATGCCACAATGGTGACGGCGGTGATTGACGAGCGATTGGACGCGTCCGTCTGCGGAGTGGCGGCCGGACTCTACACCCTCAACGCCAAGGACTACCAGCAGCGGGCAGAGGAAATCCTGGATCTACTGGCAAACCAGGGTTACGTCACGCTGGCGGAATACAACAGCAAGGTCAACCAGAATGTGAAAACGACCGCTTCGCCCACCTTCTCGAACATGACCGTCACCGGCGCGATCAACGGCAAGGCCAATCTTGCGACCAATGCGGATAATGCGTCCAAGCTTGGCGGGGTTGGCCCGGAGGGATATCAGAAGAAAGTGACGGTCGGGACTTCGGTGCCCGGTTCACTGGCGGAAGGCGAAATCTTTGTATTGGTGTAAGGAGGTGGGAGAATGGCAAGTGACTTTAAGCCTATAACTGCCGACCAACACGGGGATTCCATGCGCGTAATCCTGTATTGGACGTCTACTCCAAATTACGACGCCAATACCAGCACGGTGAATGTGCAATTGTTGGTTGACCAAAGCAAGACGATAGCCAATGGGCTTCCCCACTACGATTGGAACGGATGGGTTAAAGGGGCTTACATCGGGATAGAAGGGGACGTCCAACATTTCGGGAAGTTTAATTCAAACACTGAAAACGGGAATTGGGATTATTATCCAAGCACTTCCCCCACAGGGCTCTTCGCAAAAATTATTGTGAGCCGGGCCGGGTATGTCATCCCGCATAATCCGGATGGAAGCAAGACCATCACACTGACTGGCGGGTTTGACTCCATTGCCGACTCGTATGGGCCTGGAAAGGCGGCGATCACGGCGTCTGCCGTCCTTGACCCCATTCCCCGCACCCCGTCCGCGCCTCCTTATCTAACCGCAGATATGCGCCGGGATGGTAGTATACTGCTTTCTTGGGGGGCTTCCTCCGGATATGTAACCGGTTATGATCTAGAATACTTGTATTCCGATCCCAATACCAACGCATATAGCAGCTGGATTCCGCTCGCCTCCACCACCTCCACCTCCTATCTGGACGGATCGGAGAATTGGGCGGCGGGTACTGGATTTACATACCATGTGAGAGCGAGGAACGGGAACCTTGCATCTGCTTGGACGGACACCGGTTGGGTATATCGCAAGGGCGGGCTATACGTAAACAGCGGCGGGGAGCGCAAGTTTGGAACTGTTTATGCGCCTGGCACGCCGCCTGTGAAAGCAAAAGGCGTTTTTATCGGGAATGCGAACGGGGTTCCGGTAGAGTCCATTCGGACAGCAGATGAGAAAAACTACCCGATTTTATGAACAGGGTTCTGGAAACGAATTCAAGTTTTCGTATGAATAAACGTTAGGAGGATTCCATGCGAACCATCGTTTTTACCATCCGGGGGGAACAGCTGCTCCCTTCCAATTCACTGGCCGGCCAGGCTGGCGAGCATTTGGACACGCAGCTTTCCTTCTCCCTGCCAGATGAATGGCAGGGGATGGACGAATACCACCTGCATTTCTACACCGAAACCGGTCAGTGCTATAAAACTGCGCCTTTGCGTGAGCCGGTAGTGTTTTCCCTGCCGCAGGCGCTGCTGACAGGTGGGAATCTGGCGGTGCTTATGGAAGGGCGCAAGGGCAAGGAGATACACCGCACCTCTTTAGCAAAGCTTCGGGTTGAGGAATGCCCGGACATTCCTTTGGGAGAAACGCAAACGGACGATTCTCTGGAGGGTTTGGTCAAGGAAAATTTCCACGCAACTGCCGATTGAGCCATGATCGGGCAGAGTTTGCTTTCGAGTAACTCTGCCGGTCTATACCGATTTTTTTAGATAAAGCCACAGTCTGCCTGGTTGGGAGGCTGTGGCTTATGTCATCCGCCGTGCCCGAAATGGGATACGGCTGACGGCAAATACGATTGCACTTTTCAAACGCGCATACCAAACGGCTGCACTGGAAACGACTTTTCCTGTCAAAAAGCGGTGCAGTCATACCAATTATACGATTTGAGGTGAAGCTTTTGAGAACAATCCAACTTACCATACAGGACGAAGCGCTTTTGGCTGATACCGCGATTGCCGGGCAGGCGGGCGAACATCTGGCGAGCGCTCTGGCCTTAGACATCCCTGAT
The DNA here is from genome assembly GCA_951801675.1 of uncultured Eubacteriales bacterium. Taxonomy (GTDB): domain Bacteria; phylum Bacillota; class Clostridia; order Oscillospirales; family Acutalibacteraceae; genus Solibaculum_A. Next base: position 168,129 of record CATONX010000003.1, on the reverse strand, counting down.
GAATGGCAGGCGTGCGATTGCACGTTACGGTTTTATCTGCCTAACGCAGGGAAGTACTATCGATCTGTCCCTCTTTCCAATCCGGTTTCCTTTCCTCTTCCGCAGGCATTGATGGTTCCGGGCGAGCTGCAGATTTTTTTAGACGCACGCAAAGATTTTGTCGTGCATCGCACCAGCGTGCTGCATCTTACGGTGGAAGATTCTCCCGATTGGTGCGGCACGGGGACACTGGTTGCCGACCCGTATGAGGGACTGCTCGATTCCTCGTTGCAGGAGTTCGAAGATGCCCTGGGGGAGCTTGAAACCCTTACAAACCGGCTAGATGAGGCTGAAGCGGCTGTGGCATCTGCTCAGGAAGCAAGTTCCCTTGCACAGGCAGCGGCGGCGCAAGCCGGCATCGACGCACAAAGTGCCCAAGAGGCAAATCAAGCCGCACAAATGGCTGCGGCAACGGCGGCCGAAACGGTGGCAGGCTTTGAGGGGTATACCAAGCAGGAGAGCGACGACCGCTACGCCCATACCCTAATGGGCACGGTGGAGGGAAGCGAAATCGCGGTGGATGACCTGCAAGAGGGGACGCAGTTTACATTGCTTTCTCTTACCGGTCTTTGTAGGCAGGACTCGGTTCCCGGAACCATCTCTTTCGCCGGACAGAGCGGAATGATTTCCCTGATTGTGGACGGGCAAACGCGGGAAATCCCTCTGTCCCTTTACGGAATTCCAGACGGGTCAGGAGGCTTCACGGTACGGGATCAGCTGGTGGTCGATTATGCTCAAAATGCGGCATATATCCAGCGAAATGTTGGGCGTATCGTGTTTACCGGTGAGGAAAATCTAGTGTCCAACCCCACAACCGCGCGGGAAACCTCCAATTATGTCTATTCTAACGTGCACGCTCCGATTCCAAACGGCCGGCTCTTATGTAATCTCCTGCCCTGGCGGTCAAACGGATACGCGGAGGATCTCAGCTATTGCTGGACCTCCACCGTAGTCGTGGTTACGCTGCTTAACGTCGAAACTGGCGTTGTGACCGGAGAGCCGCAAAGCGTATATATCAGCAAAATCAAGGATTGGCTACGCGCCAAGGCGGCGGCAGGCACACCGCTGACTATCTACTACCCCCTGGCAGAACCTGTACAAGAACAGGTGGACGCGCAAACGAAGGCGCTACTGCTGTCCATCGCCCCACAAGGGACCGACGCAGCCCTGTCAACGGGAACGGAGCCTCACCCGCCCATTGCTCTTGTCTACCGCAGAGACGCCCAGCACGTCATCGACACCCTGACCGCCCGGATTGAGGCTTTGGAGGCCCAGGCGGTAAATATGCAGATTGGAGGCTAATTTTATGTCAGACAACTTTATCCATATTCTTATTCGCGTGATTGAGCGCGGACAATATATTCTGTCCTCTATGGAGGAGAAAATCAACATTTTGTGGTCGGAAGGACGCCTGACCGACGACAAGCGAGAGGAGCTGCTTACCCTCGCGGCACAGAGCGCAGACCCTAACTACACCGAAGCAAAAACGACCGAAGAAAGGCTGACCGCTTTGGAAACCGAAAGCGTCAATACCATGCTGGCGCTGGTGGAGCTCTACGATATGCTGACGGGAGGTGTATAAGCATGGCAATGATTTACGCGACCCTCATCATTAAGGGGGCAAAGACGTACCGGGAGGTTCCCGCCGCGCTGAAAATCCAGGTTAAGACAATCCTGATCGATTGCGGATGCGAAAACTTAATCACCGACTAGGCGTGCCAAACGGCGCGCCTAATTTATATCAGGAGGTAACGTTATGGCAGTACCAATTATTGAACAGATTATCCCGGCCAGCAATGCAAACCGGCCGGGCGGGAACTACACGAAGTCTTACATCACCATCCACGAAACCGGCAACCGGGCCGCAGGAGCCGGCGCCAAAAATCACGCGAACTGGCTCTCAGGCGGCGCAAACGGGGAAATTGGGTATCATTACACGGTGGATGACCACGAAATTTATCACCATATCCCGGACAAGGAAAAGGCTTGGCACGCGGGCGACGGCGGCAGCGGAACCGGGAACCTTCGCTCCATCGGCATCGAGCTTTGCGTGAATGCGGACGGTGATTTCGAGCAGACGAAGAAAAACGCCGCCTGGCTGGTGGCGAAGCTGATGAAGGACAACTCCATTTCTATCGAAAACGTGGTGCAGCACAACCACTGGTCGGGGAAAAACTGCCCCCAGACGATCCGGGAAACCGGGGCCTGGGAGGCATTTCTTGCTCTCTGCCGGGACGAGCTGGACGGCAGTAACACGGCCCCTTCCGGCGACACCTACACGGTACAGGCGGGGGATTGCCTTTCCGCCATCGGGGAAAAATTGGGGATCGACTGGCGGGACATCGCCGCGGTCAACGGCATTACCGAACCTTACACCATCTACGCTGGACAGATTTTGCAGCTTTCCGGCGGGCAGACGAATCCGGTACCAAAGCCCGAGCCGCAGCCGGCCGGGAGTACTTATACGGTGGTTTCCGGGGACAGCTTATCCAAAATCGGCGCGAAGCTGGGGATCGATTGGCAGGAAATTGCGGCCTTAAACCGCATTTGTGATCCCTATATCATTTACGCCGGACAAGTGCTGACCCTTCCGGGTGACACTCCGCGGGAAATCCAGGTAGGCGACCGGGTGCGCATTACCTGCGACACCTATTCCACCGGTCAGCGGATTCCGTCCTGGGTAAAGGACGCGACCCACGTAGTCAGCCAGATCGGCGACGGCAAGCTTCTTCTGGGGGCAGACGGCGGCATCTGTTCCTGGGTTCCTGCTGCCGGCGTCCTCCTTGCATAGGCGGTGGTCGTTATCGACCGGCTGGCTGAGATTTTCCCAAACCTGCTGCTGTGGATGATTACCGGCAGCCTGGGCGCTATCTTTATGTGGGTACGCCGAAAGCTGGGGATTCAAAAAGCCGAACAGGAACAACAGCGCGAAGCCATTGCAGCCGAGCAGGAAGCTTTCCGCGACGGGCTGCAGGCTATCCTTCATGACCGTATCTATCAGGCCCACCGGTATTACACCCAGCTCGGCTTCTGCCCATTAAACGACAAGAAGAACATCGAATACCTGTTCCGGCCTTACGCCGCCCTGGGCGGCAACGGGACCGGCAAACAGGCATTTGACGACATCATGAACCTGCCCACCGAACGGCTGGGCGGAAAGGAGAACACATGAACATCAACTGGAAAATCCGGCTGCGAAACCCCATCTTCTGGTGGCAGGTGGCCGTATCTGTTCTCGCGCCGATTCTGGCTTATTTCGGCCTCAACTGGGAGGACATGTCCTCCTGGCCGGCATTAGGCAATCTGTTCGTGCAGGCGGTGCAAAATCCGGTGGTGGTAGTGGCGGTGCTGGTGAGCATCTGGCATGCGGTCACCGACCCCACCACTACAGGAGTCACCGATTCGGCCAGGGCCTTAACCTACGATTACCCCAACGCCGAAAAGCAGAGCAAATAACAAAAAAAGCCCCGAAGCTACGGCTTCGGGGCTTTTTTCTTTTTCTGCAAAGATAAGAAGGGACACAGGTGGAATTTCAAACAGCTTGATCGACGACACGCTCACGTTTGCAGGGGATCAGGCGGTTTCTTCGTCGATGGGGTTGGCCTCTTGCCAGCCCCATCGGGGTGGCGTATAATAATGATATTACAGCCGATAGGAGCCGCATTATGAAAGAAACCGCGCAGCCAAACCCCATCCGTTTTCACCCTGACCCGCACAAAGGACTTTCCTCCGGGCAGGTGGCCGCACGGGTGGCGGATGATCTAGTCAATCACAACAGCACCGTTCCCACCAAGTCAGTGGCACGGATTGTCCGCGACAACGTCTGCACTCTCTTCAACCTGGTCATCACCATCCTGGGAGTGGCGGTACTGCTGGTGGGGTCTTATAAGAATCTGCTGTTCATGGGGATCATGTTCTGCAACCTGATCATCGGAATCGTTCAGGAAATCCGGGCCAAGCGCATCATCGACCGGCTTTCCCTGCTGTCCGCCGCCGGGGCCCGCGTGGTGCGCGACGGGAAGACGGCGGTGGTGCCGGTGGAGGAAATCGTGCTCGACGACGTGCTGGAGCTGACCCGCGGCAACCAGGTGATCTGCGACTGCATCCTGCTGGACGGAGCCTGTGACGTAAACGAATCGCTGATTACCGGGGAGTCCGATTCCATCGGCAAGAAGCCGGGAGATTTACTGCTGTCGGGCAGCTTTGTGGTCAACGGCCGCTGCCGGGCGAGAGCAGAGCATGTGGGAGCGGACAACTATGTGGCAGTGATCTCCAATGAGGCGCGAAAGCACAAGAAGGCCAAGTCGGAAATCATGAACGCGCTGCAGAGGATCATCCTGGTGGTCTCCATTGCGATCATTCCCATCGGGGCGGCACTTTTTTACAACCAAGTTAATTTGGACGGAAATACCCTGCAGCACGCGGTGGTTTTCACCACGGCGGCCCTGATTGGAATGATTCCGGAGGGCCTTGTGCTGCTGACAAGCTCAGTGCTTGCCATCAGCGTCATCCGGCTTGCCAAGCACAAGGTAATGGTACAGGAGCTTACTTGTATCGAGGCGCTGGCGCGGGTGGACGTGTTGTGTCTAGACAAAACCGGGACCATCACCGAGGGATCCATGGAACTCAGCGAAGTAAGGCCGGTTTGCGGGGCTGCGCAAAAGGACGTGGAGGCGGCGTTATCCGCTCTGTGCGCCGTGATGGAGGACGACACTGCTACCTTTCAATCCATTTCCAAGCGGTACGGCGGACGTGCTTCGGAAAAGGCCACCCAGGTGGTTCCCTTTTCTTCGGAGAAAAAGTGGTCAGGCGCTTCCTTCGGGGAAAAAGGCAGCTATGTGCTGGGTGCGCCGGAAATGGTGCTTCCTGCGCTTGGAGATTTGAAAAATCCATTGGAGGAACTGGCCGCCCAAGGGCGGGTGCTTCTGCTTGCTTATGCGAAGGGCGGGTTTTGCGGCAAGGAACTGCCGGAAGGCCTTTCTCCCATGGCCCTGCTTCTCATTCAGGACGTAATCCGTCCCGATGCCAAGGACACCCTGCGGTATTTTGCCGAGCAGGGAGTGACCCTCAAGGTCATCTCCGGAGACAATCCCATCACCGTGTCCACCATTGCAAGGCGGGTGGAGCTGCCGGACGCGGATCGGTATGTGGACGCCACCACTCTGCACACCCAGGAGGACATTGAAGACGCGGTGGAGCGGTATGCGGTGTTCGGCCGGGTATCCCCCCAGCAGAAGAAGCAGATGGTACAGGCCCTGCAAAAGAAAAAGCATACCGTTGCTATGACCGGGGACGGGGTCAACGATGTGCTGGCACTAAAGGAAGCGGACTGCAGCGTGGCGATGGCCTCCGGCAACGACGCGGCGCGAAACGTCTCCCAGCTGGTGCTTTTAGACTCGAACTTTGCTTCCATGCCGCAGGTGGTGCGGGAAGGGCGCCGCTCGATCAACAATTTACAGCGTTCCGCTTCCCTGTTTATCGTCAAGACCATTTATTCCATCTGTCTGGCGTTGATCTTTCTGTTTTTGCCCATGCGGTATCCCTTCCTTCCCATCCATCTGACCCTGGTCAGCGCTTTGACCATCGGCTATCCTTCCTTCGTGCTGGCGCTGGAGCCCAATCACGACCGGATCAAGGGCAGCTTCATTCTAAACGTTGTCTCCCGTTCCATTCCGACGGCGGCCACCATTCTGACCGGGATCATTTGCGTGATGCTCTTCGGTCCGGCCTTTGCCCTGACGAGAGAACAGATTTCCACCCTTTGTGTGGCGCTGACCGCTTTCGCGGGCGTGCTGCTGATTTATAAGCTGTGCGTCCCCTTCAACCTGCTGCGCCGGCTGCTGTTTTACAGCATCTGCGCCGCGCTTATGATCTGCTTTGTCTTTTTCCGGGACTTTTTCTCCCTGTCTACCTTTACGCCGGTTCTTGCGCTGATTCTGTCTGGGGTGTTAGCCGGTTGTTTTCTGCTTTTTTGGTTCTACCAATGGCTCTATCGGAACATACAGGAAGGTTGGCGGCGGCACCGGGAAAAACGGGCGGCTCGATGACAGAGGGCCTGGTCGGTATAGATTCCTGACAATAAAACAGCACCCGGGAAAGGAACCCCTTCCTTTTTCCCGGGTGCTGTTTGGTTTTCTACTGCTCCTTGGGCTTGAGCAAAAAATGCAAAAAGAGCAGGACGGTAGCCAATCGGTAGCGCTGCTCATAATCCACCGGCCCGGTGTCCTTATGAAAGGCACGCAGGGTTTCCACCGGTATACCGGCAAAGGCGGCGATAGTGTCATAGGTAAGCCCGTAATCCTGCAGCAGCACGTCGAGTACGCCGCGGTTTCGCTCGTCCGGCGGGATGACGGGAAGGTAGCGCAGGGTCATCAGTTTGCCCAGAAACAGGCCTCGTTTTTCCAGCGCAAGCGCTTCGAGAGAAGCGGGAATGTCATCAAAAAAAGCCGGGGATACCTCCAGTGCCCGGGAAAGCGGCTCCTTTCCCATTTGGTACTCCTTCATCAGCACCTGCAGCATCTGGGCAGGGCTTTCCAGCTGGGGATCTTTTTTTAACAGCGCAGCTTCCGTTTCCTTCATGAGACCGCCCCCTTTTTCCTTTCACTATAAAACAAGGCCGAAGAAAAAGCAAGCGGCCAAAGCCCGATTTGGTTCCCCATACAAAAGAGCGTCCAAAGGATCCGGGCGGGGCATCCTTGGGATGGCCCGCCGAAGAACCGCAGACCAGCGGGACCCGATTTTGGAGGCTTTGCCGTTGCCGGGGAAATGCGATGTGTGGTATCATGGGGAAAACGCCTGATTTGCTTAGGAGGAATGCTTGTGAAATACCGTGCGGTTTTATTTGATTTTGACCTTACCTTAATTGACGCGAGCCCCGCCATTCTCGCCTGCTATAAGCACACGCTGACGAAAATGGGCTGCACGCCTCCGGATGACGAAGTGATTCGCCGCACCATCGGGTTGACGGTGGAGGACTCTCTTGAGCAGATGTCCGGCTGTCACGATAAGGCCCGCATCGCCGAATACCGGGAGGCATACCGGATCAAGGCGGATGAACTGATGGTGCCGGGGACCTCCCTGCTCCCCCACACGCTCGACACCGTCCGACGGCTGCGGACGGCCGGGTGCAAGCTGGGCATCGTCACCTCCAAAAACCACGCCCGGACCCTCTTAAGCCTGGATAAGTTTCAGCTGGCCGATTCCTTTGACGTCATTGTCGGATTTGAGGACATTGACCGACCCAAACCCGATCCTCAGGGGCTCAGCAAAGCCATCGCCATATTGGGCCTTCCCAAGGAACAGGTGCTTTATGTGGGAGACAGCTATGTGGACGCTCGGGCGGCCAAGGCGGCCGGGGTGGACTTCGTGGGCGTGCTCACCGGGACCACCACCCGGACCCAGATGGAAGGCTATCCTCATCTCCTGATTGCCGACAATCTAGGGCAGATGACCGATTGGCTGGGTATCTGACCATTTTCCCTGATGATACAAAAAATCCCCTGCGCAGGCGTCTATTGCCTGCGCAGGGGATTTTCTTATGGAAAACAAGACCCTAAAGAGTGAAAAACAGCAGCACGCTGGTCACCGCCAGCAACGCCGAAATTCCATAGCCCACCGGGCTAAAAGAGAGCAAAAAGAGGCCTAAGACTGAAGTGACCACACATATCACCGAAAGGAGCTTGACCAACCGCCCATCGATCCCCGGGTTCTTGCGCCGGACGGCATGCCACACCACCCAGAGCAGCAGAAGGACACTCATACAAGCGGTCAGGAAAGGAAGGCCGTTGCCCGACATGCCCAGAACTCCGAAATCGAAGTAGGAATAGCTTCGCTCAATGCGTTCTTCCGGGCTCGGCGCAAAGGTCAGAACCGCCCCAATAGGCAGCGCCATAAGCACAATCGCCGCCATCGTGGCTGCGGCCGCGGCCCACAGAGCGGCCGTCTGTCCTTTTCCCTGGAGCTTCTTCATCCTGCCTCTCCTCCTTTTCGCCGTTATTTTCTGTTACCATTCTATTTTCATTATAGACGCTATGTCGTTTTTTTGCAACAGAATCAGATCAAATCAGCAAATTGTAAACCGCGCTGCAGCATAATTGTTGACAATATGAGATTTTCTTTCTACAATAAAGGCATCTTGCTAAAACGGAGGAATCGACATGTCGTTTGCCAAGGAAGCGCGTAACAAGGTGCAAGCGGGACAGGAACTGACAAAAGAGGAGGCTTTACTTTTGAGCGGGCAGCCTCTCGCAGAGCTGGCAAAGGAAGCAAACACCCTGAGAAAACAGATGCTCGGGGACAGCTTCGACCTGTGTGCCATTCTCAACGGGAAATCGGGACGCTGTCCGGAAAACTGCGCGTTTTGCGCCCAGTCCGCCCATTATCCCACTGCCGTTACCGAGTATCCTCTGCTCGACGGGGAGGCAATTGAGGCTGCAGCGAGGGAGCAGGCGGCACACGGGGTGCTGCGGTTTTCCGTGGTTACCTCCGGGCGGCGGCTGACCGACGAGGAAGTGGACGCTCTGTGCGACGCGTACCGACGGATTCAAAAAAGCACGGCCCTCTCCCTCTGCGCGTCGCTGGGGCTGCTGACTGCCGGACAGTTTGCGCGGTTAAGGGAAGCGGGCGTCACCCGGTATCACAACAATCTGGAGACTTCCCGGCGATTTTTCCCAAGCATCTGCACCACCCACACCTATGACGACAAGCTTGCCGCGGTAACTGCGGCTATGGAGGCGGGGCTGACGGTGTGCTGCGGCGGAATCTTCGGATTGGGGGAAACCATGGAAGATCGTATCGACCTGGGCCTCGAGCTGCGCCGGCTTCAGGTGCGGTCGGTTCCCATTAATGTGCTAAGCCCTATTCCCGGAACGCCGCTGCAAAAAAACAAGCCCCTCTCGCAGGAGGAGCTTCTTCGTTCGGTGGCGGTGCTGCGGTTCCTTCTACCCCACAGCGCCATCCGGCTGGCCGGCGGCCGGGGCGCTATGGCTGACCATGGGAAGGACGCCTTTCTGGCGGGGGCGAATGCCGCTATCACCGGCAACATGCTTACCACTGCCGGTTTCCCGGCTGACGGTGACCGGGCACTGGCCCAGTCCTTAGGTTTCCGCATCCGTCCCATCGACTGAGAGGGCAAAGATCAGTACCTGGCAAGCATCTTTGCAATCTCCAGCAACAGCTGCTTTTTGCGGTACCCCATTTCCCGGTAGATGCTTTGCATCTCCGCGTCCAGATAGCTGCCCTGAGACGGGGTCACGTCGCTGACAAAATCGGCAAGGTCACACTCGAAAATCTCCGCGATCTTCGAAAGCGTGTCCAAGCTGATTTTGGTAATTCCCCGCTCCAGCTGGCTGATATATCCCACCGAAACCGACAGGGATTCCGCAAGATTGTCCTGAGTCTTTCCCGCCGCTTTCCGCTTTTGTTTGATGCGTTGGCCAATCGCGCTATAATCCACACTCATCCCTATCACCTAAGGATAGTTTATTAGGAATAGCTTCAATTATACAGATATTAATAGCTAAACATTTAGCTATCAGTGTTGATTTCTCTGTCGAATCGTGGTATCCTCAATTTGTGTCCGATGTATGGAGGAAAAGAGAAGCGGAGGATTTCGATGGAATTTCTCGACTATCTTGCGGTGTTTTTGGGATGCCCGTATTTATCCGACTTAAAGCGCTGCCGTATCACCCGCCAGCAGGCGGATGCGCTGCGCGCCCTGCCGATTCACATGTTCGAGGAAAAGAGCTATTTTGAGGCGGTGCAGTATCTGACCATGGAAGCACCAACGTCGCACGACATTGCCGATGCAAAAGAGGCGGTTATTCAGGCGCTGGCGCACAAGGGGCCGGTTTATTCCGACGGGCCAGAGCAAAGGGCACAATGAAATAATGTGAACGGCCGTGCCTCCAATTGAGAGGCACGGCCGTTTTTGATTGCTGCAGGGGTAGAGGAAACCTGTTTTTGACGGCATAAGACAATGTTGCGCCGCAAAGGTTTATTGCTCGATGCCCCGACGGGCTGCTGCTCCTTGATGAAAGTAATGCTTGCGCTCGCACATTTCGGTCACCAGGTCTGCCGCTTTTTGCACCGATTCGCCAGCACCACGGCCGGTAAGCACCAGCTCTACGGAAGAAGGGCGGTGCTCCAGCAGGGCGAGCACTTGGTCTTCCGAAATCAGCCCCAGCGAAACCGCCACGTTGATCTCGTCGAGAATGACCAGGTCGTAAGCCTGCGACCGGATTGCCTCCTCGCACGCTGCAAAGCCTCGCTGGGCACATTCCCGGTCTTCTTCCTTTTCGTCCCGCCCCAAAAGCAGACCCTGTCCGCTGCCAAACTGGCGCACGGTGATTTCCGGGAACCGGTCGGAAAGCGCTTTGACCGCACAACAAGGAGCATCCTTGAGAAACTGGCCGAAATAGACCCGCAGGCCCGCGCCGGCAGCCCGTACCGCCAGGCCAACCGCCGCGGTGGTCTTTCCCTTGCCGTCGCCCGTATATACCTGCACATAGCCTTTTGTCATATCCGCTTTCCTCCCATATCTGTGTTCTGGGTTGACTATAGCACGAGAATTCGCCTACTGTCAACTGCGCAAAAGGCCCGTGGGCTTGCCGGAAGTCCGGTTTTCCCCACGGGCTTTTTGTGTTTGGCGCAGTTTTGCGCCCGGTGCCCCTGAAGCGATGACGAGGGCGCGTCAGGGCTGTTCGCTCAGGAATTTGGCGGCGTCGATGGTTTCGCCGTCCTGGGTGAGGATCAGATGCAGATGGGCGGACTCGGCGATTTCACAGGGAACATCCCCGATCGTACCGATCTGCTGGCCTACCTTGATCTCATCGCCCTTGCGCACCGACACGGTGTTGCCAAGGCCGCAGTAGGAGGCGACCAGGTTGTTGCCGTGGTCGATTTCCACGACCTTGCCCAGAAGGTCGTCGTCATAGACCGACTTGACCACGCCGTCGGTCATGGCACGGACGATGGCACCCTTTTCCAGCTCAAAGTCCACCGCTTCATGGGCGCGCCAGTCCTTCATGGTTTCCGAGTAGACCAGTGCCTCTCCGGAAAACTCCTTCAGGACGGAGGTCCCGGCGGGGTATACATAGGAAGGGGCGGTATTGGTCGGCTCGGCCGGCTGGGAAGACGGGGCTTCCGACGAAGAAACGGGGGCCGAGGAAGCCGGCTCGGAAGAGGATGTGGGGTTACTGTTGTCCTCAATCGGGACACCGCTGACGGTGTTGCCGGCCGGCTCGTTGTAATTATAGTCCACCACCGTGCTGTTGGGGCTGGACGCGGGATCTTCGGTGTTGAGAATGCCGAACCCGTCGAACGCGCCCCAGGCAACGCCGCCTACCGCCACCATGCAGATGGCAAGCGCAACATAAAAGCCTTTTCCGGACCAGAACTTTCCGAATTTTGTTTTTTCAAATCGCATATTTCCCATAGGTCTCATGCACCTCCGACTGTAGTCTTGCCGGACTCGGATGGAAATATGCCGCTGTAAGGTATGATTTTTCTGTCGGTTTCCTGAAAAAAAGGTCTGCAGCCGTCTGCCGCACCTTCCTGCAAAGTCCGGCTTGGTGAACGGCAGGTCAGGCACACGAAGCCGGACAGCTCGCCTTTCATTTTCCGAGCGGCATTCTTTTGCAATACGAAGCAGCGCCTGTGAGTCGGAATCTCACAGGCGCTGCTTTTTTATGAGAGATAAGAAAGGAGGAAGAAAAAAGGGATGCAAACTGCTTAAGGGGTTGTTCTGTTGTTGTCTATATTATACCCCGAAAAAAGGGAAAAGAAACCACAATCTGGTTACAAAAACATCTCAAAGCTGATACGATTTCGGACAAATCCTTACAACCGTAACAGCTCTTTGCCGAAACTGTGAACAAAGCTGGACCAATCGGTTAACAAGGCGCTTTGGTTTACGGCTGGGTGGCCCGTTCGGTCACTAACATTTCTGGTCCAGCTGGAGCAGCTCCTTGGGGGGATTGAGAGGATAGCGTCCGGAGAAACAGGCGTCGCAATAGGAAAGGTTCTGGCCGCAGAGCATCTCTCCGAGGGTAGAAAGGTCCAGATAGCCCAGGCTGTCGGCAGAAAGCTGCCGGCGGATTTCCTCCACCGAATAGCGCACGGCGGAAAGCTGGCTTCGTTCGGGCACATCGGTGCCGAAATAGCAGGGCCAGCGAAAAGGCGGAGAGCTGATGCGCACATGGACCTCGGTCGCCCCGGCGTCCTTGAGCATCATGACAATGCGCGCGGCGGTGGTGCCTCGGACGATAGAGTCGTCGAGCATGACCACCCGTTTTCCCTTGACGGCGGGAGCCAGGACGTTGAGCTTCAGGCGCACGCTGTTTTCCCGCTGCCCCTGGGCAGGCTGAATAAAGGTACGGCCCACATAGTTATTCTTAACGAACCCTTTGCCGTATGGAATCCCCGATTCCTGGCTGTAGCCGATGGCCGCGTCGATGCCCGATTCCGGCACGCCGATGACCAGGTCTGCCTCGACCGGATGCTGCCTCGCCAGCATCCGCCCCGCTTCCTGCCTGGCCTCATAGATGCTCAGGCCGTCGATCTGACTGTCGGGACGGGCGAAATAGATGTATTCAAAGATGCAATGGGCGTGCTTCTGGCCGCAAAAGTCGGTAATAGAAGTAAGGCCGTCCTTGCCGGCTAGGACGATTTCCCCAGGCTGCACGTCCCGGATGTAGCTGGCCCCCACCGCGTCCAGCGCGCAGGTTTCCGAAGCGAACACATAGCCTTTCCCCAGCCTGCCGATCACCAGCGGGCGAAAGCCCTGGGGGTCCCTGGCGGCAATGAGCTTCGACGGGCTCATGACCAGCATGGAATAGGCCCCCTTGATGCGCATCATGGTGCGGCGCACCGCCTCCTCCACCGACTTACAGTGAATCCGTTCCCGGGCGATCAGATAGGCGATCACCTCGGAGTCAATGGTGGTCTGGAAGATGGAACCCTTGACTTCCAGCTCCCGGCGCAGATCCACGGTGTTGATCAGGTTTCCGTTGTGGGCGATGGCGAGGCTTCCTTTGATGTACCGCAGCACCAGAGGCTGGGCGTTTTCCCGGAAGCTGCCGCCGGTAGTGGAATAGCGGACGTGCCCAATCCCCATTTGGCCGGGCAGCCCTTCCAGAATCTGCGGGGAGAACACCTCGTTGACCAGCCCCATATCCTTATGGCTGGCGATGACGCCCCGGTCGTTGACCGCGATGCCGCAGCTTTCCTGTCCCCGGTGCTGCAGGGCGAACAGACCCCGGTAAATATGGTACGCCGTCTCCCTGTCCTCACATCCGTAGACACCGAATACGCCGCATTCCTCATGCAGCCCGTCAAAGGGCATCGGTTTCGTCATAGCCAAAGTTTTACGTCTCCCATCCATTGGTATCGTTTTCCTTTTGTCTGTGTTTGGCTTCGTGAAATTACATGTAAAAGTATTATCTGCCATTTAACCCCAAATTAAGCCTAAAAATCAGAGGACCGTTTCCTGTCCTCTGATTTTTGTTCGATTGCTTACTTCTCCAGGCCGATGCGGCGCATAACCTCGTGGTAGGCATCCTCCACGCCGCCCATATCCCGGCGGAACCGGTCCTTATCCAGCTTTTCATGGGTCTTCGAATCCCACAGGCGGCAGGTATCCGGCGAAATCTCATCGGCAAGGATGATTTTACCGTCGGTAGTACGGCCGAATTCCAGCTTAAAGTCCACCAGTTCGATCCCGATGGAAAGGAAAAATTCCTTAAGAGCGGCGTTGACCCGGAAGGTCATGTCGGTGATGGTTTCCAGGTCCTCTTTGGAGGCCAGGTCCAGCGCCAGAATGTGGTATTCGTTGATCATCGGGTCGTGCAGGTCGTCGTCCTTCAGGCAGAACTCCAAAGTCGGGCACTTCAAAACGGTGCCTTCCTCCACGCCGAAGCGCTTACTAAAGCTGCCCGCAGCGATGTTTCGCACGATGACCTCCAGCGGGACGATGGAAACCTTCTTCACCGCGGTTTCCCTCTCGGAAAGCTCTTTGACAAAGTGAGTATCGATCCCCTTCTTCTCGAGCATTTGGAACAAGAGGTTGGACATCCGGTTGTTCACCACGCCTTTGCCCACGATGGTGCCCTTTTTCAGGCCGTCAAACGCGGTGGCATCGTCCTTATAGTCGACGATATAAACCTCGGGGTCGTCGGTTTTGAAAACTTTCTTGGCTTTGCCTTCATAAAGCTGTTCACTTTTCTGCATGTTACCACCCATTCCGCCGCCAGATGCGGCTGTAATCTTCAATTGGCTCACGGCTTCTATTTTAGCGCAAATGCGCACACATTGCAAGACGGGAAGCCGGTTTCTCCGACAAAATCCGACCAACGCCTTTTTTCTCCGAAAAAGACGGAAGAAACAAACCGGCCTGCAAAAACGGATGGTTTAGAAGACCTGCTTGATGCGCTCGATGGCCCGCACGGTATTCTCATAGGTGCCGAAGGCGGTCAGGCGGAAATAGCCCTCGCCGGAGGGGCCGAAGCCGGAACCAGGGGTGCCCACCACCTGGGCCTTGTGAAGCAGAGTATCGAAGAAGTCCCAGGAAGTCATGTTGTCCGGCGTCTTCATCCAGATATAGGGGGCGTTCACGCCGCCGTATACCGTAAAGCCCGCGGCGGACAGGCCCTCACGGATGGTTTTGGCATTGTTTCGGTAATAGTCGATGGTTTCGCGGATTTCCTTCTGGCCCTGCTCGGAATAGATGGCCGCCGCGCCCTTCTGGACGATATAGGGCACGCCGTTGAACTTCGTGGTCTGCCGGCGCAGCCAGAGGGCATTGAGGGAGACCCCGCCGCACTGAAGTTCCTTAGGCACCACCGTGTAAGCGCAGCGGGTACCGGTGAAGCCGGCGGTTTTCGAGAAGGAACGAAACTCGATGGCGCATTTTTTGGCCCCGTCGATCTCATAGATGCTGTGAGGCTTATCCTCGGAGATAAAGGCCACATAGGCACTATCGTAAAGAATCAGGGAACCGTGTTCATTGGCATAGTCCACCCACTTCTTTAAGCCCTCGTAGGTAATCATGGTGCCGGTGGGGTTATTGGGGTAGCACAGGTAGATGACGTCGGGCGCTTTGCCCTGAGGCAGGTCGGGGGTAAACTGGTTTTCAGCAGTACAGGGCATGTAAATAAGCCGGTCCCACCGCTCGTCGGGGCCGTAGTTCCCCGCTCTTCCGGCCATGGCGTTGGTGTCCACATAGACCGGATAAACCGGGTCACAGACGGCTACTACGTTATCGAGCCCTAAAATGTCGCCGATGTTGCCGCAGTCGCTCTTCGCACCGTCACTGACAAATACTTCGTCCAAATCCAGCTTCACGCCCCGGGGCGCAAAGTCATAAGCGACGATCTTTTCCTTGAGAAAATCGTATCCCTGTTCCGGGCCGTAGCCGTGGAAGGTGGCAGCATTCCCCATTTCGTCCACCGCCTCGTGCATGGCCTTGATGACCGACGGGGCCAGAGGGCGGGTCACGTCGCCAATCCCGAGGCGGATGATGTCCGCATCCGGGTGGGCGGCGGTATAGGCGTTGACCTTTTTGGCAATGTTGGAAAAGAGATAGCTGCCCGGGAGTTTCCCATAATTTTCGTTGATGGTGAACATGACGATAAAACATCCTTTCTGATTCTATGGGTAAGGCGGCCCTCAACTTTCGGTCCGCCTGGAAGCTTCACGATGAAAGCACACGGGTCTTTTAGAGCTCCACCTCGCCGGTGAACACCGTTTCGGCAGGTCCGGTCATAAAGATGCAGCCGCTCTCCTCGTCCCATTCAATGAACAAGGAGCCGCCGTTTAAAATAAGCTCCGCCTTGTGGTCACTCAGGCCGTTGACATAGGCGGCCGCCAGAGACGCGCACGCGCCCGTGCCGCAGGCCATGGTTTCTCCGGCGCCCCGCTCCCACACCCGCATACGCAGGCGGCCCCGGTCGAGCACCTTGACAAACTCGGTGTTGATTCGTTCCGGGAACAGAGGATGATGCTCAAACCGGGGGCCGAGCACCTCAAGGTTGAGCGAATCCACATCGTCCACAAACAGCACCGCGTGGGGGTTGCCCATGGAGACGCAGGTGATGCGGTATTCCTTGCCGGAAAGGACCACCGGGTAATCCACCACCTTTTCGCCCTCGGCGGCCACCGGGATTTTTTTCGGTGCGAACTCCGGTTTTCCCATGTTGACCCGGGCGGCGGTCACCTTGCCGTTTTCCACCGTCAGCCACAGGGTTTTCACCCCGGCTAGGGTATCCACGGTGATGGTGGTTTCCTTCGTCAGGCCGTGGTCATATACATACTTGCCCACGCAGCGGATGGCGTTGCCGCACATCTGCGCCTGGGAGCCGTCGGAATTGAACATGTCCATACGAAAGTCCGCCGTTTCGGATGGACGGATGAGCACCAGGCCGTCCGACCCGATGCCGGTATGCCGGTCGGACAGGCGTTTGGCCAGGGCGCCTGGGTCCTCCACCGTTTCCTCGAAACAGTTGACGTAGATATAATCGTTGCCGATGCCGTGCATTTTGGTAAACTTCAAGGGACGTTTCCTCCATTTCTGCGGGTGATATCCAAACGCCGCGTTCCTCTAATGGGGCTATTATACACTGTTTTTTTCATTTGTGGAATATCCAAATTCCACAGAAAAGGCGGTGGCAGAGCAATTCTCCTTCGTCCGTCCGCCTTCTTGTGGAGCTTTTTCTCCACTTTCCTGTTCTCTTTCCTCTCCTGGCGGGAAAGGCTGCCAAGCGGACCCGGCTAAAAAACCGCTTTTCGGCCCATGCGGTCAAAAGCGGTTTTCCTTCAAAGGCGTTGTCAGCTGGCCATGTCCCCGGCGGTATGGAGAATATGGGAAGCGATCTGGGCCATGCGGGCGCCCGAGTCCATGCTGCGCTTTTGGATAAAGCGGTGGGCCTGCTCCTCAGTCATATGATTGCGGCGCATAAGAACCTCCTTGGCCTCAGTGACCACCTGGCGTTCCAGCTCCCGCTGTTCGTCGGTTTTCGGTTTGGGCGGCAACGTGCGCGCCTCCTGGGAAAGCCGGGCGGGCATGGTTTCAAACAGCATTTGGACGCTCTCCACCAGGTCGGTGGGAGTCGTGGGCAGCGGCAATGCCAACAGGCCGGTAGCCCGGCCCAGGTACTCCTCGCCCTGTGCCAGCAGCAGCAAGATCTCACACCGGCTGCTGACCATGGGGGCGTACTGGGTGATGCTGCCCCGGCCCAGCTTCGTCTGGGTCACCGCTACATATTCGTCCTCATTTTCATAGGATGCATCCACCAGCTCCTGAAAGGCCGCGCACTGCCGGCAGACGCAGAAGCCCGCCTGTTCGAGCACGGTGCGAAGCTGGGTTGCCATCTGGCTGTCCGAAAATGCGAGTAATACCTTTTTCATGTGTTTCATCCCTGCCTAACCGATAGAATCCTGTAAAACCGCCGGACCGTTTTGGCCGATAACCAACGAAAAAAGGACAAAGGCATTCCTTAAAAGGAACACCTTTGTCCTTACCTTTCGTATCCTAGCACGATTTTCCGCGCTTGTAAAGCGGGGAGAGCAAAAAATCACGAAAAAAGTCACGGAAAATACGCCTGCTTTTTATTTAAAAAAGGTACGGATGGGGATTGGAAACAAAAAATACACGCCGGCGCTTTGTCCTTACCTCGGCAGCTTTCCCCGCCGCATTGGAAAAGACAAGCGGGAGAGGGTTGAACGCATAAAAACAGCCGTGCCGGCGTCTGCCGGCACGGCCATCGGGCGCCCGTTTTACCGGGCGACCTTAGATTTTCGCAATGTCGATCACCGACAGATCTTCCTTGTCCGCCTGTTCCAGGCTCATCAGGAGGGCGGTCGCCGTGTCCAGAGAGGTAATGCAGGGCGTACCCGTTTCCACCGCGTTGCGGCGGATTAAGAAGCCGTCCCGGTTCTCCTTGCGGATGTTGGTGGGGGTGTTGACCACCAGGTCCACCTCGCCGCTTAAGATCATGTCGAGAATGTTGGGCGTGCCTTCCTCGATCTTATGGAGGCGATGGGTCTCTACACCGTGGGCATTGAGATAGTCGCAGGTGCCGCCGGTGGAATAGATCTCATAGCCGAGCTTGACAAAGCGGCGGGCTATGTCCACAATTTCCGGCTTGTCCGCGTTCTTTACCGTGGCGATGAGCTTCTTGGTCTTGGGCAGGTCGTACCCGCCGCCGATGAACGCCTTCATCATGGCCTCCGGGAAGGAGGCCGCCAGGCCCAGCACCTCGCCGGTAGACTTCATTTCCGGGCCAAGGCTGATTTCCGCCCCGTAGAGCTTCTCAAACGAGAAGACCGGCAGCTTGACCGCCACATGGTTCTTCGGCTGCACCAGGCCGTAGGAATAACCGCATTCCGGGATGGTCTTGCCGAAGATGACGGTGGTGGCCAGGCCCACAATGTTGACCCCGGTGATTTTGCTGATATAAGGCACCGTCCGGGAAGAACGGGGATTGACCTCGATGACGTACACCTCGTCTTCATAGATGATGAACTGGATGTTCACAAGGCCCTTGACGTGAAGGGCTTTGGCAAGCCGGCGGGTGTATTCCACAATGGTGTCCTGGTGCTTCTGGGCGATGGACTGGGGCGGATAAACGGAAATCGAGTCGCCCGAGTGCACGCCGGCCCGCTCCAGGTGCTCCATGATGCCGGGAATAAGGATGTCGTTGCCGTCGCACACGGCGTCCACTTCCAGCTCCTTGCCCATCAGGTACTTGTCCACCAGAATCGGGTGCTCCTGCACCGTCAGGTTGATGATGGCCATGAACTGGACAATGTCGTCGTCCGAGAAAGCGATCTGCATGCCCTGGCCGCCCAGCACGTAGGAGGGGCGCACCAGCACGGGGTAGCCGAGCTTATTGGCGGCAGCGAGCGCCTCGGCGGTGGTGAACACAGTGGTTCCCGCCGGACGGGGGATTTCACACTGCTCCAAAATCGCGTCGAACTTCTTGCGGTCTTCCGCCGCGTCCACGTCCTCGGCGGAGGTGCCGAGAATCGGCACGCCCATTTCCCGCAGGGCCTGGCTTAAGTTGATGGCCGTCTGGCCGCCGAACTGAACCACCGCGCCGTAGGGCTTTTCCAGCTCCACGATGTTCTGCACATCCTCGGGGGTGAGGGGTTCAAAATAAAGCTTATCAGAAATGTCGAAGTCGGTAGAGACGGTTTCGGGATTGTTGTTGACGATGATGGTTTCAAAGCCCAGCTTTTTGAGCGCCCAGACGCAGTGAACCGAGCAATAGTCAAACTCGATGCCCTGACCGATACGGATGGGGCCGGAGCCCAAAACCAGCACCTTCTTCTTGTCGGAAGCGGTGTCCACTTCGTTCTCGCTGCAATAGCTCGAGTAATAGTACGGGGTGGCGGCGGCAAACTCCGCCGCGCAGGTATCCACCATCTTGTAGCCGGGGACAATTCCGGTCTCCATGCGGATGCGCTTGATGTCCTTTTCCGTTACGCCCGCAAAGGCGGCGATGTCCTTGTCGATAAACCCTAAGTACTTGGCCCGCTCGATGACCGCCGGGGCGGTGCCGTTCTTTTTAAGCTCCGCTTCCATCTCCACCAGAGACAGAATCCGGTCCAAAAACCACAGGTCGATCTTCGTAATGGCGTGAATCTGCTCCTTGGTGACACCGCGGCGCATGGCCTCGGCGATGACGAAGATGCGCCGGTCGTCGATATTGTGAAGCCGCCGCTCGATGTCCTCCTTGCTCAGGGATTCGAGCATCTTAAGCTTCAGGCAGGTAGTGTTCTGCTCGAGAGAACGGATGGATTTCATCAGCGCCCCTTCAAAGGAGGGCGCGATGCCCATGACCTCGCCGGTGGCCTTCATCTGGGTGCCCAGGGTACGCTTGGCGGTGACGAACTTATCAAAGGGCCATTTGGGGATCTTAACCACGCAATAGTCGAGCATGGGCTCGAAGCAGGCGCAGGTCTTGCCGGTGATGGCGTTTTTGATTTCGTCAAGGCCGTAGCCCAGCGCTACCTTGGCCGCCACCTTGGCGATGGGGTAGCCGGTAGCCTTGGACGCCAGGGCCGACGAGCGGCTGACGCGGGGGTTTACTTCGATGACGCAGTATTCAAAGGAATCGGGGTGCAGGGCGAACTGCACGTTGCACCCGCCTTCGATTTTCAGCTCCGAAATGATGTTTAACGCCGAGGTGCGCAGCATCTGGTGCTCTTTGTCCGCCAGGGTCTGGGAAGGGGCGACCACGATGGAGTCGCCGGTGTGCACACCCACCGGGTCGATGTTCTCCATGTTACAGATGGTGACCACGTTGCCCTTGCTGTCGCGCATGACCTCGTATTCGATTTCCTTCCAGCCGCCGATATACCGTTCCACCAGCACCTCATGCACCCGGCTCAGGCGCAGGCCGTTGGTGGTGATGGCCACCAGCTCCTCATAGTCGTGGGCGATGCCGCCGCCGGTGCCGCCCAAGGTGTAGGCCGGGCGGATCACCACCGGGTAGCCGATGCTCTCGGTAAACGCGATGGCCGATTCCAGATCGTGCACCACCTTGCTGGTGGCGTAGGGCTCGCCGATGCGGTCGAGCGTATCCTTGAACGCCTGGCGGTCCTCCGCGTTGCGGATGGCCTCCGAGGAGGTGCCAAGCATGGTGACGCCTTCCTCTTCAAAAAAGCCTTTTTCCTCCAGCTCCATAGCGATGTTGAGCGCATTCTGACCGCCCAGGGTGGGCAGAATGGAATCGGGCTTTTCTTTTTTGATGATCTTGGCCACAGTGGCGGCGTTTAAGGGCTCGATGTACACCCGGTCGGCAATGTCCTTATCGGTCATGATGGTGGCGGGGTTGGAGTTAACCAGCACCACCTCGATGCCCTCTTCCTTGAGCGCCCGGCAAGCCTGAGTGCCCGCATAGTCAAACTCCGCCGCCTGGCCGATGATGATCGGGCCGGAGCCTAAGACCATAACCTTCTGAATCTTCGGATTTTTAGGCATTCTGCTCTCCTCCCATCATGTCGATAAAATGATCGAATAAAAAGGCGGTATCCTTCGGGCCGGGAGAGGCCTCCGGATGGAACTGTACCGTATAAATCGGCCGACCGGGGAACCGCATGCCCTCCACCGTGCCGTCGTTGACGTTTTCAAACGCGACCTCCACCCCTTCGGGCAGGGTTTCTCCCATCACACAGTAGCCGTGGTTCTGGGAGGAAATGTAACTGCGCCCGGACTTGGTGTCCCGCACCGGATGGTTGACCCCCCGGTGGCCGTAGGCGAGCTTGCAGGTATCCGCTCCCATAGCCAGGGCCGTCAGCTGGTGGCCCAGGCAGATGGCAAAGGTGGGAACGCCTGAGTCGAGCAGATTGCGCACCTCGTCGATGATGGGGCCGCAGTCCTTGGGGTCGCCGGGGCCGTTGGAAAGCATGATGCCGTCGGGCTTCGCGCCGAGAATGGTTTCGGCTTTGGTGGCGGCCGGGTAAACCGTGACCTCGCAGCCGCGCTCCACCAGACAGCGCACGATATTCTGCTTGGCGCCCAGGTCCAGCAGGGAAACCTTCCAGCGATTTCCTTTTCCGAATGTTTCTATATTCTTGCAGGTGGTCTTTTGCACCAGGTCCTGGTGACGGTAAGCCCGAATTTTCTTCAAAGCCGCGTCGAAGTCGGTAATCTCTTCGGTGGTGACCATGCCGTTCATGGTGCCGCTTTCCCGCAGAATCTTTACCAGCGCACGAGTGTCAATGCCGTGGATGCCGGTAATGTCATTGTCCTTGAGGTACTGGTTGAGGCTTTCCTCGCAGCGGAAGTTGCTTTCCGTGCGGGACAGTTCACGCAAAATAAAAGCCGAAACCCAGGGTCGTCTTGACTCCTCATCCTTAAGGCAAACACCATAATTGCCAATTAAGGGATACGTCATGACCACGCCTTGTCCGGCATAAGAAGGATCCGTCAACAATTCAAGATACCCCGTCATGGAAGTGTTGAATACCACCTCACAGACGACTTCCTTTTCAGAGCCGATGCTCTGCCCGGTAAATAAGTGCCCATCCTCCAATAGCAGGAAAGCTTTCTTCAAAAGTCTCACCTTTCCCTTCGTGATTCACAGCCTGCTTTTGATTCGGTCGATCATTCTGTTGTCCATCTTTCCCCGCGAAAAAGGAAAAATGCTTAAACTTTCAGTATTATATCATCCTTGTCTGTCGTACGCAATACCAATTTGATTAAAATTATTTTTTGTTGAGCCTATCAAATCTTGATGTATAATTATACCTGAAATGAAAAGTAGCATGAGGAGGAAACATATGGAAACGGAACTGAAATTGCGATTTACAAACAAGGAGGGGTACGACCGCCTCCTCTCCCGCAAACGCCTGTCCAGTATGGTCTCGCGCACAATGATGGCCATTTATTACGATACCCCGGACCGTCGGCTGCATCGGGAGCAAATTTCCTACCGGGTGCGCAAGGAGGGAGACCGCTACATCGCCACCATCAAAGCAAAGGGAGGAGCCAAGGACGGCATCCACCAGCGGCTGGAATGGAACATTGTTCAGCCGGACGCCGTGCCCGATCCCTCCCGCTTCCTCACACATGAGATCTTCTCCACCGACCCTACGGAGACGCTTAAAAAAATTCTGGCCGTGATGGGAAACGGCCCCTTTGAGGAACGCTGCCGCACCCAGTTTATCCGCCGCACCTCCAACATCACCAGCCCGGAAGCGGTAATCGAGCTGTGCGTGGACGACGGTTTTTTAAGCGCGGGCGGCAAAACGGAGGAAATCTGGGAGCTGGAACTGGAGCTTTGCTCCGGAAGCGAAGAATACCTGAAAAAAATGGGAGAGTTTTTCTGTAGGGAATACGACCTGGTCCCCGAAAACCAGTCCAAATACGCCAGGTGCCTGGCGCTGCTGGGCGAATAGCCTTTTGCTTTAACGAAGCTGCAAAATATTGGTGACAATCCCGGCCGGTGTCAGGTCGAGGATCCCGTAGGTGCGTTTGCCCGTGCGGGACCCTGACACCGTGCCGGGATTTACGATATATAAGCCGTCCTCGTAAGACAGCATGGGCTCATGGGTGTGCCCATAAAGGAGAATCCGAGCGCCGGCGGTCCTGGCGGCGGATTTTAAGTCATACAATGAGTATTTTACATGATAGTTATGCCCATGCGTATAGAATATAGTGGTTTGATCCACGGCAATCAAGCCGGTTTCCTGGGCGGTGCTCCCCCAGTCGCAGTTGCCGCGCACAAAAAAGAAGGTTTTGCCTGGGTACTGCGGGAGGAGGTCGTCCAGCTCGGCAAGGCCGTCCCCGAGAAAAAAGATGGTTTTCGCCCCCGGCTGGGCGTCAATGGCTTCCTTGAGCGAAAAGGAATCCCGGTGAGAGTCGGAAAGAACCAAAATCCGCATGATAGACACCTCCTTCCTTTTGCAAAAGCTTGGAAATCTTCTGTGTCACGCCCCATCCTTTTCGCATAGCATAGGGAAGCAGGGCTATGCATACATTATACTATGAGGTGATGGCATGAACAACCGTTTTCATAATCCGTCCAACAATCCCGCCAATCAAAACCGGCAGACTTCCGCCGGCCGTGCGCAAAGCAATCATTCCCAGGCTGACAACGCGGACCGTTTGACTCCCAATATTTCCGCCGAGAAAGAGCAGGAGCTGTTAAACGCCGCCAGCCAGCGGCTGGGACAAAGCCCGGACCGGCTCAAACAGGCTTTGCAAAACGGCGAGGTCAAGTCGATGCTCAAAAACATGTCGCCCCAGCAGGCGCAGAAGGTGGAGAGTATCTTAAATGACCCGGCCGCCGCGCAGAAGCTGCTTTCCACACCCCAGGCCCAGATGCTCCTCAAACGGTTCATGGGCGGAAAGTAACGCCATCCCGTATCACGCAGAAGGGGGCTCCATATGGACGATCGTACCGAAAAGCTCAACCGTATCCTCTCCACGCCGCAAGGGAGGGAGGTCATCCGGAGCCTTGCCGATCTGTTGGACGAAGAGCCGAACACAGCCGGGCCCGGCAAAGGGAATCCCTCCCGGGGGCAACCCCGTTCTTCCCAGCCTGCCCACCATGCCAATCCGGGGCCGGCTCAGCAGGCCGGCGCCCAGCAAAGCAGCCAGAACAAGAGCCAAGGGGGGAACAACGGCTTTGACCTTTCCTCCCTTTTGGGCTCTCTTACGCAGGGACAAGGCCAGTCCTCCGGCCAGTCCAATCAAGGCGGGCCGGACCTGTCCGCGCTGCTCGGTTCTCTTACCCAGGGAGGAGGGCAATTCTCTGGCCAGTCCAACCAGAACGGGCCGGATCTGTCCTCCCTTTTAGGTGCCCTCTCGCAGGGAGGGGGCGCAGGGCCAGAAAACGGGTCCTCCATGCCCGACCTGTCGGCGCTGCTTGGCTCTCTGGGCCAAGGAAAAGGCCAAGGAGGCGGACCGGACCTCTCCTCTCTCATGGGGCTGCTCGGCCAGTCGGGAGCAGGCTTAGGCGGGGCGAACAGCCCCATCAAGCCGGAAATGCTCCTAAAGCTGGCGCCCATGCTCGCGTCCATGGGGCAGGACGACGACCGCACCCGTCTTTTGGGCGCTCTGCGCCCTCATCTAAGACCACAGCGGCAGAAAAAGCTCGACGAAGCGGCGCAGCTGCTCCGGCTTTCCCGCCTGCTTCCCCTGCTTCAGGAGCAGGGTATTTTCCAAAGCCCGCGCTGACCGGCTCTCATGGCAAATCGGATAGGCAGGAGGTGGGCCGATGAGCCCGATGGAATCCCGCGAAGAGATGCTTCGCATGCAGCAGGACGCTGTGCGCCGGGTCCGTGAAATGCAGGCTCGGGCGCGGCGCACCCTGGAAAAAGGCCAGGAACATGCCGGGGGGCCGGCTCCGCCTCCTCAGCGGGGAGAGGCACACTCGCCGGGGCCGCCCGAAAACGGCAGGAGAAACGCCACCCGCTATTCCATTCCCCAGCCTCTCAAGCACGCCCAGCAGCATCACGCGCCCAAGGAAAAGCCGCATCCGCGTCCCTTTCCTCAGAGCGGCTCCAGCCGGGGCGGAATACCGGTCCATCCAAACGGGGTCACGCCGCTTAACATTGAAGGCATCCTCAAAGGCCTGGGGATGGACGCAGACCGGCTGCTTTTACTGGGAATGGTCTTGCTTTTAATGTCGGAAGGAGCGGACCGGATGCTGATTTTAGCGGTGGTTTACACGATGCTTTAGATCAGCGACCAAGCAGAGCCGCACCTAGAATACCCGCATCGTTCCCCAAAGCCGCGCAGCCGATGCGCGGGAGAACGTTGTTGCGGCAGAAAGCGTCCCTCTCGGCCGTCTTTCGCACCGGAGAAAGTACATACTCCCCTTCGTTCGCAAGAGCCCCGCCGATGAGTACCGCCTGGGGCTGCAAAATATTGATGACATTGACCACGCCGTCGGATACATACTGCAAAAACCGGTCCACCACCTCTTTGGCGGCGGCGTCCCCGCCCTTGGCCGCTTCGAATACGTTGCGGCCATTTAACCCCTCGCTGCTGTGCGCCAGGCAAGCCAAGACGCTGTTCGGATTTTCCCGGGCCGTCCTTTTTGCCTGGCGTATGAGCGCCGTCATGGAAGCGTAGGCCTCCCAGCAGCCCTTTCGTCCGCAGGTGCAGGGCTCCGCGCCGCTGCAAATCACCATATGGCCGAATTCGCCGGCGCCGAAGTTAAAGCCTTCGTAGATGCGCCCGTCAAGCAGGATGCCCGCGCCGATGCCGGTGCCGAAGGTGACGAGGACCAGGGAGGACAAGCCCTTCCCCGCCCCAACCCTTCCTTCCGCCAAGGCGGCGCAGTTGGCGTCGTTGGCCAGAAAAACAGGCTTACTCGTGAGATAAGACAGCTCCTTTGCCACGGGCACCCGTTCCCAGCCCAGGTTCCCGGAAAAGAGGATGACGCCCTGCGCGCTGTCCGGTGTTCCGGGGCTTCCCACGCCGATGGAGGTCACCTGTGCATCGTCGATCCCTTCCCGCTTTGGGAGGGCTTTCGCCAGCGCGGCCATGTCCTTCACGATTTCCCGCCAGGGCCTTTGGGCGTGGGTAGGGACAGAGGTTTTTAAAAGAAGGCGGTTTTCCTCATCCACCAGGCCGGCGGCGATGTTGGTGCCGCCAAGATCGATACCAATGGTATATTTCATTAAATTATCTCCTTATAGGATTTCGCCGGTAAAGCCCTCGTATTCCTTTAGCATATGACCGTAGTCCAGCAGAAATGCGTCAAATCCAGGCAAAGAGCGCAGGCTTTCCACCGCCCGGGCGGCGGCGGACAAAAAAGCCTTGTCCAGGTAGGGCTTCGCCTCCTTTTGAAGCAGCGGGCAGAAGTAGGCGGCCCGGGGATCCGGGACAATGCGCACCCGTCCCTCTTTTAAGACAGGGGCAAATGGATAGAGCCGGCAGGACAGAGGCCGAAGTGCCCGGTCACACCGCCCCGGGCAGACGGCAAAGGCCACCTGCCGGGTTCCCATACGCTTCCTTGTGATGGTGAGAAAATGAGCCCGGGCAAGGGCCAATTCCTCAAATGGGAACAGGATCATCCCGTCCTCTTCCCCGCCCTGGCAGCATTTCGACGAACAAAGCCGGCCGCAGTCAGCCGGGATGGGGGTGCGGCCGCCGAGAAGGCGGTAAGCCCGGCGGTAGAAAAACGGCGCCGCTTCCTCTGCTTTCATGGGACAACCCGTCATGTCTATCGCCCTCCTTTTCTCTATTCCCATGATAACAGACCCTTTCTTTCCTGACAACCGGGAGATTTCCGCCGTGGCCGCACGACAATTTTTTACGAAACTGTGAATTATACTAATATCAATTGCTTTTCCCTTTCTTGTCAGATATAATGAAAAATAGAGTATGAATATAGTTAAATTTTACGTATTGCCGATTGCGGTTTCACATCGGTGAAGCGTGCGTGTGAAGGAGTGTATGGAATGGCAGAAAACAGATTTACCGAAATAACGCCTGAAATCCAGGCTTTGGCGGAGCTTTGCAAAGAAAACGGCTCCATTAATCCCGAACTTTATACCAAATACGAGGTTAAGCGCGGCCTGCGCGACATCAACGGCAAGGGTGTGCTGGCGGGTCTTACGGAAATTTCCGAGGTCCGGTCTTATACCATTGTGGACAGCGAAATGATCCCCTGCGAGGGAAAGCTTTTCTACCGCGGGGTGGATATTGACGAAATCGTGGGCGGCTTCATCCGGGAAAAACGGTTTGGGTTTGAAGAAGTCACCTATCTGCTGCTCTTCGGGGACCTGCCCAATCACGAGCAGCTCGACACGTTCAAGAAGATGCTGGCAAACTACCGTACCCTGCCCACCAGCTTTGTGCGTGACATCATCTTAAAAGCCCCCAGTTCGGACATGATGAATACCCTGGCCCGCAGTGTGCTGACCCTTTATTCTTATGACGACAATGCCAACGACATCTCCATTCCCAACGTGCTGCGCCAATCTTTGCAGCTCATTGCCCTGTTCCCCATGCTGGCGGTTTACGGCTACCAGGCCTACAGCCATTACCACGACGGCAACAGCCTCTTTATCCACGCTCCCCAGCCCGAGCTTTCCACAGCGGAGAATATTTTACATACCCTGCGCCCGGACAGCAAGTACACCGAGCTGGAGGCGAAGATTCTGGATGTGGCGCTGGTACTTCACGCCGAGCACGGCGGCGGCAACAACTCCACCTTCACCACTCATGTGGTTTCCTCCTCCGGTACCGATACCTATTCGGTCATCGCGGCGGCCATCGGCTCTCTCAAAGGCCCCAAGCACGGCGGCGCCAACATCAAGGTGGTGCAGATGTTTGAGGACATGAAGGAGAAGCTCAGCGACTGGAACGACGAAGAGGAAATCGAGCGGTACCTGGTGGCGCTTTTGCATAAGGAGGCCTTTGACAAGGCGGGGCTCATCTACGGCATGGGCCATGCGGTCTATTCCCTGTCCGACCCAAGGGCGAACATCTTTAAGAAATTCGTCAAGAGCCTGTCGGAGGAAAAGGGCCGCACCAAGGAATTCGAGCTGTATTCCATGGTGGAGCGGCTGGCTCCCCAGGTCATCTCCCGGGAACGCAAGATCTACAAGGGTGTAAGCGCCAACATTGACTTTTACAGTGGGTTTGTGTACAGCATGCTCGACCTTCCCAAGGAGCTGTTTACCCCCATCTTCGCCATCGCCCGCATCGCCGGCTGGAGCGCTCACCGCATCGAGGAGCTCATCAATGCCGGAAAGATCATCCGTCCCGCTTACAAGAATGTGGCCAAGGGCCGGCCTTACATCCCCATTGACGAGCGGTAACCATGGGTTTCGCCCCCGCCTCCCTTTTCTGGGGGGCGGGGTTTTGTTTTGAGGTACCAAGTTCCGAAGGCCGGCCCGGTTCGCTTTTCTGGAACAAGCCCCCGGCCGGGCATAAAAAACATGGCGGCGCGAACCATCATCAGGTACGAAAGGATGAAAGCAGCATGATCATCGGCGCAGACTATTATCCCGAACATTGGCCCGCCTCCCGCTGGGAGACGGACGCGGCCATGATGGAAGAAGCGGGGCTTACCGTGGTACGGCTGGCGGAATTTGCCTGGGCGAAGCTGGAGCCGAAGGAGGGAAGCTATGACTTTTCCTGGCTCGACGAAGCACTTAACGTCCTGTCCGCCCACGGCATCTCTGCGATTCTGGGCACCCCCACCGCCGCGGCGCCCAAGTGGCTGATGGACAAGTACGAAGGCATGTACAACGTAGACGGATACGGCCGCAAGCGGGGCTTCGGCTCCAGGCGGCATTACTGCTACAATAGCCCCGATTACCAGAAGGCGGCCCGCCGCATCGCCGCAGCCTTAGGCAGCCATTACCGGGATCATCCGGCGGTTATCGGCTGGCAGATTGACAACGAGTTCGGCTGCCACAACGACGAAGTCTGCTTTTGTGAGCACTGTGAGCGGGAATTTCGCCGATGGCTGAAGCTCAAGTACGCCACGGTGGAGGAGCTCAACCGGGCGTGGGGAACGGTGTTCTGGAGCCAGACCTACCGGTCCTTTGACGAGGTGATTTTGCCCGGCTACGCCCAGTGCGACGGGGAAAACGCGCGCAATTTCTGCCACAACCCAGGCCTGCTGCTCGATTTTATGCGCTGCCGCACCGACTCTGTGGCTGCTTTTTTGGACCTTCAAGTAAAGGCACTGAAAGAGGCCGGCTGCCGCCAGCCGATCACCCACAACTTTATGGGAAATTACGACCGTCTGGACTACTTTAAGCTGGCAAAAGGCGTGGATTTCGTCTCGTGGGACAATTATCTGCGCCATCAATGGCAGCAGGCATCCTTTGGGGACGCGGCCCTGGCCCACGAGACCATGCGGGGGCTCAAACAGAAAAAGTTCTGGGTCATGGAGCAGCAGAGCGGCCCGGCGGGCTGGTCGGTGATGGCGGATTCTCCAAGGCCGGGGCAGCTGCGGCTGTGGTCATGGCAGGCATATGCCCACGGAGCCCAGGCGATTGTGTATTTCCGCTGGCGGGCCTGTTTGTTCGGCACCGAGCAGTACTGGTACGGCATTCTCGACCACGACGGGGTTCCCCGCCGGCGGTACCGGGAAATCGGGCAGACGGCCAAGGAACTGACACGCATCGACGAAATGCTGGCGGGCGCCGGCCCGGTCAGCGAAGCGGCGCTCATCAAAAGCTATGACAACGCGTTCTCCCATCAAATTCAGCCCCACAATCCCAAATTTGATTATAACGCCCTTCTGCTCTCCTATTACGAAGGGCTGATGCAAAACGGCGTGTCCTGTGACGTGCGCTCCATCGACGACGACCTGTCCCCCTACAAGCTGGTCATTCTCCCTGCCTTCCAGCTCGTGACTCCTCCCATGGCCAAAAAGCTCAGGGACTATGTGAGCCGGGGCGGGCATGTGGTGCTCTCCTTCCGGTCGGGCGCCCGGGAATGGAACAACCAGATGACCGAGCGGACCCTGCCGGGCCTATTCCGGGACATCACCGGCGTGACGGTCTCGGAGTTCAATTCCATCCTTTACGGGGACCCCATTCCGGTGAAGGGTGCCTTCGGCAAGGGCGAGGCTTCCATCTGGTGCGACCTGCTCGAACCGGACACGGCGAATCCTTATGCCGTTTACGGGGGCGACTACTGCGAGGGGATGCCCGCCGTCACCGTCAACGCCTTTGGAAAGGGCAAGGCGTGGTACCTCGGCTGCGACCTCGACCAAGACGCCATGGGGGTATTGCTTGGCGACGTGCTCAAAGGTGCTGGGATCACCCCGCCCGTTTCGGACCTGCCAAAGGAAGTGGAGGCGGTTACCTGGGTCTGCCCCGACGGACAGAGGGTCCTCTTTCTCCTCAATCACGGGAAGGACCCGGTATCTGTGCCGGTGTCCGGCTTCTCCGAGGAGCTTCTGTCCGGCCAGCCGGCGGCACAAACGCTGACCCTGGAGGGGTACGGAGTAGGGGTGCTGGCGTAGAAGAATTGGAACATTTTATGAACTTTTAGTGAAGGTGTGGACAGGATGGTATTTTTCTAGTAAGATATATAGTGAAAACGTTCAAAAAAGGGGAAGAAAAACGATGCGAAACATTTTGGCCCTTTTGCTTGTTGCTGGTCTGGCCTGTCTGGCGCTCACCGCCTGCGAAGGCGATCCCTCCGATCAATACCGCTATTCCAAACCGGACAACCTGTCCATCGTGACGCCCTCCTACAGCTTTCCGGACTCCTCGATCGATGAAACCACCCAGAAGCTGACCGAAACCGCTATTGCACTATTGAGTAAGGACGCGGTCATTATGGATTTGTTCCTCAACGGTTATGTAGGGGATGGGGAATATCTGGATGAGGAGACGGATGCGGAAAATTACACGCAGATTCTTTCCGACACGTTCCCGTCTTTTACCTCTGTCAAGGAAATGATGAGCGAGATCTATGCAAATGACGAATCCGCCAACTTCTTCTTGTCCTTTCCAAATAAGGAAAAGCCCCGGCTCAAAGGGGACGACAAGAGTCTGTATGTGTTAGACGATGAGGATATCATCAAGTTCCCGGCTTATGTGGATGTGGCTGAGGTCACCATTCTTGATCATACCGATACGTCAGCGATCATTGACTTTACCTACCGGGGACCGGACTATTTTTATTTTGATTCCGACGATGATATGCCGTTTTCCGGCAACCAGATTACGATGTATCTGGTGGATGGAGTATGGAAGCTGGATACCAGCTTTTACCTGTACTATGCTGCCAGCAATCCGGATATGCCTTGGGTAACGCAGTCGTATTCTCCTTCCAGCGCGTCTTCCCAGTAATCGCAAGGCTTTTTTTCTTCAACAAACCCCGTGGTACATCGGAGAAATCCGTGTATCACGGGGTTTTCTTTGTCCAGTGCAACCCGGTAGTACGAAAATGACGCCCGTCTTTGGAACGCGGGAAGCTATACCTCAAACAAGCCGCCCGGCTCCCATCCATGGGAACCGGGCGGCGTTCTTTTTATACCTTTGAAGGCGCTTCCTGTTTCGCAGCCGGCAGGGCGGCTGGCTGCGTCCAAGTCGATTTCTTCTCCTTGCGGCGTAAGAGGTACAGTACCATCTGTCCGTCGGACCGCCGGACCGGTATGATGGCGCTGACCAACCGGTATCCGGCTATGGCAACGGTACACGAAAGGAGCACGTCCCATCCAAAGACGCCGGTAGGGAACCACAGCACGCCCATCAGCACCAGGGAGGTGAAGAACAGCGACGTGGTCATCATGCCGCCGGAATAGTAGGAGGCAAGGCTGGCGTTCTCATCGGTAAGGTCCGTTTCCTCCTGCCCCAGGGTCATCTCACAATGAATGGTAAACAGGCAGCTTCGCTCAAAACCAAAGGCAATCCGGTCCTGGGCTTTGTGCCAGCAAAAAGGGCCGATGTGAAAGAGCAGCAGTTCCAGACCGGAAAGCTTGCCCATGAGCAGCCTTCCTCCTTCGTAGACAAGGGTTACCACAACGGACGCAGCCGTAAGCAGGCCGGCGAAAGCGGGCAGCCGCCAAAGTCCAGGCCCCGTCAGGTTAAAGCCATGCTGTTCAAGAACCGCCAGCGCGTAACCAGCGCCTGAGCCAATCACCACCGCGCCCAAGACGGACAAAAAGAGAGACCATCCTAATTTTTCACGTTCCTTCATGTGCTTCCTTCCCCTTTTTCAAATGTGATTACCATTATATTCCATCCTATAATGAAAATCTCGTCGAATCCGCAAGGCAGAGCTGGAAAGGTTTCAGATTAGGAAGGGAAATTTCATAAGGATGGCCTAAGTATTTGCCCGCGATGCTTCCATCCTCGCGCACCGTCGGAGGGGTGGTTCGGTCGGCTTCTCCGGTGATGGTATAGGCGGTGCGGTCATCCACCACCGCGATGCCAGCGGCGATGAGAGCCGCGGCACTTAGCAGGGTAAAGGTGACCACACAGACAAAGAGGGTTCGCCTGACGGGAGAATATTCCTTTCTTTTAACGTCCTTCATATCCGTTTAGAGTCCTTTCAAAGCCTTCGCCAGGGATTTGCCCACGAGCTCGCCCGAATAGACCGCTTCCTCCAGGGTATTGGCATCGGTACCGAATTCAAGCAGAATAGAACCGGGACTTAGATTCTGGTTGTAGCAGGCATTTTTGAAGTTCAGGGGCCGGGCAAGGCCGGGGTAAGAGTCGGCCATGCTCTGCTGCACACGGGCGGCGAGACGGAGGTTCTGCTCCCAGTTGGGATAGGAAACGCCGTTGTCGTACTCGCAGCCGGAAATGATCATCACCTGGGCGGCCTTTTTGCCGTCGATGACGGCGGTGGGCTTGACCTTGGTGCCGTCCGAGCGGGTGATGGCGTCCCGGTGAACGTCCAGCACCACCTGGATGGAGGGGTATTGCTCGAGCATGGCGGTGACCACCGCGCCGGACCGGTTATAGGCGCCGTTGTAGGCGGGATAATCGTGAATTTCCGTGTCGTGGATGACACCGATGCCCGCGTCTTCCAGCTGCTTCTGGATTTCGTTGCCCACCCGGACCATGTTGAGGTTTAAGTCCGTGCGCCGGGCGGTGACAGTGGTATCGTAATAGCCTCGGTCGGCTAATTCATAGCTTTCGGTGGTATGAGTATGCACAATGAGCACCTTGGGCCCTTCGGTGGACATATCCACAGTGGGCTTGGTCTCCAGGATGTTCTTTATGTCTATTGTGCGCCCGGTTGAATTTTTTATCCAAACACTGCCGTAATTGTCGCCGGAATTCTCAAAAAATTCTTCGCTGATGGGGCCTCTGTTTTCCTGTGCCACCTCGGCGGGCGCAGGAATTTCACTGCTCTGCGACGACGATTGGGAGCTCGTCTGGGCGGGTGTCTGGGCAGGCGTCGCGCTGCTGGGACTAGAGGTCTGGGGTGCGGCGTCGGGCGGCTGTTTGGAGGACGCTCTGGATTCAAACAAGGCGCCGGAGCCTTCTGGCAGCAAAAAGGCGGCCGACAGAATGGACAGCTGGTCCGCTACCGAGCCTAAAGAGGGCACAACCGCGCACAAAATCAAAAGAGACAGGACGGCCGCCACTGTGGAAACCGCCTTTTTCTGCATTTTTTTCGGTTTTTTGTGCTTTTCCATCGTCTTCTTGCCTTTTCTCCGCTGCCGTGGGCGGGGATGTGCAATTGGTCCACCGGCTGAATTTGGACGTAGGGCGAGGGAATCCCCGCACCTGTTTTATGCTATGCGCAAGAGGAAGCGGGTATGCCTCTTCTTTTTCGCCACAAAATTCCTCCCAGCCTTGCAAACCCAGCCGCTTTCCCCTATACTGGTCCTAACCCTATGCAAAAAATTTGTGTACTGCAAAGGAGAACATTATGTTTCAGGTACGAGGTGTGACCAAACGCTACGGCAAGGTGGTGGCCAACGATTCCATCTGCTTTGACGTCAAGGACGGCGAAATCGCGGTGCTTTTGGGCCCCAACGGGGCGGGAAAGTCCACCATTATCAAATGTATCGCGGGGCTTTTGCGTTTTGAAGGAGAAATCGACCTGTGCGGTTATCCCAACAAAAGCCTAGAGGCCAAGGCTCTGCTGGGATACATCCCGGAAATGCCCGCGGTATACGATCTTTTGACGGTGAGCGAGCATCTGGAATTCATCGCCCGAG
This sequence comes from uncultured Eubacteriales bacterium, assembly GCA_951801675.1. Lineage (GTDB taxonomy): Bacteria > Bacillota > Clostridia > Oscillospirales > Acutalibacteraceae > Solibaculum_A. Next base: position 133,981 of record CATONX010000003.1, on the reverse strand, counting down.
CTTATCAGCTCACCGACTGGGAAGGATACGCCGACGAGCTTCTTTCCCGTTTTGAGCTTACCGACAAAAAGGATAAGCTGGGCAAAGAGCTTTCCAAGGGGATGCAGCAAAAGGTCAGCATCTGCTGTGCCCTTTTGCACAGGCCCAAGGTCGCCATTTTCGACGAGCCGCTGGTGGGCCTGGACCCTCATGCCATCAAGGAGCTCAAAGACATCTTCGTGGAGCTCAAGCAAGCGGGGGCGTCGGTCCTCATCAGCACGCACATGCTCGACAGCGTGGAGGATTACTGGGATGTGGCCCACATTATGATGAACGGCTCCTTCGCGGCTACGAAGTTCAACCGTCCCGGCCAGGAAGGGGAAAAGACCCTCGAAGAGCTCTTCTTCGACATTACCGAACGAAAGGATGCCGCACGATGAAAGGGTTACGGTACCTCTTCTTTACGACTCTGAAGAATTCCATCAAGCAGCTTGTCAAAAACCCGGCGAAGCTGGTGATGGTGCTGGTGTTTGTCCTGCTCATCGGGTTGATGGTGGTATCTTCTCTGGCGGCTCCTTTGTCGGCCGATGAACTCAGGGACCCGAAGGAACTGTCGGCAATGGTGCTGGTACTCTATGGGTTTATGTTCTTTTTGGGCTCCAACAACGGGTTTTCCTCCGGCGCGTCTTTTTATTCCATGGCGGATGTAAACCTCTTGTTCTCCTGCCCCATCTCCCAGAAAAAGATCCTGGTCTACGGGCTGATCCGCCAGCTGCAGACCTCCCTGCTTCTGGGCTTTTTCCTGATTTTTCAGTACGGCTGGCTCTATAATACCTATGGCATTTCGGTTGGAGCCATGCTCGCCATCCTGCTGGGATACTGTGCGGTCACCTTCTGCTCTCAGCTGACGGCCATGACCATCTATTCCTTCACGAGCGCCGACGAAGGGCGCAAGCGCATGGTCAAATACACCATGCGCGGGGTGTTCCTAGTGCTCCTGGCAGCGGTGGCCCTGCCCCTCTTGGAGAACACCCAGGACCTGCTGGGCGGCGCGCTCAAGTCAGCCACGGCCCCGTGGGTGAACTTCATCCCGATCTTCGGCTGGCTGACGGCGGCGGTGACCGGCGTTTTAGCGGGAAACTGGGTACTGGTGGCGGCGGGAGCCGGGGCGACAGTGGTGTTTGTCCTGCTGATGCTTGTGCTGGTCACCAGGATGCACGCCGACTTTTATGAGGATGTGCTCAAGGCCACCGAGGTCTCTTTCTCCGCCATCACCTCGAAAAAGGAAGGCCAGCTGCGCGAAACGGTGCCAAAAAACATCAAGACCGGCGCCGTGGGCATCGGGGGCGGCTCGGGTGCGTCCGCCTTTTACTATAAGCACAAGGTGGAAAACCGGCGGGCGCGGGTGTTTTTGCTGGACACTACGTCGCTGGTGTTCGTAGGCACCATCTGGCTCTTTTCCTTCTTCATGCGAGACGGCGGCCTCGTCGCTGTCTTTGCCTTTGCCACCTACATGCAGATCTTTTCCGTATCCATGGGCCGGTGGCTGCGGGAGCTTACTTTGCCTTACGTCTATCTGGTGCCGGCCGGGGCCTTCCAAAAGCTTCTGGCCATCTGCAGGGAAACCATTTTGAAAATCTGCGTGGAGGCGGTGCTGGTCTTTCTTCCGGCCGGGCTTATTTTACAGGCAAAGCCGCTGGAGATCGCCGCTTGTATATTCGCCCGCATCGGCTTCGGCGTGCTGTTTATGGCGGGGAATATTCTGATCGAACGGATTTTGGGGACGCTGACCAGCAAGACGCTGATTTTGTTTCTCTATTTTCTTATCCTGATTGTGCTGGCAGCACCGGGCGTGGTTCTGGGTGTAATCGTTGGCATCTTCCTGTCCTCTACGGCGCTGGCTTTCGCGGCAATGGCCGTGTGGAACCTGGGGGCGTCCATTCTCATTTTCTACCTGTGCCGGGACATTCTCAATTACGCGGAGCTCAATAACAAATAAGCAAGCAAAGGAAGGGGCCGGGAAATATCCCGGCCCCTTCCTTTCGCGTTTCGGAGCAAAAAATCGCCGATACAGCCGGTGGCATCATCCCATGCCGTGCCCCGCTTCGTTGGAGCCAAGGGATAAACCGGACAAGGGACGGTCGCCCCATGCAATTGACGAAATTTTCGACGCCTCTTATGAGGCTCCTCTATCCTGCCCTTGCGGGCCGTTTGCTCCTTTTCCCGGCGCTGCTTTTTTCGAGAAAATCGGCAGCTTTGGTTGCATAAATTCCTCCCAAACGGAAGCATACTAACGGTATGAGTTTCATTGGCGGGAGGCGGTTTTATGTCCAGATTACACAAGCGGGTGGTGACCCTGTACGCGGTCACCGCCGTCTTTTTTATGGTGCTGCTGCTGCGGGTCTTTACCGTGTCGTCCGGCACCCAGTTTGCCGAGGCGGCCCAGCAGAATTCCACTCTGTCCTTGCAGGTGCCGGGCAGCCGCGGCATCTTCTACGACTGCAACGGCGAACCGCTTGTGGGCGGGCAGGACGGGTACCTAGCCGCCGTCAGTCCTGAGCCGGAGGCGGCCACCGCTCTTTCCACCGTGCTCGACGGGGAGGAGATGGACCGGGTTGTGGAACGCATGGGAGAAGGGAAGCCTTTTCTCCTCAAGCTCCCTACCTCCGTATCCGCTCCAGGGCTCGTCCTCTTCCCCGCCTACACACGGTACGACAGCGGACAGACGATCAACCATCTGCTGGGCTACACCGACAACACTCAGGAAAAGGGCCTGAGCGGCCTGGAAAAGGCCTACGACAGCTTTCTGACCGGTGCGCTGCCAGCGGGAAAGGTTGTCTACTCAGTCAATGCCCTGGGCCGGCCCCTGTCCGGCATTTCTCCTAAGGTGCAAAATACCCAGACGGAGCTGAAAAAGGGCATTGTCCTCACCTTGGACAAGGACATCCAGAGCATCGCCCAGAAGGCGGCGGACGAGTACATTCCAAGCGGGGCCATCGTGGTGCTGGAGATTCCCACCGGGAAAGTGCGGGCCAGCGTGAGCACGCCCTCCTTTACCATGGATACGCTGGCGGCGGCCATGGAGTCGGAGGATGCGCCTCTCATAAACCGGGCCTTGCAGAACTACAACGTAGGTTCCTCCTTCAAGCTGGTGACGGCCGCCGCTGCCCTGGAAGCGGGGTATACCATCGAGTGGGAGCACGAGTGCACCGGCAGCGTGGACGTGGCTGGGGTCGTTTTCCACTGCTATAACAACAATACCCACGGCAATTTGACCATGGAAGGGGCCCTGGCCAAGTCCTGCAACACGTATTTCATCTCTTTAGCAAGAGAGCTTGGGTATGAACCGATTTTATCCATGGCCAAGCGGCTGGGGTTTGGGTCTTCCTTGCAGCTGTGCACCGGCATATCCACCCCCGAGGGGGTCCTGCCCGAGGAAAACGTGCTCGCTTCCCCGGCGGCGGTGGCAAACTTTGCTTTCGGCCAGGGAGACCTGCTGGCCACGCCCATGCAGATGGCGTCTCTGGTGAACTGCATCGCCTCCGACGGGATTCTCACCACCCCTTCCCTGGTGGAATGCTTTATCGACGAAAATGGAGAGGAAACCCAGGTTGCCAAGGTAGACGGGGTACAGGCACTGAGCCCGGACATTGCCCGTACCCTGCAAAAGATGATGGCCGCGCCGCTTTCCTACGGCACCGCCACCACCGCCATGCCGGACAATGGGGGTGCCGGCGGCAAGACCGCCACCGCCCAGACCGGTATGTATAACAAGGAAGGGGATCCGGTCAACCAGTCCTGGTTCGTGGGGTATTTCCCCTATGAAAATCCCCGGTACGCGGTGGCGGTGCTGGCGGAAGACACCATCCAGGGCAGCAAAACCACCAACCCCGCCTTCAAATACATTGCCGACCATGTGAAGGTGGAGTAAAGCGGCGCCCAGATTCGTGGGCTATTTTCCTATAACTCCTCGGTAGCAATTCCAAAAAAAGCGTTTTAACCACCGCGTTTTCAGAATAAAACCAAAGAAATATCGCAGGGAAAACTGGACTTTACAGGATTTATTCTGCGCTGGTCAGTGATTCCACCGTGATTTTTGTTCCAAGGCAGAAACCATCGCAAAAAGCCTGTTCATTGGTCAGGGCAATATATTCATTGATACAGTCGTTATATTTTTCTAAAAGTCCTTTTAGCTTTTCATTAAGGTTTCCTTCAAGATTTTTAAGGTTACATTGTAGTAAATTTTCAAGCTGCTTTATTTCCGGATTGTTTTTCCCTAAATGCCGAACAGGTTCAAGGATCCCGTGCCAAAGCTGTCCAATTGTATTCGTCATAGTATCACCTCGTTTAAGCTTGTAAAATGATTATATATTTGAATTTGGATAGAATAAAATAACGCAAATATCCTAAAAGGATATTTGCATTGTTTTATTCTGCTTTGAAGTGAAATATTTATGAAATGCACTTTTTTCGGCCACAGAACTGTGCCGCAAGAGGTCGAGCCACGATTACGGAAAGCCATCGTCAATTTAATCGAACATCACAGCGCGGATACGTTTTATGTAGGGAATCAGGGCGGTTTTGATCATATGGTGCAAAAGGTTCTCAAGGAGATAAAAGAAATGTACCCGCACATAGCCTATTATAAAGTGTTGGCGTATATGCCCGGTGTTCGTGATGTATTGGATACCACCGATTATTCTGACACCATATATCCGAAGGGTTTGGAAAATACACCGAGGAAATTTGCAATTTCCAAAAGAAACCGTTGGTTAATTGCGCATTGCGACACCGTAATCGCATATGTCAAATACTCCACAGGCAGCGCCGCTCAATTTGAAGAGCTTGCAGAGAAAAAACAGAAGTGGATAATAAACATTGCAATCGAAAGAGAAGCACCCTACGGCCACCACTTCCAGTGGTAACCATACCAAAGCCCTGGAAGGGCAAATTACAGACTTTTCATGTTTCCGTTCTCTTCTTCAAACATGCCTTGACAAGGGAAAAAGCGAGGGATATAATAAAAAAGAATTTGAAAATCCATAACGAAACGTTGGCATTGACGGGAAGAAGCAGCCGCCGCGCAGCAGAGAGAAAGCCGTTTTGCTGAAAGGCTTTTGGCGTTTTTGGCGTCTGTCCGGCCGCCCCCGAGCCGCCGCGGCGAAGAGCCGCGCGTCACTCCGGCGTTAACGGAGGAAAAGCGGCGTTTTGTTTCAAAACGCAATTTGGGTGGTACCACGGAATCGCTTCCGTCCCGATTGGGAACGGAAGCGTTTTATTTTTTATTAGGATGTGACTTTGACCATGCAGTGGACAGGACTCAACGAACTTCGCGAAAAATACCTCTCCTTCTTTGAGAGCAAGGGGCATCTGCGTTTGAAAAGCTTCCCGCTGATCCCGCAGAACGACAAGAGTCTTTTGCTCATCAATTCCGGAATGGCGCCGATGAAAAAGTACTTTACCGGCGAGATCACCCCGCCCAGAAAACGGGTGACGACCTGCCAGAAGTGCATCCGCACGCCGGACATTGAGCGGGTGGGCAAGACCGCCCGGCACGGCACCTATTTCGAAATGCTGGGCAATTTCTCCTTCGGGGACTACTTCAAGCACGAGGCCACCGCCTGGGCTTGGGAATTCTGCACGAAGGTGCTCAAACTGCCGGTGGACCGGATCTGGGTGAGCATTTACGAAGACGATGATCAGGCCTTCGACATCTGGACCAAGGAAGTGGGGGTCTCCCCCGACCGGATCGTACGCCTTGGCAAGGAGGACAACTTCTGGGAGCACGGCACCGGCCCGTGCGGCCCCTGTTCGGAGCTCTATTTCGACCGGGGCGAGGAATACGGCTGCGGTTCCCCCACCTGCGGGGTCGGGTGTGACTGCGACCGGTATGTGGAATTCTGGAACCTGGTGTTCACCCAGTTCGATTCCGACGGCAAGGGCAACTACACCCCTCTTGACCATCCCAACATCGACACCGGCATGGGCCTCGAGCGCCTGGCCTGCATCATGCAGGGGGTGCACAACCTGTTCGAGGTGGACACGGTGCAGAACATTATGAAGCACGTCAGCCGGATTGCAAACGTGCATTACGGAGACAGCGAGAAAACCGACGTTTCCCTGCGGGTCATTACCGACCACATCCGCTCCACTGTTTTCATGATCGGCGACGGGGTAATGCCCTCCAACGAGGGCCGGGGTTACGTACTGCGCCGGCTTCTGCGCCGGGCGGCCCGGCACGGGCGGCTTTTGGGCATTCACGAGCCGTTCCTCTCCGAGGTGGCGGACACGGTGATTCTCGAAAACCGGGAAGCGTATCCGGAGCTTGCGGAAAAGAGCGTGCTCATCAAGAAGCTCATTTTGGTGGAGGAAACCTCCTTTGGCAAAACCATTGACCAGGGCCTTGCCATGCTGGATACGGCGGTGGAAAACCTGGAAGGAGACACCCTCTCCGGCGAGGATGCCTTCAAGCTTTACGACACTTACGGCTTCCCGCTGGATCTGACCATGGATATTCTAGAGGAAAAGGGCCTTAAAGTGGACGAGGAGACCTTCAACCGCTTGATGAAGGAGCAGCGGGAACGTGCCCGCGCTTCCCGCAAGGCCGCCACGGCGGAGGCCTGGGCGGGGACCCGGTCGGTGCTGGCCGACTATCCGGCCACGGTGTTTACCGGCTATGAGGGAACCGAGACCAAAGGCAAGGTTCTGGCCATTGTGCGGGAAGGAGAGCTTTCCGAAGCGGTGAGCGAGGGCGAGGCTCTGGTGGTTTTGGATCAAACCAGCTTCTACGCGGAAAGCGGCGGCCAGGTGAGTGACACCGGCGTTTTAACCTTGGACGGCATGACCTTCCGGGTATTCGGCTGCTTTAAGACGGCAACCGGCGTGTTCGTTCACCGAGGCGCCATGGAAAGCGGCGTTCTGAGCGTGGGAGACACGGTGACAGCGGCAGTGGACAAAGAGCGGCGGCTTGCCATCATGCGAAACCATACCGCAGCCCATCTTTTGCAGGCGGCGCTGCGCAAGGTTCTGGGCGACCATGTGGAGCAGGCGGGCCAGATGGTGACCGAAAAGACGGCCCGGTTTGACTTTACCCATTTCTCCAGCCTGACGGCGGAGGAACTCCGGGACGTGGAGCGGATCGTCAACGGCGTCATTTTGTCGGCCATGCCGGTGCAAACGCGGGAAATGCCCATTGCCGAGGCGAAGGCCATGGGGGCTATGGCTTTGTTCGGCGAGAAGTACGGCGATGTGGTCCGTGTGGTAAAGGCCGGGGACTTCTCCACTGAGCTGTGCGGCGGCACCCATGTGGACAACACGGCGAAGCTGGGTCTCTTCAAGATTCTCTCGGAAGCGTCGGTAGCCTCCGGTGTACGCCGCATCGAAGCGGTGACCGGCGCAGGCGTTCTCGACTATATGAACCATCTGAGCAGCCTTCTTCACAGCACGGCGGCGGCTTTAAAGGTGCCAAACGTGGAAGACCTGCCTCAGAAGGCTTCCCAGGCCATGACCGAAGGGAAAGCCAAGGATAAGGAAATCGCGGCCTTAAACAGCCGGATCGCCCAAATTCGCATCGACGGCCTCTTCGCGGGCGCCGAGGTCATCGACGACATCCGCATCGTCTCCGCCCTGCTCTCCGGTACCGGCGCGGACGCGCTGCGCGCCATCTGCGACCAGGTGAAGGATATGCGGGACGACACGGTGATGGTGGTGGCCGGAACTCTGGGTGACAAAGCCACCATTGCAGCCTCCTGCGGCAAGCAGGCGGTGGCCAAAGGGGCACACGCGGGCAACCTGGTGAGGGCGGTGGCGAAGATCGCCGGCGGTTCGGGCGGCGGACGGCCGGATACAGCCATGGCCGGCGCCAAGGACCTGACGAAGCTCGACGAAGCGCTGAGCGCGGTCAGCTCTATTGTCAACGATATGATCAACAAATAGCCGATTAAGGAGGAACCAAGTATGGACTGCCTTTTTTGTAAAATCATTGCGGGGGAAATCCCGTCCACGAAAGTGTACGAGGACGAGCTCGTGTACGCGTTTCAAGACATCAATCCCCAGGCGCCGGTGCATGTGCTGGTGATCCCGAAAACGCACATTGCTTCGGCGGCGGACATTACGGGAGAAACTTCCGCTCTGGTGGCCCACATTTTCGAGGTTATCCCGGGAATCGCCAAGGAGCTGGGGCTCGAAAACGGCTTCCGAGTGGTCACCAACTCCGGCGACGACGGGGCCCAGACCGTCAAGCACCTGCATTTTCACATCATGGGCGGACGGCCGCTGCAAGGTCAGATGGGCTAACCTCCATCCAATCGTAAAGGGGAATAGAAGATGGAAAGCTATACGATGCAAATCTGCGGGCTGACCCGCACCTTAAAGCGCTGCCCTCTCAATGATAAAATGGACATTGCTGCCTTTATCCTGTTCGGTGACGTGGAGCTGACCGTAAAAGCAGCCGAGGAGCTGCTCAAAAAAAGCCCGGACTTCGATGTGATTATGACAGCCGAGGCCAAAGGCATCCCGCTGGCCCATGAAATGAGCCGCCAGAGCGGAAAACGGTATTATGTGGCAAGAAAAGCCACCAAGCTCTATATGCGCGATCCGATTGCGGCGAAAGTGAAGTCCATCACCACCGCAAGGCTGCAGACGCTGTACCTAGACCGGGATGAGGCGGAGTCTATCAGCGGCAAGCGGGTGCTGATTGTGGACGATGTCATTTCCACCGGGGAATCCTTAAACGCCATCGAGGCGCTGGTAAAGGAAGCGGGGGGGATCATCGCGGGTCATGCTACTGTCCTTGCGGAAGGGGACGCGGCAAACCGGGACGACATTCTCTTTTTAGAGCCCCTCCCCTTGTTCTTCAAATAACCGGAACGTTTTTATAGACAGGCGGTGACAAAATGCGACGGACTCTGGCGGTAGTTGGCTTTTCCTGGCTGCTGGCGCTGGTGGCCGCCGCATTTTTGGGTTTTACGGCGGCCATCGTGTTTCTGGTCATGACGGCGGCGGCCGCGGTTGTGACCTTTCTGGTCCCGGCGCTGCGCAAGGGCCGGACCATTCCGGCGGCTTTGCTCGCCTGTACCCTGGCTCTGACCGCCTTTTGCCTGACCGAACAGGTTTCCTACGCGCCTGTGGTCAGCCTGGATGGGCAAACGACCAGTGTCACCGGATACATCACCGACCTGCCGGAATATACCGGCGGGCGGTACCGGTACTCTCTGCAAATCACATCGGTGAACCTGCCCGGCGCGCCTCAAAGCTTCAAGGTCACCTATACCAATGATTTCCCGCTTAATGCCGAGCCCTTTGACGAATTCTCCGGGGACGTGACCTTCTATAAGCCCTATGCTCCCACGGTTCTAAGCTGGAAAACCAGAGGCGTTTACCTGACGGTGCGCAGCGAGGACGGATTTTTGTTCACCACGCCGGCTAAAAAGCCCTTTTATTCCCACATCGTTTCCCTTCGGTCGGCCATGCTCGAGCAAAACCGGAAGATGCTCGCGCCCGACGCGGCCGAGCTCATCAACGGGGTGCTTCTGGGCGTGGACGATTTTATCGACCCGCAGGTCCGCCTGGATTTCCGGGACAGCGGCATCAGCCATCTGCTGGCGGTGTCCGGCACTCATATTGTGATTTTGACCGGGTTTGTGATGCTGCTGCTAAAACGGCTCAAGGGTAAGAAATGGCTCAAGAACCTGATTGCGGCGGGGTTTGTTGTGTTTTTCATGGCGCTGACCGGGTTTACCCCGTCGGTGGTGCGGGCGGGCATCATGATGCTGGTGGTCCTTTTGGGCGGAATTCTTCGCCGGCAGAGCGACCCGCTCAACTCCCTTGGGTTGGCCGCTCTTCTGCTGACGATTACAAATCCGTATGCGGCGGCAGGAATCGGGCTATTGATGTCCTTCTCAGCCACGTTGGGCATCATCCTTTTGGCGGGCCGGCTTCAAAACGCGATGGATTCCCGCATCCCGGACATCCGGGTGGTGGGCGGCCTGCTTCAAAAGGGAAGCGGAATTATGGCCCAGTCCCTGGCGGCGACGCTCTTTAACACGCCGATTCTGATTCTGGTGTTCGGCCAGCTGTCTCTGGTCGCGCCGCTGACCAACGTGCTGGTGATGTTCCCAGCCTCGGGGATGCTGCTGATGGGCGGGCTTGGTTCGGTTCTTTCTCTGCTGGGCCCCTTTTCCTTCCTGGCATATCCCTTTTCGCTGATCGCAGGGCTTCTCGCCCGGTATCTCATGGGAGCCGCCCACTTCTGCGCGCATCTTCCCTTCTCCACGGTGAGCACGGCAGAGGATTATTTCCTTTTGTGGCTGTGCGGGACCTTGGTTTTGGTGGCGGCGGCACTTCTCCTTCGAAAGAACGGAACCCTGCTGCGCATGACCGCCCTGCTTTCCGCTATCCTGCTCTTTTGCGGGATGCTGTCGGGTCAGCTTCTCAACCGAGGCGTGACCTCCATTGCGGTCATCGGGTCAGGGGGCGGCTCGTCGGTGGTGCTCACCAAGGACGGCCGGGCAGCGGTCATCGGCTGCGGCGGAGCATGGGACATCGGATGGGAAACCAACGAATATCTGGTGGCAAACGGGGTCAAAAGCATCGATCTTCTTTTGCTCCCTAAGCTAAACGAAGAATATGCGTCGGGTGCAGCGGAGCTGCTGAACACCTATGAAGTAACGCTTGCTATGCTCCCGGAGGACGGGAGCGAAGCGAAAAAGCTGGAGAAAACCGTAAAAGAGGACACCATCCGCCAGCCCTATGCTTCCTGCGAAATCGCACTTTGGGACGGGGTTACGCTGCGGATCGTAACCCAAGGAGAGGAAAGCCTCATTCTCATCCGCGCCGGTTCCACGGCCACGCTGTTCGCCACCGAGGGAGCGGACGGGTCGGCGTGCCCGAACGTCCCGCTGCAAGCGGCGGTGTTTCACGGCAGCCTCCCGGCGTCCTTTCATCAGGTGGAAAGCCCGCTGGTCCTGGTGACGGGAGAAACGAAAACCTCCGCGCCCGCCTTGATCCGGCTGCAAGCCCTGGAAAAGAGTGCTTTCGCCGTACCCAACGACACCTTTGTAGTGCGCACCCGGGGAAACGCGGACGTGATGGTACAAAAAATCCGATAGACGAAGAAAGGACAGATCATGCCGGCCATCAATGAATTGGAACTAAAAAAGCATATCAAAACAGGAGACCTGGCGCGAGTGTATCTTTTGCACGGGGCGGAGGACTACCTCAAAAAGCTCTACTGCAGGCAGCTGGCCGACAAGGCGGTGGGCGCCGGGATGGACGACTTTAACCGGATGCAGTTCGAGTGGAAGGACTCGTCGGTGGACGAAATCGCGGACGCGGTGGAGATGCTGCCGGTGATGGCCGAGAAACGCTGCGTGATCGTGCGGGATTTCGACGCGGAAAGCGTAAACGCCGCCGAGTCGGCCAAAATGACCGAGCTTCTCAAGGACCCGCCGGACACCTGTGTGCTGATCTTTCGGCTGGACGCGGTGGAGGCCAATCTGAAACGGTCCTCGAAATGGAAGACCTTTGTGAAAAAAATCGACGCGGTGGGCTGTTCGGTGGAGTTAGGACGGCGGGATGCGGCGTCCTTGGGGAAAACCCTGTGCGCGGCGGCGGCAAAGCTGGGCTGCACCCTGAGCCCCCACAACGCAAGCTATCTGGTGACCCTCTGCGGCAGCGACATGCAGACGCTGTTCCACGAGCTGGAAAAGGTGTGCGCTTTTGCGGGGAGCGGAGAGATCACCAGGGAACAGATCAAGGCGGTGGCTACCCCTACCCTGGACGCGGGCGCGTTCGACCTGGTGCGGGCCATCACCCGCAAGGAGGCGGACAAGGCGTTTTCCCTGCTGGATACGCTGTTTGCCAACCGGGAGGAGCCGGTGATGCTGCTGGCGGCGCTGTGCTCGACCTATGCGGACTTATACCGGGCAAAGGTCGCGGGCATGGGCGGGGAACCGGCGGAGGCGCTCAAGACCTGCTTTGATTACCGAGGCAAAGAGTTCCGCCTGCGAAACGCGGCGAGAGACTGCGCGTCTTTGGACCTGTCCCGCCTGCGGGCGGCGCTGGAGCTGCTCAGCAAGGCCGACCGGATGCTCAAAGGGTCGAGAACCGACCGGCGGGTGATTCTCGAGCAGACGGTGGCCGGGCTGCTGGCGGTATAGAGAAGGAGGGTTCGGGCAATTGATTCGGATCAAGGAAGCGGTGATCGTGGAAGGCAAGTACGACAAGATCAAGCTTTCCTCCCTGATCGACGGGCTGATTCTGGAAACGGACGGGTTTGCCATATTCAAGAATAAGGACCGGCTCAAGCTCTTTCGCCGGCTGGCCGAAACCCGGGGCCTTCTCATCCTCACCGACAGCGACGGGGCGGGCTTCGTCATCCGCCGGTATTTGGGCGGTTCCATCCCAACGAGGTACGTCAAGCACGCGTATATCCCCGACCTGTTCGGCAAGGAAAGCCGCAAGGCGCAGCCCTCCAAGGAAGGGAAGCTGGGGGTGGAAGGGGTTCCCAAGCAGGTGATTCTCGACGCGCTCAAAAGGGCGGGGGCCACCTTTGAGGAAATGGAAGAAGCGCCGCGGACGCGGGGCGAGCCGATCACCCCGGCGGACTTATATGAGGACGGTATCACCGGCCGGGCGGACAGCAAGTGCCGCAGGGGGCTTTTGCTCAAGGCGCTGGACCTGCCGGAGCATCTGTCTTCCGGGGCGCTATTACAGGTGCTCAACACCGTTTGCACCAAGGAGGAATACCGGGCGGCGGTGGCGGCGCTTATCACAGAAGAAACCCGCAGATGAATCAAACGGCTGATTCAGCTGCGGGTTTCTTTTTGGCTTCTGGGATAGGGCTTTTCTTCGTCGGTCAGCTCGGCCAGGTAATCCATGCTGGTTCCAAAGAGCTTGGCAAGCTCTTTGCATTGAGAAAGAGACGCCTCCCGGCATCCGCGTTCGATTCTCGAGTAAACGCTTTGATCGATGCCCGTTTCCAATGTAATTTGAATCTGTAAAAGTCGATTGCGCTTTCGAAGGATACGGTAGCGGCTCATCTCAATTCCTCCTCCATGGCCTTAATTATAACAAATTATTCGTAGCTTATTAGGGAGAATAACCCTAGATTTTTCATGCTTCCAATTCGTCGGAATCTGCCGTCCGTTTTTTACCTGACATCGTGTTCATTTCTTTTGGCGACGCAAAAGAAATGAACACGAAATCGGGTAGGAATCGAACGGAAAGGGCCGACTGCAGCAAAACCGGGTATGTGAATACAATTCACAATCAATCGTCTGTGGCTGAGTGAATATATTTCACAATCACTCGCGCTCTATCCAATTCCAAGGATAGAAAAACAAAAAAAGCGGGGCAGGAGAACATCTCCTGCCCCGCTTTTGCACGTATTCTTATGCCAAAGACACAATCTTGATTTCGAACGCCGGAAGCTGGGCCTTCACTACGTCCCCGGAAGGCGTTTTTACCGCGCAGTCCTGGGGTTCCTCAGCGTTGTTGATGATAACCAGGTTCTTGGTATCGGGATAGTAGGCGCACTCGGTATAGAGGTTGTCGCACACAAAGGTGTCCGCCGCGTCCTCCTTGCCCGCCGCCCAGCAGATGGCCCGCATGAGCAGCCGGGCGCTCTCCAGGCTGTACCGGAAGCCGGCCATGTAGACGCCCCGGCCCTTGCCGAACTGGTTGGCCGTGAGAGCGGGCGCTCCCTCTTTCTCTAAGAGCACCTGCACCTGGTCGTTCAAGAGATACACCCCGTCCTTGCCGAGGATGGAATCGGCCGCCGCGGTGTCCGCGGTAATATAATGGCTCTTTTCCACCTCATACTGGTACCGGCCGTGGCAGATGCGGGTACCCAGGTCCAGGTCCACGCCAAGCACGTCCGCCACTTGGATGAACTGGGTGCTGAAGTCCTGGGCCGCCGGTTCGTTGACGCCGATAAAGCCGCCGCCGTTTGCCACAAAGCGGTTGATTTCCTCTAAAAGCTTCGCGTCCTTCCAGGCCTCGCCGCCGCTCCAGGCGGTGTTGAGCCGGCCGGCGTTGAGGAGCACGTCCACGCCCGCGGGCACGCCTTTTTCACGCACTTCGTCGAGACTTAAAAACGCCACGTCAATGGGCAGGCCGGACAGGGCCTCGATGAGGTTAATCAAATCCAGCTCCGGGTGCTCGTGGTAATGGCCCGAGCAGCTCCAGGAACGAAGCTTGCCCCAGGAGGTGAGCACCGCCACCTTCACCGGCAGGCAATAGGGCTTGCCTCCCTGATGGAAGGACTTTAAGAGCCGAAACTCGTCCGCCACCTGGGCGATGTAATCCTGAAAATCCGGGAACTTCTGGGTTAGGGACAGATAGCCGCCCAGGCCGATGCGGTCAATGGGCGCGCGCAGGATGGCCCGGCGGACATTGCCCCAGTAACGTTTCGCGTCCAGGGTGGGGTTGCCGCCCTCCATGAAGGTGGGGGCACCGCCCAGGCCGGTGGGGAACAGGTACGGGTGCAGACGCAGCTCGTGCACCTGCACGTCCTCGACGCCGGCGCACAGGCGGGCTTCAAAGCCGTTGAAGACGCACTTGATCAGGCCGTCAAACCCGAATTCCTTGAACCGCTCGCCGTAGGGCTCCACGCCCACCCAGCTGTCGTCATAGAACACGTAGGCTTTCTTGCCGTAGCGGTGGACGATGTCCACGCATTTCTTGCCGAACTCCACTACAAACTGGTTGACGAAATCCATCCAGTCCCGATACTTTCTGCCCGGCGCATTGTGGGTGGCATTATGAAGGTCGCGGTTGATAAAGTCCTCCGAGGTCATCTTATAACCCTTGGCCTTTTCGAATTCCCGCAGGGCGATGGGGTTGACGGTAAAATCATACGAACCCCAGTCGGTAAAATCGTCCCGGCGCTTTTCATGGTCGGTCCAAATCCAGGTGAAGTTATAGAACATGGAGGTGAAACGGACCACGTTGGTCATGGGATGGTCCTTGCACCACTGCTCGAGCCATTTGAGAATCTGCGCCTGGGTCTCAGGATGGCGGGGTTCCACCGCCATGAGATGCTCCTTGTCGCCCCAGTCGTTGGTGATGTGGTTGTACATGGAGATTTCCTCCCACAGACGGATGGCGAGGAAATTGACCGTGTACTTGTGATAGGGGACGCAGCCGCGGACCGTGACGGTCTCGGTCTGCTCGTCATAGTCCCAGTCCCCGGCGGGAACCTCCGTACCGGCGGTGCGGTCGAACACCTGCCAGAACTCCTTGGGCTCATCCTTCCAGTTGACCGCGAACTGCTGGGTGAAATACCCTTTAAGCGGCTCGATGGTCACGGTATCGCCCTTCGCGTAGACCGGCTCGCTCATAAGGAAGTTCTGCTGGAGCTTGTCCATATTTTGCTTTGCCCACGCATTGTCCGACCGGATCAGGCAGATGGTGGAATAGATGTCGTAACCTGCGTTGATGATCTCGTCGGAAAGCTGAGTACCGTCGCTGTCGCGGATGACGTCAGCGCCCCACTTTTTAGCCATTTGAAGCGTCAGCTCTTCATAGCCCGCTTCTCCCGGCAGCGTAAAGCCGCCCTGCTTTAACGTATGTTGCATACCCATATCGCACCGTTCCTCCAAATGATACTCGATTGGATTAGGATTTCGTCCCTGTAAGACCAAACATGGATTCCAGACGCTCGCGGACCTCCGGATTCTGCGCCAGCTGGTTGATGCCCGCCTCGGTGGGGGTGTTGCTGCGCACCCGCTCAAATAATTCCGCCGAGGTGCGGTACATTTCCTGCCCATGCTCCTTGGTATCCTCCGGGAGCTTTCTGAGCATGAAACACAAATCGTCCGGCAAACTGATGTCCCCCAGCAGATTGCCGAAATCGCTTCCCTTGATCTGCCAGCGGTAGCTGCCCTCCTCCGAGTCATAGGGGGTGATGCCGTCAATCTCGTCGAACATGGTGGAAACCGGCTCAGGCGGATCGCTCTCAAGGACCTTTGTAAGCTGAGAATCCTCATAGGCAAACAGGAAGCTTTCCACCATCATGTGGGTGGCGGAATAGCGGGCCACCGACGCCTGCTGCAGGCTGGGATTCTCCGATTCCAGCGCATAGTCGTCAATCTGGACGACCACCTTTCCATCGCCGTTAACATCCTCGGCATAGGCCGTCATGGCGCTTTGCAGCGTGCTCAATTGATCCCCAGTCAGCCCTTTGGCCGTGACGAAGCCTACATAATAATCGGGTTTTTCCTGGGTTACGAAATAGACCACCAGGCTGGTGACGATGGCCAACACCACCACCACGCCAATGATCTTCGGGCCGTAAAAATACCAATAATCGTGAAACCACCGGGCTACCCGCTTTCCTCTGGACAGGTTCTCCGGCTCGAATTCCTGCCCGTCGTCGGGGTTTTTCGGGTCTCGAATTGGTCTGGGCATGT
The DNA here is from genome assembly GCA_951801675.1 of uncultured Eubacteriales bacterium. Lineage (GTDB taxonomy): Bacteria > Bacillota > Clostridia > Oscillospirales > Acutalibacteraceae > Solibaculum_A. Next base: position 117,590 of record CATONX010000003.1, on the reverse strand, counting down.
TTGTCCTCCTTTGATGTGGTTTCCCTCCCTGGCCGCACCATACCGCACGGCGGCCGTCAGGCACTTCAAGCCAGGATCATTCCCTGGGCTTCATGGTCGGGAAAAGCAGCACATCGCGGATGGAGTAGCTGTCGGTCAGCAGCATCACCAGCCGGTCGATGCCAATTCCTAAGCCGCCTGTAGGCGGCATTCCGTATTCCAGCGCCGTGAGGAAATCCTCGTCGAGCATCTGGGCCTCGTCGTCTCCCTTTTCCCGCAGAGCGGCCTGCCGCTCGAACCGGGCACGCTGGTCGATGGGATCGTTGAGCTCGGAGTAGGCGTTGCCGAATTCCCGGCGTACGATAAACAGCTCGAACCGCTCGGTGAGATGAGGCGCGTCCGGCTTGCGCTTGGTGAGCGGCGAAATTTCCACCGGATAGTCGATAATAAAGGTGGGCTGCACCAGCTGCTCTTCCACCTTTTCCTCAAACACCAGGTTGAGCACGTCGCCCCAGGCCATATCGTCCTTGATTTCTTCGATGCCAAGGCCCTTGGCCGCTGTACGAGCGGCTGCATCGTCCCCGCGGAAGGAATCAAAGTCAAGCCCGGAGAACTTCTTGACCGCGTCAATCATCGTCATGCGGGCAAAGGGCGGCGTCAAATCGATCTCCTCGCCCTGGTAGGTGATTTTCGTGGTGCCCAGCACTTCCCTGGCGGCTCCTGCGATCAGGTTTTCCGCCCGCTCCATCATGCCGTGGTAATCGGTGAAGGCCTCATAGAGCTCCACCATGGTAAACTCCGGGTTGTGGCGCACGTCCATGCCTTCGTTGCGGAAGTTGCGTCCCAGCTCGTACACCCGTTCCATCCCGCCGACGATGAGCCTTTTGAGATAGAGCTCGGGCGCGATGCGCAGGTACATATCCAGATCCAAGGTATTATGATGGGTGACAAAGGGGCGCGCGGTGGCGCCGCCAGCGATCACGTTGAGAATCGGAGTCTCCACCTCCACAAAGCCCTGGGAATCCAGGTAGCGGCGGATGGAAGAAATGATCCGGCTGCGCTTTAAGAAGGTGTCCTTCACTTCGGGGTTGACAATCAGGTCCAGATACCGCTGGCGGTACCGGGTGTCGGTGTCCTTCAGCCCGTGGAACTTCTCCGGCAGCGGCAGAAGCGACTTGGAAAGAAGCCGGATTTCTTTCGCGTGCACCGAGATTTCTCCCCGGCGGGTGCGGAAGATAAAGCCCTTGACCTCAATGAGGTCCCCCAAGTCCCATTTCTTGAACTCTGCGAAGGTCTCCTCTCCCACATCGTTCATGCGCACGTACACCTGGATGCGGCCGGTGGCGTCATGCAGGTCGATGAAGTTTGCCTTGCCCATGTCCCGGCGGGTCATCATCCGCCCGGCAATGGCGCAGTCGGTGTTCTCCAGCTCCTCGAACCGGGCCGCAATGTCCGCGGCATGGATGGTCTGCTCTGCGGTAGTGATGGCGAAGGGGTCCTTCCCCTGGGCCTGCAGCTCACTAAGCTTGTCCCGCCGGATCTGCAAAAGCTCGCTTAACGACTGGGTCTCCTGCTCCGGCGACTGGTTTACTTCCTTTGTTTCGCTCATCTTTAATCCCCCCGGGGCGCTCCCGGCAACTGCCGCACGCCCTAAAATTTTCTCAAAAAAAGTGCGGGCAGAAGGAGTGGAACCTGCCGCTCCCCGCCCGCGTCAACCAATTTTCGCAAAAGGCATGTTCCTTATTTCATACCGAATATCCTTTTGTGACTCCTTATTTGGCGATATCCAGAATTTCAAAGGTGACCACGCCGTCGGGAACCTCTACATCTACCACGTCGCCCACCTTATGGCCCAGCAGCGCCTTGCCCACCGGGGACTCGTCCGAAATGCGGCCGTTCATGGGGTCGGCTTCGGTAGAGCCGACGATCTGGTAGCTGACCTCTTCGTCAAACTCCTTATCGAACACCTTGATTTTCGATCCCACGTGGATCATCTCGGTGGTCAGATCGTCCTCGTCGAGGATTTTTACGTTGCGCAGGGTCGCTTCCAGCTCCGCAATGCGGGCTTCCACGATAGCCTGTTCGTTTTTCGCCTCGTCATATTCGCTGTTTTCCGACAGATCGCCAAAAGAACGGGCGACCTCGATTTTATCTGCGATTTCTTTTCGTTTATTGCCTTTGAGTTCTTCGAGCTCCGTCTCCAGCTTTTTTAATCCCTCATCCGTCAGAAGCACTTGTTTTGCCATTGCCATTGTAATAAACCCTCCAATAACGCGTCCTTGCGCATTGTATTATGATAGCCTCCGCCTTAAAAAGGCGGAGGCGTTCCGGTTTCGTATTTGCGTTGCCCCGCATATTAGAATAATTATAGTCAAATCGGTTTCCTATGTCAACGGGGGAAACTCAAAATTTCTTGTAAACAAGCGGATTTTTCCGTCTTTCGTCTACGCTCTTCTTTCCATGGGCGGCGATTCCTGGCGCACGCAGGCGGCAATCCATTCGCCCACCTGCTGAGCCGGCATCCGCCGGCCGTCCGACAGGCGGCAGTCGCCTCCATAATAGCCGCCTGGGCACTGACGGGTGGCGAAGAGGGCGGCGGCGAACTGCTCGGGGTCGAGAAAAGACGGACAAGCCGCGGCGCAGTCCTCCCGAAGCCGGGCGACGCAGCCGGTAACGCTCAGGCCTGGCGGAGACAGGCGGCATTTCTCCAACGAGAATAGAACCTGTTCTCCTCCTTCATACCCTTCCGGCAGCCCGTCGGGCGCCACTGCCACCGGGCAATCCCGTGCGGCGGCCGGCTCATCGGTAATGAGCAGCGCGGCGCCATATTCTATCATAGCTTGGCGCTGGGCGTCCAGCAGCTGCTCCGGGTTCTCCGTAATCACCTTGACGGTGGACGCATAGGGCAGGAAACGAACCGCCAGAGAGCCCAGCCGCCCGTCGGGGTCGAACACCGCCACCGACAGTTTGAGCGGCTCGGCACGGCTGGCGCCTACCGCCGCCACCGCTGCTTCCTGCAGCAGGTGGCGCTGCAGCCCTTCCCCGGATACCAGCGGCAGGTCGATTCCCTCGGGCGGCTGCACGCCTTTGGGTAGCAGCATACCGGCCGGCGCCCACCGGGCCAGTTCCTGAATTTGTCCCCACGGCACCGGGCGGTTGCCCCGCTGCTCCCATTTGACTTCCCAATACCGCACCGGGCCGGATTTTATAAGCTCCGCTCCTACCGGGTTGCGTTTGATCCACCCGGACAGTTTTTCCCAAAATCCTTGCGATATGTGTTCTTGCAGATTGAGTACGGAAAACATCATCTTCACCTCGTCCTTGTGATCAAAAGAAAGGAATTGAAATACATATGGTATTATTACTAAAAATATATACCATATGTTCTTTCAAACTTCATGCACCATACCCAATCATATGCGTTTTTTCTGCGAAATTTGCAAAAACATAGAAAGATCCTGTAAAATTTACGCTTTGTTTTCTCTTTTCAAAAACGAGCGGGGTCCTTGCTGTTTTGATTTTTTATAATCTGGAGCACGCAGCCAATTTCTCCGCCGGCTAACGGAAAAGAGCCGGGGCAAACCATACCCCGGCTCTTTTTTGATACACTCTAAGGTGCTTATGCCGCGCTGTCGGCAGGCGGTTCCTCACTGGAAACGGGTTCTTCGGAAGAGGCGGGAGGCGTCTCGCTTTCCCCGGAATCCGGCGCCGCCGACGTATTCCCACTGGGAACATAGGTAGGCGCAGGCGAGAAGGGAACCTCGATATAGTCGGTGGGGACCGGCGGATTCAAAAGCTCCATGGCCTTTTTGAGCTGCGGGTCATCCATGAGGTTCATAAAATAAAAGTTCGCCTTTTCTTCGGTGCTCAGACGGACCTCCACATCCGGGGTCAGGCCCACGCCTTCAAAGTTTTCAGACTTGGGCGGATTGAATCTGGCAATGGTCAGATTGATGCTGGAACCATCGGTCAGCGTAAAGAGGCTTTGGATGCTGCCTTTGCCGTAGGTGGTAGTGCCCACCAGCTGGGCCTTGCCGTAATCGCGCAGGGCACAGGCAAAGAGTTCCGCGGCCGAAGCGGTCTTTTCGTTGACGAGCACCGTCATAGGAATGTCCACCTCATGGTCATCGGAGGTGTAAATCACATGGGTACCGGTGCTGTCGGTTCTGGAAACCACATCGCCGGCCGGGAGCAGATAGTCGAGCATGGCGCACACCGATTCCAGCGTGCCCCCTGTATTGCCCCGCAGATCAAACACCAAGCCTACCGGTTCCTGGGCAAGCAGCGCTTCCACCGCGCCGATAAACTGCTCGTCGGTGTTGTTATTGAACTCGTCGATCTTGACAATGCCCACGCCGCTCATAATACCGGCGGATACGGTATAGTTCTCATAGCTTGCCCGCGTGAGAGTAAAGGGGAGCTCCTCCTCTCCGCGGCGCACGGTGATGTTTACAGTGGATCCCACCTCGCCGCTGAGCAGCTTGGTGGCTTCCCGGTAGCCGATATCCGCAACTGTGCTGTCCCCCACCCGGATGATAACGTCGCCCTTCTGCACACCGGCCGTCTGAGCCGGAGAGGAGGCCATCACCTGATAGATGTAGATGTTGCCGTCGGTGTACTCGGTTACCCGAAGGCCCACGCCGGTGGCTTTGCCGCTGATTTCACTGTTGAGCTCGGCGGTCTGGGCGGCGGTCAGATAGGAGGAATACTTGTCCCCAATCCCGGCCAGATAACCGCTGGCCACCATATCCATCAATTCGGTTTCGTCGATGTCCCCGAAATAATTCTCCCGGACTTTTGTGTCGATTTCACTGATCTTCGCGTACATGGCGCGGCGTTCGTTGATGTTGCCGAGCTTTTCGTCAAACTTTTGCTGGGACAGAACCATGGTGATGGTGACGGTGATCGCAGCCGTCACCATCATCAGCGCCAGCGTAATGCCCAGTGGGATTCGTTTGTTCATCCATTTCCGCCGTTTCTCCGTGCGCAAAATTCACGTATGCCCATGGCCCCTTCGCACGGAAAAGGACCGGCCGTTCGTGGAGTACAGACGGACTTGCGCCCGTACTCCCGATGCAAGAGGCCGCTTACCGCGGCCTCTTTTCGCTCTTTTGTTATCGGGTGTGCACGTAATTCATGGGGTTTTGATACTGGTTGTTCGCCCGCACCTCAAAATGCAGGTGATAGCCGGTGGAGTTTCCGCTGGTACCCACCTTGGCAATGGGGGTTCCCTTGGTCACATATTGCCCCACACTCACGAGCACCGTCTGGGTATGGCCATAGAAGGTCTCGTACCGCTTACCGTCGGCGCTGTTGATGCCGTGGTCGATACTCACGTAGTTGCCCCAGCCATAGTTCCACTGGCCGTTGTTTTTGGCGATGGTAACAACACCGTCTTCCGCGGCCACAATGGTTTTGCCGGCAATGTGGCCATAGTCCCCGTATCCGGCGATGTCGATGCCGGTGTGGAATTCCAGCTTGCCAAACAGAATACGGTTCCCGTAGGGAGAAGAAATGTTTTTCGCCTGGTCATAACCGGGAACCGGCCAGATGAAGTTCATGGCCGAGGGGTCCTCATCGACGGGCGGGACAACCGGATTTTCATTTTTGTCCTGCTCGGTGACCTGGATGGAACTTTTATCCCGCTCAGCGTCGCTGATACCTTCCTGCGCTAGTTTTTGCTGCCTCTGGGCATAATCGATCTTTGCCTGCTGCTCGCTTCGCAAATTTGCAAGCTCGGCAACATTATTGTCAAGCGCTTGCTTGGCCTCTACCTGCTTGTTCTTTTCCACCTGCACCTGGTTCTTCTTATCCTGCTGCTCGCCACGGGCAGCTTGAAGCTCGTCCATCTTGGCGGAAAGAGTTTGTTTGGAGGTTTCAATGTCTGCCTTGGTGGCATTCATTTCTTCAATCTGAGTACGAAGCGTATCCACCAGCTGCTTGTCCTGCTCGGCAAGCCGCTGCTTGACCTCTGCCTGATATAAATAATCGGCAAAATCCCCGGAATTAAAGAACATGGTCAGCGAGGATACCTCCCCGCTCATGTAAAGCGCACGCATACGCTGCATGAATACCTCGTAGGTATCGTCTACCTGGGTTTCCTTGGCGCTCAAATCCGCTTCCAGCTGAGTGACCCTGGCGTTTAAGCCGTCGATTTCCTGCTGGGTCGCCTGCACCTTCCTGTCCAACTCTTGAAGCTGCCGATCATATTCCTGGATGGTCGTGTCCAACTGGGCAATCTGATCGTTGATAAGAGCCTGCTGCTCCTCAAAAGCCTGAATTCCCTCTTCAATGAGAGAAATCTGATTCTGCGCGTTCTTCTCATTTTGGAGTTCCTGGTTGTATTGCTCACGGAAATCTGCAATCTTCCGATCGTATTCCGCCCGCTTTTGATCTGCCTCCGCCTGGGTCAAACCCAGCGCCGTCATCGGCATGGAAGCAACCATTACGGTCAAAACAGTCAGCAAGCACAGAAGCTTGGTTTTCAGACCCTTTCTCCTGCCCAAAGACTTATAGGACATTGTAAACACCTCCGCCATTGGTTCTTAAATAGCGTTGTACGGAAATAAAGCTGCCCAATGCGCCTGCGGCCATTCCGATTCCCAAAAAGCACAGCAGGATCAGCCATCCCACATCAGAGAAGGGGATCAGGGTCGCAAAGGCGGACATCTTGAAAATGCCGTCGGCCGCCAGGCCGTAGACATACCACAAAATTCCCGTAGATAACAGGCCTGCAATCAGGCCGATGAGCATCCCTTCAATAATGAAAGGCATGGTGATAAACCCGTTGGTAGCGCCCACCGATTTCATGATGCTCACTTCCAGGCGGCGCTCGTAGATGGTGATCTTAATGGTGTTGGAAATGATGAAGAGGGCCACCAAAATCAGCAGGCCGATGACCCAGAAGCTGATGACCGACACGGTATTGCGCACGTTTAACATGGTTTCGGCTTCTTCGGTGCGCTCGGACACCTTTTCCACCTGCGTAATGCCCCGCAGTTCCTCCACCGTCTCGGTATACCGCTCCACATCCTTGACCGAAACCTGATACGCATCCGGGAAGGGGTTCTCCCCCTTGTAGCCGTCAAACAGGTCCCCGTCCTCTCCCAGCGCCTTCTTCTGGGTTTCCAGCGCCTCTTCCTTGGAGATGAACTTGGTTTCCGCGATATTATCAATCTGGCCGAATTTCGACTGCACCGCGTCGATATCCGCCTGGGTGGTCCCGCTCTTTAAGTAAACCATCACGATGTTCTGGCTTTCCATCCAGCCCACCGCCTGGTTGATATTCAGCACCACCAAAACCGCACTGCCCAGCAGCACCAGGCACGACAGCAACACGCCCACCGACGCCAGCGCCATGTTCCGGTTGGTCCACAGGCTGCGAAAGCCCTCTCGAATCAGATACCCGAGGCTACTCGTCTTCATGCGATTCTCTCACCCCCGTATCTGAAATCACGCTTCCGTCGTCAATCTGGATCACCCGGCGGTCGAAGCGCTCCACCAGACTCATTTCATGGGTTACCATCAGCACGGTAGTGCCGCGGCGGTTGATTTCGCTGAGAAGCTTGACCATCTCGAAAGACCGTTCCGGGTCGATGTTTCCAGTAGGCTCGTCCGCTACGATCATCTTCGGATTGTTCACCATAGCTCTCGCCAGGCCCACCCTCTGCTGCTCGCCGCCGGAGAGTTCACCCGGCATGCAGCGGGCCTTGTGGCTCAGGCCCACCAAAGCCAGGACCTTGGAAACTCGCTTGCGGATCTGCCTGGGCGGCGCCCCGGTCACCCGCATGGCGAAAGCCACGTTGTCAAACACGGTCATCTTGGGAATCAAACGAAAATCCTGAAAAACGATTCCCATGGTCCTGCGCATATACGGGATATCCCGTTTTTTCATCGTGGAAAAGTCAAAGCCGTTGACCCGGATTTTCCCGGCATTGGCGACTTCCTCGCGGATAATCAATTTTAAAAAGGTGCTCTTTCCCGCGCCGGACGAACCGACGATAAAGACGAATTCTCCATCCTCAATGGTGAGATTGATGTCCTTGAGCGCGGTCGTTCCGTTCGGATAGGTTTTCGTTACGCCACGAAATTCAATCATTCGCTCCCTACCCTTCTTATGTAGATTTCTGCCGGTTTCAAAACAGATCTCCCGCTGTCACAGCGGAAAAACTTCCTGCCCTTAGCGGGCGGCAGATGGAAGTGTTTTGTGGGTTTATGAGGAAATGAACGGAAATTTTCCGTTTAAGCAAGCCGAATGTCCGGACCTGCTATACAGACCCGGACACACGTTCTTTCCTTTTCAAGCTGCTTTTCCCGTAAACTCAATACTTCACGGGGTTGGCAGAAAGGTATTTCTTTACCATGAGCGCCACCTTGAACACAATGGCATGGTCGAATTCACGCAAATCCAATCCGGTGAGCTTCTTGATTTTTTCCAAACGGTACACAAGCGTATTGCGGTGGACGAACAGCTTCCGGGAGGTCTCGGAAACGTTCAGGTTGTTCTCGAAGAAACGCTGGATGGTGAACAGGGTTTCCTGATCGAGCGATTCGATGGCCCCCTTCTTGAACACTTCTTTCAGGAACATTTCGCACAGCGTGGTGGGCAGCTGGTAAATCAGGCGGGCAATGCCCAGATTGTCGTAGCTGACGATGGTCTTGTCGGTGTCGAACACCTTTCCAACCTCCAGCGCCACTTGGGCCTCCTTGAAGGAACGGGCCAGGTCCTTGATGCCGGTGACCGTGGTTCCGATGCCCACGAAGGCATGGGTATAGAACTCGCCGCTGAGGGTGTCCACAATGGAGCGGGCCAGCTTTTCCAAGTCCTTGGTCTCAATGTTCGACCGGATTTCTTTGATGAGGGCAATGTCCGTTTCGTTGATGTTGATGACAAAATCCTTGTTCTTGTCAGGGAACAGGTTCTGAACCACATCGTAAGCCGACACATCGGTGCGGGTGGAAATGCGGATGAGGAGCACCACGCGGGTCACGTCGGTATTGAACCGCAGCTCCCGTGCCTTGAGATAAATATCGCCGGGAAGAATATTGTCCAAAATGACATTCTTCATGAAATTGCCCCGGTCATACTTCTCGTCGTAGTACTGCTTGATATTATAAAGTGCAATGGACAAAAGCGAGACGTACTTTGCCGCAAGCTCGTCCGTTCCCTCCACAAACACCGCATAATCCGATTTGGTCACTCCGGTGAACGCCCGGTAGGTATACCCGTCGCTGATGAGAAGGTCAGCCACCGCCAAAGTCTCAGTGGAGATTTTTTCTATGGTTTCGCCGATCCGGCCCAATTCGCTGCATGCGATAATGGTGGAAGATTCGTCAATGACCCCGATGGTGCGGTCAATGGCATCCCGCATTTGCACTACGACGCCCTGGAACAATCTGTTGGACATATCAAATTCCCTCCTATATTTACATTACCCAAAACAAATCGAACAAAATGTCAGATTTCTCCCCACTCTTTTTCGATCATTAAGCTTATTCTACACAAATTTGAGCCTCTTTGCAACAATTCCACGATAAAAGTTTCAAAATGGTAACAATTTAGCGGAATGAGGAAAAGAGGCAGAGAAAACCTCACTCTAATTGTGTAGATTTTTATATAGTATGCCATATTCTCTTCCTGTTTAATCCATATTGCATGAAGCAATCAGGCGGCGGCGTCTTTTCTGCCCGGCTACGCGATAATCAGCCGGGGTTTTTTCGTTTCTCCGGGCATCGCCGGTTTCTATGAAAAAACCGCTGTGGGAAATCCCACAGCGGTTTTTATTTGTTTTAGAAATCCAATCAGTTGGAGATGGTTCTCTCGGTCTCTTTGTCGAAGAGATGGATCTTGGTGGTGTCGATGGCAAGCTTGATGGACTCGCCGGGCTTCGCAACAGAAGTCGGAGCCACGCGGCAAATCATGGGAGTACCGGCCAGGGTCACGTACAGGTAAATCTCCGCACCCATCAGCTCGGTCACTTCCACGTCGGCGGTTACGATGCCGTCGGGATTGTCCTCAATGTGCAGGTCCTCGTCGCGGATGTTCTCCGGACGGATGCCCATGACGACTTCCTTGCCGATGTAAGCGTCCAGCTTGCCGCCCTCGGACTTGCTCGCCGGCAGCTTGATGGCATAGTTGGCGAACTTGGCAAAGTAATCGTTGCCCTTCTTCTCGATGACCACGTCGATGTTGTTCATCTGGGGAGAACCGATGAAGCCGGCCACGAACATGTTGCATGGCTTGTCGTACAGATTTTGCGGGGTATCGACCTGCTGAATCAGACCGTCCTTCATAACCACGATGCGGTCGCCCATGGTCATAGCTTCGGTCTGGTCATGGGTAACGTAAATGAAGGTGGTGCCCAGTCTCTTATGGAGCTTAGCGAGCTCGGTACGCATCTGCGCACGCAGCTTGGCGTCCAAGTTGGACAGCGGTTCGTCAAGCAGGAAGACCTTCGGCTCACGCACGATGGCACGGCCCAGAGCAACACGCTGACGCTGACCGCCGGAGAGCGCCTTCGGCTTACGGTCGAGCAGGTGAGAGATATCCAGGATGCGAGCGGCCTCTTCCACGCGGCGCTTGATCTGATCCTTCGGAACCTTGCGCAGCTTCAGGCCGAACGCCATGTTGTCAAACACGGTCATATGGGGATACAGGGCGTAGTTCTGGAACACCATCGCGATGTCGCGATCCTTCGGGGGAACGTTGTTGACCAGACGGTCACCGATGTAAAGTTCGCCCTTGCTGATTTCTTCCAGGCCCGCGATCATACGCAGGGTGGTGGACTTACCACAGCCGGAAGGACCGACGAGGATGATAAATTCCTTATCCTCAATTTCAAGATTAAAATCAGAAACCGCTGTGACATTGCCCGAGTAAATCTTGTAAATGTTCTTTAGTGATAAACCTGCCATTTTAATAGCCTCCTGAGTTGTATTGTGGTTCGAATTGCTCGTATTCGGCATCACTCTGTGTCTAATACTATATCAGAAACTCGAGGCGAAGAACAGTCATTAATTACCCAAACTTTGCTTTTGAGGATTATGTAAAACGCCCAGCAGTTCAAAAAACGTACATTTTTTTGTTTCTTTTTGAGACGATTTCACGAACCTTTTCTGATACCCGGTCAAAATGCATTTTGATTTCTTATGGATTTTTAACAGATTTCCTTTTCGCCGTCCTGCGCATTTTTTCGCAGCAGCGCTACCTCTTCTTCCGTCAGTTCCCGGCATTTTCCGCTTGGCAGCTCGTTTTCCAGCGTGAAATTTCCGATTGCCGTTCGGTGCAGCCCCACTACCTGCCGGCCCACCGCTTCAAACATGCGCTTGACCTGATGGTACATTCCTTCGCAGATACGCACGGTGGCGGTATTTGAGCCGTCTTTGGGCAAGAGGAGAACGGCCGGACGGCACTGGGTACCGTCCTTCAAGACAAGGCCCTTGGCAAAGGCTTCCACTTCCCGCTCTCCCACAGGCCCGTCCAACCGGGCGACATAGGTTTTGTATACCTCCTTTTTGGGGGACATCAGCTTGTGGGCAAACTCTCCATCGTCCGTGATAAGAAGCAATCCGGTGGTATCCTTGTCGAGCCTGCCCACCGGGAAGAGGCCGCGGCGGCGCAAAGAGGCAGGCAACAGGTCGAGCACCGTCCTCTGCCTGGGATCGCTGCTGGCACTCACAACCCCCTGGGGCTTATTCATTAAAATATAAAGGTACTCCTTATAAATAAGGGGCCGGCCGTTGACCGCCACCACATCCTCCCGCGGGTCCACCTTTTGTTCGGGACTACGGGCCGTCCGGCCGTTGACCGAAACCGCTCCTTTGCGAACCAACATCCCCGCTTCCCTCCGGCTACAGACACCCTGTCCGGAAAGCATACGGTCCAGCCGCATCACCGCCATAACACGCCTCCTGTTCATTCGGATTTCTGTTTGCTTCTATTATAATGGTATATTGTACGTGTCTATTTCTGCCGCGTCAACCGTTATACGCCAAAAAGCAGGCGGACGGTCAGCGCGCTCATGACAAAACCCACCAGATCCGCCGTCAGCGCCGCGGGTACGGTATAGCGGATCTGCTTGACGCCCACGGCGCCGAAATAGGCGGCCACGGCGTAGAAGGTGGTTTCCGTGGACCCCATCATCACCGAGGCCACCCGGCCGGCAAACGAGTCGGGTGCGTTATCCTGAAAAATACTCTCCAAAATAGCCAAGGAGCCGCCTCCCGATATGGGACGCAGCAGGGCGAGAGGCATGACCTCCTGTGGCAGGCCCAGCGCCTTGGCAACCGGAGACAGGGCGTGCACCAGCACGTCAAGCCCTCCCGACGCTTTGAACATTTCCACCGCGGTAATCAGCCCGACCAAGGTGGGCAGCAGCTTGATGGTGGTCTCAAAGCCTTCCTTGGCGCCGCCGCCGAACACGTCAAAGGACGCAACACCCTTGAACAGGGCGAACAGCACCGCCGCCCCGACCAGGATGGGAAGAAGATAATCGCTCAACTGTGCCATGGTTCCCCTCCTTGCTCTGCCGGCGTGCGGCTATTTTTTCCGTTCAAACCGCCCTAAGAGCCATGCAGTTATCAAGCCGGCGGTCAGGGAAACAATGCTGGTGATCCACACCGCCGGCAGAATGTCCATGGGTGAAGCGGCTCCGTAGTTTCCGCGCAGCACTGCTACGGTAGTGGGAATCAGTTGGATGGAGGCGGTATTTAACACCACGAAAAAAATCATATGCTTGGTGGCCCGTTCAGGCGTCTTGTTTTCCTTCTGCATTTCCCGCATGGCCTTGAGACCCAAAGGGGTGGCTGCGTTTCCGAGCCCTAAAAGGTTTGCGGTAATGTTCATGGAGATGGCCTTGGCGGGGGCGCTTTTGGGATCCATCCCTTTAAAGATGCGCTTGGTGATGGGGCTGATAAGCCGGCTGATCCGGGCGGTCACCCCAGCTTTGTCCGCCACGTTCATGATCCCGCCCCAGAAGCACATGGCGCCCAAAAGGCCCAAGGTCAGTTCTACCGCTTTGCCGCCGCCGTTCATGATGGCGGCGGACACCTCGCTCATACGGCCGTTGCAGATGCCGAATACCACCGACAGCACCATCAGGCCCGCCCATATGTAATTGAGCATATGCGCCCATTCCCTTCTCTGGTTTCGGACGCCCTTGTGCAGGGATACGCACAAAGATGCTGTCCATTTGCATGTGTATGAAGGGGAACGGAAATTCATTCCCCTATCATCCTAAAACTGGGAATCCTGGCTTTTGGAAACATTATCCTAAAATCATTTGTAGATACAACTCAGAATTTCGAAATATGTGAAGTAATTTTTCCTCACAATTTAGTCAAAATCATGTGATTTTCGAGTAATTTCGACGCACTATATTGTTAACTATTTAACAATATCAGAAGAAATTTAAACTATTATCAATTAATATAAGATTTTCGGTTGACATCTATGGAAAATATTATTATTATGGAGACAAGATAGGATTTTAACCTATCAATATAAGGGGGCAGCATTTATGAAATCTACTGGTATCGTCCGTAAAGTCGATGAGTTGGGCCGTATTGTCCTCCCCATCGAACTCCGCCGCACGCTGGACATCAACGAAAAGGATCCGCTGGAGATCTTCGTGGATGGCGGCAGTATCATCCTCAAGAGATATGAACCGGCTTGTATCTTTTGCAACGACGCAAGAGACATCATCAATTATAAGGGCCGCAACATCTGCCCGAACTGCATCAAGGAGCTTACCGAACGTACGAAATAAGTACCCATGCTTCTTACATAAGGCTGTGGCCAACGAGTTCGGCCCTCTTCTTCCCTGTTATCAAGAAAGTGACGGAGATTTAAAATCTCCGCCACTTTTTTGCTGTTTCGCCTATATGGCTGCTGTTTTCTTTTCGATCTGCCTGCAATCCGGTTTTTTCATCGTTGCCGTCTGGAAACAACGCAGTTTTATTTATTCGATATTTTGACATGGTAAAATATTCATACAAAAAAACGGTTTTTTGCAATTTTGAATGACCCAACCATACTTTTCTATAAGGAAAGGGAAAAAGATCTCACAAAAGGACGACGGATGATTTGGGGTCTTCGTCTGCCAAAGAAGCCGGACGCACGGGTTTTCTGTGCGTCCGGCTTCTTTTTCCGCGGTATGGTCAGATACGGACCGTCACCAGATCGCCCATCGTGATGGTATCAACTTTCTTGCTGCCCTCGGTAAAGATGTCGGGCGTGCGGTAGCCTTCGTCGAGCACTTTGGCCACCGCCGCCTCGATGGCATCGGCCGCCTGGGCCTCCTCCAGGGAATACCGCAGCAGCATGGACACCGACAGGATGGTGGCCAAGGGGTTTGCGATGCCTTGGCCGGCAATATCGGGTGCGGAGCCGTGAATGGGTTCAAAAAGGCCGTTTTTGCCGCTGCCCAGGCTCGCAGAGGCGAGCATGCCGATGGAGCCGCTGATCATGGAGGCTTCGTCGGAAAGAATGTCGCCGAAGATGTTGTTGGTGACGATCACGTCGAACTGCTTGGGATTTCGCACCAGCTGCATGGCACAATTATCCACATACATGTGGGAAAGCTCCACGTCCGGGTACTCCGCGCCGATGCGGATGACCGTTTCCCTCCACAGGCGGGAGGCTTCCAGGACGTTTGCCTTATCCACCGAACACAGCCTCTTTCCCCGCTTACGGGCGGAGTCGAACCCTACCCGGGCGATGCGCTCGATTTCGGGGACGGTATACTGTTCGGTATCGTAGGCTGCCGGCTGGCCGTTTACCTGCTGGCGGCCCCGTTCGCCAAAGTAGATGCCGCCGGTGAGCTCCCGGACCACCAGAATGTCCAGGTCTTCGCCGATGATGTCCCCACGAAGCGGAGAGGACGCGCGCAAGGGGGCGAAAATCTTTGCTGGACGCAGGTTCGCAAACAGGCCCATGGCCGAACGGATGCCCAAAAGCCCCGCTTCCGGACGCAGGTTGCCCGGGAGCGTCTCCCACTTGGGGCCGCCCACGGCGCCCAGAAGCACCGCCTCGGCCTGATTGCAAAGGTCCACCGTTTCCTTTGGAAGCGGGACGCCGGTCTGGTCAATGGCCGCGCCGCCCAAAAGGGCGTCGGTATAGGTCACGCCGAAGCGGAATTTCTGCGCCGTTTTGTCCAGAACCTTGACCGCTTCCCGGACGATCTCCGGACCGATTCCGTCTCCTTTTAGGAGCACCACCTGATAGTTCTTCATAGATGAAACCACACCTTTATTATAATATGGACCCGTTTACCCGCCGAAGGAGCGAACAAGAGTCGTGCCTGGAGCGCTGCCGTGCGTCCCAGACGATGCGCCTCTCATTGAGCGCTGGCACTTATGAGGAAGCCTTTATTTGGATACCGAGCGGTTGATGGCGCACAGTACGCCGCGGATGGAAGCGATGTTGATGTTGCTGGCCACGCCCACGCCGAAGACGTCCTCGCCGGCCGGGTTCTTTAAATGAATGTAGGCGATGGCTTTGGAGTCCGATCCCTTGGAGATGGCATGCTCGTGGTAGGAAATAAACGAGTAGCCCTGAATACCGATTTGCTGGATGGCGTTAAAGAAGGCGTCGATGGGGCCGTTACCGTGGCCGGTGATCTCCATATCCCGGCCCTCGCAGGCAACCACGCCCTCAAAGCAGACGGCGGCCTCCCCGTTGGTTCCCGATTCCTGGTTGATCTTATGACGCTTGAGCAGGTAGGGAGTACGGATGTCCAGGTATTCTTTCTCGAACAGGTCGAAAATCTCCCGGGACTTGAGCTCCCGGCCCGCCTCGTCGCAGGCGGCTTTGACGATGCGTCCGAACTCCGGGTGCATCTCCTTGGGCAGGTGATAGCCGAACTCCGACTGCATGACATAGGCGGCGCCGCCCTTGCCGGACTGGGAGTTGATGCGGATGACCGGCTCGTACTGGCGGCCGATGTCCGCCGGGTCAATGGGCAGATAGGGAACCTCCCAGTACGGGGTGCCGCTCTCCTTCATATACGCCTTGCCCTTGGAGATGGCGTCCTGATGGGAGCCGGAGAAGGCGGTGAACACCAGCTCACCCGCGTAAGGGTGGCGCTGGTGGACGGGCATCTTGGTGCATTCCTCATAGACTTCCCGCACGGCATTGATGTGGCTGAAATCCAGTTTCGGGTCCACGCCCTGGGTGTACATGTTCAAAGCCAGCGTCACAATGTCCACATTGCCGGTGCGCTCGCCGTTGCCGAACAGGGTGCCTTCCACCCGGTCGGCCCCCGCCATCATCGCCAGCTCCGCGTCCGCCACGCCGGTCCCCCGGTCGTTGTGGGGATGGACGGAAACAATCGCCCGGTCCCGCCAGGGCAGGTTGCGGCAGAAATACTCCACCTGGTCGGCAAAGCCGTTGGGCGTACTCATCTGCACGGTGGAGGGCAGGTTTAAAATCACCTTGTTCTCCCGGGTGGCGCCCAAGGCCTCCAGCACCTGCTGGCAGATGGCCACCGCGTTCTTCCCCTCCGTGCCGGAAAAGGATTCGGGGGAATATTCAAAGCGGATGTTGGTACCCGAGCCGTCCATCTCCCGGGTCAGCTCCCGGATGAGCCTGGCACCTTCCACCGCAATGTCGATAATGCCGGCCATATCCTTTTTGAATACCACCTTACGCTGCAGGGTGGAGGTGGAATTATAGAAATGCACGATGACGTTCTTGGCGCCGCGGATGGCCTCAAAGGTTTTGCGGATGAGATGGGGCCGCGCCTGCACCAGAACCTGGATGGTTACGTCGTCGGGGATGTGGTTGTCTTCAATGAGGGTGCGCAGAATTTCATACTCCGTCTCGGATGCCGACGGGAATCCCACCTCAATCTCCTTAAACCCCACGTCCACCAGGGTATGGAACATCTTGAGCTTTTCCTGCAGGTTCATGGGATTGACCAGCGCCTGGTTGCCGTCGCGCAGGTCCACCGAGCACCAGATGGGGGCCTTGGTGATGGTCTTATTCGGCCACTGCCGGTCGGGCAGGTCGACAGGGGTGAACGGAATGTACTTTCGAAACGCTTCTTTCATGGGACATGCTCCTTTCAAAAATCAGTTTGTCAGCCGGTGAAAAAGAGCAACGGGGCTTTGGGGTACAAAACTTCACGCGCAATTGAGCACACTACCAAATGAGGGAAAGCTTTCTGTGCGGGAAGTTTTTCGCGCATCATTTCCGGTTGCCCCGAAGGGGCGAGGGAATAGCGCATTTTGATTTTTTTGCTATGCTTTTGCATAGCAAAAAGCCCCTGTATGTGAAACCATCACATACAGGGGCGTCGAATCAACATTCTACGCGGTACCACCCTATTTCGATGCGGTTTACCCGCATCCTCACCGGCCTCTAACAAGGCCTTGACCGATAACGCCGTCACAAGCGTCCCCTCCTACTGCTCCAAAGGAGCCTCAGACGGGCAACTCAGGGATGAGCTATACACACAACGTCCGCTGCCGGCTCGCACCTTCCGCCGGTTCTCTGAAAGCCTTCGGCTGTGTCTTATTCCCTTCTACGTCTTTGGTAAACCGTATTCGATTTGACCCTATTATATGCACGCCCGCCCCCTTTGTCAAGGGCGTCTTTGAAAATTTTTTTACACCCGATAGCCGCAGGTTTTCGGGTTTCTAATGTGCACAGCCGCCTAAGCGCCTTTGCTGCCGGGAGCGCGCGCCCCTCCTACCAAAGCAGGAAAACGGCGGCCACCGAATAAAAAAGGCTCGTCAGCGTCCCCAGCAGATAGTATTCGGCAAACCTGGGTTCCTTAGAAATCCGGTCATACCGGGCAATGGATTTTGCCGTGAGCACCAAGCCGACCGCCGCGTACTGCCCGAGGCACAGCATAGCCATCATGACGATTCGTTCCAGCGTGCCGATGGTGGCGCCTGCGTTTTTCACTTCCTCCTGCCCGTCCTTCTGGGGGCGAAACTTGCGAAACAGGGTAAGAAAGAGCAGGTTTGCCGGCTTGCCCGCCAGCAAAAGAAGAAGGACTGCTTTGAGAAGCTCCTCGGTGGTAAAGGCGAGGCTGATCGCCACCGGCTGAGGCCAGACCCGCAGTGAAAGCGTCCCGTCGCCAAGGGTGAGGGAAAGGATCAGCAGAATCACAAGATGCGCCGCCTGGTCCCCCAAAAAGAGGGCGGCGGCATGGGTCTGGGCCAAGTCCTTTCGCCTCGCCAAGAAAAACTTCACCAAATCCACCGCCAGGTGGGTCAGCGCGGCCAGAAGGCCCACATAGAGAAGCTCAAAGGAAAAGGGGAACGCAATCACTAGGACGACAGCCATACACAAGGTATAGATTCCGCCGTGGAGGAGCACGTAAAACAGGTTGTCCGCTTTCTTTTTGGCCAAAGACGGGGGTTGAAAGGTAAAGTCTCCCAACAGGTGCCCCAGCAGCAGCACCAAAAACCACACGCTTTTGATCACAGCTCCCACCTCCCGTAGACACGCTCAAGATACGCGCGGATCTGCTCCAAGGCATACCGGTATTCATAAAGCCGGGCGCTTTTAAAGGCCCGGTTGACACTGGACTGGGAAACCTTCAGCCGGGCGGCAATGCTCTCCTGGGTTCCCCCGGTTTCCAGATAAGCGGCGATTTTTTCCCGCTGGGAGGCGGTCCAGTCCCGCTCCACCTGCCGGTAAAGGAGGGCGGCGGCGTTAATGAGGCCGTCGCCGGGGTCCCCGGAAAAATACAAAAGCTCTTCCCTGGGCCGTTCCCGGCCACGCTCGCTTTCCTTCATCCGGTCAATCATGGCGCGGGCGTAGTGGTAGGCCGGGCCGTCCGCCCCGATGGCCAAGCGGCGGAAAATGGGTGTGGTGATCTCCCCGACCCCTATGCCGAAGCGCAGCCGCACCGGATGCATCCGCCGCTGCACCTCCTCGATGAGCTCGAAGGCGGGGACCGGCGTAAACAAGAGAGCCTGAAATTCGTCGCCTAAAGTAACGGTGCAGTCGGACGCCAGCGCCTTTTCATACCGCTCATTGACCCGCGTGAGTGTCTCTTGCAGCTTTGCCTGGGCACCCTCCCGGTCGGCAAGCGCTCTGGACTGAATGATGTCTCCGATGATCGCACAATACATTTTCGCCTCACCTCTTTAATTCTATTATATCGCTTTTCCTGCATGCAATCAACTCATGCACAATAATATGCATAAGCTGTGCGCGAATGGTCGTCGGACGCACTTTAGAAGCCGCCGGTTCGGCATCCAACCGTTTCCACAGCAGTCCAATAGCAAAAATTTCGTAATTTTTCTCTAAATTTTGTTAAAATTTCGGTAGAACTGGTTGAAATTGCAGGTATCAATGCTATAATATAGAAGTATTCACGCGGAAATGTGTGCGAATTGTACAATACACCTTTTGAAAGGTACGTACAGAGGGCGCGTGCCCACCGGCATACCAACCGCGAACATACGAAGGCCTTTCTGATAAAAGTCCGCCGGGAGAAGCGCGGTTTTTGTTCAGAGGGGTTATAGCCGCGCCTTTCCTGCCCCTTTTCCAACAGGAGCAACCTGGGCGCACCAAAGATGCAGGATTCAATGAAGGAGGAGAAAACATGGCAAAATCATGGAAAAGAGCTCTGTCCGTTGCCTTGAGCGCGCTGATGCTGATGTCCAGCGTGGCGTTCTCGGGCATCGCGTCGGCGGCGCCGGCCACCGACGAAACCTTCCCGGTGGGGTCGACCATGAAGTTCGACTTTGGAAACAGTTCACAGGAGCCGGTCGACGGCTACATTTCCGTCAGCGGCTACGATCGCTACGACGAAGCCAAGGGATACGGCTGGCAGCCCTTTGACGGCCAGTTGTCGGGTTCTTCGGAAATGGATCCCCCCGATGCGATTCTCGGCGATGGAATCCACTACAACAACATCCGCACCCAGGTGAGCAGTTCGGTGGTCGAGTATTCATATCCCACCTTTACGGTTGACCTGCCCAACGGCCTGTATGACGTGCGGATTATTCAGGGCGGAAAATGGAACAAATACGTGTCCGGCGCCTACTTGAACGGCAACATGAACGCAGTCAAATGGTCCACCGAGGAATGGGCCGACGCATATACCGAGCCTTCCCAGGCCAGCTGGATTGAAAGCAAGGCCGGCGAGTGGCGGGACAACACCGTGCGCGTGGCCGTGTACGACGGCAAGCTGACGGTGGAGCTGGCCACCAGCCTTACAAACGACGGCGTCTCCGGTACAGGCCGCATCAACGCCATGGAGATCACCCGTGTGCAGCAGCAGGCGGCCAGCGAACAGCCCCGCATCCGCTTCATCGGCGACTCCACGGTTGCCACCTATCCTCCTTATGACCAGCCCGACTTAACCCCCATTCCCGAGCAGACCGGTTGGGGCTCGGAGCTTGCCAACCGGCAGTTCTTCGCCGACAATGTCATCATCGACAACAAGGGCCGCGGCGGCTACTCCGCCCGCAACTTCATTTATAAGGGCGACTTTAACCGTTTCTTTGTGGACGCGAAGCCCGGCGATACGGTTATGATCGAATGGGGCATCAACGAGACGGCCGCCGGCCGCCGCTTCATCGACAACAAGACGCCTGGTCCCTTCAAAGAATATCTGATGAAGTATGTCAATGCCGTGCGCGCCTTCGGCGGCACGCCGGTCCTGGTGACCCCGCACACCGGCAACGCCAACTTCATGAAGTATATGCGTGAGCTGGCACAAGAGGAAAACATTCTTCTCATTGATATGAACCCGCAGTTCGCCGCCTATAAGAAAGCGGTTCCTTCCGCCAGCAGCTACCTGACGGTGGACGGCACCCATCCCTCCCGCGTGGGCGGCATCCTCTGTGCACAGATCATCACCAACGACCTCAAGGACATGGACACTCCCATTAAGCCTTATGTCAAGGCGCACCCGCTGAACACCACCAATGCGCCTACCGCTGTGGTTTCCAATCTTTCTGTGGCCCGGCAGACCACCGGCAGCGTCACCCTTGCCTGGGAGATGCCTGAGTCGGTCATTTATAATCCGGATCAGATGATCGTTCGCTTCCCCGTTTACCGCAAGGCGGCGGGCGCGGATGCAAGCACCTATGAAAAGGTTGGAGAGGGCACCGCCTACGTCACTCCCGACCTGACCGCTCCCAAGCTGAGCGTTACCCTGGATTCCCCGGCTACCGGCGATTATGATTACGCCATCGCCGCCACCGGCCTGACCGGTACTGGTCCGATGTCTGAGTCCATTACCGTGCGCCAGTATGTGGAATCTCCGCGGGAGACGCTGGAAAACCTGGCGAATGAATACGGGTATGCCCTGCGTCATTACAGCTACCACTACACCTTGGAAAGCTATCTGCCGCTGGACAAGGCCGTCCATGAAGCGCTGGGCCTTCTGGAAGACAATGCCGCTTCCGACGACGCGGTCAACGCTGCCCTCAATAATCTGCAAAACGCGGTGAACGGCCTTGAGCGCAGCCTTGACGTCGTGATCAACGACGACATGGAAGGTAACTTTGAATCCAACTGGGGTACCACCGGCCAGGTATCGATTACCCGCGAGCTGGAGGAAGACGGAAACCATTACCTTAACTTCTACGTGTCCGCTTCCGGCGGCCGTTCCAGAACCAAGACGTTTGATGCGGTGGCATCCGACAAGCTTTCTCTGGAATTTGACTGGCAGCCGGGCAATCCCGACCGGCGTAACGTCACGGAGTTCCGTTTCTTGGGCTCCACCTCCAAGACCCCTTACTTTACCCTGAAAACCTCCTGCAACGGCCATATCGGCTATGTAGCCGGTTATCAGACTGCCGATATCCAGAGCGACGGCTTTGAAAAGGGTCCGGCTGTGGACCTGGGTCTTCGCAATGACATCTGGTATTCCATTCAGGTTCTTTTTGACTACACCACCCATACCGCCGACCTTTATATTGAGCCGAAGGATGCGGATCAGTATCCCGACGAATATGCTTATATCACCGATATCGCCATTCCGGAGGATGCCAAGGATCTGACCTCCATGATCTGGTACACCGCCCGCGGCAAGATGGATACCGGTGCCAATGACTTGTCCACGCTGTGGAGCACCAATGTGGACAACTTCGGCATCTACTATGTCCCGGCCGGCACGGTTATTGACAACAGTGCCTTGATGGAAGCTGGCAAAACAGCCTACGATATCATTACGAGCGCAAATTTTGAGACCAAGTACACGATGAACTCCAGAAAAGCTTTGCTGGCCGCGTATGTTCTGGGCTACTATGTGGACCTCGATCTGTCTTTGCAGGCGGATTACGACTACGTCGCTGAACAAATCAACCTGGCGCTGGATAACCTCGAACTGGATTTCTCCAACGTGAAGGTGGAAGCGAGCAAGGATTCCTATGTGCCAAACGAAACCATCACCGTCACCACGGTTCTGCCCGACGACGTGTCGATGGCATATCTGGCCAACGAAAACGGTATGCCCCTTATTTCGGAGCGGACCTTATCCGCCAATGGCGACGGTACCACCACCTGGACCCTGACCTTTGCGCTGGGAACCAAGGGCGAGCGTACCTTGAAGCTGTTTGCCGACGGCGTGGATACCGGCAAGACGGTATCCTTCAAAGTCGGGGAACCCCCGGTGGATCCCGCCGATCCGACGCCGGCGGTGCTTTCTGTGTCCGGCCCCACCGGTACGGTCAAGCGCAACGAGAACTTCACGGTGACGATCGTGACCAACAAGAGCGCTAAGATCGTGCGCCTCTTCAATGAAACCGGAGCCGGCCTGGCACCCACCACGTGCACCAGCGTGGAAAACGCCGACGGCACCATCACTTGGACCTATGAGTTGAGCGTAGGCTCCAGCGGCAACCGCGTCTTTACCGCGAAAGCCGCCAATTACGACCGCGTCTTCTACGGCGACGAAACGCTGGAAGTCAAGGTCCGGTAACTCTTTCTTCTTTCTCCTATTCAGGCGGCGGTCCCCCAAAAAGGGGCCGCCGCTTATTTTTGTGCAGTTTTTTCGTATTTCGGCTATAGTTGTTCCAACATTCATCAATTTTCTATGTAAATATAGCGAAATTGTCTTGATTTCTTTGTGAACCTTCGCTACAATTAGTACATCCCATACCGGGAGAATTAGAAAAAAAGGGAGATGTACAAACATGAGAGCAAAGAAAGTCCTCGCACTGCTGCTCAGCGCGCTGCTGATCCTCGGCGTGATGCCGATGACTGCGTTCGCTGCCCAGCAGGATTATTTTCCGTTGGAAAATTTTGAAGGGGACAGCGTGGGCGACTGGGGTTTTAAAACCGACAGCAAAGTCGCCGGCGCCGGTTATTCCTTCTCAACGGCAGAGGAAAACAGCAACCATTATCTGAAAGCAAATTTGGGCAGCTCCGGCGGTAACCGCGGCAACCTGAAAACCTTCGAGCCGAAGGAAGGGACCAAAGCGGTTATCAACTTTGATTACCTGCCCGGAACCGTTCCCAATGAACACAACGTGGCGGAGCTGCGCTTTTACAGCACCGCCGGCCAGACCTTCACCTTCAACACCTCCAAAGACGGCAAGCTTGCCTTCTATGCCGGCAACGCACCCGCGCTGTTCACCGGCAACATCGTAAGCCGCGGCCTGGCGACCGACACCGGTTTCAAGGCCGGCACCTGGGTGCGCATCAGCCTGACGCTGGACTACTCCGCCCATACGGCGACTCTGTCCATCAAAGCCAGAGACTCCCAGGATGCTCCCACCGTTTTCTCGAACATTGCCATCCGTGAAGACGCGGTGGATCTGACGGAAATGTGGATCTTCGCCGCCCGCGGCCGCAACGCTGAGGATACCAAGAACGGCGGTAACGTCAGCAATTCCATGGGCTTCGATAACTTCGAAGTGACCAGCGAAGGCTACGCGGACAACGCGATTCTTTCCATCGCCAACCCGGCCGACGTGACCATCGGCTACGGCGACGAGTTCCCGAAGCCCGCCACCGTCAAAGCGACGCTGGGCAACTACTCCATCGTGGACATCCCGGTGGGCGAGTGGACCTGCACGCCTGCGTTCAATCCGGATGCCAACGGCGTATATACCATGACCGCGCCTTTGATTCCCGGCGCATATGACAACATCCGTGACCTGCAGGCTACCTTTACGGTAACCTACAAGCGGTACCCGGACATCACC
This sequence comes from uncultured Eubacteriales bacterium, assembly GCA_951801675.1. Lineage (GTDB taxonomy): Bacteria > Bacillota > Clostridia > Oscillospirales > Acutalibacteraceae > Solibaculum_A. The sequence continues at coordinate 93,491 of CATONX010000003.1, read as the reverse complement.
TCCGTCTCCAACCCGAAGAACATCGGCGTGGATTTCGGCGACCCGATGCCCGCTCTCCCCACCGAGACCAAAGTGGTTTTGGAGAACGGCACCACCGCCATTGCCCAGTTGGGTGAATGGACCTCCGACCGTCCCTTCAACCCGGAAGCGGAAGGCACCTATTTCTATACCGCTCCCGTTCTGCCCAAGGACGGCGCGTTCGGCAACGGCAACAACCTGACGGCGAAGATCGCGGTCATCTATACCAAGCCTTCCTCCAACTACAACGGCTATGAGCGTTCCATGGAGTGGCTGGACCGCGGTGTGGTCGCGCTCAACAACGGCAGCGGCATGTTCGTCAGCTGGCGCCTGCTTGCTTCCGAATACGGCTCCAACATTGCCTTCAACGTCTACCGCAACGATGTGAAGATCAATGCTCAGCCCATCACCACTGTTACCAACTACACCGATCCCGAGGGCAAACCGGGCGACGTGTATGTGATTGAATCCATTGTGGACGGGAAATCCTCCCTGTCGGAGCCCTTTACCGCTCTGGAACACAACTACATGAACATTCCGGTCCAGAAGCCCGAGCCCAAGGCCACCATTAAGGGCGATATGGCTGGTTACACTCTCAACGACGCCAGCGTTGCCGACGTGGACGGCGACGGCGAATACGAGATCGTGGTCAAGTGGTATCCGGACAACGCCATCGACTCCTCCGGACGCACCCCCACCAGCCCGACTTTGTTCGACTGCTACAAGCTCGACGGCACTATCCTCTGGCGCATCAACATGGGTACCAACACCATGTCCGGCGCGCACACCAACCAATTCCTGCTCTTTGACTTTGAGCAAAACGGCAAGGCGGACTTCATCATCCGTACCGCCAACGGCGCCACCGTGTATGCGCCCAACGCCGAAGGCGTCATGGACGAGACCGTGGTTCTGGGCGTGGTCGGCGACCCGACCAAGATGGATGTAGACCCCAGCACCGGTAAGGAAATGGTCAACGGCGTGGACGAGTTCCTCACCGCGTTTGACGGCGAAACCGGCGCGATCCTGGATACGGTGGATTATCCCACCCGTTACGACGCCTACACCACCGGCCAGTGGGGCGACAACTACGGCAACCGCTCCACCCGCTTCAACGCCGGCGTTGCGTATCTGCCGGTGTCGGAAGGTTCCTCTGAAATTCGCCCGGCTGCCATCCAGCAGCGCGGCTACTACACCGTGTCCGGTTACGCTGCTTACTTCCTCATCGACGGCAAGCTTGAGAAGCAGTGGAGCTGGCTGACCGATCCCAGCAGCGACGTGCGGAACGGCCGCGGCAACCACTCCATGTCCACCGCCGACATCGACGGCGACGGCTACGATGAGATCATCGTGGGCGCAATGGCCATTGATCACGACGGTTCCACCCTGTGGATCGCCGACGGCAAGGAAGGCAGAGAGAACCTGGGCCACGGCGACGCGCTGCATGTGGCCGCGATGCTCCCCGACCGGGACGGTCTGCAGGTTTTCACTCCCTTTGAAGACAAAAAATCCCCCTATAACTTTGCTCTCTTTGACGGCGCTACCGGTTTTACCCTGATGGGTATCCGCTTTATGGCGGGCGACTTTGACTGCGGCCGCGGCATCGCCGCCAACATTACTCCGCAGCCCGGTTACGAGGCCTGGGGCCAGCGTCCGAACAACGAGACGCCCGGCGAGGTCCCGGTAGGCCCGATTTTCAACGCCTACGGCGAAACCATCGCGACCGAGAAGCCGGTCAACTTCACTTGTAACTGGAACATGTACTGGGACGGCGACCTGCTCCATGAGCTGCCCGACGGTCAGAAGATCGACGCGGTTGCAGCCGAGACGCCCACCGCCCAGGCCATCTACAAGTACAACTGGGAAGAGAACACCCTCGAGACTCTGGAAGTCTTCGAAGGCACTTACACCAACAACTCCACCAAGAACAACCCCAACCTGACCGCCGACATCTTCGGCGACTGGCGCGAGGAAATGGTGTCCCGCAACACCGATTCCACCGCTCTGCGCATCTACTCCACCACCATCCCGACCGACTATATGATCTACACTCTCATGCATGATCCGGTCTACCGCGTATCGATTGCCAATCAGAATACTTCCTACAATCAGCCGCCGCACATTGGCTTCTATCTGGGTGAGGACAACAAGGATCAGGTCCTGGCGATGGAACTGCCCACCTCCCCGATGTACTACACCAATGCACCGATTTCGGCCGCTGCCGACAAGGAAGTGTACGCGCCCAACGATACCATCACCGTAACCGTGAACACCGGTTCGGGTGTGTCGAAGGTGTACCTGGTCAGCGAAACGGGCATGGGCCTCGCGAGCAACCGTTCTATCCGTTATAACGACGACGGATCGGTTACCTGGACTCTGACCTTCTCCCTGTCCACCAAGGGCGATCGTACCTTGAGCGTCTATGCGGACGGCGTGGACACCGGCGTGGATATCAGCTTCAAGATCGGCGACGCTTCGACGGTGCCAGGCGATGAAATCAAGCTGATCAGCGCGACCGCTCCGGAAACCGGCAAGGTCAACGAACCGATTACGATGACCATCCAAACTTCCACCAGCGTTGCCAAGGTCCGTCTGTTCAATGAAAACAACATGGGCCTGGCTCCCACCTCCTGCACCTATGTGGACGAAAACGGCGTTCGCACCTGGACTTATGTGGTCAGCGTCGGTTCCGTCGGCGCCCGTACCTTTACGGTTAAAGTCGCCGGCACCGATATGGTGTGGGCAGACGCCACCGAGACCTTGCAGGTCCGCGTCACTCGATAACCCTTTGTCTTCTTCCTTCTTATAAGATACCTTTGTTCTGCGAATCCCGGTCTGCCAAATGGCAGACCGGGATTTCGTTTTCTTGCTAATTTTTTTGATTATTTGCTAGTATGCACAACTTTTCGCCTATTATAATCGGATTTTTGCACATAAATCATAGTTTTTTTGCTTTTTCCTTCTATAAGCATCCGCTATAATAAGAGGGATGAGGTTGGTACGATTTTTGTCGTATTAGGGGATTTGCAATCCTGCAACGAGATCAGGAGAGTAGTAAAGGAGGAATGACAGCAGCAAAGCATCCCCTGCGTGGTTCCATACTGCCACGTTCTTCCGGCACAAAGGGTGGATTTCCGGCTTTGCCTTGCCAAAAGCACGGCGAGGCGGAGAGGGCCCTTGCCGCCACAGCGTTTTTTGTGAAACAGCGCCCCCTTTTTCCGGAAAACCTTTGGGGTGGCATTGGATGCCGGTCCGGACCAATCTCAGCGATCTCCAAAACAGCAAGAAAGAAAAGAGGGAAATAAGAATGAAAACACGCAAATTACTTGCAGTCTTACTTACCTTTGCGCTCCTGTTCGGATGCATGCAGGGCGTAGCGTTCGCGGCGGACGGAACCGGCCTGCAGCTGAGCGCAACCCAGATCACCATGCTCGAGGGCGGAGACTTAGCTCTGCTGGAAGTCCTGGATGCAAAGGACGCCAGCATTACCTGGTCCTCCGATGATGTGAAGGTCGCTAGAGTATCGCCCGATGGTATTGTTACCTCGGTGGGCATCGGCACGGCGCTCATCACCGCCACGGCCGAGAACGGCGCTACCGCTTCCTGCTATGTGGACGTCATCACCGGTGACAAAATGATCACCAACGATGTATTCTACCGGGATACCGACGGCAATCCGATCCAGTCTCAGGCTGGCAATATCCAGAAATTCGGCGACAAGTACTATTGGTACGGCGTGGAATACGGCTCTGGAACCACGTACTATGAATCCAACGGCGCTCAAACCGGAGGTTCCAACTTTAAGGCAGTGACCTGCTACTCTTCTACTGACCTGGTCAACTGGACGAATGAAGGCCAGGCTTTGACCTATGCCGATTTGGACGCACGGATGGTCTGGTGGGTCGGTCGCATGGGCGTGATGTACAATGCGAAAAACAATAATTACGTCCTCATTTCGCAGTTCTCCGGCATGCTCAACAACGGCAAATGGCCGAAACTCATTTTTGCAACTTCCGACAGCCCCACCGGCCCCTTTAAGGTGGTCGCCAGCCAGGATTCCCTGAAGCCTCTGGGCTGCTTCAGCGACGGCACCGGCGACCAGACCGTGTTCGTTGACGACGACGGAACGCCTTACCTGATCTTCTGCAGCGATGGCGTGACCGTTCCTCCCTATAAGCAGGATGAAAACAACACCTTGCGGGAACGCGACATCATTTATGTGGGCGAATTCAACGAAGATTACACCCAGATCGAGAAGATCACCAAGGTTTACGAGGGCAACGAGGAATATGGACGTTCCGGCGGCCGTGAAGCCAACTCCATGTTCACCATCAACGGCAAGTATTACCTGGTTTCTTCCGACCTGCGCGGCTGGAACTCTTCTCCCAGCTTCGTTATGATCGGTGACAGTCCCACAGGCCCCTTTACCGACATGAACGGCAAGGCAAACAGCTCTCTTCCGATGGAAGGCGGCGTATCCACCTTCAGCCACGTTTCTCAGGTGAGCAACTTTGTGAAGGTCCAGGGCACGGAAGACACCCTGATCCTCTTCCTGGGCGACCGCTGGTCTGACATGGCCGGCAACGGCATCGGCTATAACTCCTGGTGCCCGGTTACCATCGCGAAAGACGGCGTTACCCCGATTTTCAACGACGTTTCCCAGTTTGAGATCGACATTGAAAAGGGTACCTGGTCGGTAGGCGAAAACAACAACTACATCCATAACCCCTCCTTCGAGTGCGACCGCGTTGCGGGTGCTCTTGGCGCTATCCAAAGTTACGTCCATGCTCCCAACGGCTGGGAGGTTGAGACCACCGCCGGCCAGGTCGCGCAGGTCAACTACGGCGGCAACCGCGGCACCTCTGCAGCAGAGAAGGAATTCCAGCTGCTCACCGACGGCAAGGCTTTTTGCAGCCCGATCTTTGGTAACTATTCGTGGTATCACGGATACACCAAGCACAACGAAGGCACGGACGCTTATAAGACCAGAACGAAGCAGACCATCACCAATCTTGAGGATGGCACTTACACCATGTACGGCTGGGTCAGAAGCAGCGGCGGTCAGTCCACCTGCGAAATGTACCTCAAGTCCGGCGATCAGGAGTACAAGGCTTCTTTGGCCAACAAAATGGACAATTGGACGCAGATCGTTCTCTCTGATGTTCAGGTTACCGGCGGTCAGTGTGAAATCGGCGTTTACTCTGACGCTGCGGCGGATCAGTGGGTTATGTTCGATGATCTGGCCCTGACCAAGAACGTTCCGGTTTCCGTCGAAGCCAATCAGATCGCCTGCAAGCCTGGCGAGCTCTTCTCTGTCAACGTTACCACCAGCAAATACGCCCAGAAGCCCTACCTGGTCAGCGAAGCGGGCTGCGGCCTTGTCTCCACCCGCGAAGCGAAGGACAATGGCGACGGTACTGCCACCTGGACCCTGACCCTGTCTCTGGGTTCCAAGGGCAACCGTACCCTGAGCGTTTATGTGGACGGTATCGACACCGGCCTGGATGTAAAGGTTGCGGTCGGCACCACATCCGTAACGGTCCAGCCCAGCGAAGAAGTGGCGCTCATCAGCGCGAAGGCTGCCAACAGCGCAAAGGTCAACAAGCCCTTTACCGCTACCATCCAGACTTCTACCGCGGTTGCTAAGGTCCGTCTCTTCAACGAAAACGGCATGGGCCTGGCTCCCACCTCCTGCACCTACGTGGACAAGGACGGCGTTCGCACCTGGACTTATGAAGTCAGCGTTGGTTCTGTCGGCACCCGTACCTTTACCGTTAAGGTCGCAGGCTCCGACATGGTTTGGGCCGATGACGTAGAGACTCTGCAGGTTCGCGTTACCCGATAACTTCTCCTTCTTCCTTCTTCTTATAACGAAAACCCCTGCGTACCCGGTTTCGGATACGCAGGGGTTTTCTCATTCTCTCTCTTTCATCATGATACAAATAGAAAAAACAGTCCGGCTCGTTCCTTACTGGAAAAAGAAAAGAAAAATTTGTATGGCTAGTTGCACAAGGAATTATATCAAAAAAAGATAGAATAGCCAAATTTTATCCATACTGATAAAATATTTTGGAAATAAATTGACTCTCTGAATAGGATCATATATCATAAAATATACCATCTGGTTTTAGCAGATGAGTTAAAAAAAGGGAGATGTATGAAAGCAATGAAAACCAGGAAACTTCTTGCCCTGCTGCTCTGTATGAGCATGGTGATGAGCGTTTTCACCGTCACCTCATTCGCCGCTCCTCCTGCCAGCTCCGAAGTCTATGATTCCACCGACTTTGAGGACGGCGACCTGTGGGGGTTTGACGGCAACGCCAATCCCTCCATTGCGGCGGAAGCCAATGGAAACCACTACATGCAGTTCTCGATTACCAACCAGTCGGGCGTACGCACCGGCAGCAAGTCCTTTGCCACTCCCTATGACGCTGATGAACTCTGGTTTCGCTTTGATTGGCTGCCCGGCACCAGTACGGGCGGCAACAATTCCACCGAGCTCGCCCTCTTCTCGGCAGCCGGACAAGTTTTCGCCCTCCAGTCCAAAGGCGCCGCCAACGCGGCCGGCAGCCTGGGCTATTATACGGGCAACAGCACGGGCACGTCCAGCGCGCCTACGGCCGCCACGCCCCTTTCTTTCACCGATCAGACGGCCTGGTACAGCGTGACCCTCAATCTGAACATGGCGGCCAAGACCGCTTCGCTCACCATCGCCAAACGTGGCGAACCGAATACGGCAGTCACCTATTCGGACATCGCTCTGGACGGCGCTACCACAGGCCCCATCACCCGCATGGCCATGAGCGGTGTCCGCCTGAGCGGCATCAATCACACCTTTACCAACGGCATCGACAATGTTATGATCGGCACGGAATCCTCGCTGACCCTGACCCAGTCGGCCGACTTTGAAGACGGTAATGTTTGGGGCTTCACCACCTCCAGCGCCACCCTCTCCAACGCGGCCGAGGAAAACGGCAACCATTACCTGCGCTTTCATGTCAGCGGCGCCAGCGGCAGCCGCGTGGCCAGCAAGAGCTTTGATTCCTCTATCGAAGGCGAACAGGTCCGCTTTACCTTCGACTGGCTGCCCGGTTCCAATGTGTCCGGTGATAATTCCAACGAATTCGCCTTCTTCTCGCAGACCGGGCAGGTCTTCGCCCTCCAGTCGAGAAACTCCAACGGCCAGCTGGGCTATTACGCCGGCAACCAGGACGGTTCCCCCACCGAGGCTGCCAAAATCGGCTTTACGGAACAGAACGTCTGGTACAGCGTGGAGCTGACCTTTCATTTTAAAGCAAACACCGCTACTCTGGTGATTTCCAAGCGTGGCGAGCCCGATTCAGCCCTTACTTACGCGGACATTCCGCTGGATGCAAGAACCGCCGGCGGCATCACCCGCATCACCATCCAGGGCATCCGCCTGGGCGGTAAAAACCATACCTTTACCACGGGTCTTGACAACTTCTGCGCATATACAAAGAGCTATTCCGCCAACTCCATTATGTCCATCATCCAGCCGCACGACCTCTACGCGTACGTGGGCGACCGGATCACACTGCCCGCTACCGTCAGCGCTACCATGGGTGATAAAACCGTGAAGGACATTGCGGTTATTTGGCAGAGCACCCCGGAATTCAACCCCCAAAAAGAAGGCGCGTATGTATTCACCGGCGCGTTCCCGTCGGAATACAACAATGCTCTCGACATTGTCCCCACCTTTACGGTAGTCATCCGGCCGGCTTTCACGGGGTACAATGCGATCGCTCGTTCCACCGAGTGGCTGGATCGGGGCGTGGTGGCTATGCAGTCGCAGGACGGGGTATTCGTCAGCTGGCGGCTGCTTTCCACCGAGTATAACACCGGCATTTCCTTTAATGTCTACCGCAACGATCAGAAGGTCAACGCAGAGCCCATTGCCACCAAAACCAACTTTGTAGACGCGCACGGCAAAGCAGGCGACGTTTACGTCATTGAATCCATACAGGGCACAACGTCCACCAAGAGTCAGCCCTTCACGGCGCTGGGCCAGAACTATCTGGGCATTGCGGTTCAAAAGCCCGCCGACCGACCGACTCACGACGGGTCCGGCACCATCGGCAGCTACTCCATCAACGACGCGTCGGTAGCGGACGCGGATGGAGACGGCGAGTATGAAATCGTGGTCAAATGGTATCCCAGCAACTCTATGGATTCCGGCAAAACCGGTATGACCAGCCCCACCTATTTTGACTGCTACAAAATGGACGGCACCCTCCTGTGGCGTGTGGACATCGGCTACAACGAGCCCTCCGGCGCCCATTACAACCAGTTCCTGTTCTATGACTTCGATCAGGACGGCAAAGCGGAATTCACCGTCAAGGCTGCCGACGGAACGAAGATCTACACGCCCAACGAAGAGGGTGTCATGACCATGGAAGACAAGTACTGCGTCGCCACCATCGGAGATCCGACGGCGGACTGGGTGGCTTCCAATGGGCATGTTATCGACCCGCGCCAGGGCGAGTTCCTCATCCTTGTCAACGGCGAAACCGGCGCTTTGATGGACTGCGTCGATTACCCCAACCCCATCGTGGACACGAACCTCTGGGGCGATAACTGGGGCAACCGCTCCGACCGCTTCCAGAACACCATGTTCTACGCGCCCGATCCGGCGGATTCCTCCAAGACCCGGCCGGCCATTCTCCAGCAGCGCGGCTACTACACCAAGGTCACCATGGGGGCATACTTTGTCGTGGACGGCAAGTTACAGCCGTACTGGAACTTTGACTCCAGCAAGCTGCCCAATCCGAAGGATTACGAGGGCAAGGGCGCGCATTATACCATCGCCGGCGATCTGGACGGCGACGGCTTCGATGAAATTACCACCGGCCCGCTGGCAATCAACTACGACGGTTCTCTCCTGTGGAGCCAAAACGGCAAGGGAGCCTCCTCGTATAACCTGGCCCACGGCGACGCACTGCATGTAGGCCCCTTCTTCCCGGATCGGCAGGGCCTGCAGCTTATGATGCCGCAGGAGGACGCCAACGCGCCTCTGAACTTCTTCGTATGTGACGCTGCCAACGGCGCGTTTCTCTTCGGGAAAAAGTATACTAACTCAGATGTTGGACGGGGCGTTGCGGCAAACATCACCTCAAATCCCGGCTTTGAAGTCTGGGCGTCCGGTTCCGGCTCGATTTACAATGTCTACGGAGAAGCGGTTGCTCCCATGCCCAGAAGTATGAACTGCAATTGGGCCACCTACTGGGACGGCGACCTGCTCCATGAAATGCCCGACGGCAGCACACAGACCATTTACAAGTACAATGAAACCACCAACCGCGTGGATACTCTGGCCGTGCTGGAAGGAACCCAGACCAACAATGGAACCAAGAGCAATCCGACCCTGACCGCCGACATCTTCGGCGACTGGCGTGAGGAAATCGTGGCCCGTGACGTGGATTCCACCGAGCTGCGCATTTACTCCACCACCATTCCCACCGATTACATGATCTACACCCTCATGCATGACTCGGGCTACCGCATCGGCGTCGCCAGCCAGAACACCGCCTACAACCAGCCTCCCCACATCGGCGGCTTCTATCTGGGCGAAGACGTGAAAGACAAGGTTCTAAACCTTCAGCTGCCCACCTACCCGGTCATCTACACAAACGGCTTTGACCCGGATGTGCCTCCTACTCCTGTTGAGACCTCCGCTTGTGCCGACAAGGAAATCTACGCGCCCAACGAGACCATCACGGTCACCATCACCACGCCGGACACCGTTGAGAAGGCATACCTGGTCAGCGAAAACGGCAACGGCCTGGCAACCAGTCGCGAAAGCAAGGAGAACGGAGACGGTTCCATTACTTGGACCCTGACCTTCTCCCTGGCTACCAAGGGTGACCGTACCCTGCACGTGTATGCGGACGGCGAAGACACCGGTGTGTTTGTGTGCTTCTATATCGGCGACGCATCGGTTACTCCGGGCGGTGAGGTCAAACTCATTGAGGCGACGATAGACCCGGCCGGCAAGGTCAATGAGCCCATTACCGCCACCATCAAGACCTCCACTAATGTTGCCAAGGTCCGCCTCTTCAATGAAACCGGCACCGGCCTTGCCCCTACCACATGCACGTATGTGGATGAAAACGGCGTTCGCACCTGGACCTATACCCTCAGCGTGGGAACTCCCGGCCCCCGCACCTTTACCGTAAAAGCTGCCGGTGCCGACTTTGCGTGGCTGGAAGATACGCTGCCGCTTTCCACCCGTATTACCAGATAGGGTTCTCTTCTTCCAGATAGACGATCCTCGCATCCCGGCCTGCAGCAACTTGCAGGCCGGGATTTCTAATACGGAAAAGCTGGCTTTCTCCTTCAGAAAGCATCGGCGCATGCAGAGCCGTCCGCTTCTCTGCGTACCTTATGGATGCATTTTCTTTTGATTACCCCCCTGGATGGGGCAACTGCACGAGCGCTTCCATCCTCTTTGCAAAAAAGTAAGAAATATTCACTTTTTTCTTCTTTCTGTGTTTAGAATTTGAAACATCCAAGTCAAAATAGAATAGCATATTTTTCTTTTCATTTAAGCAGAGCCTTTTTAAATTACCTGTTTTATATTAGATATTGACTAATATTTTGCTAAAATAAGGATATAAATGATATATGAATTAAAATAGTATGAATTTTTCGAGTAATTCGCTTCTTTTTTCCACTTGACTTTAACTAGGAGAAAATCTATAATTACAAGTACAGCATTCAGCAATATAAATATAACATTTCTGTTTTTTCTTTGTTATCTATTTATTTTGCTCGTGTTTTTTGTTTGTTATATACTGCTTGCTATTGTTCGTGGCATGGATTCTTCTTACCGTTGAGCATAGGGGTATGCCAAACGCAGGAATCCGCTTGGCACGCAAAAGCATGGTGTATATAGGCCATGGAAGAAGGAGAAAGAAAAGAGGAGAACGCGTTCGTAGGCGCATCTATAAGGTTTGCGTCTCGGCGGCGCGGACCGCAAGAGCACCATTCACCGTGACCGGTACGGGTAAAAACCCGGTTGGATGCTATGAGCGTTTCGAGCTGGAGTTGGCCGCTGTTTTTATAGCGGTAGTGCGTTGGCATTGCAATAATTTCTTAGTTTGGCGATCGGGTACCGGTCGCACTCTTTTTTGCTTTAAAAAGACAATCTTTCCGCAAAAGCGAATGTTTCCTTTGGAAAGCGTTTCATGTCGGTTACGGCGTGATCATTACGGCTGCTAGCAGTTGGCCGTATTCCCTTACCAAAACTTATCAAAAGCAAGATCTCGCATTTCCTTGCTTTGATAGTCATCTCCTTTATGTACCCCGTCCTCTTCACTCTGGGAGGACGGGGTGCTTTTTTGTTTTTCTCTTTGCGCGGACGGAAAAAAGTTGTATAATAGAAAGGATTCATTCAGGGAAAGGTGGTTTCACCATGGAGCAAAATGTATTTGTAAACGGGGTTGTCCCCGGTGGCCTGACCAGCCGCAGCCAGGTGCTGCTCCTCGTCTGCTATCTGCTCAAAAGCGTGGGCGGACCCCTCTCCAGGAACAGCATCATTCAGGTCATCCAGGCAAACGGGCTGGCAAACTATTTTGAGGTGACCGATGCAATCGGGGAACTGCTGGACCGGGGACACGTTCAGCCCACCCAAGGGGACGACATGCTGACCGTCACCGAAACCGGCAGCCGGATTGCCCAGACGCTGGAATCGGATTTGCCCATTTCGGTACGGGAAAAAGCGGTACACGCAGCAATGAAGCTGATGACCCGAATCAAGCTGGAGCGGGAAAATCAGGTGGAAATCAACAAGACAGCGGACGGCTTCACCGTTGTCTGCCACGTTTCCGATGGGAAGCGGGAGCTGATGCAGGTTTCCTTGCTGGTGGCCGACCGCATTCAGGCAGAAGTGATCCGGGAGGACTTTCTGAGAGACCCGGGCCGGGTCTACGCAGGGGTACTCGCCTTGCAGACCGGGGATGTGGAGGCGTTCCGACGGATGATCGGCGTATAATAAAGCAGAAAGAAGGCGCAAAGCATAGCTTTGCGCCTTCTTCTTATCCTGCCATCACTATGTTCATCATCAGCATTCCAATGATTCCCGGAATGCCGCCCAGCGCTGCAACACCCAAACTTGTCGCGTTGACCGAAAGGGTTACCCCGGTAAGCGCTCCGGTCAGGTTTACCACCGTCAAGGCCAGAATTCCCTGAACCGCCGAGCTCAGAAGACTGCGCACCGGTTTTCCGGACCGGACCATGAAGCCGATGATTATTAAGCCACCGGTCACCAAAACAGCGACCGCGGCCACTGCACCTATCCCACCTGTTCTCCCCCCTTGATTTCTCTGGCCTGGACCGGCGTGCAGGTGATCCCTACCTCCCGCGCCCGTTTGATAAGAAAACGGTAACGCGCGTTGAGCGCTTCCATTTCGTAAATGCACGCATCTACCAGGTCATTGTCATTTTCATTTGCAAATCGGGAGTTGGCACTCTGCATCTGCCGGCATACCTCCCGAATCTCTGCGAGCAGCTCCTGGGTGTAGACTTCCTGTGCGTCGGGTTTCTTTTGGAACAGCTGGTTTTTCCAATCTTTGAGTCCGCTCATGTCTTTCACGCCTTTCGGTAGAGTACCTATAGTATTTATATGCCAGTAGGATGGGCGGACATGACAGGGTTTATACAGGTTGCGCCATCTTTTTCCTTTTGTTTTGGAAGAAGATGTATAACTTTCTCCTTCCGGCAGAGACTATGGACAGAATGAGTGCAGGGAGGCTGTCACATTGGCGCAGAAAAAGAAAAAGGAACCGACACCACGAGATCTGGAAAAAATCCGGATTGCCCAGAGTTTGGGCCTTGGCGACCGCCTGCAGGCGGAAGGCTGGGGCGGCCTGACCGCGCGGGAAACCGGCCGCATCGGTGCATTGATGAGCAAAAAAGGCCGCCGCCAAGTATGATCTTCATTTATTTGGAAATCCATTCAATTTCTCTCTTTACAGATTTGCCGGGTTGTGGTATAGTATTTGGGCAAAGCAGTATCCGCCCGTAGCTCAGCTGGATAGAGTGACAGATTCCGATTCTGGAGGCCGGGGGTTCGAATCCCTCCGGGCGGGCCACCAGACTGAGTCTGGACGCAATTCGCGTTCGGGCTCTTTCCTTTTCTTCCATCTGAAAGTGCACGCGTAAAAAGATGGTATCTTTTTCGCAGCGCCAACTCTCAGAGTATTCGCGCACCTCACATAAGTTGAGGTGCTTTTTGCATTGAGGTGTTTTTTCGGGGCCAGATTTTTGTCCCACATTCCCATTGGCGGCGGGACATATTTCGGTCCCTGCCGTTTTCTTTTTTCCTTGGAAAATGGCGCACCGGTCTTTTTGGGGCGGCACCTTGGGGACATATCCGCAAGGGTCACCATTTTCACTGGGAAGCTCATCGGGGTATTTTATACGCGATACGCGCAATGGGACAAGCCTTGCGCGGGAAATGGAGAAGCATATGAATGTCATGATTGTTGGGTGCGACAAGATCGGGGTGCGCCTGGCCAAGGCACTCAACCGATACGGGCATTATGTGGCGGTGGTGGACCGGGACCCTGGAAAGCTCGAACAGTTGGGACTCAATTTTTCCGGAGTGACGGTGGTTGGCATCCCGGTGGACCAGGAAGTCCTGCAAAACGCCGGGATCGAAAGCTGTGACGCGCTGGTGGCGGTCACCAACGATGACAATGTGAACATCATGGTATCCCAGATGGCGCTGGAGGTGTTCAAGGTCCCTCGGGTGGTGGCCAGCATCGTGGACCCTTCCAGAGAAACGGTTTTCAGCCACTTCGGCATTCGCACCATTTGTCCGACCCGTTTGACCGTGGACACGCTTTACTCGGTGATGATTGACAAGGACGACCCGCGCACCCTTTCTTTCGACAACTGTACGGTGGGCTTTACGGTCAAGCACCCGGACAGGTCCATCCGAGGAAAGACGCTTTTGCATGTACCGCTGCGGGACAACGAGGAAATTTTCGGCGTACAGAAGGATTCAGGCGAAATTATTCTGGCCGCGAAGCTGCCCCCGGAGTATACCATTGACGAAGGCGACAAGGTGATCTGCTGCCGGGTGGTCGACTGACCGGCCGGAACAGAAGGGAGAAGCGTCCATGAAAATTATCATAGTCGGCGGCGGCAAAGTGGGATATTACTTATGCAAATCCCTGCTGGAGAACGGACATGACATCCGCCTGATCGAAACCAATAAAGAGGCCTGCACCCGGATCGCCAATGAGCTGGATATTCCGGTGGTCTGCGGGGACGGCACCACCATCGAATCCCTGGATTCCGCCGGGGCCAGCGACTGCGACGCGCTGGTGGCGGTCACCGGCAAGGATGAGAACAATCTCATTGCCTGCCAGCTGGGGCGGGTACGGTTTCATGCGAAAAAGACCATTGCCCGTTCCAACAATCCGAAGAATCTGGAAATCATGCGCAAGCTGGGAGTGGATATTCCGGTGTCCTCCACAGGCTTGATCACCAGCCTGATTGAACAGACGGTGGACACGGTAGGGATCCGGCTGTTGGCTTCCATCCACGGCGAAGGGGTTATCTGCGAAATCAAGGTGCCGGAGAATGCAGCGGTAAGCGACATGCGCATCAGCAAGATTCCGCTGCCAGAGGAATGCATTATCGTTTCGGTGGTGCGCCGGGGCGAGTTCTTTATTCCCCGCGGCAATACCATCATCCAGCCGGGTGACGAGCTGGTGGCGGTCTCCACCAGCAAGGTCCGCAAGCAGCTGGTCAAGACGCTGACGGCAGTGAAAAAATAAAGGCGGCTGTGGGGCTTTGTTTACGGAATAAGTAAGAGGGTCTGCGTATGAACGCAGACCCTCTTTTGTGCCTTTTTGTACTTCTCGCGAAGGGCGACCAAAAGGGGTTATCAAAGTAGAGCGGTCGGAAACATTTCAACCCACGCCCCTCTCGCGAGGGGCGACTATCTAAGGTGGTGGGCGCCGACAGCATGAGCTGATTTCAATCCACGCCCCTCTCGCGAGGGACGACCAGGCGGTATCCAACAGCCCCGTGTCTGACAGCACAATTTCAATCCACGCCCCTCTCGCGAGGGACGACCTGGGGGCGTTCGACCATCTACCAGAAGAAACAAATTTCAATCCACGCCCCTCTCGCGAGGGACGACGGCAAAACTGAACAAAAACGCTGTTCATTTTTGGTTATGCCACACAAAAACAGGAAACCAATCCGGATTCCATGCCTTTTTCAGCACAAAGAAACTTCCAAAACAGACCCCATCTAGGTGCGAACCGTCAAACAAATCCTGACCGATTCCGCTTCGCACCTAAACCAACAAAACCCCTTCCGGTTCGTATCCGGATTTCGCGCCGAAGTGTTCGATCTTGGTTTGATAGTGATTGCCAAGATAATAAAACCGCAGGCTGTCCTTTTCCTCCTCTATGATCGCGCGCAGCTTGCTTTGCAGCATCCGGCACTGGGCAGGGTCGAGCAGGCATTCAAACACGGAGTTCTGTACCCGCTGCCCATAGTTGACGCACTGCTTGGCAACTTGGCGCAGCCGTTTGCGTCCCGGTGAAACTCCACCACGTCGCACACGCCCTGCACGCAGAGGGTATGGGAAACCACTGGAAGGCCGCGGACAAGCAGGGTATCTCCCCGGCTTTCGGTCTGCGCCGCGTCGTGGGCACGCTGGTGAAAGAGCTGTCCGTCCACGGTGCGCAGGTTTTCCACCCATTGGCGTTCCAGATGGATCAGCGCCCACTGTCGGCGGCAAAAGGCGAAATGCTGGATACCGGAGATGGCCAGGTACTCTTCTTCCCGAACCCCGGTCACACCATCTGCGTGCAGGTCACGCCCTCCGGCAGGGAATCGGTGTCGACCAGCACTTCGTAATCCCGATAGGAGCGGGGGCTCACCACCCCGTCGCGGCACCGGGCGGTAACCGTGTCGAATAGCTTGTAAGCGGGGGCGTTGCCAAGCTCGCTGTCGTGCCGGAAGACGATGAGCTGGCGCACGGCCATCTTGCCCCGGGCGGCGGAGCGGTCGTTTTCAAACATGTTGAGAATCGCCTGCCAGAGAAGAGCCAGGTCCTCCTCGGAAAACCCGGTGGTCTTGCGGGCTAAGTTGGCGGAAACATATCCTTCGCACCGGTAGAGGGCATAAGGCACAATGTATTTGCGGCCCATTTCGGTGACCTTATCCTGGGCGGCGTCCTCGGTGGTGATGGCGACACGGGTGATGGTGATTTCCTGAGGAACGATGGGGTCCACCGACCGGGCGAAGCTCAGCTGTACCGGGCCGCGCACCTGCCCGCAGTTGAGGTTGTTTTTCATGAAGGTGGTCATGACCGCGCCGAAGGTGCGGATGTCGTAAAACTCACGGCACATCCAGTCCCGGACCTTTGCGTCCAGCTGGTCGTCTTTCTTTTTGAGGTCCTTGATGGTCTTGGGGTCGATCTGAAGGCCGGTAAACGCCTCGTTGTCAGAGCGGTTGAGCGGGACGCCGCTCTTAATATAGATGCGATAGCCGGATTCTCCTTCCTTGACGGTTTCCACATAGTTGCGGATTTTGCGTTTTAAGCACACGTCGGTCACCAGTCCGTAACCGGTTTCCGGGTCTAGCCGGGGCAGGTTGCCCGCGTCGGGGTCCCCGTTGGGGTTGCCGTTTTCCACGTCGAACAAAATCACAAATTCATAGCGGTTTTTAATCGGCTCCAACATCTTCTTTTTCCTCCTTTTGTTTCTTGGTATAAAGCTTTTGAACCTGATGGTAATACCCAAGGTCAAAGGCGCCCTGTTCCACCAAAGACAGGCGGGCGGGCAGGGTTTCCTCCATGCGGCCCTTTAATTCGGTGATGATTCTTTCATAGTAAATACGGCGGCGGTCCTCCAGTTTACGCAGATGGCTCTGGGAGAGCTTGGTCAAAAGCGGAAAAATTCCCGCCGGCATCGCCATGGCACTGTTGAAATATTTATCCTTGATGGTCGCGTTGATGCCCGGATTGGCATCCTGCTGTATTTTCTCCAGCACGGCAAAAAGCCGACCGAGCACGTAGGGCAGATAGGTGCTTTCCTCGTTTAGCTTCACGTCTAATACCTCCTCTGGAACGGAAAAAGTCCGATTGCGCAGGAAAAATGCTTTCAGAATCGACGCGCGCCTGTGGGACACCTCCCGCTCGGCGCGGATGCGCATCATGGTGTTCTCAAACAGGGAAACCGGGTACATGCCGCCGGTTAGCACCGCCCGGACCATGGCGCCCGCCATGGGCGGGGATGCTTTCTTATCCCGGCTGTTTTGGTTGACGGTGGCGCTGAGCAGCTGCCAGATGGATGGGGGATACAGCCCCATCGGTTCGATGCGCAGCCGCTCGTGATGCTCGTGCAGATGGGTCAGAATGCGGCCGAGGGTATCCATATAGAAGAACCGCACACTGACTCTGGCCGCGCTTGGCGCAAGGCCGAGCACATAAAAATGGTTGTCTGGGTTTAGCAGGGCATCGTTTACCTTTACCGGCTTGCCCTTTGCTAGCGCTTTGATGGCCCGGTTTAAGTCGTTTTGGGTAATCTGGCTGCTGGGCATGCCGAACATGCCTGCGCCGAAGAGGTCCTGACACAGAGGCTCCCCGTCCTCAGCCCAGTAGACGATGGTGGTGTCCCCCACCACCTGCACATGCTCCCGGTCCCGCAGCAGTTGGTTGAGCGCCGTCCCGTAGGCAAAGGCCGCCCGCTTACCAACCGGCGAATTGAAGCCCTGGCCGGTCTTGTCCCGCTGCTCCTTGCCGTAGGACTCGAAGGCGTCGGCATTAAACGAAACGAGAGACGCGCCGCTGGATTGGGCGTCCTTCACTCCCTTGATGGAAGGGTGCAGCACGGCGATGGGGGCATGTTCCCCTGTAACCAGGCACCGGCCGCAGCGTGCCGCCTCTTCGCCTTGGCAGCCCTCCCACGCGGCACGAACGGCAGGGTCCTCCTGGGCGTACCCACCGTTTACCCAAAAGACCAGGTTGGCGCCTTTGAGGATATCGGACAGGGTTTCCTGCAGAGCGGGGTGGGCCGCGGCCTTATCCGGCTCCCACCGGGCGAAATAGGCCAGGACTGCCCGGGCGGCAGGCGAATCCGTGTTCGCCAGCACCGCTTCGTGCAGAGCGCGGGCCGCTGTAAAGCATTCGAGGGTCCGGGCCGGCTTGCCCTTGGCGTCGATTCCAAGGAGGTAAGCGCTGTTGTCACACAAAAAGTTGGACGCCACGTTTACCGTCTTTTTCACCTGCTCGGGCACCCGGAGAATCTGCGGCACCTCCCGCTTGCCGTCGGAAGAGGGCTGCTTGAGGGAAAACACGTCCAGCAGTTCCCCGTCGTCCCCGATGTGCAGCGCATAGGAAACCTTCGCGGCGCACCAGCCGGGCGGCGAGATGGCGCCTTGTGTGAGCAGCGCGTCGTAATACTTGGTTAACGCTTGGAGAATCATCGCAGTACCTCCTGCCCCGCTACCTCCAGCACCCCTTTTTCCAGTTTTGCACGGAAAAAGGTGGGTTGAATGTCCCGGGGATTCCGATAATCCATGTCGTACAGCATCAGCCCCAGGTCACGGGTTTCATTGATGGCGGGTACAGGTCCTCCCTCCCATGCCCGGAAGGAAGCGGGAAACTCCCGGCAACCGAAGCAGGGCGGATGAAAGCACTGGCCTCGGGCGAGGCGGCGGCGGGCAATGTCGATAAATTTGCCCTCGTTGTCGGAAGGGGCCGCCTTGTCCGTCAGCTCAAAATGGGCGTCGATGACGTAGTGCACATCGGTAAGCACCATGGACGCGCGCTGCTGAATGTCCTCTCCGGTATAAAGGGCGGGAAGCTTCCCGGTTCCCATCATCGCGCTGCGCGCAGTGGAAGCGCTCAGCTTGCTTTTGACTTCGTTGCGGCGGATGTTGGTAAACGCGATGGGGCTGAGCAGATGAATGCGGTCAATGCTCCACCGCAGCCCCGGATGCCAGTAGATGGCCTCTATTAGCCCCCGGGCTGCGCTTGGTGTGATGACATCGTAGCTTACTCGCTCTACCTTTAGCTCCGGGCGGGTAAACAGGGCATAGGGGCCCCAGACCTCCACTTGAATTCCTTTGCTCATTGGATTCACCTCACTTTTCACTTAAAACAACGAATACAGCGTGGCATCGGAATGCCAAACAAAACGCTACTTACGCTTTCACCTCTTTTTCCTTGAAATGCACCGCCAGCCATAGCCGCAAAGGGTGTACCACGCCCTCACGGCGTCGCCGGAGTCCCCCACCTGTAACCGCAAAGGGGTGACAACAGTTCCCCCTTGCAAGAGAGGCGTGGACTGAAATACGTGTGTATATGGATCGTTTCGCGCCGGCAGGCTTCTGCCGCTTCAGTTTATACAAAGAGCGCTTCCCCGTAACCTTCCGGCATTTGCAGCCCGGTTTTCCCGTCGTAAAGCGTCAAGTCTAGCAGAATGGCGACCTGCTCGTCGAGAAATTCCAGCGCGCCCCGGCCCGCCAGGGCCTCAAACTGCCATTCGTAGACACTGACCGTAAAGGCCCCCAGCTTGCGAAACAACGCCCGGGACCGTTCCCCGCTTCGCAGCCGTTCGTCCAGCTTGCGGTATTGCGCCCCTTTGGGAATGATGACGGCGCGGGTGTTCGTTTCGATCAAGCGAAAGTCCCCTGCTACGGTGGCAAAGGGATAGCTTCCCTGGGCCTTCTCGAACTGGGATACCACGTTTTTCTGGTCCAGAAGCGGCCCGCTGAGCTGATAAAGCTGGGTAAAATACCGTTCGATGGTTTCGGGCGCGTCGAGCTCTCTGCAGCCGCGGACTACATCCCGGGCAGTTTCCATGGGCCGGCGGAGCATATGCGGCAAATGGGCGGTATAGGTGTCCTCCGGTGTAAAAAGATAGACGAAGCTTTCCTCTGTTGGACGCTTTTTCTCCCGGTTGCAGCGCCCGGCGGCTTGAATTTCCGAGTCGAGTCCTGCTTCGGCCCGGTAAACCACGGGGAAGTCCACGTCCACCCCCGCTTCAATGAGACTGGTGGAAACCACCCGGCAGGTCCTACCCCTTTTGAGCTGTCTGCGGATGAGCCGAAGCATGATGCGGCGGTGCCGCGGGGTCATCAGAGTGGACAGGTGCACGCTTCCCTTCTGCTCAAGAAGCGCGAAAATCGTTTGTGCATGCTTTCGCAAACCGACCACACAGAGGACCTGGGCATGTCCGTTGAGCCGGGCGGCCAGCTCCTCGTCGCAAAGCTTGCCCAGATTCGTATACTGCACCCGGCGAAACACATCGCAGTTGAGCGGCGGGCATAGCTCCCGGCTTTGAAGGGTGGGGTGAATTTCGGCAAATAAGGGGCCTAATGCCGGCTGGGTGGCGGTACACAGCACGCAGGACGTGCGGTAGTTGACGGTCAGCTCCGCGATGGCGCGCACGCAGGGCTTTAGGTATGGCAGCGGTATGGTCTGGGCCTCGTCAAAGATGATCACGCTCTGGGCGATGTTATGAAGCTTGCGGCAGCGGGAGGTCTTATTGGAAAAGAGGGATTCGAAAAACTGCATGGCCGTGGTGACAACTACGGGCATGTCCCAATTTTCCGCCGCCAGCTTTTTGCGGGACTGGTCGGAATCGTTCCCCTCCCCATCCTCATATTCCACGCCGGAATGATGGGCGAGCACATTCTCTTTCCCCAGGATCTTTTCAAACTCGCTCACTGTCTGGTCGATAATTGAGGTAAACGGAATGACGTAGATCACGCGCTTGAGGTGATGCCTCTTCGCGTGCTCGAGAGCAAAGGCCAGGGAGGCAATGGTTTTTCCTCCGCCGGTGGGGACCGTCAGGGTAAAAAGCCCGGGGCTTTGCTGCCGGCCCGCATCGAGGCAGGCCTCCAAAATGGCGCACCGTTCCTGGTTGAGATCGCCCTCGGGGTTTTCAAAGCGGGCTATATCCCGGTACAGGCGGGCGAGCAGCTCCTCGATGGAAGCGTATTCTCCCCTAGGCGGCTTTTTTCCCTGCATGAAGGCCTCGGTATCCAAATAGTCTGCGTCCACCAGGCAGGAAAAGAGCATTCGAATCCAAAAGGCGGCGGTAAATCCCCCGACGCCTAAGATGGTTGGGGGATCAAATACCGCCGGCTTGAGCGTCACTTCCCGCCAAAACCCATCGTAAGGTTCCACTGGCTTTTCTTTACGGGCAGACAGGGTAGGCTGCGCCTGGTCATATTGTCCGCCGCCATCGGGCAGGCCTCCGTGGTGGCCGGCGATGCAGTAGGCGGCAGGGGCGTTTCTCCGCTCGATCATCAGCTGCGCGCCCGCGGTGGAATGGTCCACCTGCACGGGTGCGCCGCGAATACGGCGCTGAAACTTATCCGAGTACTTGCCGGCGTCGTGGGCAAGTCCGATTTGGTACGCGAGCGCACCGGCGCCAAAGGAATCGGCGAAGGCCTGCGCGTACCGGGCGACGCCGATCAAATGGTCCAAAAGCAGCTGCTCCCGGCCATCTTCGGCGCGGTGCCCCAAATAGATGGGCATAGGCAATCCCCCTTTTTCATCAGTAAATCGCGGTTTTTTGGATTTGGCGACTAAGAGTGCTAAAATATGACAATATGATAACATGATATTGGTGAAATAACAATAATTTTGAAATAATATGTGAATATAATTAAGCAACTATCTACAATCCTGTTTTTTCCTCAAATAGAAAACCGGCCCGCCGAAAATTTCGGCGGGCCGGTTTTCTATCTTATTGACCTTTTAGGAGACGACCGAGGTATTCTCCTGGATTTCCTGCACCTTCAGAATGCTGATGCATCCCACCGGGCATACCTCGTTGCATTTGCCGCAGCCGGTGCACTTATCATAGTCCACCGTTGCCAGGAAGTTTTTCACATGCACCGCATCAAATTCACAGGCCTTCACGCACCGCATGCAGCCGATGCAGCCGGCAGAACATTGCTTGCGGGTCTCGCCGCCCTTGTCCTGGTTGCGGCAGCGCACTACCGACGCCGCCTGGGCGCTGACCAGCTCGATGATGTGCTTGGGGCAGACGGTAACACACTTGTTGCAGCCTTTGCACCGGGCCGGGTTGATGACCGCCACCCCGTTGCAGATTTGGATGGCCCCGTACTCGCAGGCCGCCGCGCAGTCTCCATAGCCGATGCAGCCGTAGGAGCATTTGCCGGTGCCTCCGTAAAACATACTGGCCGCCGCGCAGCTTCTCAGACCGTCGTACTCCATCTTCACCCCGGTGTTCTGGGTGGTGCCGTTGCAGCGCACCAGAGCGGTTTTATACTCCACTTGGGCCGGGGCGGTCCCCAGAATGGAGGCAATCTCTTCGGCCACCTGCGCGCCGCCCGGGGAACATAGCCCCGCCGGGGCAGAACCTTCCGACAAGGCCTTTGCGTACCCTTCGCAGCCGGAATAGCCGCAGGCGCCGCAGTTGGCTCCAGGAAGCGCCTCTTTGATGGCCTGGGCCTTGCGGTCCACCGGTACCGCCATAACGATGGCCGCCACCGCCAGGCCGATGCCCGCCAGAAAGCCGATGATCCCGACGATCATAACCGGAAACAAAATGTCTTGAAACATGGGAAAAGCGCCTCCTTTCTACTTGAACAGCCCTTCCGCCAGGCCCTGAAAGCCCAGGAAGGAGATGGACACCAGCGACGCGGCGATGAGGGTGATGGGCAGGCCCTTGAGGGACTCGGGGATGTCGCACCCCTCCAGCTTCTCCCGCACGCCTGCAAAAAGAATCATCGCCAGCAAAAAGCCCACGCCTGCGCCGAAGGCGTTGAGGAGGGCCTCGCCGTAGGTGTAGTTGTTGTCGAAATTGAGGATGGTCACGCCCAGCACCGCGCAGTTGGTGGTGATGAGAGGCAGGTAGATGCCCAACGAATTGTATAATGGCGGCAAAAATTTACGCAGAGCAATTTCCACCAGCTGCACCAGCGCCGCGATGACTAGGATGAACACGATGGTTTGCAGATAGTCCAGGCCGTTGGGAACCAGCAGCCAGGCATATACCGGATAGGTCACCAAAGTGGCGATGAGCATGACGAAGATAACAGCCGCGCTCATGCCGGCGGCAGTATTGGTCTTCTTGGACACGCCCAAAAACGGGCAGATCCCTAAAAACTTGGACAACACGAAGTTATCGGTCAAAATCCCGGAAATCAGGATGGTTATGGCCATTTGCATTACTGCTCACCCTCCTTCTTTTCCTCACAGCCGCCCGTCTGGGCATTCGGACAATGGGCGGCGGAGGGGCACCCGGCGCAGCCGAGCACGGCCTTTTTGCCGTCGCCGGAGAGCTTGTTGGCCAGCACGATGAGAATGGCGAACACGAAGAAGCCGCCGGCTGGGAGAATCATGACGATCATGGGATCGATGAAGCTGCTGGTGATGGGAACGCCGAAGAGGCTGCCGCTGCCCAAAAGCTCCCGGATGGAGCCCATGAGCACCAAAGCCGCGGTAAAACCGACTCCCATGCCCAGCGCGTCCAAAATGCTGGGAAGCACCTTATTCTTGCTGGCGAACATTTCCGCCCGGGCCAGGATGATGCAGTTGACCACGATCAGGGGCAGGAAAATGCCCAGCTTATCGTTGACCTCGGGGGCATACGCCTTTACAAGCATCTGCACCAGGGTGACAAATCCGGCGATGATGGTAATAAAGGCCGGAATGCGCACCTTATCGGGAATCACCTTGCGGGTAAGGGAAATGACCACGTTGGACCCCAAAAGGACGAGAGTGGCCGCCATGCCCATCCACAGGCCGTTTTCCGCCATGGTGGTGACCGCCAGGGTCGGGCAGGTGCCCAGCACCAGGCGAAGCACCGGGTTTTCCTTCACAATGCCCTTGGTAAAGGTAGAAAGAAGCTTGCCCTTTGCCATTACGCACCGCCTCCTTTCCCATAGGTTTCATAGAGCTCAATGGCTTCGTTGACCGCGCTGGTGACCGCCTTGGAGGTGATGGTCGCTCCCGTGACCGCCTGCACCTGACTGTCGGCGGTGGGTGCATTCTTGGTCACCGCAAAGCCGCCCTGGGGAGCAGCGCCCTTGTACTGGGAGATAAAAGCGTCGTTCCCCGCCTTGGCGCCCAGGCCTGGGGTCTCGCTGTGGGAAACCAGCGTCACGGCGGTGATTTCCCCGTCCTTGGTCATGCCGGTCATCACGTTGACCGCGCCGCCGTAGCCCTTGCCGGAGGTTTCGAACACGTAGCCGACCACCTCGCCCGCCGCATCAAGCCCGGCATACATGCCGTTCCCCTCTTCGGCGATGGTTACTTCCTCAAAGGAAGCGGCCGCCGGGAGCACCTGCTTACGGGAAGCCTCCGCTGTAGCGGCGGCCCGCTCGGTCACAATGTCTTTCGTGATAAAGTTCGTGCCTGCCAGCAGCGCCGTCACCACCAGACAGATAATGGTCAGCGCCGCAGCCGGGCCAATGATTTTCTTCATCATTGCCGCGCCCCCTCCTCTCCGAACGGAACCGGACGGGTCAGCCGGTCAATATAGGGAACCAGGATATTCATCAGCACAATGGAGAAGGACACGCCCTCCGGCAAGCTGCCGAACTGGCGGATGATCATGGTAAGCACGCCGCAGCCGATGCCGAAGATCACCTTGCCCCAGTTGGTCAGCGGAGAGGTGGCATAATCGGTCGCCATGAAAATGGCGCCCAAAAGCAGGCCGCCGGACAGCATCTGTACCAGCGGGTCCAGCCCGAAGGCCAGGGACAAAAGCGCCGCCGTGCCTACATAACAAATGGGGATAATGGGGTTAATCACCTTGCGGGCCACTAAGTACACCCCGCCCAAAAGCAGCGCTACCGCACAGGTTTCTCCCAGGCAGCCGCCCCGCACGCCGAAGAACATGTCCAGAAGAGGAGGCATGGCCTGCTCTCCGCCCTCGCTGAGAACGCCCAGCGGGGTGGCGGTGGTCACCGCGTCCAATCCGCTAAAGGAAGTCAGCGGCATGGTCCACTTGGTCATCTGGGCCGGGAAGGATACCATCAGGATGATGCGCCCGGCCAGAGCGGGATTGACAAAGTTCTGCCCGATGCCGCCGAAGAACTGCTTGACCACCACAATGGCGATGGCCGAGCCCAGCGCGGCAATCCACAAAGGGATGGACACGGGCAGGTTAAAGGCCAGCAGCATACCGGTGACCACGGCGCTCAAATCCCCGATGGAATTGGGGCGCTTCATGATTTTCCGGGAAAGGTATTCCGCCAGCACCGCCGCGGCAACCGATACCGCCGTCACCAGCAGCGCCCGCAGGCCGAACAGGATCACCGAGGCGATCAGGGCAGGGGCCAGGGCGATGATCACATCGAGCATGATGGAGCGCACGCCCGTCCCGCTGCGCAGGTGGGGGGACGAGGATACAAACAGCTTTTCCATTATCCCTTCGCCTCCTTCTTCGGTGCGTTTTTGATGAGGGCCTTAGACAGGCGCATGGACTGCACCAGCCGCCGCCCCGCGGGACATACGAACGCGCAGCAGCCGCATTCCATGCAGGTCATAGCACCCGCTTTCTGCAAACCCTCCACGTCTTTTGCCTTATAGAGCCGCTCGATGGAGGTGGGCATCAGCTTCATGGGGCATGCGTGCACGCATTTGCCGCACCGGATACAGGGCAGCGGCTCCATGAGCTTGGCTTCCTTTTCGTCAAAGGCTAAAATGGCGTTGTTCTGCTTCAAAACGGGAAGGGAATCGTCCACCATGGCAAGGCCCATCATCGGGCCGCCCATGATAACCTTCTTGGGGTCTTCCTTATAGCCCCCGGCAAACGCGATCACGTCCTTGATGGGGGTACCGATGGGAACGATCACGTTTTTCGGCGACCAGATGGCGGACCCATCAACGGTCAGCCGCTTGGTGGTAAGGGGCATCCCGGTTTTCATATACCGGGACAAAAAGGCGATGGAAGTGATGTTCATCACCACTACGCCCACGTCGCTGGGAAGCTTGCCGGTGGGGACCACTCTCCCGGTGGTTGCCTGGATGAGCACCTTCTCCGCCCCTTGGGGGTACCGGGAGGGCAGAACCTTGATGTTCACCTGGTTATCCGGATCGTTGGAGTTATCGGCGATGGAGCTTAAGACCTTGATGCCGTCGGGCTTGTTGTTCTCAATGGCGATGATCACGTTTTCCACGCCCAAAAGGTCCTTGACCGCGTAAACGCCCGACATGATGTCCCAGCTGTTCTCCATGATTTCCCGGTAGTCGGCGGTAATATAGGGCTCGCATTCGGCGCCGTTGACAATGAGCGTGTCGATCTTCGCGTCCTTGGGGGGATTTAACTTCACATGAGCCGGGAATCCCGCGCCGCCCAGGCCCACAAGCCCCGACGCGCGCACCGCCGCCGCAAAGTCCTCCCTGGATTGGATGACCGGGGGCTGCACGCTTTCGTGCACCCGCTGCTCCCCGTCGCTTTCAATGATAACCGCCTTGGTTTTCTGCCCGCCGGGCAGCTGGATTTCGGTGATTGCCTTGACGGTACCTGAGACGCTGGCGTGGATGGGTGCCGACACGAACGCCTTCGTGTCCCCCACCACCTGGCCCACCGCCACCGGGTCGCCCGGCTTCACCACCGGCTCGCAGGGCGCGCCGATGTGCTGCTGCATGGCAATGATCACCCGTTCGGGCGGCGGCATGACCACCGACTCGCTGTCCGCGGTGTTCTTCCGGTGGGGCACCGACGCGCCGCCGTGCGGCCGGGACGCCCCAAAGGAAAAGAACCGCCTGAGGGTTTTGTTTTCCATTGTGTTTCCTCCATCATCTATCTTGTCCGGTATAATTTCTCTCCCATTATACCAAAAGGATAACCAAACGTCAGATTTCTCCCCGAAGCCGGGAAAAAGCCGGCAGTAAAATATGTAAGGTAAGCCCGGTTACTGCCCCCGCCGGCAAAGCGAACAGCAGCAAGAAGGGCAGGTACGCGAAGACGGCGGCGTTTGTCAGCAAAAAGGAGACCAAAAGCTGCCCCATGTTGTGGCAGACCGCCCCTGCGATTCCGATACCCACATAGCCCAGCGGGCATCTTCTCCACCAAAGGAGAAGGCAGACCACGCCCGTGCTGAGAAGGCCGCCGGAAAGGCTCATGAGCCCCGCGGTAAGGCCCCGGGTCAAACCCGCGAACAGGCCCTTTAAAAGCGCAATGGCCAAAGCGCTGCCCGGCCCCATGGTGGAAGCCGCCAGCATGGTCGCCACGTTGGAAAGCCCCAGCTTGGCTCCCGGCGGAAGCCCGGGCACCGGGCCGAGCATTCCTTCCAGCCAGGACAGCACAATGGCCACCGCTCCAAGCATTCCAAGCAGCGCCACCTGTTTGGCCCGGCTTTTTCTTTCCACTCGCTCGCACCTCCGCCTTGTCATCGAACCACCGCGTCCACCCCGCCGGCCCCCTCGATGCGTACCGAGGCGCGGGCGGGCAGGCAGACCGCCGTCTGGCCGGGGGAGGTCAGCCATCCGGTGTTGACACAGATTTGGTCGGGGCACCCGGCTTTTTGAAAGCGGACGCGCCCGGGCTCCACCCGAAGGATCACCTGCGGGTCGGTGTGAAGCGGCAGGTCATACCCTGCGGTCACCCCACTGAGCCTCACACGGCCTACCTCTTCCCCGCCTACCGCGATGACCGCCACCGCGTCGCCGCCGGTGGGAAACCAAAGGAGGACCGCCGTAGTCACCGCAGCGGCAATTACCACTACAATCAGCGCCAAATCAGCCATCCGCCAAAGCTTGCGTGCCTTCAAAAGCTTCCTCCTGCCCATGTGCCGCTCTGGAGAAAAGAACGCGGCAAATTTCTTACCCAATACCCAAACATTTTACCATTCCTCCCCCTTGATTGCAACAAAACCTCCCCAGAACCCAAAAAATATTGTATAATACCACATATTATGCACACGTGGGAATCGGGTGGGAGTAAAGGGGTTGGATTTCTCCCTTCTATATGCGCCCGGGCAGCTTCCTATACCTAGGCCTCCGGTTTCCAATCTTCTTTTCAAAAGGGCATGAGAGCTTCCCGCTTTGGGAGAGAAAACCGTGTTCTCTTTGCCCGGGGACAGCGCATCCGCGCAGCCCGGCGGCGGTTTTTTCCTTGTACGTGCTTCTCTCATCCGCCGGTTTCGTGAGAAAGCGGGCGCGCCGCCGGATTTGTAAGTTTTCACGCTTCGCCTGCGAATCATTTTTGCAATCAGGAGGCTTTGGCCATGTTCGACTTGGATGGACTTGTCCGGCAGATGGAAGAGGACGGGATGGCGGCGGTGGGATTCTCCCGGCTGGACGGGCGGCTTCCCGCTTCCCTCGCCCATCTTCCCTACGGCATCACGTTGGTTTTTGCCCTCTCGTCCCAGATTGTCGCCCCGGTCGCGGGCGGCCCCACCTACCCTTATTTCCAGCATTACCGCGCCGCCAACGCTTTTTTGGACTCCTGGTCGCTGCGGGCGGCGGCACGGCTGGAGCGGGCAGGCTATCAAGCCATGCCCATCGCCGCTTCCCAGTCCATCCCGCCCCGGGAGGAATACCGGGGCCTCTTTCCTCACAAGACCGCGGCGGTGGCGGCGGGGCTGGGGTGGATCGGCAAGTCCGCCCTGCTCATTACCCCTCAGTGGGGGCCCCGGGTGCGGCTTGCCACCGTACTGACCGACTGTCCCCTTCCGGTAACCGAGCCGCCCATTTATTCCGGCTGCGGGGGGTGCACCGTCTGCCAAGACCGCTGCCCGGCAGGTGCCATCGCGGGAGTTTCCTTTCTCCCTGGCATGGACCGGGAAACTTATTACGACCCGGACAAGTGCTCGAAACACATGAAAACCTACCAGCACATCGGGCGCGGCGCGGTGTGCGGCATCTGCATGGCCAGCTGCCCCGTGGGAAAGCGGTAAAAACCGGGCCTTTTTGACACACAACCGCTTCTTTTTCATACAATGAGAAAGAACGCTGCTTTTTTCCGATCACGCCGATGGAGGAATGAATATGTCCGCTTCTCCTTTATTAAACGCACTCGAACAGCATCTGGCCCTGGGCCGCGTGCCCATGCACATGCCCGGCCACAAGGGAATCGCCTCTCCCCTCGACCGGATGGGGGATCTATTGCGGCTGGATACCACGGAAATCCCCGATACCGACAGCCTTTATGAGGCCACCGGCCCCATTGCCGAGGCTATGAAGCGGGCAAGCACTTTATATGGGACCAAACGCACCCTGTTTTCCGCAGGCGGCTGCTCTCTTTGCATCCAGACCATGCTGCGTCTGGCCGTACCTCAGGGGGGGAAGATCGTAGCCGGGCGCACCATCCACCGCTCGGCGGTCAACGCCATGGCCCTTTTGGACATTACGCCTGTGTGGGTCCTTCCCAGGCCCGACGCCGGGGACGGCCTTCCCGGCCGGGTGTACCCGCAGGACATCGAGGCCGCCCTTTTGGAGAACCCGGACGCCTGCGCGGTGTATGTAACCACGCCCGATTATTACGGGGTGCTGTCCGACATAAGAGGTATCTCTACGGTCTGTCGAGCCCACGGGGTGCCGCTCCTAGTGGACAACGCCCACGGCGCCCACCTGAAATTCGCAGCGCCCGGCGCCCATCCTTTGGAGCGCGGCGCCTCCATCACCTGCGACTCCGCCCACAAAACCCTGCCGGTGATGACCGGCGGCGCCTGGCTGCACATTGCCGAGGATGCCTACTGCGCGGAGGCCCCCTCCGCCATGGCCCTGTTCGGCTCCACAAGCCCCTCCTATCCCATCATGGTATCTTTGGACCTTTGCCGGGCCTGGCTAGAGGAGGAAGGGGCCGCGGCCTTTTCGAAGCTCAAGGAGCAGGTGGAGGATGTGCGCCGGCACGCCCTGGCTCTGGGGATGACGCTGCCCCAGGGGGAATGGGACCCGGTGCGCATCACCATCGGCACAGGCCCGTTGGGGCTTACCGGACATGCGGCGGCGGGGCTTCTGCGCCAGCAGGGGGTGGAACCGGAATACGCCGACGGGCTGCATGTGGTCCTCATCCCATCCCCGTTCAACCCGGAAAAGGACTACGTGCGGCTGAAAAACGCCCTGTCCGCCCTGCAGGGGCGCCGCGCACCCCTGCCGAAGGCCGGGACGGTGACCACTCTGCCCAAGGCTGCAGTCTCTCCCCGCCAGGCGCTGCTGGCCCCTGGAGAGCGCATTTTTATCGACGACAGCGTCGGACGGATCGCGGCGGAAGCTTCCTGCCCCTGCCCGCCCGGTGTGCCAGTGGTGGCGCCGGGGGAAATCATCGACGAGGCGGCCGCAAAAATTCTCAAAAGCTATGGTATTTGTGAGATCAAAGTGATAAAATAGAAAGAGAAAATCCGCCTCTTTTAAAACAGAATGTACAAAGCGGGGCGGTTTTATGACCGATCAAAGGGGGTACCCTCTATGAAGTTGATTCTCGCGGTCGTCAACAACGACGACAGCTCCATGCTTTCCTCTACTCTGACCACCTCGGGTTACTCGGCCACCAAGCTCGCCACCACCGGCGGTTTCCTGCGGGCGGGTAACACCACGCTGCTTGTGGGCGTGGACGACGAAAAGGTAGACGATGTGCTGGATATTATATCCAAATGCTGCAAAAAGCGCACGCAGATCGCCCCGGCCAGTTCCGCCTACGGCATGGAGGTATACGCCTCTTATCCGGTGGAGGTTACGGTGGGCGGCGCTACGGTGTTCGTAGTCAACGTGGATCAGTTTATCAAACTGTAAGGACGTTTTATGAAATTTGGGACCTTTCTTGGAAATGAAACGGCAAAGGAGCAGCTTTCCCGGGTGTTCTCCTCGGGAAGGCTGCCCCATGCTTATCTGCTCACCGGCCCGGCCGGTTGTGGGCGGCGCACTTTGGCGCGCCTGATTGCCGCCGCTTATCAATGCGAAGGGACCGGTGAGGTCCCCTGCGGGGAATGCGCCGCCTGCCGCAAGTCTCTTTGTAGCATTCATCCGGATATCCGGGAATACGGGTCGGACGGCGGGGCCCGGTCTTTTCACTTAGACGTAATCCGTGCCATCAAGGCGGATGTGTTCATTACCCCCAACGAGGGGAAATACAAAATTTATCTTCTGGAGAATGCCCAGGCCATGACCGTGCAGGCGCAAAACGCTCTTTTAAAGATTCTGGAAGAGCCGCCTTCCTACGCGGTCTTTCTGCTCACCGCCGAGAGCCGGGAATCCATGCTGCCCACCATTCTCTCCCGGTGCGTAACCATTCCTTTGTCTCCGGTAAGCGAGGAGGAAACGGTCACGGCTCTGCGCGCCGCCTTCCCTGACCGGCCGGAAGACGAACTTCATCGGGCGGCAGGCCTGTGCGGCGGCGTCATCGGCCGGGCGATGGAAGCGCTGGAGGACGGGAAGCTTTCCGAAGCGGCTCAGCTTGCGGGAAAAATGGCCCGGGCCCTCTGCGCTCCGGCAGAGCTTCCTCTTTTAAAGCTCACGGGCAAGCTGGAACGGGACAAGCCCTTGACCAGGGCCACCTTGTCGGAGCTACTGCTGCTTTTGCGGGACGGGCTGTCTCTGCGCCTGGGGGGCGGCAAGCCCATCTCTCCCGACCCGGCGGCCGCGGCGGTTCTGGCCCAGACGCTGACCAGCGAACGCCTCCTCTCTTTGATCGGCAAAGTGGAGGAGCTGATGCACCTGCTCGACGGGAATATAAATCAGACCCTGCTCATCACTCTCATGTGCGCCCGGCTGCGGGGGTAGCCTTTGTTTTCCGGCAAAATCCTCCTTGTAAAAAACGGAGGAATCCGGTATAATAAGACGCGGCCCAAAACGGGCAGTTTTTTCGCTTTCATGTGCGCGTTTATAAAAGACGCGATGGATAAACAGTCTGGAGGAACAAATGGCTGAAGTGATCGGTGTCCGGTTCAAAACCGTCGGCAAGATTTATTATTTTGATCCCAACGGGGAGACGTTTTCCCTGTCTCAGCGGGTGATTGTGGAAACGGCTCGGGGAGTGGAGTGCGGCGAGGTCGCTATGCCCAACCGCGAGGTGGACGACGCCACCATCGTTAAGCCCTTAAAGCCCGTGATGCGGGCCGCCACGGAGGAGGACCTCAAACGGGTGGCGGAAAATTCCCGCAAGGAAAAGGAAGCGTTTCGCATCTGCCTGAAAAAAATCGCGGACCACAAGCTGGGCATGAAGCTCATCGACGTGGAATACACCTTCGATAATTCTAAGATTCTTTTCTATTTTACCGCGGACGGCCGAGTGGATTTCCGGGAGCTGGTAAAGGATTTAGCTTCGGTTTTCCGTACCCGTATCGAGCTGCGCCAGATCGGCGTACGCGACGAGTCGAAAATGCTCGGCGGCATGGGCATCTGCGGGCGGCCTTTCTGCTGCTCTTCTTTTTTGGGAGAGTTCCAGCCGGTGTCCATCAAGATGGCAAAGGAACAGGGGTTGAGCCTTAACCCGGTGAAGATTTCGGGAACCTGCGGGCGGCTGATGTGCTGCCTGAAATACGAGCAGAACGCTTACGACGACCTGCTGCGCATTACGCCCCGGGTGGGCGCCATCGTCACCACGCCGGACGGCAGGGGGATGGTGGAGGAGGTCAGCCTTCTCACTGGCCAGCTGAAGGTGCGCTTAGACCAGCAGCGGGAAGCGCTGCCCCATGCTTATTCCCGCAAGGACGTGAAGATCATCAAGGACGGACGGGGGAAAATCCGCAAGGAAGAGCCTGAGCCCGCTGCGCCAAAGGAATAAGTTGCGCGTGGAAAAGCGTAGACAAAAACTGCATATTTTTATCAAAAGGTGTTGACAAAGGCGCGTCCCATATGCTATATTATGACACGTCGCCATTGTGCTGGTGTAGCTCAGTTGGTAGAGCAGCTGATTTGTAATCAGCAGGTCGGGGGTTCAAGTCCGTCCACCAGCTCCACCTGCTTTTCAAAACCAGGCGCG
This sequence comes from uncultured Eubacteriales bacterium, assembly GCA_951801675.1. Taxonomy (GTDB): domain Bacteria; phylum Bacillota; class Clostridia; order Oscillospirales; family Acutalibacteraceae; genus Solibaculum_A. The sequence continues at coordinate 60,576 of CATONX010000003.1, read as the reverse complement.
CGAAACAAATGAATATGGGGAGATTCCCGAGTGGCCAAAGGGGGCAGACTGTAAATCTGTTGTCAGTGACTTCGATGGTTCGAATCCATCTCTCCCCACCAGACTGAGTCTGGACGCAAGACGCGTTCAGACTCTTTTCATTTGTCCGAGCGGGGCCCTCGCGAAGAGGCGGCATCTAAAGTGTCCGCCCTTTCCAAGACAAAGAAGCCGATTGCTGTAGAGCGATCGGCTTCTTTGTTTGACTCAGCTTCTTGTCTTGTAAGTATCCGTTTCCGTATTTTTGTCATTACCTGTTTGATTAACCATGGTACGAATAACCCGATCCAATATAATTGCGATACACTCTTCAACTTTCTTTTTATTTATTTTCGCAATATCTTCGTAAATATAGGATAATTCATCGGTTAATTCAACTGTATAGCTTTTCATCAATACACCCCATAGATTTAAATTTCTTAGACTGTAACCTTTCCAAGATAAAATTTTTTAATAACTTTTATAAAACTATTTCAATATAGGATTTAGTATAATAGATATTCATACGAATATCAAGTACCCGAAGTATTTTTAGAATTCAACCTTCCATAATGTTATCAGATCAAACAAATAGCAATGGAAGGGTGGACTCCATGCAATTAAATGAAGCGGTTGCAAAGCGCATAGTCGAGCTTTGCAAAGAGCGCAATCTGACACAATATCAGTTATATAAGAAGAGCGGCGTTCCTCAATCCACGCTGAGCACCATCCTCAGCTGCACCTATCCGAGCATGAAGCTGCGCGTCATCTATGAAATCTGCGAAGGTTTTGACATCAGCCTGGAAGAATTTTTTGATTCTGCTTTGTTTATGCGGGAAAATCTTGACGATTAGCTGCTTTCTTCCGGCCCTCAGCGAGCCTCGGCCTGAACTACGATCAGGTGCTCGCGGCGTTTCGTTGTGTACGGTATGCAAAAGGAAAAGCCCTGCCTGTTTCAAAACAGGCAGGGCTTTTCTAGACAATGGGCCTGAAACCCAACCCCATAAAAGGCATCCTGCTTCTCCAGCCTTTGAGAATCCTCAGCGCCCCACATCCGGCCAGGCACGCCATATTCTTTGCCGCTTTCCAATTCTGTTCTGGCTTTTTCCCGGTTTGATGGTAAAATAAAGCTATCCATTTTCTTTCATAATCGGGAGGGTTGCCGAATGAAAAAGAACCGTCTTGGTCATCCTTTTCACCCAACGCTTGCTTTGGTCCGGGAGCATGCCCTGCGGATGGGCCTCATCGTTTTGGCCTCGGTTATCATGGCCGTCAACATCAAAAGCTTCGTAAACGCAGGAGGCCTGTTCCCGGGCGGGTTCAACGGCCTGACCCTTCTCATCCAAAGAAGCGCGCAGCAATATCTGGGCCTGTCCCTTCCCTTCTCGCTTATCAACTTCCTGCTCAACGCTGTTCCCGCCGTGATCAGCTTTCGCTTCATCGGCAAACGGTTCACCCTGTACTCCTGCCTGATGATCGTGCTGACCAGCGTTCTTACCGACTTGATTCCCTCCATGCCTCTGACCAACGACGTTTTGCTCATCTGCATCTTCGGCGGGATCATCAACGGGTTTGCCATCAGCCTGTGTCTTTGGGGCCACGCCACCAGCGGCGGCACCGACTTTATCGCCGTGGCGCTGTCTGAGCGGCTCAATGTGGATTCCTGGAACTATATTTTCCTGGGCAACGCGGCCATGCTGGTGGTGGCGGGGCTGTTATTCGGCTGGGACAAGGCGCTTTACTCCATTGTTTTCCAGTTCGCGTCCACGCAGATTGTAAAAATGCTCGATCCTCGCTACAAACGCACCACCCTGTTTATTATTTCCGACCAGTCGGAGAAAATTTACGAACACATCCGGGAGTCCACCCACCACGGTGCCACCCTGTTTCGGGGAACCGGGCTTTATAACGGAGAGGACCGGTCGATGATCTACTCGGTCATTTCCGGCGACCAGGTCAAGAAGGTGACCAAAGAGGTTCGCAAGGTGGATCCCAAGGCATTCATCAACATTTTAAAGACGGACCAGGTAGCGGGAAACTTCTACCAAAGGCCCCACGATTAAGTGAAAACGTGCGCCATCCGAATGATACACGAACTGCTACAAAACCAGGTTCTTTAAGAAAGGAGCATATCCTGTGAAGTATTTTACGAAAGAATGGTTCGGCTTGTGCCAAAAAACCAGCCAGCACCTTTTGCTTCATGCGGCTGAACAGGCAGAGACCTTTTCCGAGACTCTTTACCAGGAGCTCTACCGGGAAAAGGAAGCGGAATGGGTAAATCTTCAGAAAAATTGCTACAAAATGAACGTTGACGAAATCCTTCCCACCGAGTTTCGCATCGAATCCTTCGACGGCGTGGAACCGACTCAGGAAGAAAAGGAACGCGCAGTCGCCGAATACATGGAAAAGCGGCGGCGATACCTGGAAGAACAGGCGGCCCAGCCGCCCTTTGATCTGGAAAAGGAGCGCAGGGTCTTTCGGGGCAGGCAGCAAAGTTTTATCCGGCAGCTGAAAAGGGTTTTGCCCAAGGAGATTCTCGACCAGGTCGCGGACATCCGCGTTTTGACGTTAGATGTGGCGTCGCCCAGGGTCAAAGAACAGATCACGGCCTTCTGCCAGGCAAACGAAGAAAAGACAGACCAGGCTTTTCCGGCATACAATGAGGAATTTCAAAAAAACTTTCCAAACGGCTATCCAGACTTCGTCGATGATTTTCATTTTCACGATTGCATTGTTCTCTCTGCCCGAAAGGCAGGACCGGATTTTCGTATCACGCTCAACAATACCGGCGGCTTTACCAATATCGTGGAGATCCTCTTTCACGACGCACAGGTGCTGAATAAGGAGCGGGCACTGCACGGAGGATGGTGGCTTTACGACGAAATTTATCCCGCTGAAAACGGGTATCGGTTTGAGGCGCTTCTAGAAGGCCAAAACGGCCGGCTCTTTGAGTTCTCCATTCAGGCCCGAGCTCTCTCTTATAAAAGAAAGGAGGGACGGGCGATGATTGTCCCGCTGGCATAATACGCTCGACCGATGCGCGGAAAAATCGGAGACGCTTTGCGGCATTTTTTCCTTTATAAGAGAGCTCTCTCCACTGCTTGCACCCAAGCGCCGTTCGGGCTACAAACGGCGCTTGGGTGCCTTTTCTCCTTGCTATTCAATTCAAATGCCAGTATACTGAAAGAACCAAAAATCTATGGAAACGAGGTGCGCTTTCTTGAAAAAACAGATTCTTGCGGTGCTGACCTGCGCCGCGTTATTCTTTGGCTGTGCGGTTTGCGCTGCCGCCGCGCCGGCCGGTGGGTCTGACTCTCGGACCACCATTCAGATCGTACACACCAACGATATCCACGGCTATTACGAGCAGCCGGATTCCAGCGGCCGCGCACCTACTACGGTAGGCTTTGAAAAGCTCAAAACCATCGTCGACCAGGCGGACGCGGACCTGGTTTTGGACGCGGGCGATACCTTCCACGGACAAGCCTTCGCCACGGTGGAGAAGGGACAGAGCATCCTAGAGCTGATGGAAGCGGTGGGGTACGACGCGATGACACCAGGCAACCACGATTGGAGCTACGGCAAGGAGGCTCTCAAGGCCTTGGGCGCCTCTATACAGGCGAAAAACGGCGGCGTGATTCTGGCCGCCAACGTGGCCGAAAAGGACGGCTCCGCCTTTTTTGATACCCCGTATCTGATTAAGGAAATCCCGGCTGAGGACGGCTCCACCATCCGGGTGGGCGTGTTCGGCGTATACGATCCCAAGCTTTCTTCTTCCACTGCGCCCGGGAACGTGGAAGGATTGGTATTTCTCGACGACGTACAGACAGCAAATGACCTGGCCGCACGGCTGAAAACCCAGGAGGGCTGCGATCTGGTAATCCTGCTCTCCCATCATCTCGACTGTGCTGCGTTTGTCGCCCAGACCCGAGGCATTGACCTGCTGATCGCCGGCCATGAACATAAGGTAATCAACGAGGACGCCGCCGACCTGGACGGAAAGCCCGTGCGCATTGTGGAAACCGGCTCGCATTTTGCAAACGTGGGCGTGCTCTCGCTGGTATATGACACGCAGAAGGGCCAGCTGGTCCCGGAACTGACCCAGGAACAGCTCATTTCCGCCGCCGACAGTCAGGCTCTGCCCGACGACCCGGCGGTACAGGAGAAGATCGACGAAATCAAAGCCCGCCAAGCTGGGATTCTCAAGAAGGTAGTGGGGCACAGCGAGGAAGCCATGCCCTATTCCTGGGAAGACATCCGGGTGGCCGAGCAGAAGATAGGCCGAGTGGTGACCGCCTCCTATCTGGCCCAGACCGGAGCGGACGTGGCCATGGAAAACGCGGGCGGTATCCGCGGCGGCATGGATGAAGGGGACATTCTCTATCAGAACATCATCAGCATTTCTCCTTACGGCAACTACATTGTGGTCAAAGAAGTGACCGGCGCTACTTTGCTGAAAACGCTGGAAACCTCCATTGAAATTGGGCTTCAGAGCAAGGCGGTATACGATAAGCAGCTGGCAGCGGTGGAATCCGGCGAAGATCCCATGCAGTACACCTGGCCGGACAATTCCGGCAGCTATCTGCAGTTTGGCGGCATCACGGTGGAATACGATCCGGCCAAAGAGGCGGGAAGCCGGGTGGTGTCGGCAAAAATCGGCGGCAGGGAGCTGGATCCAAACGCCCTTTACCGGGTGGCTACCAATAACTACGTGGCAACCAGCTCTGATTATCCCGATCTGGCGGCCTCCCCGACGGTCAACGAGTACGGCACCTGCGAGGAAGCCATTCTGGCCTTTGTAAAGGACAGCGGCGCCTTAGCGGCGGCAGCCAATACCCCCAACCTGACGGCCAAAACAGCACAGCCCCCCGTCACCCCCGGCGAGGAACCTTCTCCCGACACTGGTCTTGCCCAAACCGCGCCGGCCCTGGCGGTGCTCTTCTTCGGGGCCGCGGCTTTCGGCCTTCTTGGCCGGCGCCGCCGGGCGTAATCTCCTTGGCTTGATCGAAAAATTGTCCTTTTCCCATACGGGTTTTCTTGCCCAAATGGGAAAAGGCTTTTCTTTGACAGAATATCCGTATATAATAGAAAAGGTGGGCGGTACGCCCAAACGAGTAAGCCAGGCAAAACCAAAACAAATAAAGGTAACAGGAGTGGACGCTATGCCATCCCGCCAACCGGCTAAAAAGAAAAAGGAACGCAGCGTATTCGGGAACATCGCTTTGTTTACCGCCACGCTGCTCATCATATGCGTGGCCCTTGTGGCCATTGCCGGGGTTTATTTCCTGGTAATCGCGCCGCCCAAGCAGCCTGACCGGCTCAACACCTCGGAGCTGTCCGACGAACTGGTTTTTTCCGCAGAGGACTGCACCAATATTTTTCTGGTGGGCACCAGCAACGACAAAACTTCCGCGGGCCTCTTCGCCCTGGTCCGGCTCGACCCGGAGCGGGGGGCGGTCTATGTGACTTCCCTACCTCCCATTGCCCAGGTGACGCTGGAGGACCGCACCGACACCCTGTCGGGGTACTTTTCCTACGGCGGGATACTTTTGGCGAAGGAGGCCACCGAACAGCTTCTTGGAGTGGAGATTGACAAATATGTTTCCATACCTGCTTCCGGCGCCCAGGCGGTGATCAATAAGTTCGGCGGGGCTACGCTGGATCTGCCGGAATCGGTAAATTTCACGGATGAAAACGGCGAGTCGGTGAACGTGGTCAAGGGCAAGCAGTCATTAAACGGGCGGCAGCTCGTGAGCCTGTCAAAGTATTCCGGATGGGCGGAATTTCACGGCAGCTGGGATTTCTCCGGTTATGCGCTGTGCTCCATGCTCAACGAATACATGACCGAAAACAACCTGGAAAACAAGGACGCGCTCTTTTCCCTGGCCTTCAATGAAAGCCGCACCGACATCAGCGCGCTGGATCTTTTGAAGATGACCCCCGCTCTGGAGCGGCTGGTATCTCTCAATACGGAAGGGGCGGTGGCCCAGCAGATCAAGGTAACCGGCGAAATCACAGCGCAGCAGGTGTTCATCCTGTCGGATGAAACGGTGCACGCCATCGCCGACGCCTACGGAAGAACCTTAGGATAAGAACGGAGGATCGGATTTTTGAAGAGACGATATACTGCTGCGCTTGCTTTGCTGCTGGCTTTTTCGCTTACGGCCTGTTCCACCGGGGGCGGCCCCTCCCAAAGCGGGAACTTTGCCCTTTCCTCCCAGTCTTCCCCCTCCGATCCCGCCACGCTGGAGGCGGAGATCGCTGTGGACACGGCGGACCAGTACCGGGGGCTCGGCGAACTGGGCCAGACCATTTACCGGCGCATCGTTTACGCGGCCAACTCCCTCAACCGCTCGGCGGTGGTGCTGCCGGCCGAAGCGGTGATGGCGGACATCGACGATGCGTTTAACGCGGTGATGGCGGACATGCCGGAGCTTTTCTGGCTGCACAAATCCTTAAAGATGATCACCGACAACGGGGAAGTGCGCATTTATCTGGACTATTCGGTGGATTCGGAAGAAGAACTGCAAGAAAAGCAATTAAAGCTGGAAGAAGCGGTAGCCGAAGCCATGGCGGTCCTGCCGGAAGGGGCGGACGAATTCAACCGGGAGCTTCTCTTACACGATTGGGTGGTACGCCGGGTGGAATACGACAGCGCCGCCGCAGCCGACCAGACCGGCGAGTATCCCCAGGCCTACACGGTGTACGGGGCGCTGGTGGAAGGCAAGGCGGTGTGCGAAGGGTACGCCAGAGCCATGCAGCTGCTGCTTCGCAAGGCGGGGATGGGGTGCAGCCTCATTTCCGGCAAGGCGGGCGGTGACGAGCACATGTGGAACCTGGTGAAGGTGGACGGGGCTTTGTACCATCTGGACGCCACCTGGGACGATTCCATCATGACCGAGGGCGGCCAGGAAATCAGCCACCTCTACTTTAACCTGACCGACGAAGAAATTGCCGCCACCCATTCCGACTTTGATGCTCCCGGCTGCACGGCTGGGGACAACAATTACTTTGCCCGGATGGGGCGGATGTTCGACGCTTTTGACGACGATACCAGGGCGGCCATTGTTTCCGCCATTGCCATGAGCGCCATGAGCGGAGAATCCACTCTGGAGCTGCGTTTTTCCTCTGCGGAGGCGGCAAACGCCGCGTATGATGCCATCGTGCGGGGCAATGAGATCTTTTCCCTGCTGACTCAGGCAAACGCTTCGCTGGAGAGCCCGCTTTTGGACGACACCAATGTGGGCTTCGGTACGGCGGACGAAAACCTGCACGTAATCACCATTCTGCTGCACTTTGCAAGCGCTGGATAAAGGAGGGTTTTCCCTTGGATGTTTGGGATATCGTTTGGGTCGTGGCGCGGATTTTGCTGGCCATTTATCTGGTTTTCGGATTTTTCTTTTATCTGAAGGCCCAGTCGGCGGCGGCACAGGAGCAGGTGGACGGAAAACCGGGCAGTGTTTCGCTTGGCACTGCGGTGTTCATTATCCTGCTTTGGCCCGTGTATTTGATGCAAAAGAAAAAGGGGTAAGCTTCCCCCTTCCGGCGCCGTTTTTTCGAAAACGGCGCTCCTTCGCGTTGTCATAAGGTCCGCATCCTCCCAGCGGCGGAGGCGGAACGTGGTGTGTGCCGCTGGAGAAACGGCGGTGACGATCAAATTGGTGGATAAGAAACGAATTGAAGCGGCGGTGCGGGAAATCCTGCTGGCCGTGGGCGAAAACCCGGACCGGGAAGGCCTTGTGGAGACCCCAGAGCGGGTGGCCCGGATGTACGAGGAGATTTTCTCCGGCTTAAACGACGACCCCAAGCGGCACCTGAAGGTGTTTACCGACACCCAGCATGACGAGATGGTGCTGGTGCGGGACATTCCGCTCTATTCCGTCTGCGAGCATCACCTGCTCCCGTTCATCGGCAAGGCGAACATTGCTTACATCCCCCGGGGCGGAAACGTGCTGGGCCTTTCCAAGCTTGCGCGGATTGTGGACAGCTTTGCCCGCCGCCCCCAGCTGCAGGAGCGGCTTACCTCCCAGATTGCCAACTTTCTGATGGACGAGCTGGACCCTTATGGGGTGGCGGTGGTGATCAACGCCGAACACCTGTGCATGACCATGCGGGGCGCCCGGGCTGCCGGGGCCAGCACCCAGACCTCCGCCCTGCGGGGGCTGATGCGGTCGGACGCGCGGGCCAGGGCGGAGGTTATGGCCCTGCTCAGCGGCAAATAACAGGAGGGATGCGCATGCAGTTTTCCGGCAACGGGTTTTCCCTTCCTTTAGGGGAAAAGACCTATATCATGGGCATTGTAAACGTGACTCCCGATTCCTTTTCGGACGGGGGCCGGTATCTCGACCCCGACCGGGCGGTGGCCCACGCTCTGCGCCTGCAACAGGAAGGCGCGGATCTGATTGACATCGGCGCCCAGTCCACCCGGCCGGGGTTTACCCCGGTGTCTTCTTCCGAGGAATGGGAACGGCTGCGCCCGGTGCTCGAAGGGCTTGCGGGTAAGCTTTCCGTCCCCATTTCCATCGATACCTTTTACCCCGATGTGGCCGAGCGGGCCCTCAAGGCCGGGGCGCACATCATAAACGACATCACCGGCGGCAAAGAGGAAGCTATGTTCACGATTGCGGCCCGCTGCCAGGCGGGTCTGATTCTGATGCACCCGGGCGACGCGGCCAACACAGCCCAGTACGCTGGCTCCGGGGACATCGGGCAGGCGGTGCATGACTTCCTGCTTGCCGCGGCAGAAAAGGCGCTGGCCGCGGGGGTAAAGGCGCAGCAGATCTGCCTGGACCCGGGGATTGGGTTTGGCAAAACCATGGAGCAAAACCGGGCGCTTCTTCTTTCCAAAACCGCCCGGGTGGAGGGCTACGCATATCTGGTGGGAGCCTCCCGCAAACGAGTGACGGTGGACGCCTGCCCAGCTTTGCCCGACCAGCGTGTGGGAGGCACGGTGGCGGCCCATACGCTCGCCCAGCTTGCCGGGGCGGACATTCTGCGGGTGCACGACGTGTTCGAAGCGGTGCAGGCGGCACGGCTGACCGACGCGGTGTTACGGGAGACGGGATTTTCTCGGTAACGGCCCCTGGGATAAGGCGATATTTTCGCCGCTTAAATTTTCGTTTGGATGTTTACTTGGAGGAACCTATGGATAAAATTATACTAAAAGGACTTCGCGTTTTCGCCAACCACGGGGTTTTTCACAGCGAAAAGCAGGCGGGGCAGCCCTTTGTGCTGGATCTTACGCTGAAGGTGAACCTTTCCAAGCCCTGCCGCAGCGACAATGTGGAGGACACCATCAATTACGCCGAGGTGGCGAAGGTGGCGGTGAGCACCATGCAGGGAAGCTGCTTTAACCTGCTGGAACGGGCGGGACAAGCGGTGTGCGACGCGCTGCTGGAACGCTTCCCGGAAATCCGGGAAGTGGGTTTGACTCTTTATAAGCCACGGGCCCCCATCGCGGCGGACTTTGAGACGGTGGCGGTACAGCTCAAACGCAAACGGACGGGAGTGTGAGAGAATGGCGGACGCGGTCATCGGCCTGGGCGCCAACTTAGGCGACCGGCTGGCCGCCCTGCAGGGGGCGGTGGATGCGCTTTCTCTTTTGCCAGGCACGAAGGTGACGAAGGTTTCGGGGGTGTACGAAACCGACCCGGTGGGCTATGCTGCGCAGCCGAACTTCTATAACGGCGCGGCGGTGCTGTCCACTGCCCTGTCCCCTCATGCGCTTTTGGGTGCGCTTCTGGGGATTGAGGCGGCGGCGGGCCGGGTGCGGCGGATGCAAAACGGGCCGCGCACGCTGGATTTGGACCTGCTTTTGTACGACGGGGCCATGTGTGACGACGCGGAGCTGACCCTTCCCCATCCGCGGATGCTGGAGAGAGCCTTTGTGCTCGTCCCGCTTTTGGAGCTTTACCCGGAGGGAACCGCCCTGTCCCTTCCTTTCCGGGAAACGCTGGACAAAATGGGGCAAAGCGGAGTACGCAAAACAGGGCACAGGCTGGCTCTTTCAGAGCCGCTGCCTGATTCATCTCACGCTGGGAGGAAAAAGCATGAACTGTGACAAAGCCGAGGTATTGGGCGATTTGCGCTATCTAAAGCTGCTGGCAAAGGAATATCCTTCCATCCAGTCGGCCTCCACCGAGATCATCAACCTCCAGGCCATTCTGGGCCTTCCCAAGGGCACCGAGCATTTCATGAGCGACCTGCACGGGGAATACGAAGCCTTTGAGCATATTCTCAACAACTGCTCCGGGGTGATCCGGGAAAAGGTGGACATCCTCTACGGCAATTCCATGTCAAAGCGGGACCGGGCAGTGCTGTCCACTTTGATTTATTACCCCCATCAAAAGCTCGACGAGGTCAAAAAGGCCGTGACCGACATGAACGAATGGTACCGGCTGACCCTCCACCGGATGATTGAAGTGTGCCGGCTGGTGGCGTCTAAATATACCCGCTCCAAGGTGCGAAAGCTGCTGCCGCCGGACTTTCAGTTTATCATCGACGAGCTTTTGCATACGAACTACGAAATTAAAAACAAAGAGCAATATTACGAGAGCATCATTCAAAGCATTGTGGACCTGGACCGGGCGGACGCTTTTATCGAGGCACTGGCCGGGCTCATCAAGCGCCTGGTGGTGGACCGGCTGCACATTGTAGGCGATATCTACGACCGGGGTCCCAGGCCGGACATCATCATGGAACGGCTGATGAGCCACCACTGCGTGGACATTCAGTGGGGCAACCACGACATTCTCTGGATGGGCGCGGCGGCAGGAAGCCCCGCCTGCATTGCAAACGTGCTCAACAATTCCATGCAGTACAGCAACTTAGACGTGATCGAGAACGCCTACGGCATCAATCTGCGGCCGCTGGCGGTGTTCGCCCAGGAGACCTATCATTATTCCTCCTGCTTTGCGCCCAAGAACGCCAAGGACGAGAAGAAGTACGGGCCCAAGGATTTGCGGCTGGTGTCCAAGATGCACAAGGCGATATTGGTCATCCAGTTCAAGCTGGAGGGGCAGATCATCAAGCGGCATCCGGAATTCCAGATGGAGGAGCGGCTTCTGCTCGACAAGGTGGATTACCAGAACGGCACGGTAACCATCGGGGAAAAGACCTACCCGCTCAAGGACTTCCAGTTCCCCACCATCGACCCCAAGGATCCTTACGCGCTGACCGAAGAAGAGGAAAGCGTGGTCGAGCAGCTCATTTCCTCCTTCAAGGGCAGCGAAAAGCTCCAGCGGCATACCCGGTTCCTCTATTCCGAGGGCGGGCTTTACAAATGCTTCAACGGAAACCTGCTTTATCACGGCTGCATCCCCTTTCAGGAGGACGGCAGCTTTATGGAGTTCTCCTTCGGCGGGGAGCGCCTTTGTGGCAAGCGGCTGGTGGATTATGCGGAGGAAGTGGCCCGGCAGGGGTATTACAGCCGCCCCGGCAGCTCTCAGAAGCAGTACGGGGAGGATTTTCTCTGGTTTTTGTGGTGCGGGAAGAACTCGCCTTTGTTCGGCCGGCTGCGTATGGCTACCTTTGAGCGGATGCTGATTGAGGACGAGTCCACTTGGGTGGAGCCGAAAAACGCGTATTACACCTTAACCCAGCACAAGGAAACCTGCGAGAAGATTTTAAGCGAATTCGGCCTGGGAGACAAACCCTATTCCCACATCATCAACGGCCACATCCCGGTGCGCTCCCGGGACGGAGAGGACCCGGTGCGGGCGGACGGCAAGCTCATCGTCATCGACGGCGGCTTCTGCAAAGCCTACCAAAAGGCCACCGGCATCGCCGGATATACGCTGTTTTACAATTCCTACGGCATCCGCCTCGCTTCCCACGAGCCTTTTGACTCTACCGTATCCGCCATTCAGCAGAATAAAGACATCATCTCCACCTCGGTGGTCTATGAAACCGCGCAGCACCGCATCCTGGTGCGTCAAACGGATACCGGCGCCAAGCTTCTGGCAAAAATCGCGGATTTAAAGCGGCTGCTGGCCGCGTATATGCTCGGCGTCATTAAGGAAGACTAAAACGTGTAAATTTCCATTTGAGCCCTTTACTTTTGTAAACGCCGATGCTATAATGAGACGGTTACTTTTGACCCATTTCGCAGCCGTCGGGTTTTGCGCCCCGTTTTCGGGGAATTTCACCTACCGCGCGCTTCGATTTCGGGCGAATCTTAGAAAGAGGTGTATCTGCGCTATGATGCTCAAAGAAGAAAAGCAAGCCGTCATCGTCAACAATGCCCGCCACGAAGGGGACACCGGTTCTCCCGAGGTTCAGATTGCCATTCTCACCAAGAGAATCAACGACCTGACCGAACACCTGAAGGTGCACAAGAAGGACCATCATTCCCGCCGCGGCCTTCTGAAGATGGTCGGCCATCGCCGCAACCTGCTCAACTACCTGATGAAGAAGGATATCGAACGGTACCGCGCCGTCATCGAGAAGCTGGGCATCCGCAAGTAAAGTAGCTTTGGGAGGCAGGCGCGCATTGCGCCTGCCTCATGTTGCTTTTGTTCTTTCCCTTGTCCGCCTGTTCACCGGAGTACGGAAGCGATTTTAGCAGTAAAACGAGCGCTCGGAATCCTTGTCGAACGCTGGTTTCATTGCTAAATGCGCGCCGGCCTCCACGACTAAAATTCTTACTTTGGAGGAATTGCATCTATGTTTGAAAACTTCCGCGTATTTGAAACCGAGCTCGCCGGCCGTCCGCTCAAAATCGAGACGGGCAAAATGGCGTGCCTGGCAAACGGCGCATGCTTGGTCCGCTACGGCGACACCGCCGTCCACTGTGCGGTCACCATGTCCGCAAAGCCCCGGGACGGCATCGACTTCTTCCCGCTCTCGGTTGACTTTGAGGAAAAACTTTATTCGGTGGGCAAGATTCCCGGCTCTTTCCTCAAAAGAGAAGGCCGCCCGTCCGACAAGGCGATTCTCGCCTCCCGGCTGATTGACCGTCCGGTGCGCCCCTTGTTTAACAAGGACATGCGAAACGATGTGTCCGTGGTCGCCACCGTCATGTCGGTGGACCAGGACTGCTCTCCGGAAATCGCCGCCATGATCGGCGTTTCCACCGCCATCACCATTTCCGACATTCCTTGGAACGGCCCGATTTCCGGCGTATCCGTGGGCTATGTGGACGGGGAATACGTCATCAACCCCACCGCCGAGCAGAAGGCCAAGTCCCAGATGGCGGTAACGGTGGCTTCCACCGAAAAAAAGGTGGCCATGATTGAGGCGGGCGCCAACGAAATTCCCGAGGACGTGATGCTCGAAGGCATCCTCTTCGGCCATAAGACCAATCTGGAAATCGTTCAGTTTATTAAAGACATCCAGGCCGAAATCGGCAAGGAAAAGGTAGTCGTGCCCTCTCTGGAGCCCGATCCCGAGCTGCTGGAAGCCGTCAAGGCGTTTGCCATCGAGGACGTAAAGGCCGCGCTGGACACCGACGACAAGAAGGTGCGCGACGAACGCTTAAAGCCGGTGTACACGGCGGTGCATGAAAAGTTCGACGAGTTGTACCCCGACCAGGCGTCCGCGATCGACGAGTGCCTTTACCGCACCCAGAAATACGTGGTGCGCCGCTGGCTTTTGGACGAGCAAAAGCGCGTGGACGGCCGCGGCATGGACGAAATCCGTCCCTTAGCGGCGGAGGTTGGTCTGCTGCCCAGGGTGCATGGTTCGGGTATGTTTACCCGCGGCCAGACCCAGGTGCTCACCATTGCGACCTTGGGCCCGGTCAGCGACCAGCAGATGCTCGACGGCATCGATCCCCAGGAATTCAAGCGCTATATGCATCAGTATAACTTCCCGTCCTACTCGGTAGGCGAAACCCGGCCCAGCCGCGGACCTGGCCGCCGGGAAATCGGTCACGGCGCTCTCGCCGAGCGCGCCCTCGAGCCGGTCATCCCGGACGTGGACGAATTCCCTTACGCTCTGCGCCTGGTCAGCGAGGTCCTTTCCTCCAACGGCTCCACCTCCCAGGGCTCCATCTGCGGCTCTACGCTGGCGCTGATGGACGCGGGCGTTCCGATCAAGGCGCCGGTGGCGGGTATCTCCTGCGGCCTTATTACCGAGGGTGAGCGCTGGATGACCATGGTGGACATCCAGGGTCTCGAAGATTTCTTCGGCGACATGGACTTTAAGGTAGCCGGTACCCACAAGGGCATCACCGCTATCCAGATGGACCTGAAGATCGACGGTCTGACCCCGGAGATCATCAAGGAAGCTTTGGAAAAGACCCGCAAGGCCCGCCTTTACATCCTCGACGATGTGATGCTTAAAGTGATCCCTGAGCCCCGCAAGGAGCTCTCCAAATACGCGCCCAAGATGCTTTCCACCACCATCCCGGTGGATAAGATCCGCGACATCATCGGCCCCGGCGGCAAGATCATCCAGAAGATGTGCGCCGAGTGCGATTGTAAGATCGATGTGGAGGAAGACGGCCGGGTGTTCATCGCTTCGGTCAACACCGAAGGCGCCGAGCGGGCGCTCAACATGATCAAAACCATCACCAGCGATCCGGAGATCGGCGCCATTTACAAGGGCAAGGTCACCCGTCTGATGACCTTCGGCGCCTTCGTGGAAATTGCTCCGGGCAAGGAAGGTTTGGTGCACATTTCCCGCTTGGACGTCAAGCGCGTGGAAAAGGTGGAGGATGTGGTCAATGTGGGCGACGAGGTGATGGTCAAGGTCACCGAGATCGACTCCCAGGGCCGCTTGAACCTGTCCCGCCGGGATGCGCTCATCGAAGTGGAGGGCCTGGTTCCGGAGAACGACGTGCCTCCCACCCGTCCGCAGCGCAGCGGCCGGCCTCCCATGGGCGGGCATCGTCCTCCCAGAAGGAACTAAGGATTCGGTTTGTAAACGTTACAAGGGCCGGATGTCAGAAACGCTTCTGGCATCCGGCCCTTTTGTTTTTTGGCGCATGTCTGCCCCCGGCGGCGGGAAGGCTAGAGACAGAGCGTACCGGCAAAGGCCGACCGGTGACGGCCAGCGCTCCCAGTTCATCACCGGAGAAACGGCGGATTACGATGGAACAAAAGACGTTGCAAAATGGACTGACGGTGGTATTCGAGCCCATTTCCTTTTTCCGTTCGGCCTCCTTCGGCATCTGGGTGCGTTGCGGCTCCCAGTACGAGACGGCGGGGGAAAACGGGGCCTCCCACTTTATCGAGCACATGGCGTTTAAGGGGACGAAGCGCCTGTCCGCCATGGACATTGCGGTGAAAACCGATCTGTTCGGCGGCCAGGTTAACGCCTACACCACCAAGGAATACACCTGCTTTTACGCCCACACGTTGAGCACCCATGCGCCCGAGGCCTTCGAAATGCTGTGCGACATGGTGGCCAATCCCCGTTTCGACGAAAAGGACGTGGAAACCGAACGGGGTGTGATCTTAGACGAGATCGCCATGTATGAGGACAGCGCCGACGACGTGGCGGCGGACCTATTGTACGCGGGCGTATGGCCTGGGAAGCCGCTGAGCCGCCCGATTCTCGGCACCGCCGAGACGGTAGGGGCGCTGACCGCCGAAAGCCTGCGGGCCTTTCACGCCCGGCACTATACCCCCAACAACCTGGTCATCTCCGTCTGCGGCAATTTTGACAAGGACGCGTTCTGGGACTGCATCGGCCGGTATTTCGGGGACGCGCTTCGGGGCCAGGAGGCGAAGGCGCCGGAATGCGGCCTGTGGACTCCCTGCCTTTCCCTGCGGGAAAAGGACTTTGAGCAGACGGCCCTCCTTCTGGGCCTGCCCGGCCTGCCTTCGCAGGATGAACGGCGTTATGCCTTAGCCGTGTTTTCCAACATGGCGGGCGCCAACGCTTCTTCCCGGCTTTTTCAGCGGTTGCGGGAAGAGCTGGGGCTTGTTTACTCGGTGTATTCCTATCACGTGGCCCACGCGAAGGCGGGGCTTTTCGGGGTAGCGCTGACGGTGACGCCCGACTGCGAGGAACAGGCGCTGGAAGAGACGTTTCGCGTGCTTCGGTCCATGCGAACTTCCATGACCCAGGAGGAACTGACCCGCAGCAAAGAGCAGCTCAAGGCGGGGCTCGTGATGAACGGGGAAGGCATTTCCGCCAGGTGCGGCAACGCGGCCAGGGGGGTTCTCCTGGAAGGCCGGGTGCGCACGGAGGATGAGCTTTTGGACATTGTGGACCGGATGACCCTTGAGCAGGTAATGAATGCGGCAAAATACGCGCTACGCTTTGAAAAGCTGGCGCTGGCGGCGGCCGGGCGGGTAAAAGCAAAGGAAGCCTACCAAAGGCTGATTGACGCGGGGGAAAAGGAAGGGTATACTAAACAACAATAGAATTCTTTTTGGAAGGGAACGGAAACAAAGCATGGGACAGGATTTACAGGACGCGCGGCGCATTGTGGTGAAGGTGGGGACCTCCACCCTCACCCACGAAAGCGGAAAGCTCAACTTCCGCCAGATTGAACGGATTGTGCGGGTGCTGTCCGACCTAAAGAACGCAGACCGGGAAATTATTCTGGTCACTTCGGGCGCCATCGGCGTCGGCGTCGGAAAGCTGGGGCTATCGAGGCGCCCCTCCGACGTGGGCGGCCGGCAGGCGGCCGCGGCGGTGGGCCAATGTGAGCTGATGTTTACATACGATAAGCTGTTTTCGGAATACGGGCAGATCGTTTCCCAGGTTCTGCTGACCCGGGACGACATTGACGACAAGGAACGCTGCCACAACGTGGTCAACACCTTTGCAAGGCTTTTGGACATGGGAGCGGTTCCGATTGTCAACGAAAACGACACGGTGGCGGTGGACGAACTCATCGGTATCAATTTCGGGGACAACGATTCCTTGTCCGCCATCGTTGCCAAATTGATGCGGGCCGACGCGCTGGTGATTCTCACCGACATCGACGGGCTTTACACCGCCGATCCCCACAAGCACCCGGACGCGAAACGCATTTCCCGGGTGGAGCACATCGACGATTCGGTCAAAGCGCTGGCCGGCGGCGTTGGCTCTTCCCGCGGCACGGGCGGGATGATCACCAAAATCAGTGCCGCCGAAATCGCCACAGGCGCCGGCATTCCCACGGTGATTATCGCCGGGGAAACGCCTCAGCTTTTGTACGACCTGTTTGAAGGAAAAGAAGTCGGGACGATTTTTTGCGCCCAGTAACTTGTACTAATTTTTAGGGGGGAACCATATGTATGATTTGAACACCTTAGGAAAGAAGGCCAAGTCCGCCTCCCGCATTCTGGCGGTAACCGGGACTGCGGCAAAAAACGCCGCGCTGCTCGCCGCCGCCGATGCCTTGCTCGCTCATACGGACGAAATCCTCGCCGCGAACACCCGGGACCTGGAAGCGGGAAAGGCCGCAGGGCTGCGGGAATCGCTTTTAGACCGGTTGGCGCTGAGTCCTGAGCGGATCGCCGGCATGGCCGGCGGGATCCGGAAGGTAGCGGCGCTGCCCGACCCGGTGGGCCAGCTGGTGGAAGGCCATACCCTGCCAAACGGCATTCAGCTTTCCAAGGTACGGGTTCCCATGGGGGTCATCGGTATCATCTACGAAGCGCGGCCCAATGTGACCTCCGACGCGGCGGCCCTGTGCTTAAAAGCGGGCAACGCGGTCATCCTGCGGGGCGGCAAGGAAGCCTTCGAGTCCAACAAGGCGGTTACCAAGGTCATGCGGGAAGCGCTGGCCGGGGCAGGACTGCCGGAGGACTGCGTGGCGCTCGTGGAGGACACTTCCAGGGAAACGGCCACCGCTCTGATGCGGTTAAACGCATACTTAGACGTGCTCATCCCCCGGGGCGGCGGCGGGCTCATCCGCTCGGTGGTGGAGAACGCCACAGTGCCGGTCATTGAAACAGGCGTGGGCAACTGCCACGTGTACGTGGAGCAAAGCGCCGACGTGCAAATGGCGGCTAACATCGTCTTTAACGCGAAGACCCAGCGTCCCTCCGTGTGCAACGCCGCGGAAAGCCTGCTGGTAGACGCGGCCATTGCAGAGAAGGCTCTGCCGGTGATTGCCGAAAGGCTTTCCGCGAAGAAGGTCGAGCTGCGCGGCTGCCCGGAAACCTGCCGGATTTTGCCGGGCGCGGTTCCCGCTTGCGAAGAAGACTACGACACCGAGTTTCTCGATTACATCCTGTCGGTTAAGGTGGTGTCCGGGGTGGAGGAAGCGGTGGCGCATATCAATGCCCACGGCACCGGCCACAGCGAATGCATCGTCACCGGCAGCTACGAGGCCGCCCAGCGGTTTACCGACGGGGTGGACGCGGCGGCGGTGTATGTCAACGCCTCCACCCGGTTTACCGACGGGGAGGAATTCGGCCTGGGTGCCGAAATCGGCATCTCCACCCAGAAGCTGCACGCCAGAGGGCCCATGGGCCTTTTGGAGCTGACCTCAACCAAATATATTTTACGGGGCAGCGGGCAAATCCGCTGACCTCGACCTTTCTCAGTCAGGAGGGATCCACATGGCGGCACATCCTTTTGTCCGCTGCGGCCTTCCGAAACCAAGACGTTCAAAAGCTCCGCGAATCGCGGGGCTTTTTCTCTTGCTTTCGGCGGCTGCGGCGTTGCTATATGTTCTTTCGCCGGTCTTTTCCGGCATCGGCGGGCTCTTCGACAATTCTGAGCAGCGCGCTCAGATCGAAGCCCTGCTCGCTCCCGCTGTCATGGTGGACCCGGCGCCCTTTTCCGATCTATCCCAGGCAAACCCTATACAATTGACGGAAATCGCCCTGCGGTCTGCTCTGCTTTCCTCCTATGAATCCGCCTCCTCTCCCCTGACCGACGACAGCGGCCGGATTATCGTGTCCTTTGACCTGGTTCGGCAAAAAGGCGCGGCCTTATTCGGGGACGGTGTGACGCTGACTCCCGTCACCATCCAAAGCGGCTCCACTACCTTTGAATACGTGGAAGCGGAAAACTGCTACCATGTCCCCCATGTGGCCCAGACGGGCTATTTTATTCCGAAGGTCACCCGGGTCACGTCCAAAAGCGGCGTGGTGACAGCCGAGGTCGCCTGCATTTCCACCGCCGCGGGCGGGTACCAGCGGGACAGTGAGGGAAACACCATTCCCCCCGCAGCGCAGAAAACGATGAAATACACCCTGGCCGCCCAAGGCGGGTCCTACCGCATTACGGGGCTTGCGGCGGCATAGAATCTGCTATGGCAAACCCGCTGGAAATTGAAACGGACGGTTCCCATCCGGACACGGGTGTGGTATACTTAAAAATAATGCGCGCACGGCGGTTTCTCTTCCGCCGTCCGTCTTTTTGCAGGGGCCCGGCCCTTTCAGCCAGGGTGGATCGAGGCCCCGTGACTTTTGCAAGGATGTGAAGGAAATGGACCAGATACAGCGGTATTGCTTCGGCGCGCCCCGGGACGGCTTTATTTTCGTGGAGGCCAGCCGTTTCATCGAGGCGGGCGCATACGGCTTTCGCCTGTTCTTGGACGCGGATAACCGTCCTTTGTCTCAAATCCAGGCAGGTGCCACCGGCGTTTGTTCCAGCCGGACGGACGTACCTTTGCAGTTTGAAGCGCTGGTGAAGGAGCCGGGGGTATACCGGGTGACGGTAACGCTGCAAGGGGGCGGCGCAGACGGCAAAGTCACCCTCTTCTCCACCCACCGGCGGTTTCATCTCATTGACTGCCCGGTAAAGCCGGACGAACAAAAGACGGTTTCCTTCTCGGTAAACGTCTGCGACGTGCAGCCAAACGAGCTCCCCTTGGTAAAGGGAGATCGGGTGTGCATTGGCGTTCTGGGCGAGAACGCGGTGCTGTCGGCGGTGGAGATCGAAAAAGCGGCGGGCGTGACCGTCTTTGTGGCGGGGGATTCCACCGTAACCGACCAGAGTGCCAACTACCCCTATTGCCCCAAAACCAGCTACTGCGGCTGGGGGCAGATGCTGTCCCAGTGGTTTTTGCCCGGCGTGGCCATCTCCAACCATGCCCAGTCCGGCCTGACCACCGACACCTTTCGAAACGACTTGCACTGGAAGGTGGCGCTTGCGAACATGAAGCCCGGGGACTTCTGTCTCTTCCAGTTCGGCCATAACGACCAGAAATGCGACGAGCTACAGGCCTTCGGCGGATATCTGGACAACCTGCGCCGGTACGTGGCCGAATGCCGGGAGCGCGGGGTGCAGCCCATCCTCTGCTCCCCCATCAACCGCATTCTGTTCGAGGAAAACGGGGCTTTGCGCGACCTGCTGGGCGAGTACGGCGAAGCGGTGCAAACGGTGGCACAGGAGGAAGGGGTCCCGTTTATCGACCTGCTTTCGCAGACCACCGCCATTTTCACCGATTTCGGCCCCGAAAAGGCCCCCTCCTACTTCTGGAACGACGGCAGCTCGGTGGACCGCACCCATCCCAACGATTTGGGCGGCGCGCTGATTTCCCGTCTGGTGGCAAGCGAAATCGTCCGCCAGGGCATTGCCCCTTTGTGCGGCTTCATTCGGGAGGACTTCGTGCCCTATGAGGTGCCCGCATGCAAAATCCGGCCAGTCCCGCGTGCAAAAGGATCCACCAGCTTCCTGCTTAACGACCAAATCAAGATCAACACCGCTACCGTCACCGACCTGACCGGCTGCCCGCAGAAGGCGGCCGTGCTCGAGCTGTTGGCAAAAGGCGTCCTAAGCCCGGTTTCCCCCGGCGTCTTCTCTCCGGATACCTTGTTTTCTCTTAAG
The DNA here is from genome assembly GCA_951801675.1 of uncultured Eubacteriales bacterium. Classification (GTDB taxonomy): domain Bacteria; phylum Bacillota; class Clostridia; order Oscillospirales; family Acutalibacteraceae; genus Solibaculum_A. The sequence goes on along the minus strand of CATONX010000003.1, from coordinate 39,897 downwards.
GACGCCGCCACCGCCATGCTTCGTTCATTGGGCTTTCCCGGTGAAGGCGCAGACGACGCGAAGGCCCGGGGCCTCCTTCCCTTTGACGGGGAAAATTCGGACCCGGTTACCCGCGAACAGCTGGCGGCCCTGCTGGTCTCTACCTATAACTTCCGCGCGCCGGACAAGGCCATCATCGGCAGCGTGGCCCATTATCCCGACCGGGCGCAGATTTCGCCCTGGGCTCTCGATTTTGTGCGGGCGGCGGACGAAATGAAGTTCATGGGCCCGGCGGATGAAGCGGGCGCATTTGCGCCGAAAAGTCCGGTCACCCGCGCTCAGGCCGCGGGGTACCTGCGCAAAATGATGGCGACCCGCTGACCAAACAAAGGAACTAGAACAAGGAGGACGCGCTGCTTTGAAACAGACAACCGAAAAAAAGCCCGTCAAGAAATGGATGCTGGGCCTTCTGATCTTTTTGATTGGCTTTACGCTGAACACCTGCATGAACCTGTTTTTCAGGGATCCCATTGTCTCCCTGATCTCCGTTGTCGGCTATGGGCTTTTGGCTTTTGTGCTGGAGGTTGTGAGCTTCACCGGTATTTTGATCTTCGGCCTCTCCTTCCGGGGAAAGCATCCTTGGGTCTGTATCGGCCTGGTGGGCCTGGCCCTCTTCTTGTATCTGATCTCCGGCGGCGCCTTGATTCAGATGCTCACCACTCAGCTGTAAACGCCTTCTTTTGAAAACAAACAGCGCCGGACTGCGACAAAAAGTCGCGGTCCGGCGCTGTCATTCGTTTTTTAGAAGGCCTCTGCCCGGCGCTGCTTTCTCAGCTGGTTGCGGCGCGCACCCGCTTCCCATTCCGCCTTTTCCTCATCTGTTTCCAGAATCAGGCGGGGTACGGGAACAGCCTTTTCCTCCTTATCCAGAGCCACCAGCACCAGATAAGCCCGGTTGATCATTTTGCGCTCGCCCGTCAGTTTCTCCACATAGGTATCCACCCGCACTTCCATGGAGGTGTTTCCCACGTACGTGATCTGCCCGATCAGGAACAGCGTGCTGTTGACATGGGCCGCCGCCTTGAATTGCAGATTGTCGATGGAGGCGGTGGTCACATTGCAGCCGGAATGCCGCCTGGCGACCACCGCCGCCACCACGTCAATCCATTCCATCAGCCGGCCGCCGAACAGTCGGTCATACCCGTTGATATGCTCGGGCATCAAAATCTGAATCTGCTCGGTGCGCGATTCGCTCACCCGTTTTGCTCTGCGTTCTTCCATAAAAACCGGCCTCCTCTTTCTGCACAAAGGTTTCCTCACATTATACTAGTATGTGCCCGAAAAGGGAATGGCTTGCATGTATTTTCATCGTTTTTCTAAGAATCGGCCATTCCCCACCTTTTATTTCTAGGCAAGGCGGCGATGGCTTTTCGCGCATACAGAAAAAAGCGCCGCAAAAACGGCGCTTTTCTATCTCCAATATTTGCGGTCCAGGCTTCGAAACTGCACCGCCTCGGCGATATGGGGCGACTGGATTTGCTCGGCGGCATCCAAGTCCGCGATGGTGCGGGCCACCTTGATAAGCCGGTCGTAAGCCCGGGCGGACAGACCCATCTGCACGAACGCCCGCTCTAGAAGGCGCTTCGCGTCCAGCGTCATGCGGCAGTGCTCCTGCACAAGGGCGGGGGTCAGCCGAGCGTTGCAGGACACGCCGGATCCCTCATACCGCTCCAACTGAAGCCGTCTTGCCGCGTTGACCCGGCGGCGGATGTCCTTAGAGCATTCGGATTTTTCCTGCGACGAAAGCTCGGAAAACTCCACCGGCGGCACCTCCACATGCAGATCCAGCCGGTCCAGCAGCGGGCCGGACACTTTCGCCAGGTAATTGGCCGCCGCTCCTTTTTTGCAGGTGCACGGCCGGGTGGGATGGCCGTAATAGCCGCAGGGACATGGGTTCATGGCACACACCAGCATCACCGAACAGGGATAGGTAAGCGTGCCGCTGACCCGGGAAATGGTGGCCTGTCCGTCCTCAATGGGTTGACGCAGCACCTCCAGCGTATTGCGGGGAAATTCGGGCAGCTCGTCCAAAAAAAGAACCCCGTTGTGGGCCAGAGACAGCTCTCCCGGATGAGGCAGGGAACCGCCGCCTGCCAGCGCCGCAGGCGACACGGTATGATGAGGCGCGCGGAAGGGACGGATGGTAATGAGCGGCACATCCTGCGGCAGACAACCGGCAATGGAATGCACCTTCGTGACCTCCAGCTCCTCCTCAAAGGTCATTTCCGGAAGGATGGAGGGCAGGCGCTTTGCGAGCATAGACTTGCCGGAACCGGGCGGGCCAATCAATAAAACATTGTGTCCCCCGGCGGCGGCGATTTCCATTGCTCGTCTTGCTTCCAGCTGCCCTTTTACGTCCGCAAAATCCGGCACGCCGAAAAAGGACGCCTGGGGCAGCTTCTCCATATGCACCGACTCAATCAATTCTTTCCCCTTGAGATGAGAGAGCAGCTGGGTGACCGACTTGACCGGATAAACCTCGATGCCGTCCACCACCGAGCCCTCCGCCGCGTTGTCGGCGGGAATGAAAATGCTCTGAAATCCCGCCCGTTTGGCCTCCATCACCATAGGGAGCACGCCGTTTACATGCCGCACCTCTCCGGTCAGGGAAAGCTCGCCGGTAAACGCCATGCCGGTAGGATCAAAGTCCAGCTGGTTGGAGGCAAGGGCGATGGACAAAAATAGGGGCAGATCGTAAAGAGGGCCTTCCTTTCGGATGTCGCCGGGGGCCAGATTCGCTACAATCCGCCCCAGCGGCACTTCCATACCGCAGTTTCGTAAAGAGGAACGCACCCGCTCCCGCGCTTCCTTGACGGCTGTATCGGGCAGGCCCACCACGTCGAAACCGGGTAACCCCGTGGAAATATCCGCTTCCACTTCCACCTCGAAGGCCTGCATCCCGAAAAGGCCCATGCTGGAAAGCCGTGCAAACATAGCTGCCCCTTTCTGCGCACCCTTTTGGGCACGCACTTTTCTCGACAAAAAGGCGGCAGATGTCACCATCTGCCGCCTATCATTATAATACCATTCTTCGATAAAATCAAATCAATTATCAGTCAGCTCCGTCACGGATTCCGCCTTTTTTCTCTTTTTCGCATATAGGCCAGCGCCTAGCGCCGCAATAAGGCCCAGCGCCAGAGTTACAATGGACAAGAGAAGAAGCTGGAACAGCGCGTTTTGTACGAACTCCCGGGCGAAGATCGAGAAATAGTCCATCGAGAAAAAGAATTTATTGACCAGATGAGAGGTAATCAAAAACACCGTGGGAATCAGAACAAAAAAGCCGCTGGCAAACAGGGTACGGGAAAGCCAGGGCAAAAACCGCCGCTTGCCCGCCGCGAAAAACAGACCTATCAATAGAAGGACCGCCGCGCCTGCAGCAATGCCGAACACCATCGGCACCTTTAGGTGAAAACTACGGATCACCGCCGCCAAACTGTCAAAAGAGATCAGCGGAAGGATGTTGGAGGCATAGGTGGTCATGATCCGACGTTTGAAAACGGTGATATTGTCCCGCAGGGCCTGGGAATCCTCCAGCCCCTTCGCTGCAACCGAGGCATCGATGCGCTCTTGCAGCTTCTGCTGCAAGAGCGGCGAAGGAACCTCCATGTCCACCTCATTGGCCTCTCCCCGGATGTATGCATAGAACCCGTCGATGAACGCGGACAAATCCTCTTCCACCATTTGGGGTGTGGCCAATCCTTCGAACAGATCTTCTTCAAAGCCGGACTGCACAATATAATCCCCAAAATCCTCCTGGGCCTTCTGCGCCGCCTTTTCAAAATAGTCCATTTCCGCGAAGGAATGCATAATTGCGTCTTTGTTTTCCACCGTCAGCAAATACGTGGAACCCAACTGAATTCCCGCCATCAGCAGCATCAGCAAAAGGGCGAGCAGGTAGCAGACCACACTGCGTATGTAATGTATCTTGTTCATATCAACTCTCCTGCCCGCCGCTTGACGCTTCCACCGGATCGCAGTGAACCAAATAACGGGTGCTGGGGAAGCCGGCGGCATTAAATGGGTAGCAGGTATACAAAATCAGCTCTTCCCGTTCCCGGTTGATGGGAGGTTCGTTGATAATATCCACCACTTCTCCCAAAGCCACCCGATAGGTGAAGGTACCATAACCGGTCTTGACGATCACCTCGTCGCCCGGCTGCAGTTCCCCCAGCCGCCCGAAAATCTTGCGGGCATTGTGGCCGGCATATAAAATGGTGCCGCCCTCTCCAGGCATATAGCTGCCGGTGAACTGGCCTACCTTGTCCTTAATCAGCTTAAGATCGTCGCCAAAGGTCACATCCAGCGTCAGCCCCAGCGCGGGCAGCTCCAGGGTGGCGTATACCTCCCCGTATTCCGGGTATTCCATTCCGCTGGCAGTCACCTGGCCCTCCCCCTCCGGCGTGCCGGACGAAGGCGAGGAGGCAGACGAGGCAGGGCTCTCTTTCGAGGAAAACCCCTGCTCGGGCTCCGTCAGAAAATAATCGGCGGAAGAATAGAGGGGGATCAGGATGTTGCCGCCCATCCCAATCAGCAAAAAACCGATGAGAAAAAGGGAAGCAGTAATCGCAACGTTCCTTGCAATTACTGCCGCCACTTTCTTTTTGTTCAAATTCATTCTTATGCAAGCGCCTTTTTACGCTTGTAAAGCGCCGCGCCGCCAAAACCGGCCGCGAGAAGCAGCAGACCGGCCAGGCCAAAACCAGCCAGCATGGTAAAGAGATCCGCCGACGGGTCGGCAGCCGTCACGGCGAATACGGTGGCAGGATCCACCTTGTCGTAAACCTTGCCATCCTTATAGAAAATAAAGGAGCCATAGGTGCCGGCGGTCCGGTCGATCACGACCTCCAGGCCAACCGCCTTCGCGCTGTTTTCAATGGCGGAAATAATGTCCGTCTTGTCCTGCGCGCTTAAGGTCTGCAGATTGGTGGAGCCATTCTTTTCAAAGATGGCCTTGATCTTCTGGAAGTTCGCCATTACGACATCACAAGCTTCGTCGCTGACGTCATATTCGCTGAGATACCGCTCAACGCGCACGATCTGGTCGTCCTTAAAAGAGAACACCTCGTTGCCCACGGTATACTTGCCCTTGACAAAATTAAGAATATCCTGTTCGTTGTAAGCTGCCGCGCTAAAGGATGCCGTTGCAAACAACATCACAGCCAGAAAAGCGGCGAAGCATTTCCCATGTTTTCTCATAGTACACCTCTCTCAAAATGATAAAATTTGTTGGTTACCTATAAGTATAACGAATTATGCCCGTTTGTCAACTGGCTCCATGCACACAGGCCGCTTTTTTCCATTATTTCTATCCCTTCTATCTCTATCCGCGGCTAATTTTTATGTGTTCTGATGTTTCACGGAAAAACAGTCAAATTTGTAACCGTTTTGATACAGATTTCCCCTTCGCGCAATGATACAATAGAAGCGGCAATAAGTAAACCAAAGGAGCCGAAAACGAATGAAATACCCAAGGAAAGTGAAGCTTCTCCTCTCGCTTTTGGCGGCCGTTTCGGTGATGCTGACCGGCTGTTCGGGGGGCGGCTTATTCGCCGGTTTCGATATGAACAATTTGATGAAGCCGCCCAAGCTGACCGGAAGCCAGGCCGGCGTCCAGCAGGCGCTGGAGCAATTCTTAAACAACAAAAGCTACACCCTCAAATATCCGAAAAGCGGAAAGGAGCGTTCCGCCTTTATCCCGGTGGATTTCGGGCGAAAAGGCGCGGCGGTGCTCGCTCTTTATAAACAGGACGGGGCAAAAATCCGCATCAATGTCATTGTCGAGCAAGATGGGACCTACCGCTCCATCGACGACATCGAGGGAGCGGACAGCGAGGTATACGCGGTGCAGACCGCAGACCTGGATGGGGACGGGAGCGTGGAGGTCATCATCAGCTGGCTGACCGCTAGTTCCTCGGACAAATGGCTCACCGTCTATAGTTTTGGTGATGAGGGGAGCGAACACGCCCTTTCCCTGAAAATGGAGGCCGGCTTTACCGGCATGCAGATTGTGGACCTGGACGGGGATTCGCAGGATGAATTGCTGCTGATGCAGGTGGATTCCACCAACAAAACCGCCACGGCCACGTTGTACCGGCTGACCCAGGAGGGAATCGACTACAAGCATCTCTACAAAACGATGATGGACGGCAATGTCTCTCCCCGTTCCACCGGCGCCTCCCCTTATCTGGACATCAAAACCGCCCAGCTGCGCAGCGGCATCAACGCGGTATTTGTGGACGGCGCGAAGGGAACGGAGTATACCATTACCGAGGTTCTCTATTGGGACGGGTCAGGCTTAAGCAATCTGTTTTACAACAATGACACCGACAGCGTGGTGGAAACCATGCGTCCCAGCTCCATGTTATCCATGGACATCAACAAAGACGGCTGGATCGAAATTCCGCAGGTGTCGGAGCTGCCCGGCTATTTTGACAAGAAAGCGTCGGAAAAGCTGTGGCTGACCACCTGGTACCGGTACGACGGGCGGGTGGACGAAAGCACCGGGAAGGATGCGCAGAAGGTGCTCTCCTGCAGCATCAACAGCACCGACGGGTACTATTTCAGTTTTCCGGACGAGTGGGTATCCAAGCAGTCGGTCACCATCGACCGCAATTCCACCGACCGGACCTCCAGCTTTTACGCGTACGAATGGGACGGGGAAAGCTTCCGCCGCACCGATCTGCTAATGACCCTGCGCACCTTTACCAGCGCCGTATGGGAAAACAGCGGCTCGAACGCGGGTTATCAATATCTGGGCGAACACGGCAGCATTGTATATGGGGTGAAGATTTCGCGAAGCGGGATCAATTTTGGTATTGACCTGGAGTTTGTCAAGGATAATTTCGTCATTATGGCGGATCTCTGATTAAGGCTTTACTACCACTTGGAAGTGAGGGAACACGATGAAAAGCATTTTGGTGGCGGAGGACGAAAGCGCCATCCGCGAATTTGTAGTCATCAATTTGAAACGGGCGGGTTACACCGTCTACGAGGCGGAAAACGGGAAGAAGGCGCTGGAACTGTTTGACAGTCTCCAAGGTGACGTGGACATTGCCCTTCTGGACATCATGATGCCGGAGATGGACGGTCTGGCCGCCTGCCGGGAATTGAGGCAGAAAAGCCCGAACCTGGGGATCATCATGCTCACCGCCCGGTCCCAGGAAATGGACCGGGTCAGCGGCTTAATGATCGGGGCGGACGACTATGTGACAAAACCTTTTTCTCCCTCGGAGCTTGTGGCGCGGGTAGACGCTCTTTACCGCCGGGTGGAGATGAACGGCAACAAGCCAAAAAAGGCCGCGTCGGAGGAAATCGTCTCGGGCGACTTTGTTCTCAACGTGCGAAACCGCACCCTTTCCCATAAGGGAAAAATGATCGAATTAACCCATGTGGAATACCAGTTCATGGAGTGCTTCATGACCAATCCGGGCAAAGCACTGGGGCGCACGGATATTCTCAACAAGGTCTGGGGCGAAGGGTACTTCGGCGAAGAAAAAATCGTAGACGTCAATGTGCGGCGGCTGCGAATGAAGATCGAGGAGGAGCCATCGGCCCCCAAGCACATCATTACTGTCTGGGGCTTGGGATATAAATGGCAGGCGTAACCATGCGAAAGAAATTATCGTTGCCGGGCGTGGAACACATGTCTTCCAAGGGGATCACCCAGCGATGGCTTTTTAACAGCCTAGGGTTGATCCTGGCCATTCTGATCGTCATTGAGCTGGCCATGGCCTTTATTGTGCAGGACTATTATTACAGCGGCATCCGCTGGCAGCTGGGGAACATCATGACCACCACTCAGGAAAGCTTTTCGAGGTACGCCAACCAAAGCCAATCGGAATTCGCGTCCCGCTCCATCAACGCCGTGGAAAATTTCAGCCTCAAAGAGCAGGTGGAGCTGCAGGTCTTTGACCAAAACGGCGACTTTATCCTTTCCTCCGCCGGCTTTACCCCGGAGCTGACGGAACGGCCGGACTACGACATGGCGCTGGGCGTAAAGTCGGGGCAGCGCATCGGGGTTGCCTCCTATCACCTCTCCAGCGGAGAAAACGTCATGGCGTATACCTATATCCTGACCAACGCCGAGGAAATGACGGGCGCTGTGCGGCTGGTGGTGTCCCTTTCCGGGGCGGACCGGCAGATTTTCATCATTGTTTCGGTGCTGCTGGTGATCGGAATTGCGGTGATCCTGTTTGTCATCATGTCCGGGTCTTATTTTATCAATTCCATTGTCATTCCAGTCAAGGAAATCGGTGTAACGGCCCGCAAAATCGCCCTGGGCGATTTTGACGCCCGTTTGGAGAAAAAGTATAACGATGAAATCGGTGACCTGTGTGACACCATCAACTACATGGCGGGAGAGCTGGGTACCACCGAGAAAATGAAGAACGACTTCATCTCCTCCGTTTCCCACGAGCTGCGTACTCCCCTGACCGCCATCAAGGGCTGGGGCGAGACGCTGATGGCTCTCGATCCGGTCAAGGACCGGGAAATGATGGAGAAGGGCATGGATGTCATCATCGGCGAATCGGAGCGGCTGTCCGGAATCGTGGAGGAGCTTTTGGATTTTTCCAGGCTGCAAAGCGGACGGCTGACCATGAAGATGGAGAAAATCGACATTCTTGCTGAGTTGGGCGAAGCGGTGTTCATGTTCCAGGAACGGTCCAAACGGGAAAACATCGAGCTCATCTATTACGAGCCAGAGCTGCTTCCGGTTGTAATGGGCGACCGTAACCGGCTCAAGCAGGTGTTTGTCAACATTCTGGACAATGCTTTCAAATATTCTGACGCAGGAGGCCGGGTCCGGGTGGAAGCGGAGGAAGGCGACGGGGAAATCCGCGTCGTCATCAGCGACACCGGCTGCGGCATTTCCGCAGAAGACTTATCCAAGGTAAAGGAGAAGTTCTACAAAGCAAACCACACCCGCCGCGGTTCGGGAATCGGCTTAGCGGTGGCGGATGAAATCATCCGTATGCACGGCGGCAGTCTGGAGCTCCGGTCGGTGGAGAGCTCCGGCACCGACGTCATCATTACTTTGCCCGTGGCCAGCGCGCCGGAGGGCGGCGAGGAAGATCCCCCGCAGGAATTGCAATAGACAGAAGCCCGGACAGCCGCCTTGAAAAAGGACGGTAGTCCGGGCTTTCTGTTGTGATACAAATTCCCGTTTTTTAGCGGCAAAACTGGCTGCCTCCCGCGCCAGATAGGCGAACCGTTTGTGAAAATCCGGTCATGCTGCGGTTACGACAGCCCGCTCTTCCCTGCCCAGCGCTCTTGCCTGTACGGCAAGTTATAAGGCTCGGCAAGAGGGCGCTCCACTAGGTTTGGATGTCCCCTCCGACAGGGGAATCAGCGGGAATTTCGGAACATGGAGGCCATGCACAGAAGAAGAAAACCAGCGCCCGGTTTTGAATAAGGCCGGCGCTCAGAAAACAAGGGAGGGAAATTTTGATGATGCCGGATTGCAAACAGGTACAGAATCTGCTGACCGAGTATGTGGAGGGGCTTTGCAGCGAAGAGGAGCGCCAGACGGTGGAGAAACATGTGCGCGGCTGCGGGGAATGCCGCGAGTTCCTCGACGCCATGGAGGCAAACGAGGTCGAGATTACCGACCGGTCGCCTGCGGCCAGGGAGAAAACGTCACCCAAGAGGCGGCGCAACCGGATTCTCGCATCGATTATGGCGGTGGTTCTGGTTTTCGCTGTGGTTGCCGTCGCCTTTGCCTATCAGCCGAACCTGTATTATCGGTATCTCTACCGAGGCGACCGGATCTTTGTGAACATCCATCTCCATAACTTGGACCCCTCTTTTCCCATTGAAGACTATATCCAAACTAACGCCTATTATGCGGGCGAGGACCAGACAAGCTTCAGAGAGGTAGCGAGCATGCTGTACTCGTATTCTCTTTTCTCCCAAGAATTCTCTGACTTCAGCGGCGGGACCCCCTTATCCTGGGAACGCACCGACCAGGGAAGCACCTTAACCGCCAGCCTTCCGGGCGGACAGAAGGGGTATTACCTTTTGGATTTGCGGGTAAAGCATGAACTCTATGACCAACTGTTCCCCGGCCGGGATTTCAGCGCCTATGAAGTCGGAGGGACCTATCCCATCTATAACCTGGAATCCTGGGACCTCTGGGATCTGGACTTTGACCTTACCGTTCAAAGCCAAGCGTATGGATTCCCGCTTCAGATGCAGTCTTCCGTCACCTGCCGGACTCAGGATGTGATGCATCTTAGCGCCTACCTGAGCGTTGGCATCTAAATTCAATCCTCGTCGTGAGGATAAAAGAAGATTGCCCGGACCGTGGTCAATCAAACGATCTGGTCTGGGCATTTTCATTGCTGTGATATCTGCTCACAAAACAATTCATTTGTGACATTGCGCATCTTTTGGGTACTTATCATCGGAAAAGGGGGGAATAGGATGGGACAGATGGATGACATCGCGCAGCAATACTATCCGCAAGTCTACCACTATCTGGTTTCCTTGACCAAAAACGCCGCGCTGGCCGAAGACCTGACCCAGGAGACCTTTTATCAGGCGGTGGTATCCATCGACCGGTTTCGCGGAGAGTGCACTCTGTATGTGTGGCTGTGTCAAATTGCAAAGCATCAGTTTTATAAATACCTGCGCAAAAAGAAACGGCATGCAGAAGTAGCCTTTCCGAAGGACGAGCTCCTTTCCCCCTTTGTTGTGGACGAAGCGTTTCTGGCGGCACAAGGGGCCATGGAAATCTACCGGGCCATTCACCGGCTCGAGCAGCCTTACAATGAAGTGGCGAATCTGCGTCTTTTCGGCAATCTAAAATTTGCGCAGATTGGGGAACTGTTCGGCAAAAGTGAAAACTGGGCTCGGACCACCTTTTACCGGGCGAAACTGAAAATTCAGGCTCATCTGAAGGAGGGTATAAACGAATGAGTTATCCATGCAACATCATTCAGGATTTACTGCCAAGCTATGTGGACGGCCTTTGCAGCGCAGAAAGTCAGCGAGCTGTGGAGGAGCATGTGCGCGGGTGCGAGCCCTGCCGGCAGATACTCGACGCCATGCAGGCAAAGGAGTATGAGCTGCCAGACCCAGCCCAAAACATCAAAAAGAAACGACCCTTCCAGAAGCTGCGCAACCGGGTGCTGTCTCTGATTATGGCGGTGGTGCTGGTCTGCGGGAGCGTATCGGTCTTCTTCCATTATAACCAGAATTTCTATTATCAGTATCTTCACTGGGGTAACCGGATTCATATCAATTTGACGGTAAACGGTATTGATGCCTCGGTGCCCGTGGACGACTGTGTACAGGTGAGCTACGTCTATATTGGGGAAAATCCCGCTGTAAAACAATCGATAAGAGAGATGTTTAAATGGAACGCTTATTCTGCAGTTGACAGCAATAACACCTATTTGTATAGCTGGATTCCCATAACGTTGACACGCACAGGAGAAAACACCTTTACGAGCAGCTTTCCCGGCGGAGAAAAAGGATACTACATGATCCGCGTCGATCTCAAGCCGGAAATTTTCGGTTATGTTTTTCCCGATGTCCCCAATCTGGATGAAGATTGGAACGGCGGCTCCAACGTATATGACATTTTGAATCGCGACGGCTGGGAAACATGGGACTACGAATTTGTGGTAGGAGTCAGCTATTTTGAAGGAAACTGTACAACCGAAATGAGCAATCGGTTCACCTGCCATTCCAGTGTGGGTGTATATACCTCAACATGGGTTCACAGCGCAAAGGGATAACATAAGAAAAGAAGGAGGCTAGAAGGCCTCCTTCTTTTCTTATGTCTATGCCTCTTCTTTCACGGCTTCTTCAAAGAGTACCCGAAGCCGTTCGCCGTCCCCTTTCAGGTAGAGCCAGCCGAACAGGCATTCCAGGGCCGTCGCCTGGTGGTATTCCTCCACCGACGCGTTCTGCGGCACCCGCCTGGCAGGGTGGGCGTTGCGCCCCCGGCGGAAAACGGCCTGCTCCTCTTCGGTGAGCAGGGGAAGAATCCGGGCGGCGGCAGAAGCCTGGGCAGGTGCCTTCGCCAGAGCCACCGCCGCCGTGTGCAGCTTTTTGGGCGGGCAGTTTCCCGCTCCGATCAGCCGCTGCCGGATCATCAGCTCATAAACCCCGTCGCCCACATAGGCCAGAGACAGCGGGCTAATGGTTTTCAAATCTCCTGCAAAGGGGAAAAACTGCTGCATTCCCTTTCCTTCCCCTTCCTTAGTTGACAAAGTCAAACTCCAGATCGTAGATACACACGGTATCCCCCTCCTGGATGCCTTCCTTTCGAAGCGCTTCAATGATTCCACTTTGGATTAAGACACGCTGAAAATACTGCATGGATTCATAATCATCGAAGTTCACCCCGGACATAACCTTCAACAGCCATTCGCCCTCCACAAACCAGACCCCGTCCTGATGGCGGATGGTGAAGGGGCGGCCGCCCTTTTCAAACTCTTCCTGAGGCGCAGGCTCCGGCTCGTAGGTAACGATGGGGGGCAGCTTGGAAAGCTCCTCGGTAATCTTTTTGATAAGCGGGTCCACTCCATAATGGATGGCCGCCATAATGGGGAAAAACGAATACCCCTTTTCTTTGACATAGGCTTCAAATTTGGCCACCTGCTCGTCGCTTGCAAGGTCGCACTTGTTCCCAGCTACCAGCATGGGGCGGCCTGCCAGCTCTTCACTATAGGCGGCAAGCTCCTTGTTGATGGCCTCAAAATCCGCAATGGGATCCCGGCCTTCGCTCCCCGCCACGTCCACAATATGAACCAGCAGCCGGCAGCGGTCGATGTGGCGCAAAAACTCATGCCCCAGGCCCACGCCTTCACTGGCTCCCTCGATGATACCCGGGATGTCCGCCATGACGAAGGAAACGCCCTCAGCGATGCGCACCACACCCAGCACCGGGGTCAGAGTGGTAAAATGATAGTCGGCAATCACGGGCTTTGCTTCGCTGACCACCGAAATCAGGGTGGATTTCCCCACGTTTGGAAAGCCCACCAGCCCCACATCGGCCAGGAGCTTGAGCTCCAGCTTGAGTTCCATGCTTTCCCCCGGCGTCCCCGGTTTTGCAAAGCGGGGCACCTGCCGGGTAGCGGTGGCGAAATGAGTGTTTCCCCAGCCGCCTCGGCCGCCCTTGGCAATGACCACCGGTTCGTCGTCGGACAGGTCCGCAAGCAGCCTTCCCGTCTGCGCGTCCCGCACGACGGTACCACGCGGGACCCGGATGACGGTGTCCTCTCCCCTTTTGCCGAAGCAGCGGTTCGCACGCCCCGCCTCGCCCGTCTGGGCGGTATACTTGCGTTTGTACCGGAAATCGGACAGGGTGGTGAGATTGTCGTCCACCTGGAAGACAATGTCGCCCCCCTTGCCGCCGTCCCCGCCGTCCGGCCCGCCTGCGGCGATGTATTTCTCCCGGCGGAAGGAAACGCACCCGTTTCCTCCGTCGCCGGCGCGTACGGTAATTTTTGCGCTGTCTACAAACATGCTGTTCTCCTATTCTGTGGGACATCCTTTTTTATAGGCCGCACATCCGGCGGCCTTGCTTCCTATGCTTAGTATAAACCGGTCCTGCCGCTTTTATCGCGCCGCATGGTCCCGGGTCAATCGATATTCGAAGGAATCCACCAGGGCAAGCCAGCTTGCCTGAATAACGTCGGTGGAAACGCCTACCGTGGTCCACACGTCCTTGCCGTCGGTGGAGGTGATGAGGACCCGGACGTTGGCGGCGGTGGCCTGCTTAGAGTCCATCACGCGCACCTTATAGTCAATCAGCCGGCATCGGCCCATGGACCGGTAGAAATGGGCCAGCGCCTCCCGCAGCGCCAGGTCCAGTGCGTGAACCGGGCCGTCCCCTTCCGCCGCCGCGATGCAAAGCTCGCCGCCCACCCGGATTTTGATGGTGGCGGTGGCGGAATTGCCGGTGTCGTCCCTGGGCTCCTCGTCGAGCACCTTATAGCTGACCAGCTCAAAGAAGGGCTCATACATTCCCAGCGCCTTGCGCACCACCAGTTCAAAGCTGGGCTCCGCCCCTTCAAACTGATAGCCGTCGTGCTCGAGCTGCTTTAACCGGTCGAGAATCACCTGGGTCTCTCGTGATTCCCTGGTAAGCTCCGGGCAGACCCGCTGCACCCGCTGCAAAACAGCCGCCCGCCCCGTCTGCTCAGACATGAGGAACCGCCGCTCGTTGCCCACCGATTCCGGGCTTACCTGCTCAAAGGACCGGGATAATTTCAGCACCCCGTCCGCGTGCATCCCCGCCTTATGGGCAAAGGCGGAAGCGCCGATAAATGGCTGGGTATGGGGAATGCGCACGTTGGCGATTTCCGCGATTTCCCTGGAAACCGGCGTTAGGCTCATCAGGTTCTCCGGCGGGATGCACAGGATTCCCCGCTTGAGCTGCAAATTGGCCGCAATGGTGGAAAGGTTCGCATTGCCGCACCGCTCGCCAAAGCCAAGCCAGGTGCCCTGCACCTGCCCGGCTCCCGCCTGCACCGCGGCCACCGTTCCCGCGACCGCCATGCCGCAGTCGTTGTGGCAGTGAATCCCTACCGTCCCTTCTGGGAACCGCTTCGCCACCTCGCCGGTGATTTTCCCGATCTCGTCAGGGAAGGTTCCGCCGTTGGTGTCGCACAAAATCAAGCGTTCTGCGCCCGCGTCCGCCGCTGCCTGCAACGCTGCCAAGGCGAACGCCGGGTCGTCCTTGTAGCCGTCGAAGAAATGCTCCGCGTCAAAAAAGACCCGTTTTCCATGCTCCTTGAGGTAACGAACCGTATCCCCGATCATGGCGAAGTTTTCCTGAGGGGTGGTCCCCAGGATTTCCGTCACATGCAGCTTCCAGCTCTTTCCGAAAATGCAGCACACCGGCGCGTTTGCCTGCAAAAGAGCCTGCACGTTCGCGTCCTGCGCCGCTTTTATCCCTTTTCGCCGGGTGGAACCGAAGGCGACAATGGTCGCGTGGGCAAACGTCATTTTCTCAATCTGCTGGAAATATTCCATGTCCTTTGGATTGGAGGCCGGGTTGCCCGCTTCAATGTAGGCGACCCCCAAGGAATCCAACAACCTGGTAATCGCCAGCTTATCCTCCACCGACAGGGAGATTCCTTCTCCCTGCGCACCGTCGCGCAAGGTGGAATCGAACAGTTCGATTGCGCGCTGCATAACCGACACCCCCAAATTTTGATTTGCCTTTCATTATGGAGGAATTTTCCCCGCTTGTCAACCGCCGGGCATTGGTTTTCCTTGTAATTTTGGGGGCAAGCGAGTAGAATAAGGACAGAAAGAGAAAAAGGGGGTTTTGCCCATGCTGGTACGCAACTTCTTGGAATGCGACCGGAAATGGAACCACTCGCACGGAAGCCAGGCAAAGAGCCTTTCCGGTTTTGTTTTCGAAGAGTCGGACTTTGAGGTGCCCATCCGCTTTGTCCGCTTCTCCACCTATCCGCCCGGTTCCGGCGTAGGGCTGCACACCCATGGCAACGACCAGGAGCTGTACATCATCCTGGAGGGCAGCGGGATTTCCGAAGTCAATGGGGAAAAGAGGGAGGTCACAGTGGGCGATATCATCGTCAATCCGCCCTACGGCACCCACGCACTTTACAACACCGGAGAGACCAACCTAACCATGCTTCTTTTGGAAGTATACAACAAAGCCTGATTTCACCCTTGCGTTCTCGCGGAAAATCCGGTAAAATAAGGAGGCTGCCAAAGCAGTCTCCTTATCAATCGGCGGGTATGGCGGAATTGGCAGACGCGCAGGATTTAGGATCCTGTGCCGTAAGGCGTGCAGGTTCGACCCCTGTTACCCGCACCAAGTCGTCGCAGACAAATCGCGCACTCAGACAAGTGCGCGATTTGTTTTTTATACCCGCAAATACACAGCGTCTCGTTTGATCCCTCGCTTTTGATGTTTTTTTGCACATCGGCCAAGGATGCAGGGCTAATCAACAATATCAATCTTGTGCTCTTCTTTGATAAACGCAGGAAAGCACTCCAAATAATAGTCGCATTCGTCGCAACAGCATTCGATGGGAAGCCCATTTTCATCGGTATGCTCACCGTTACCAAGGCAATCGTCTCCGTTATTCCCAGGTGTGAGAGGAATTCCCGTTACATCAAGAATCATCTATTCATTTCCTATCTTTTCTTTCGTATAAATAGAATATCCTCGCATATGATAACATAGTGTTTGTATCAGCGCAAGTTAATAGCCATTAAAATGTTATCATATTGATAATGAGGTGTTTTTGTGGCTACTGAGAAAATTCAAACGGGGATTCGTTTTACAGAGGATATGCTTTTAAAAATCACTTATATTGCAAAGAAGAATCATCGCTCTTTAAATGCACAATTGGAATACCTTGCACAGAATTGCATCGAGGAATTCGAGTCGGAAAAAGGCGAAATCGTGTTGTCTGAAACAGACAGGCTGAAATATAGAAAATAATTTGGATTTGAGTGCTATCGACGCACCGAGGCAAATCCTCTCGGAAAAATCGCGCATGGTAATAAGTGCGTGATTTTTTGTACTTGCAAATACTCATATGGATGATACGGAGAATGGCATGTTTAAGCACAAAGCAAGTGACGGCACCCGAATTTGTGTGGTAAAAAGATCGCTGCATTGAGAAAAAATTTACCCGAAAAAACATCACAGAGATTGCTTGCGGAAAAAATGCAGATAAAAGGGATTGACATGGATAAGACCGCAATCAAGAGAATTGAAAATGGCGAGAGATATGTTACCGATATTGAACTGAAAGCTTTTTCGGAACTATTTTGCGTAAGTGCAGACTTTTTATTGGAATAACAGATCGGTTCGACTTTTGGTGCAATCCATGCACCAGCGTAACGCTGGACGCAGTCGGATTGCAGGATGCCTCTGACAAGCGCAGATGGGGATTATATCCCCTTAATAGCAAATGTCAAGGTGGGAGTGTCATATGATCGTTTTTAATAAGCTGTGGGATGTTATGAAGGAAAAGAACGTTTCCACTTATTAGCTGCGCGAAAAATGCGGGATCGACAGCAAAACCATCAGGCGGCTGAAAGCCAACGAAAATGTGGAGACCAAAACTTTGAATAAAATCTGCATTGCTTTGGACTGCAAGCTGGAAGATATCGCTGCGTTTATCCCGGAAACCTGATAAAAGTCAAGCCGGCTCGGCACGCGTAAGCTATGACAATGGATTATGTCTATAAGTAAAGAAAGAGAGCCCGGTCAAATGACCGGGCTCTTTCTTTCAACCGCCAAAACCGGCTTACTCTTTCTCCACTTCCATCTGCAGTTTAGACGTGCAGTGAGGGCAGCGCGTCGCTTCGATGGCAATTTCGCTCATGCAATACGGACACTTTTTGGTGACCGGTGCCGCAGCCTCTTCCTTTTTCCGGCCCAGCTTCAAAAGCTTATTGATGACTTTGAGCAGGCAGAAGAGCACCAGCGCCATAATAAAGAAATTCACCAGAGCAGACACAAACGACGAGGCGAAGCCCGCCACATCCTGCAAATTGTAGGTTTCCGCTCCGGTAATGAACTTCAAAACCGGCGTGATAAAATTATCGGTCAAGGACGTAACGATTCCGGAAAAAGCGCCGCCGATGAGAATACCGACCGCCATATCCATCATGTTGCCGCGCAAAGCAAAGGTTTTAAACTCTTCGATAAACTTTTTCACATCATTCTCTCCTTTTTCTTATGTTCTTTGATTTCAACATAGCACATTTTTCGCGCTTTTTCAACAAACAATGTGCCTTTTCCGTGAGGAAATTCTTTGTTTGTCCCATTGGAACGAGCTTGAGGCTCTATACGTACCCGGGCTTGACCGCCGCCTACTCTCCTTTTATACTGAAAGATATCGATGAAATTGGAGGTGAAACAATGCTGCAACCGGTTGAGATGCGAGTCATCGCCCACATTCACAGCGATTTCCCCTCGAAATTCGGCATTCCCCGCCAAAGCGGTTTGGTTGACGCTCTGGCGTCCACCATCGTATTTGAGCCGGACTACCGCAATCCCGACGCCCTGCGCGGCCTGGAGGGGTATTCCCACATTTGGCTGCTGTGGCAGTTTTCCGCAGCGGTGCGGGACGGCTGGTCTCCCACCGTGCGTCCGCCCCGCCTGGGCGGCAACACGCGCATGGGCGTATTCGCCACCCGTTCGCCCTTCCGGCCCAACCCCATCGGCTTGTCTTCGGTACAGCTTCGGGAAATCGCGATAGACAGAAAGCTGGGCCCTGTGCTGCACGTGTTGGGCGCGGATTTGATGGACGGCACCCCCATCTTCGACATCAAGCCTTACCTCGCCTACACCGACGCCCATCCCCAGGCCACAGGCGGCTTTGCCTTTTCTTCCAAAGAAGATGTGCTGCAGGTGGATGTCCCGCCCGAGCTGCTCGAACGCGTTCACCCGAGCCGCCGGGATGCCCTGTTACACGTGCTGGCCCAAGACCCACGTCCCGGCTATCAGGATACACCCGGGCGGATATACAAAATGGAGTTCGCCGGGGTAGAGGTGCATTTTACTGCAGCGGATGGACGGCTTACCGTCTGTGATGTTCTTCCAGCAAAAGACGAGATTTTGGGAAAGCCCGGATCGGAATAGCGGCGCCGCTTCCCTGTGCGCTGCCGTGCAAAACCGGATGTACTTAGAAAGGATGGAACCCAATGACCGACTATCAACCCAGTGCTCTTGCCAAAGAGATGATGCGGTATTTCGACTGCCCTTGCAAGGTGTTCGCCCCCATGGAGGACGATGACCCGCTCCTGGCTGCCTATGAGGATGCCCGGCAGGAGGGGCTGCGGGAAGGGTTTACCCCGGTGCTCGTGAAGGTGGACGATACGCTGATGGAATGCCTGGTTATGAACGCGGACGAGGAAAACGAGCCGGACTTTACGCTGTCCGCTGTGCGTGCCTATCGGGCCCGGCTTTTAAGCGAAGCTCTGCCCGAAGGAAAGGACTGCCTAGGGGAATGGGAGACGCAGCGCCGGGAGGAGGCCCAGGAGGACGGATTTTCCTGGGACGACGTGCTCGGTGAGAGGACCGGGGGCGAACCAAACGACCGGTTTTCCGCCTATTGGAATTACGAGACTTCTTTCACGGATGAGGTGATTCTGGCAAAGGTCCCCACCGACAAGGCCTGGCAGGTGTTCGCCTGGCTGCCCATGGGCAACTGGAACGACTGCCCCGACACGCCCGCGCTGATGGCGGTAGCCAAACGGTGGCAGGAACATTTCGGGGCGGTCCCTGCCTGTATCAGCCACGACGAGCTGGAGTTCCTGCTGCCTGCGCCGGTGGCGGACCCAAATGCCGCCCAGGAACTTGCGCTGGAGCAGTACGCCTTTTGCCCGGACCGGGTGGAGCAGTGTGAAGAGGACGGCAGCGTGGGAAAGCTGGCCGATTCTCTGACCAAATCCACCGTATGGTACTTCTGGTGGGACTAATCTCTATTGAAAAGGCGTGGGAAAGGAGCAAACACGTTCATGGTTAACTTTGACGAAATTATCGACCGCAAGGGAACCGACAGCCTTAAATACGACGGCGGCCCGATGATGAACCCGTATCTTCCGGACGAATACCTGCCCATGTGGGTGGCGGACATGGATTTCGCCTGCCCGCAACCGGTGCTCGACGCCATGAGAGAGCGGCTGGACCGGCGGATTTTGGGGTACAGCATGCTGCTGGATCCGGGGTATTTTGAGATTGTGACCGGGTGGCTTTGGCGGCGGCACGGCTGGCGGGTGGATGCGGATAGCATTGTGTTCAGCTCTGGGGTGGCAAGCGCCATGCATACGGCGGTGGAGCGGCTGACGAAGCCCGGCGACGGCGTCCTTCTCAACACCCCGGCCTATCACCCCTTTGACGACACCATCAAGCGCTTCGGCCGCACTCCGGTCTACTCTCCCCTTCTCTACGAAGACGGGACCTATACCATCGACTATGAGGACTTGGAGCGAAAGGCAAAGGACCCGCGCAACACCCTTTTCTTCTTTTGCAGCCCCCACAATCCCACCGGCCGGGTCTGGCGGGAGGAGGAGCTGCGGCGGGTGGCCCAGCTGTGCTTTGCAAACGGGGTGTTCATGGTATGCGATGAAATCCACAGCGACATTGTGCGCAAAGGGGAAACCCACATTCCCTTGGCAAAGCTCTACCCCGAGGAAACACGGATCATCACCTGCACCTCTCCCAGCAAGACCTTTAACTTGGCGGGCAACCAGCTGGCAAACCTGGTGGTGGCGGACAAAGCCCTCGCCAGGGAATGGCGGGGCATGCAGGCCTGCGGGTTTCCAAACCCGCTGTCCATCGCCGCCTGCAAGGCAGCGTACACGCAGTGCGACGATTGGGTGGCGCAGATGAACGAATATGTGGACGAAAATTTTGCCCTGGTCAAACGGCGTTTGCGCGACGATCTGCCCAAAGCGAGATTTTCCATCGGTCAGGGGACTTATCTTGCCTGGATTGACCTGCGCGGTTTTGGTCTCACCGACCGGCAGCTCAAGGAGTGCATTTCCAGGGCGGGGCTCTTTATCGAGTTTGGGGACGAATTCGTGGCAAACGGCGAAGGCTTTGTGCGCATCAATCTGGCCTGTCCCCGAACGCTGGTGGAGAAAGCCATGGATATTCTAGCCGGCTGCCTGGGAGAATCCCATTCCTAGTTCGAACACAAACGACGCCGAGAAGGCCGGGAACCAAATGGTTCCCGGCCTTCCTTTTGCTCTGGATGAGCGGCGGTATTCTAAAACTTTCCGCCTCCGCCGCCATGACTGCGGCCGCTGCTGGCGGTGTGGGTCGTACTCCTTCCCCCGCCAGACCCGCCGCCCGAGGAAGGAGGCGGGGGCGGCGGAGAATACCGCCGGTTGATGGTTTCGTTGAGGAAGACGTCTTCTTTCCCGGTAAGGCGCAGAGTGCCGTTTTCCCGGAAGGGATACCGGTACCCTTTGCCATGAAACCGATACTTTGCCAGGACAATCAGGCAGACGATCGCACCCACACCCAAGCCGCAAACCGTATAAATCACAAGGCGCATCGGGCTTACCGGATTGGAGCGGGATTCTTTCCCGCCCGCGGCGTAGCCGTGTATCCGGGTTAAAAACACATCTGCCGCGCCCGCATAATCCTGGGCGGACAGCCGGTCCTTCACCTGCGCGCGCAGGTCGTTTAGGCGGCGGTCTGTGACCACGTTGATCATGGCGCCCTGGGTATAAATGTAGTATTCCCGGTTGTCCATGTCAATCAATAACAGCGCGCCGCGTTGATCGGCACCGAAGCCGATGCCATGGTCATAATAAAATTCATCCGCATAATCCTCAGCCGATTTGGGATTGGTATCGGTGGTGACGACGGCCAGATCCATGTCGATGTCGCCGCTGATTTCGGCGATGCGCTGCTCAAGCGCGTTTACCTGGGACGAGGTCAGAAGCCCGGCCTCGTCAAAGACCCGCTGTCGGTCGTCCGCTCCCAGAGCAGACATACAGGGAAGCAGAGCAAGAAGAAGCATCAGCAACAGAGAAGCGCGGAATACCCCTTTCTTCATAGCCAAAGCCCTCCCAACAGCCCGAGCAGAAACACCGGTACCGCCACCGCGGCCAGGAGAATGCCCAGCTTTGCATAGGAAATCGGCAGCTTGCCGCACACATTTCCCGTCTGCCCGTTGAGGGCATAGTAATAAAGTTCCCCTTTTGCGCTGCGATAGGTCAAGGTCCAGACCGGGAACAGCGCGTAACGCATACGCGAATCGGTCAGGTGCAGGGAATTGGACACGGTCTGCACCGTGGTATATCCCACGATGGTGTCCCGCATCAAAGCCTGCGCCCCTTCCCTGGCTTCACTTTCAATCTCGGGCATCACCTGCGCGGCGTCAATGTCCCGCGCCTGTGCCTGAAACCCGGCGAGATACGGCAGGGAAAACACCTGCGTTTTTCCGATCTCAAAGGGCTGGACCCCTTCGATCAGCTGCCGGTTGGCCTTTTGGAGCGCGTTTTTCACCAGATTGTCAAACAGCACCGATCCCGCCCGGCGCACCGCGAAACGCTGGGTTTTCGTATACACGTAATCCCCCGCCCGCCAGCTGCTCACCTTGGTGGCGTTGGCATGAAGCTCGCCTTCTACCTTGCAGTCCGCCAGCCAGTAAGGGAAGTAAACGCCGCGAAGCTCCTCCACCCGGCTCTCCTGCCGAAACGCAGTGGGAATGAACCATTTCTTTTTGAGCCACTTGGAGAAGCTCTCCTGGGCCTCTTCCCTTTCAATGGAAAAGGGAATCACCAGGTCCGGCTCCATCTCCCCCTGAAGCCTTCCCGACAGGATGACGGGATTGTGGCAGTAGTAGCAAGTGGTTGCGGCGGTGGTTTCATCGGTGACGATCTGGGCGCCGCAGCTGGGGCAGGAATAGCAGACCGCGTGGCCCCCTTCTTCCTTTGGGGCGGTGGTTTCCGACTGGGTCTCGGTGCCCGCCTTGCTGTCCAGCTCCTCTTTGGTAAAGGCGCTTTTGCAGAAGTCACAGTAGAAGCCCTGGGTACCGGGCGTAAACAAAAGAGGCGCATCGCAGTTGGGGCATTTATAGGTAACCGATGGCATGAATGATCCTCCTTATGGAGCCAAATGACGAATGGTTACGCCCGGTCTTCCTCATTGAAGGGGTCGCCGCATTCCGGGCAGAACTTAGGGAGCGGTTTGCTGGGGTCCGGCTCATAGCCGCATTTATCACAGCGGAATTTCCCGCTCATCGGGCGGGGTTTGCCGCATTCCGAACAGAATTTTCCTGTGTTTTTCACGCCGCAGGCGCATACCCATTCGTCCCGCTCCGGCTTCGGCTTGCCGCACTGGGAACAGAATTTTCCCGTGTTTTTCGCCCCGCAGGAGCAGGTCCATCCGTTGACCGCCGTTTCCTTGGCCGCCTGCTGTGCGGCCTGCTGGGCCTGCATCTGCTGCAGGTTCGTCTGGGACGCGGCGCCCATAAAGCCGCCGGCTCCCTGCATGCCCACACCCATGCCCATAAAGCCCGCCATGCTTCCGTTGGCATTGGAGCCGGCGGCTTCCAGACCTCGGGCAATGGAACCCTGGACATAACCTTCCCGCACAGTAGGGTCGCCCAGCATGGCGCCCTGGTTTCGCATGTTGATAAGCTTCTGAGACTCCTCGTCATAGGAAATGCTGGCGATGCCCACCGACTGAATTTCCATTCCGCGCATCCGGTTCCAGTCCTCGTCGAGAATGGCGGACATGTATTTGCTCAGCTCCCGCCCTTTAGAGGAAACAAAGGAAATGCGCACCCCGTCCACCGACATCTGGTTGATGGCGGACTGGAGGGCCTCCAAAAATTCGGCGAGATACTGCTCGTTGATGTCGTCGATCTTCACCCGGTCCTTGTTGCGGGGGATAGCCTCGGCGTAAAATCGAAGCGGATCGGTGATTTTGACGGAATAGGTGCCGTGGGCCCGCAGGAAAAGCTCCGCGTTATAGAAGGTGTCAAAGTAATTGATGGGCGAACGGGTACCAAACCGGATGCCCTTGATCTCCTGCAGGTTGATGTAATAGACCTTCTGCGCGGTGGGGTTGACGCCGCCGAAGCGGATGCGGTCAAAGGAATCCTTGAGCGCGTCCCCAAACGAGCCGCTGAACAAGGAAGGCATGGAGGAATTGTCCACCTGGTAATAGCCTTCCTCGGCGGTGAAATCCACCACCTTGCCCCCGTCCACCAGCAGCATGAACTGGTTGGGATAGACGTGCACAATGGAGCCGTTGGAAACGGTGTCCGCCGTACCCTTGCGGTTTTGCCCCCGCTTGTCGTTCTTGCGCACCGTGACCCCGCGGGTAAAGACGGTGGAATCGTCCATTTCATCCGGTTCGAGAACCTCCAGCCACTGGTCGGCCAGCGCGCCGCCCACGGCATGGATTGCAGCTTTGATAATACCCATCGATTCGCCCTCCGTTTCTGTCTTTCCGGTTTTATCCATCCAACCCCTGTGTGTCCTTCCAATGGCGGGGCCGGCTTTGTATAGATAAATGTATTATACTCTATTTGGCCATTCTTCGTAAAGCTTTTTTCCAGCAAAATACCAATTTCTCTCCCTGCGGATGTATGAAAATTTCCTCTTGACAAGCCAATCTGTTACTTATATAATTACAGATAGAAACTGTACTCAATATCTTTACAGTTCCTGCTTGTCTCCTTCGGCGCTGCAGGAAGGAGACAAAGACGGCGAACCGAACTCCAAGGAGGTCCTTTTGTGAACAGCGATTTCTGCGTGGCGGTCCACGCCCTGGTCTTTCTCAACCACAAAGCGTCCACCCTGTCCAGCGAGACCTTGGCGCAAAACATCTGCACTCATCCCGCCCGGGTAAGGCGGGTGATGGCCCGGCTAAAAAAGGCGGGGCTGGTACACACCAAGGAAGGAGCGGACGGGGGCTATCAATTTCTCCTTTCCCCGGACGGCGTTACCCTGCGGCAGGTGGCCGACGCGCTGGATCTTTCCTTTGTCAGCGCCTCGTGGCACAGCGGAGACGCCGATAAGAAATGTCTGGTGGCTTCGGGCATGGGGGGAATCATGGACGACATTTTCGCAAGGCTGGACGCCAGGTGCAGAGAAACGCTCGAAGAAATCACCATCGGCCATATCGACCGGCGAATTTTTCACCGGGAGGACGGCGGGACAGCTCCTCCCTGCGCCTGACCGGGTGATGTTTCGCTGACGAGAGCAACCGGTTCCCCGTAAAACAGCTCGACGGTGTCTAGGTAAACGGCTTCGGTTCATTTAAACGGCGCTTATTCCCCATCCCACTCTAGTAAATGAAAATCAGGAGGTTTTTTGTATGGCAGTTTTGGAACTGACGACAGCCAATTTCGACAAAGAAGTGTTACAGGCCAAGGAAACGGTACTCATTGACTTCTGGGCGGCCTGGTGCGTCCCCTGTCAGATGCTCTCCCCTACGGTGGACGAAATCGCCGAGGAGGGGCGGCCGGGACTGAAGGTCTGCAAGGTCAACATCGACGAGCAGCCGGGGCTGGCGGACCGGTTCGGCGTTATGAGCATTCCCACCTTGGTGGTGCTCAAAAACGGCGAAACCGTGGCTTCCAGTGTCGGGGTCCGTCCCAAAAGCGCGATTTTGCAGCTGCTCGAAAACGCATAAGAAGGATGCTTCAACAGCTCCGCGGCGGCGTCCAGCCACGCGGGGCTGTTACTTTTTTCACAATAGTTGACAGCTCAACCATCTGGCGTTATACTCTAAATAGTTGATTGCTCAATTGATTGGAGGAATTCCGTATGCCTTCGTCCACCTACTTTTTTACGAAATTTACGTCCATCATCTATCGCCTGGGCAACCGGTATTACGACCGGGAGCTAGCCCGTCACCAGATCGGGTGCGGCCAGCAGTTTTTTTTGCTGCGCATTTATGAAAACGAAGGCATCAGCATGTACGACCTGGCGAAGACCGGGTATTACGACAAAGGGACGGTGACCCGGGCGATCCAGAAGCTGGAGGAGCTTTCTCTCATCCGCTGTCAGGTGGATGAGGCCGACCGGCGCATCCGGCATCTGTACACCACACCGGAGGCACGTCCGACTGTGGAGAATCTTTACGAGACCCGGCAAAAATGGAACCGGATCTTGACCGCCGGCATGACCGAGCAGGAGGCCGACGAAGCCCAGCGGCTGCTGGGGAAAATGGCGGGAAACGCTTACAACTATATCTATGGTCAGGAGGAGCATGCCCATGAATAACACCGCAGTCGCGCAAAAAGGGAATCCTTTGGGATACCAGCCGGTGGGAAAGCTTCTGTTTTCCTTTTCGGTGCCGTCTATCATATCCTGTCTGGTGAACTCGATTTATAACATCGTTGACCAGATCTTCATCGGCCAGGGAGTCGGTTACCTAGGGAACGCCGCGACCACGGTGGCCTTCCCGGTGATGACCATCGTCATGGCCTTCGCCACCCTGATCGGCTCGGGCGGCAGCGCCTACGCCGCCATCAAGCTGGGCGAAAAGCAGGACGGCGAAGCAAAGCTCACGCTAAACAATCTGCTGACTTTGTCGGTGATCGTGGGAGTAGGGATCATGGCGCTGGGGCTTATTTTCCTGGAGCCGCTTCTATCTTTATTCGGCGCCACCGGGGCGGTAATGCCTTATGCGAAGGACTATACCTCCATCATTCTGCTGGGCGTCCCGTTCAGCATTCTCGGCGTCTCCCTTTCCAACATGGCCCGCACCGACGGCAGTCCCCGCCTGTCCATGTACGGCATTTTAATCGGCGCGGTGCTCAACACCATTTTGGATCCCATCTACATCTTTACCCTGGGTTGGGGCGTAAAGGGGGCGGCGCTGGCCACCATTACCTCCCAGATTCTCTCCGCCGTCATCCTGCTTGTTTACTTCTGGAAGCGGGGACACATGCGGTTTGACCGCCAGGCGATGAAGCCGGTGGGCCGGGTGGTAGGGAAAACCGTGACGCTTGGCGCTTCCGCCGGCATTACCCAGGTGGTAGCCTGCATCATGCAGGTAGTCATGAACAATTCCCTGGTTTATTACGGGAACTTAAGCGAGGTAGGCGGCGAGGTGGCGCTGAGCGCTATGGGGATCGTCATGAAGATCGCCATGATTCTAGGCTCGGTTTGTATCGGCATCGGTGTCGGGTCCCAACCCATCCTGGGCTTTAACTATGGGGCACAGCACAATGTGCGTATCCGCAGAACCTATCTGCTGGCGGTAGTGTCCTCCACCATCGCCATTCTGGCGGGATGGGTTTTCTGCCAGACCTGCCCGCATCTGATTTTGCAGCTCTTCGGCGGCGGCAGCGACTCCTTCAATGTCTTTGCCGTGCGCTGTATGCGGATTTTCCTGGGCGGAATTTTCTGCGCGGGCTTTCAGATCGTGTCCACCAACTATTTTCAGGCCACCGGGCAGCCGCTCAAAGCATCGGTTCTTTCTATGCTGCGCCAGCTGCTGCTCTTGATCCCGCTGCTCTTGATTCTCCCCTTGTTCTTCGGGCTCGACGGGGTGCTCTATGCCGGGCCGGTGGCGGACATCGGGTCTGCGGTCATTGTATTTTTGTTCATCGTTCCGGAGATGAAGAAACTGGGACGGCGCATCCAGCTCGAACAGGAAAGAGACGCCGCTTTGGAGTCACAGCCTCAGGAGCTGGCGGAGCAAAACAGCTAGCATACAAAAAGAAAGGCAGGAACGGTTTTAAAAAACCGTCCCTGCCTTTCTTTTTCTCCTGAAGTTTTTGTAGCGAATAAATAACTTCTTTCGGTTTCAAGGATGCGCCCTGCGCGGCTGCAAGGATTTCTTTGCAGGACGGCGTTTTCTCTGTCCGTTTCCTTGATTTTTTCATCAAATAAGCACCCATCTTCCCTGTTTTGCATAGACTGAAAGGAACCCCGCCGGGCGCTCATCCCGCCCGGCATCCATCCCCGCCACATTAGGGAGGCTTGCCGATGATTACCGTCAGCTTATGCATGATCGTCAAAAACGAGGAAGACGTTCTGGCCCGCTGCCTGGAAAGCGCCAAACCGGTGGCCGATGAAATCGTCATCGTGGACACCGGCTCCACCGATCGTACCCGGGAAATCGCCCGGGAATTTACCGAGAACGTGTACGAATTCCCCTGGGTTGACGACTTTGCCGCCGCCCGCAACTTTTCCTTCTCCAAGGCGACCATGGAGTACTGCATGTGGCTGGACGCCGACGACGTCCTGCTGCCCGCCGACCGGGACGCCTTTCTCACGCTTAAGGAGACCCTCTCCCCGCAGACCGACGTGGTGATGATGAAGTACCACACCGGGTTTGACCAAGCGGGCAAGCCCACCTTTTCTTATTACCGGGAGCGGCTGCTGCGCAACCATGCCGGATACCGGTGGGAAGGAGCGGTCCATGAGGTCATTCCCCCCAGCGGCAGCCTGCTCTATTCCGACATTGCCGTTACCCATCAAAAGACCCGGCCCAGCGACCCGGACCGAAACCTGCGCATCTTTGAAAAGCTGGTCCAAGAAGGCGTTTCCCTGGATCCACGCCAGCAGTTCTATTTTGCCCGGGAGCTTCTCTACCATGGGCGGTACGAGGAAGCCGCCGAGAGGCTGACCAGGTTCCTCGACGAAGACCAGGGTTGGGTGGAAAACCAGATCGAAGGCTGCAAGCAGCTTTCTCTGTGCCACTACGCTCTTGGAAAGCCGGACGCAGCTCTGCAGGCCCTTCTTCGCAGCTTTGCCTACGACGAGCCCCGGGCCGAGCTTTGCTGTGACATCGGCAAGCATTTTCTGGACCGGGAACGCTACCAGACGGCCATTTTCTGGTATATCCTTGCTGCCAGCCGGACCCGCAACGACGCGTCGGGCGGCTTCGTCCAGCCCGACTGCTACGATTACATTCCCTATTTGCAGCTTTGCGTCTGCTTTGACCGGCTTGGGGATTACCAAACCGCCTGTGCCTACAACGAAAAGGCCGCCGCCTGCAAGCCGGATTCCGATGCCTGCCTTGCAAACCGCCGGTACTTCGCCCAGACGCGGCATTTGCCGGGCTGCAAAACCGCTTTCATCCAGCCGTGAGCATCTGTCTGCGCTGTTTGTCCCGAATTTTCCGATTTTCATTCCCGCCGGCAAAAAAAGGCCCGCTGTTTTTTGGCAGCGGGCCTTCGTCGTTGTTTTCTTATTTCTCGATGGCAGCCTTGTTCATGCGGTAAATGGTGTATCCGTCGCTCTGGTTGACAAAGTAGACATAGTCACCGTTTAACACCGGGGAAACGCCGTTATACTCGGTGATCTTCTTTGCATTGGAGCCGTCCAGGTTGATGCGGAAGAGCGCCTGGGACTGGCTGCGGTTGAGGGATGCGACAATGTAATTGTCCACAATGCAGAAGGAGTGAATGTTGCCCTCGAAAACAAGGGTACCCGTGGATTCGTCCGCGCCCGCGCTTCTCTTGTAAATGCCCGACTTGGTGGCGCCCTGTTCAAACTCGGTCATAAAGTAATACACCATGCCGTCCGGGCCCTTGACGTCGTCCACATAATAGTCGATCAGCTGGCGGTTGTTGTCCACCTTGCCGGTGCCGTCGGTATTCATGGTATAGTAAGCGCCGCCGGACTCGATGTTGGTGGCGTAATCCAGCTTGCCGTTTTCGGTAAGCCGCATCCAGCTCACCTTATCGTCGGTCAGCTTCTGCTCGCCCGAGCCGTCGTGCTTGACCCGGTAAATGTGCTCGTCGCTGTCGTTGATGTAATAGATGTAGTCGTTATCCACCGCCACATACAGGGTGGAAACCGCCAGCACCCGCTCGATGGTCGGGCCGATGACCGGCTGATCCTTATCCTCAGGGGCTACGATGATTTCGCCGGAGATCTCTCCGCCGCCGAGAATACCGCCGCCGTTGCCATTGGAGTTGTCCTGGCCGTTCGAGGCCGTGCCGTCACCCGTTCCCGAGCCGTCCCCGGTGCCAGACACATTGGATGCGGCGCTGTTGAGACCGGAGCCATCCGTTCCGGAACCGCCTGATTCTGTATTACATGCCGTTAAAACTGCGGTGGCCATTGCAAGGACGCACAGCAATGTGATTACTTTTTTCATATTGTTTTTTCCTCCTTGAACGCGTTTTTCATTCTCCCCGTGGGATTACTACGGCATTATAGCATGACAAAGTGAACAAAACAAGTCATAAAACCTGGTTGATATATGAATATTCTATAAACGATAACCGAATTATTTTCCAATTCGCTGGGCAATCCAATCTCTTGCGCCCTTTGCCCCGATGACGCCGCGCACCAGTGCATAGGCCGCGCCGATTCGACCCTTCTGCAACAATTTTGCCTGTTTACGGTAAATCCCCGTGCCGGGCAAGCGCTCGGCGTGGTGAAGGGCATCCTGCACCCGTCCGTCCAGTGCCACTGCCCAAAAGAGAGACTTACGGTCGGGATTGCGGTCGTTGACCGCCACCCCGTCGAGCAAAATCAGCGCCGCCCGCACCAGCTTCTCCCATACCAGCTGCCGGTTTTGGGGCGTATCCACATCCCAGTCATACAGCTTGTCAAAGAGGCCGAACTGGATGTCCATCGACGCACGGATATGCCGCTCGTCCATACGCCGCACCGCGCTTTTGGGATTGAGCAGGTAGCGATACAGGGGCTTTTGCAGAAACTGGGCGGAGGAAGCAGCTGCGAACACGTCGCAGACAAAAGCAAAATCCTCGTCGAGCGCCATTCCCTCCGGGAACCGGATGCCGTTTTCCTGTAAAAGCCGGGTCTCATAAAAATTGTTCCAGCAGGCATTGAGGCTCCAGCCGGAGAGAAGCAGGGGCAGCACGGTTTGACGGATGTCCTCCCGTCCAAGCACCCCTTCGGTATTCACCGGGGACGGTACCACCTGAGACAGCGCCCCTTTTTGCCGGATGTAGGCAAAGTGTATCACCTGGGCCCCGCCCTTGGCGGCGGAAAGCAGGGTTTCCACCGCGTCCTTGCACAGCCGGTCATCCGCGTCCACAAAGAGAAGGTATTTCCCCTTCGCCGCGTCGATGCCCGCGTTGCGCGCGGCACTGACCCCACGGTTCTCCTGGGAAAGCAGGCGCACCCGGGGGTCCTTTTGCACATACTCGGCGGCAATTCCAGGAGCCCGGTCCGGCGACCCGTCGTTGATAAGCAGCAGCTCGAAGTCCGGGCAGGTCTGGGTAAGAACCGAGTCCACACAGCGCTCCAGGGTATCCTCACAGCGGTACATGGGCACAACGACGCTGACCTTCGGCGTTTTCTGCTCCATGCCGGTTATCCCTGTACTTCTTCTTGGAGGCAGGCGCTGTCGATTTCGTTGTACTGCGCCACGAACGGGTAGAGCTTGCCGGCGATGTGTTTGACCCCGCCCTGGGCATTGGACTCGATGTTGAGCGGAATAATGGGGTCGTGCAGGGACAAGCGCAGCAAGAACCAGCCGTCCCCATCCCCTTGGGCGAACTTCACCCGGATGCCTTCGTAGTTGTTGGGCTCGATCTGCCAGCCCGGCTGCTTTTGGGCATATTCCTTGAGCGCTTCAATCAGCCGGTTGCCGTATGCCTGAAAGTCCTCCGCCAGAATCTTCATGCGGTATTCTTTGGCCTCCAGGGGTTCCTGAAGGTCGGCAATCAGTTCGTCGATGGTCTTGCCTTCTTTTTTGAGCCGGGCCATCTGAACGAGGATTTTCGCAATCAGGTAAGCCCCATCGTCCAAAAAGTAATTTTCTTTGAGCGCGCCGTGGCCGGAGGTCTCAATGGCCACCTGGCAGTCGGTGCCTTCCGTGTTCAAACGGATGGCCTCGTTGATGACGTTTTTATAGCCGCGCTTAAACCGGTGATGGATGCCGCCCTTCTCTTCAATAAAGGTTTTCAGGCCGCTGGAGGTAATCGAGTCGGTCACAATGGCGGTGCCCGGGTGCTCGTGGAGCAGGATGGCGGAAATCAGGGCGATGATGCGGTTGCGGTTGATTTCCCGGCCGTTTTTGTCCACAGCGCCCGCCCGGTCCACGTCGGTGTCGAAGATGATGCCGAGATCCGCTTGATTTTCCAAAACCGCCCCACGGATGGACTCCATGGCCGTTTTGTCCTCGGGGTTTGGAATGTGGTTGGGGAAGGAGCCGTCCGGCTCTAAAAACTGGCTGCCGGAGGTATCCGCTCCCAGGGGCGCGAGCACCTTGTCCACAAAGAAGCCGCCGCCGCCGTTGCCGGCGTCCACGATGATGTGAAACCCTTCTAAGGGCTTCTCGCTGCCGGAGGCCGCGCGGATTTTCTCCACCAGGCCTTTTGCATATACCGAGATAAAGTCACAGGTGTCCATTTTGCCGGCGTTTTGAGGCGCTAAAAAGACCCCGGCCTCGGCAAGGGCAAGAATTTCGGCGATGTCCGTCTTTTCCAGGCCGCCGCCCGCCACAAAGAACTTCATGCCGTTGCGGTTGAAGGGCAGGTGGCTGGCGGTAATCATGATCGAGCCGTCGAAGGAGAAGCCTTCGGTCACCAGCGTCATAAACATGGCGGGGGTGGAAGCCAGGCCGCAGTCGGTCACCGAAACGCCCGCCGCGCACAGGCCCTTGGCCGCCGCCGCCAGCAGAGCGGGTCCGGAAATGCGGGAATCCCGGCCGATTGCCACCTTTAGCTGTCCGGCGTCCTTGCCGGTCTTGTTGGAAAGCCAGGCGCCGAAGGCCTTGGCAATGGTGGTAACCGCTTCCTCCGTCAGGTTGACCGGCTGACCCTCGATCCCCTCCAGGGCGACGCCGCGAATATCGCTGCCGTTTTGCAGCTTTTTGAACTCGATTGCTGCCATGCTTGTTTCCTCCTTCAAGACGATCCGCAACTGTGCGGCTGATTTTTAGCAATATATCTAAGATTATAGCAGGGTTTTCCGTCTTCTTCAAGCAGAAGAGATACCCTGGTCCATTCTTTATAGGCGCGTTTTTTCAAGCAGCGCAGATTGGCAGAAAAGCGGGCCGGTGCAGAAAGCACCGGCCCGCTTTTGGTTTTTATTGCTGTGCCGCACGGGACTGCCTTTTTTCCTTGCTTCCTGCGAGGGCTTTGAGAAGCTCGTCGGAGGCGGGGCTCGCTTTTCCTTTCAAAGAGGCTTCCACCAAGGAAGTAATGATGGCGTCGTAAGCATCGTCCCGCTTCTTCTCGCTCATGCGCTCTACCAGCTCCACCGCGCTCATCAGCTTCGCGTCTCCCAACACCCGCTGGTAATACCGGTTGACCTGCCGGGCGGTTTTCAGCCGCATCCAGTAAAACAGCGCGGCCGCCAGCTCCATCACCAGGCCGCAGGCCATGGAACAGATTCCCACCGTCAGCCCATCGGGCCGAATCACCGACCAGATGACTCCGAAAGCCAGAAAGCAGATGCCGCAGAAACAGGAGACGGCGGCCATGAGCATAACGTCCTTGGCCTGCTTGCGGTTTTGCTCGTAAAACTCCTTGATGTCCTCCACGTTCGCCAACAGATCGGCAAAGACGGACGGGCCGGTTCCTTGAGGCTCGGGCGGCTGCGGCTCCTCGTCGAGCACCCGGTAAGGATATTCCTCCTGGGACAGGGTAATGCTGTTATCATAGGTATCCACGCCCATGTAATCCACATCGTCCTGCTCACTGTGATGGGTGAGCACCGGCGGGTTCATCTGCACGTCGTTGATGCGCCGGCCCTTGCTGTCAGCAGAGGCGTGGGTCAGAATCCGGATAAAGGCGGCGAGGGCGACCACGGCGACCAGCACCGGCAGAGCGATGGCCAAAACGTTAGCGACGGAATCGAACATGTTTCATTTCCCCTATTCCAGCCGGGTTTCAAAAAACCCGACGCACATTTTCATTTTTCTATCTTAGCATAGATTTTACCAAATTGAAAAGGGGAAAACCAATTTTTTTGCATTTCCCGCCGCCTTGCGGTGGTTCTGGCTTTTGCTGCGTCTTTTTTATTGGCGCCCCTTGTATCCAAATTGAAAATTATATGGAAAACGACTTGCGGTGCAAGGGAAAATACGGTATGATATAGCTAATTTTTTATTCCTTCGGCCATAGGGGCTCGTCCCGTTTTTTGGGGACAAGAGGGAAGCATTGTAGAGATTGAGGTGATCGGTGTTTGGATGGTATCGTTGAGAACCTAATCCAATTCTTAGACCAGTATCTGTCCAGGGAGCTTGTGGTGTTCGTCATTTCCCTGATGCCGATTTTGGAGCTGCGCGGCGGGCTGTTGGCAGCCTATCTGTTGCAGATTCCCTGGCAAAGCGCATTTTTGATCTGCTTTATTGCGAACATTATCCCCGTGCCCTTCATCCTGATTTTCGGGCGTAAAATCATCAACTGGATGAAGGGAACGAAGCTCTTCCATAAGCTTGGACACAAGTTTGAGGACCGGGCGAAGAAGAAGAGCCAGGCAAAATCCATGCAGAAGTACAAAATGCTGGGCCTGTTTTTGTTCGTGGCCATCCCGCTGCCGGGTACCGGCGCGTGGACCGGTTCGCTGGTGGCAGCCATTATGGACATGCGCCTGAAAAACGCGCTGCCGGTGGTGGCGGTAGGCGTTTTGGTGGCCGGGTTTATTATGACTCTGCTCAGCTACGGGCTACTTAAGTCCATCGGAATTGGATAAACGAAAGGGCGGCGCTAAAAGCGCCGCCCTTCTTCTCTCATACGGATCTGGAGCCGGGGCGCACGCCCGGCTCCTTTTTGTTTGCCGATGAGACTAGCAGCCACAACCGCAGCCGCAGCCATCGTCACGACCGCAGCCGCAGTTCCCATTGTTGCCGAAGAACAGCAGGATGATGATCAGGATGATGATCCAGGAACAGTTACCGAAGCCGAAATTGTTACCACAACACATGAGTGTTTCCTCCTTGTCCGTACGTGATCAAAAGCGCTTTGGGCGCATGAGCTTAGAAAAATTTTGGGGTGCCGGCGGGGCGCAGGAGACGTCCTGCGCCCCGTCCATACGACCTACGTGCTATGTGTGTTAAACTAGCAACCGCAGCCGTTGTTGCAACCGCAGCCGTCGTTGCAGCCGCAGCCACAGCCGTTGTTGAAACTGCTCCAGCCATTGCCGCAGCAGAGGAAGAGGATGATCAGAATGATGATCCAAGAGCAGCCGCCACCAAAACCATTACCACAACACATACAAATTTCCTCCTTGAGCAGGCTTTGCCTGCGTAATGTCGGCGCACCGCGCCGGTGATAAGCCCGCCACGAGGATGGCTCAAAGCGTTGATTTCTTACTCTGTGCCGTTCCGTGTTGGCTTTCAACCCATACTATGGCGGGGGCGGGTAGTTGGTTACAAAATTCCCCTCGATTTTCTTCTTTGGCCGTCTTGGGCGATGCAAGTCGCTTTTTGAGGGCGGGATTGCGCTTTTCCCGTCCTCTTCGTATAACCACCTCGTTTTTGGCATACACTATCCATATCAGCAAACGAGGAGGGCTAAATGTGTCACGTACAAGCTATGGCGGGAGACCAAGTTACCACGCGGATTTTGAGCTGGCGGACGATCTGACGCCCGATCCCTTTTCCGAGGAGCCTCTGCCTCACTCGGCACCTCATGCAACGCGTACCGGTGCGCAGAACAAAAAATCAGGAAAAGTCAATAAAGTGAGAAATCCGGAGAAAATCGAAGAAAATCCCAGATAACCCGAAACAAGCACATGATTTTGACTTTAACTGACTTTGATCTTTCATGGTAATCGGGTATAATGGAAGACAAAAGCGGATGGGTCCGCTTGAAAGGTCAGAAAAAGACAAATTGTTGAAAGCGGAGGTGATACCATGCGGTTGAGTGACCAGATTGCCCAGCAGATCCTTTCCATGCTGGAAGCGGCGCAGGGAGTCGCGGAAATCCAGAGAAATGAACTGGCCGGTTCCATTGGATGTGTGCCCAGCCAGATCAATTACGTGCTGACCTCCCGCTTCACCCCGGAGCAGGGGTATCTGGTGGAGAGCCGGCGGGGCGGGGGCGGATACATCCGCATCACCCGCATCAACTCCGGACGGGGCGCGGCAATCATGCATGTGGTCAACAGCATCGGCGACACCTTGGACGCCTCCACCGCCCGCATCATTCTGGAAAACCTGACGCACAACCGGCAGCTGGCCCCCAAGGCCGCCAAGCTGATGGCGGCGGCCGTGTCCGATAACTGCTATCACAGCGTGCCACCGCAAAACCGGGACGCGGTGCGCGCGGCAGTGCTCAAAAGCATGCTGCTACAGGCAGCTATGTTTGATTAGCGCCGGGTTATTACACCCTATTTTATTGCATCTTACCGATGGGAGTGAACGATATGCTCTGTGAAAAATGCCATAAAAATGAAGCAACCACCCACATCAAGCGGGTAATCAACGGACAGGCGTCCGAAGTGTACTTATGTGCCGACTGCGCGGCCAAGGCCGGGTTCGGCTCCATCCATTCCCCCTTCTCCCTGGGGTTAAATGATCTGTTGGGCAGCGTGTTCGGTGAGGCCGCCCATCCCAAGGCAATTCCGGCAGGAGGCGACGAAGTTCGGTGTTCCGGCTGCGGCTCCACACTCCAGGACATTGCCGCCACCGGGCGGGCAGGCTGCGCGAAATGCTACGACACTTTTTACGACCAGCTGCTTCCCAGCCTCCAGCGCCTGCACGGAAAGACACGCCACGCAGGCAAGCTCCCGGCCTCCGCCGGGGTTGAGGCAAAGCAGCGCCGGCAGCTCGACGAGCTGCGAAAGGCGTTGTCGCTGGCGGTGGAAAAGCAGGAATTCGAGAACGCGGCGGCTCTGCGCGATGAGATCAAGGCCCTTGAGCAAGGGCTTAACCAATAACGCCCATGCGGTAAAAAAGGTGGGATAACGTATGACAGATTCGAAGAAATGGTATACCCAGTCGGGCCCAGACGGGGACGTGGTTTTGTCCACCCGCATCCGGCTGGCCCGCAACTTTTCCGACATTCCCTTTGTCGGGCGCATGACCGACGCCCAGAAGGCACAGGTGGAGGAGCGGGTGCGCGACGCGGTTTTAAACGGGAACTCCACCCTGGCGGGCAGCTTCCATTACATAGATATGGAGCATTGCCCTCACGTGCAGGCGGTATCCTTGGCGGAACGGCATTTGATCAGCCCCGAGTTTTCCCAGGGGGCGGCGGGCACGGCGCTGCTGCTTTTGGAGGATGAATCGGTTTCCATCATGGTCAATGAAGAAGACCACCTGCGCGTCCAGGTGATGCGTCCGGGGCTCGACTTAAACGGGGCGTATGACACGGCGGACAAAATCGACACCCTGCTCGACGAAAAGCTCAATTTTGCTTTTCACGACCGGCTGGGGTACCTCACCCAGTGTCCTACGAACTTAGGCACCGGGATGCGCGCCTCGGTGATGCTCCATCTGCCGGCTTTGCAGGAGCTCGGGAGCATGAACCAGCTAGCAAACACCGTGGCAAAGCTGGGGCTTACCATTCGGGGTACGTATGGAGAGGGCAGCGACGCCAAGGGCGCCGTCTACCAGCTTTCCAACCAAGTAACCTTAGGAATCTCCGAGCAGGCGGCTATTGAGAACCTGCGTTCCATTGCCCAGCAGGTCATCGCCCAGGAGCGAAACGCCCGCAAGCAGCTGTGTGCGGACGTGCGGGTGCAGGACCGGATCTGGCGCTCCTATGGAATCCTGACCACGGCAAGGACGCTGACCGTCAAGGAATTTACCGGGCTTATCTCCAACGTCCGCCTGGGTGCGGCCACCGGGATTCTGGACATTCCCATGGACGTGATCAGCCGGCTACTGATCGACGCCATGCCCGGCACCATGATCAGCCGCAGCGAACAGGACTTGGACGCGGCCAAGGCCGATCTGGAGCGGGCACGGCTGGTACGGGACGCACTCGGGCCGAACCGG
Organism: uncultured Eubacteriales bacterium; assembly: GCA_951801675.1. GTDB lineage: Bacteria > Bacillota > Clostridia > Oscillospirales > Acutalibacteraceae > Solibaculum_A. The sequence continues at coordinate 2,549 of CATONX010000003.1, read as the reverse complement.
CCGCAGGAAACGCAGTTTTAAACCATACCTTCATCCCAACCACAAAGGAGGGTTACCGATATGTTCAAATTCAACGGATTTACGGAAAAAGCCAATAAGGTGCTTAACCTGGCGGTGGCTTCGGCCCAGCAGCTGGGGCATACCTACATCGGCAGCGAGCATCTGCTCCTGGGCATTCTGGAGGAGGGCACCGGCGTGGCCGCCTCCGTGCTGGCGGAGAAGGGGATTACCGCCGAACAGGTGGTGGAGCGGCTGCAGACGGTCATCGGCCAGGGCCAGCCCACCTCCCTATCCCCCAACGACTTTACCCCCCGGTGCAAGCGGATTCTGGAAATGGCCATTGCGGCCGCCCGGAGCATGGGCCACAATTACGTGGGCACCGAGCACATCCTGATGGCCATCATTCAGGAGGGGGACAGCTATGCAGTGCGGTTCTTGTCCGACCTGGGCGCCGACCCGCAGGCTATTTTCAATGACACCGCCCGCGCGGTGGGCGCGGAGCCGCCCGAACCGGCGGCCAGGGCGCCCCGGGGTTCGGCGGCGGCCCGTCCGGGCAGCGCCAATAAAAACAGCAAGACTCCCACCCTCGATCAGTTCGGCCGGGATTTGACCAAGACCGCCAAGGACGGGGGGATGGATCCCATCATCGGCCGCGCAAAGGAAATCGAGCGGGTCATTCAGATTCTCTCCCGGCGTACCAAGAATAACCCGGTCCTCATCGGCGAGCCGGGCGTGGGCAAGACGGCGGTTGCCGAGGGCCTGGCCCAGAAGATCGCCGCCGGCGAAGTTCCCGAAACCCTGACCGGCAAGCGGGTGGTCGCTCTCGACCTGACCGGCATGGTGGCAGGCACCAAGTACCGCGGGGACTTTGAAGAGCGCATCAAAAACGCCATCGACGAGGTCATCAAGTCGGGCGACGTGATTTTGTTCATCGACGAGCTGCACACCCTCATCGGCGCGGGCGCCGCGGAGGGCGCGGTAGACGCGGCGAACATTCTAAAGCCCTCCCTGGCAAGGGGTGAGCTGCAGGTCATCGGCGCCACTACCCTGGAGGAATACCGCAAGCACATTGAGAAGGACGCGGCTTTGGAACGCCGGTTCCAGCCGGTGATGGTAGGAGAACCCACTCAGGAAGAAGCCGTCCAGATTCTTACGGGGCTGCGGGACAAATACGAGGCTCATCACAAGGTGAAGATCACCGACGAGGCCATCGAAGCGGCTGTCAAGCTGTCGGTGCGCTATATCCCCGACCGGTACCTGCCCGACAAGGCCATCGACTTAATCGACGAGGCGGCCTCCAAGGTACGCCTGCGCGCCTTTACCGCACCCCCGGACCTCAAGGAGCTGGAGAACCGGCTCAAGGAGCTGGGCGAGGAAAAGCAGGCAGCGGTCAACTCCCAGGATTTCGAACGGGCCGCCCATCTGCGGGACGAGGAAAAGGAGCTCTCTACAAAGCTCGAAGAGGAAAAGCAGCATTGGAGCGAAAAAAACGCCCATATTGACGGTCAGGTGACCGAAAAGGAGATCGCGGAGATCGTGTCCTCCTGGACCGGCGTGCCGGTGGCCCAACTGACCGAGGAGGAAAGCCAGCGGCTTTTGAACATGGAGCAGATTCTGCACGAGCGGATCGTGGGCCAGAACGAAGCGGTCTCTTCCATCGCCAGGGCCATCCGCCGGGGCCGTGTGGGGTTAAAAGACCCACGCCGTCCCATCGGTTCCTTCATCTTCTTGGGTCCCACGGGCGTGGGCAAGACGGAGCTTTGCAAGGCGCTGGCCCAGGCCATGTTCGGCGACGAGAACAACATGATCCGTCTGGACATGTCCGAATACATGGAGAAGCACACGGTTTCCCGCCTGGTGGGGTCTCCTCCCGGCTACGTGGGCTACGATGAAGGCGGCCAGCTGACCGAAAAGGTCCGCCGCCACCCGTACAGCGTGGTCCTCTTCGACGAGATCGAGAAGGCCCATCCGGACGTGTTCAACATGCTTTTGCAGATCCTGGAGGACGGCATCCTCACCGACGCTCAGGGGCGACGGGTGGATTTTCGCAACTGTGTGATCATCATGACCTCCAACGTGGGTGCCCGCAAGATCACCGACAAGCAGCGTGCCTTAGGCTTCTCCGACGGGACCGCCGACGCGGCCCGCAACGCCGAGCGCATCCGTGAGGACGTGATGGCGGAGCTCAAAAAAGCCTTTAAACCGGAGTTCTTAAACCGGGTGGACGACATCATCGTCTTCAACCAGCTGACCAACGACGACATCCACGACATCGCCAAGCGGATGCTCAAAAATCTGCAGGCCCGCGTCAAGGGGATGGACATTTCCATCGAATTCACCGACGCGGCGGTGGACGAAATCTCCAAGGAAGGCTTCGACCCGGTCTACGGCGCGCGGCCTCTGCGCCGGGCCATTGTCAGCCGCATTGAGGACCCGCTTTCCGAACACATTTTGGAAGGCAGGTTCAAGGCGGGGCAGACGGTGGTGTGCGACTACCGGGAGGAGAAATTCCAGTTTGACGCCAAGGCGGATGCTGCGGTATAATTAGG
>CATONX010000002.1 GCA_951801675.1 uncultured Eubacteriales bacterium | reverse complement strand
TGTCCAGCTACAACCGGGATTGCCACGGCCGGGCCATATCAAAAATCGAATGGTACAGGCTTGTAAACGATATGTCCGTTTCGGAGCTTGCCGATGCGTCCGGCGTGGCCCTCCGCTTGATCCAACGGGCAGAAAGGGGAGAATCCGACGTAGGAAATATGACGGCGCGAAATGTGCTTGCGATTGCTGATGCTCTGGGCATAGATATACATGATTTGATGTGACAAAAGCCCTCCGAATGACCGGAGGGCTCTTTTTTTACCTTACACGCTTGGCCTAGAAGCCTTTTGGGGTACGTATATAAATGTACATACGGTTGGTATTGCTAGCGCAAAAGAAATGAACAACAAAAGACCTTTGGGAAAGTACATTTAAGGAGAAAAGCGGATCTATTCTTACCACCGTCTTTTCTTTCGTCTCTTTCTTTTGGCGGAGCAAAAGAAAGGGGCAACAAAAAACATTCCTTTGAAAGGAGCTATTTTTATGGAAATGTATTCGGATATCTTAAAGGAACTGCGACGGGACCGCGGCCTTACACAAGGAGCGCTGGCGAAAAAGCTGGGCCTATCCACGCCAAACTATCGCCGCTATGAAAATGCCTACGGCAATATGCCGCTGGAAATCTTGGTTCGTCTTGCCCTTCTCTTTGATACCTCCACCGATTATATCTTGGGACTAACCAGCAACCCAAAACCCAACCCCCGCAGGGAGAAGCTACTCTAACAGAAGGAGCATCCTTTCATGTATAGAAGTCGAGCCGGCGACGGCAGAAACAATATTTGCGGGAAACGCATCCGGGAATTTCGATTGAATCTTCCCGAAAAGACTTCCCAACGCGAACTTGCCAGGATGATGCAGCTTGCGGAGATTGATATTGACAAAAACGCGATCCAGCGAATCGAAAGCGGAGATCGGTTTGTGACAGATATTGAATTGAGGGTATTTGCACAAGTGCTCAAGGTTTCGTATGAAGATTTGCTAGACGATGAAACAAAAGATTAACGCGCAGGCCTGATTTTAAAATCAGGCCTGCGCGTTTTTTGAAGCGGAACTGTTCTAAGTCTAGGCTATAGGGGTGTTCATTTCTTTCGCGTCGCCGAAAGAAACGAACAGCAAAAGAGCATTGGGAAAGTACATTTATTGTAGCAGGCGGCAAACAAAAAACCATTTACGTCTTTGCATACGGGCAGACTGCTTTCCTTCTCAATCCGCCAGCAGCTTTTTCATGAACTGCTCGGTGGAAACGCCGCTGGGGCGATTAAACCGGTTAAGCGCATACAGCTTCTCCGGGTCGCGGGTAACGTAATTGGGCTTTTCGTAGCAGGTCAGCGCCACCGTGAACCCCATCTCTTTGAGCACCGGCACCGATTCCTCGCTGATGTAGCCATAGGGATAGGCGAACACCGTGGGAGTGATGCCGCAGTTCTCACTCAAAAGGTCTTGGGTTTTCATAAGGTCGGCCCGCAGGGCGGCCTGATAGTTCTCAGCGCTCTCCCCCTTCATCTTTGAGCAGCCCCGGCGCTTGGTCTGGCTGTGCATGTTATACGTGTGGTTGCCAATTTCAAAGCAGCCGGAAGCAGCGAGGGTCTTGATGTCCTCCCAGGTGAGATGTGCATAATTGGGCTTGGGATCGGGGTTTTTGGAAAATCGTTCGGAATAGCTGCCCACAATGTTGATTTCCGCCTTGGCCTGATGCTTTTGCAGGATAGGCAGCACATAGGTCAGATTGTTGAGATACCCGTCGTCAAAGGTAATGACCACCGGCTTTTCCGGGAGCGCAGCGCCGCTGTAGACATAGTCCACCAGCTCCTGTAAAAAGATGGTGGTGTACCCGTGTTCCTGAAGATAGGCCAGATCGTTCTCAAACTCGGTGGGAGACACTACATATTTTCCATCCTTTTTCTGATCCTTAAGCACACTGTGGTACATGACGATGGGAACCTTCACATGCTCCTCCTGCGGTACCGCACAGTCGGCCGTAGCAATGGTAATCGCCGGAATTGAAATGCAGCATACCAGCAGCAGAGCACTCAGCACCGCGATAACCTTCCACTTGATTTTGTAACAATGAAACATAGCGATCGCCTCTCCCTCCGCATAACTATATGCCAAAAGAGGCGATCGCTATGAATGGTTTTCCTTATCCGTTGAGAAGTTCCACTTGGGTGGTGGTGGTATCGACCAGCTGACCGGTTTTGTCCGCCAAGTCCAGCGTGAGGGTTACGGTACTTCCCGTCACCTCCACCTGCACCCTTGCCAGCAGACCCGCGTAATGCTTCTCCTCTAATGGCCTAACGGTCACCCCGTTTCCTCTGAGCACAATGTAACCATATTCGCCTGCCACCGGCTCGACTTCCATGGTCACCGCCCCGTAGCGCACGCTGTCATAGGAAACCCCGTCATCCTTTACTTCCAGATCCTGCGCGTATCGCAATTCGCCCAGCAGGCTGGTGGTGACGGTGGAGGAAACCACGCTGCTCTCGGCTTGCACCATGCTTTTCTGATAAATGCGCAGCAAAGAGGGCATCAGCGCGGCAAGGCTCGCCGCCATGATTCCAACCAGGGCCACCGCTACAATCATTTCCACCAGCGTAAACCCCCGTTTACCTGTTTTCTTTTTCCTCCACATGGCTCTCACCCGCCTTTCTTGTCGCTTATTCCTTGGCCCGATAGGCCCTAAGCTGGCCCGCTTCAATCACCGTGACTTCACAAGGGCCGCCGTTTAACAGCCCGTCGTCAAACCGAATTTGCACCTGACCGTCCGTTCCCTCCGTCGCGGTTTCCGCCTGTTTGCGGTCGGCCTCGAAGGTTTCGTCCATTTCCTCGGCGGTACGGTTCATGCGGTTGGCGGTGGAGAACATCACAGAGAAAGAAAGCACCACCAAAGAGATGAGCAGGATGCTCACCACCACCTCTACCATGGTCTCTCCTTTTCGGCTGCGCCGCAATCGCTTTCGCTTCATGTTCCTAACCTCACTTTCCCGCCGCAAACCGGTCGAACTGCCAGCTGATCTCTGTTTTCGTCCCGTCCCCTGCCGGTTTGGTCACCGCGATGAAATAGGCCGTCAGCTGGTAGGAATTCTTGCCCTCCTGGGCACGGATGACTGCGGTCAAATCATAAGAGTTCGTCATGGTCAGCTCCATCTGCGCATCCATACCGGACACGCCGGTCACCGTGGCCGGATAGGTCTGCTCCCCGGCGCCGTCCGCCACCTTGGAAACCGCAGCCACGGCGAATTTGGAAAGAGAAAAGTCGTCGCTTCCGCTTGTGACCTGCATCTTCCCGTCCGGGGTTTGCTCCATCGTCAGAGTCAGCTTCGCTATCTGGTCTTTGAGCAGCTGACCGGCGGACTTAGCCGTCAGATATACCTGTTCCTCCTCGGCAGCCTTACGGGAATCACCCACATTGGAGGAAGCGGACAGCAGCACGCTCGACCCGATCAGCAGACAAAAGGACAGGAAAATCAGAACAATGGCCAGCGACGCGCCCGATTTGCCGCGAAACCGGCTTAAAAGTCGTTTCATCTTCTTTTCCTCCATTTCCGTTACTGCCTATAGCGAAGCAGGCGAGCAGCCGCGTCTTCCTTCTTTGCAACGGCAATCGTCACCTGCATGGGGGCAAGAGGATTACCGCTCTGGTCATAAGGCCGGATGGTCAGCCGCACCTGCCGCTGGGCAGTTTCCTTGCTGAAGGTGAAGCCGAGCTGGGTCATAGTGGTCTGTGGCGCATCCGGGACGTTTGCCAGAATCTCGCCGCTTGCCAGATCTGTCGCTTCCACCTGATAGTGCACGGCGCCGTTCACCGGCTTCCAGTGAAGAACCAGCCGGTAGATGGAGGCCGTGTCCTCCGCGGTGCTGCCAAGAATCCACTCGGCAGCCGGCAGAGAAAACCCGACCGTGCGGGTCGCGGGCGGAGAATCGGCCGTTTTCTTGGCGTCGGAGCCTTTTGCGGTCACGGTGGCCACCAAGCTGTCCCCGTCTTGCACCACCCGGCCCAGCACCGCGGTGTAACTGTGTGCGTCCACCGGCGTCACCGTGCGATAGGTACCCAGGTTTGCGCCCGTGCTGCTCTGATGCTCCAGCACTACCTCATAACCACTGTTGTTGGCCACTGCGTCCCATCGCAGAGTGGCGTTGGCGCCGTCCGCCGTTATCGTCAGGTTTTCCGGAGTCGGCAGCTGCCGATAGGGTACCGTCAGCGACGCGTCCTTGGGATTCGTAAGCTTGCGCAACGTGTCGAAGGGTTCCACCGGCACATAGGAAGAATCGAAAACCGGGGTAACCCGTACAGTCAAGGTCTTTCCTGCGGTGCGTTCATAGGGCAATGCCATATCGTAAGCAAAGGTGCCCGCCGTGCCCGCCAAGGAAACTTGTTCCCGCTTGACGATGGTGCTGCCGTCGAGCACCATGATTTCCAGAGAATCCGCCTTAGTCAGGGCTGCATTATACCGCACGACGGTATGGTACGTGATCGTTTCTCCGTCGGGAGAAGGGGTAGCGCCGTCCAAGAGAACCTCCAGAATCCGCCGCACCCCCAAATCCATGGGGATCGCATGCAAGGTGGGAACGTCTCCATGGACTGCTTTGAGGGTGATCACGTTCGCCCGGTCTTCCGAAAGGGAGAGGGTGTAGGAAGTCACGTCTTCAGGAAGGGTGGCGGTAAGCATCCCGTCCACATAGAGTTCGTATTGGGCGGCGTTTGCTACCTTCGTCCAGGACAGACTCGCCACAAAGGGTACTTTGCTGTCATCCAGACTGGTCAGGGTCAGCACCGGTGCCGGCAGAGGCGGCACCACCGCCTGGCCGCTGACGGCCGGATCGGAATCCAGGTACGCCTTGCCCAGAAGCTGGTCGGCATACCCGTCCGCCACCACGATAAACTCCCATTTGCGCCCGGCATAGAAGCTGTCCAGCGTGACCGACGCGGTAAGCCCGTCGGTGGACAGGAGGCGGGACCGGTTGCTGGTCCCCTGCTCCTGAATATAGACGGTATAGGTCTTTGCGTTCTCCACCGCATCCCACTTTACCGTACTGGTAATGGGGTAAGAGACGATCTGTTCGGGGATGGAAACTTGTACGTTCTGGGGTGGCGTCAATTGGTCGGTGACCTTATGGGGGTTATCCACAAGCTCCGGCAGCCCGTCGGATGTCCGCCGCCGCCAGGCGGAGGAACCCTCGGGCAGGTTGGTGTTGAGCAGGTTGACGATGGATTGGTACTGTCCCGCCCAGGCCGGTGCGTCGGAATAGTTGGTGTTTGAAACGACATCGTCGGCATAATAGGTATCCTGTACACCGGAAAGCTGGTCAAAGGAATAACCAAATGTGTTTTTGGCCTTTTGCCCGTTTTTCCCGCTGCCCAGGGTGATGCCGTACACCCGGTTCACGTCGTAGTCATTATCGTTGACCAGGTATTTGTTGTTCTGATTGCCGGCCCGCAGCCGAACGCTCAGGCCCACTGCAGGCAGCGCCTGATAGACGACGCGGTTGAAGTTCGTATAGGTAAAATTGGACCGGTCGTTCATGTAGGAGCTATTGTTGGGATTGATGACCGGCGTTAAACCGTGCTGATAATAGCCGCAGTTGCTGACATTCGAGGTATCGCTGCCGTAATTGACGCCCACAATACCGCCGACTTTGTTGTTGCTGTCGATCTGCCCGGTGGGAGTCAGGCTGGTGGTATTGTTGACACGGCGGTAATCGCTCTGGATCCGGCCGGAGTTATAGCAGTTGGCAATCTGCCCGGCGTTCAGGGCCGCGATGCCGCCGGTATTGTTGCCCCGGTTGTGGGGCACCTGGTCGGGGGTATAATATTTGATACACTGTACATCGCTGTTATTGTAGCTGGAGTAGATTTTGCCCGTCGCGGCATTGTAGCCCACCAATCCGCCGATGGACATAGTGGTAGGCCCGTGGGTACTGGTACCGGTGACCACGCCGCCGTCTCGGTAGCAGTTTTGAATCAGGCCCGCGTTATACCCGGCGATGCTTCCCATCATCAGATGCGGCAGCTGCGTGCCGGAGAAGCGCATGTTCATATCCTTACTATTGAGTACCGCAAGATTGCGCACCACGCCGGTTTCCCCGATGGTGGCGAACAGGCCGGTAAAGAAGCTGTTGGAGGTGGTGGCCTCGATTTCCATGGCAAGGCCGGTGATGACATAGCCGCCGCCGTCGTAATAGCCGCGAAACATTCCCTGCCAGGCGTTGGCGGCGGGATTGTCGTTCATATTACCCACCGAGGAGATTTCCTGGTTATCAAAGGGCTGGCTGGTGCCGTAAGCGTAATTGACGCCGTTGCCGCCCACCGAGTAGAACATCCGGCCGATGGGGTAAAAGAGGCCGTGCATATCCTTGCCGCCGCTCATGCCGGTTTTCTGGTCGTACCGGTCGGAAATAAAGTCGCTCGTCAGGCTGATGACGTTCGTTTGCACGAAATTCGCGTCCAATCGGTACTTGACCGCCTCCAGATGGGCGGGGGAACTGACCCGGTAAGCCTGGGCGTAGCTGCCGTCCCCTTTCTGGATGGTTTCCATGACCACCTTGCCGGTTTCATCCAGGTCGTTGGCAAAGTCGGTATGGGCGTAATGGGTGCGGCTGGCCAAAAGATTGCCGTTTTCCGAGTATGCATACAGCGTTACCTTCAGCCGGCCCCGGTACCGGTTGAGGCCTTTGTCTTTTTCCAAAAGGAAATGGGAGATGTTCAAATATCCTCCTGCCGGCTGCTCCACAAAAAAGCTACTCGCGTCAATGGCAGAGAAGGCTTTGAAATAGTTCCCGTTTCCGGCAGAAGCCGTCATGCCATAGGTGGGATCGCCCGCGGTGGGCAGGTCTCCTTCCACGAACAGCTTGTAGCTGGAGGCTCCCGGGTATTTCAGCCAGCTGATCTCCAGGCTATCCGTATTGGTAAGAAGGGAGCTAAATGCATGGGTGTCGATGGGTTCTTCAAAGGGGGTACGATGCTGGTTCTCCGCTATGCGCAGCGAAGCGTAAGGGAAATAATAGTTATCCGCCGTTTTCGTAAAGGCGTAAACATTGTTGCCGTTGGCGGAAAGGCGGGGCAGCATCGTGGCCGGGCTTTTTAAATCCGTCCCCGAAAGAGCCTCGCACACCGTAGCACTCGACCAGAAACCGCTCTGCCCAATGGCCTCATGCTGCACGCTGGCCACCGACGCGCTGTAAGCCGCGGTTCCGTCGTTTTGCCCGATGATACCGCCGCACCCCCCCGTCTGTACATTGCCCACGTAGCCCAGCGAGCTGGAATAGCGCACGGTAGAGCCCGACTGGTTGACACCGACGATGCCACCCACCGCGCCTTTCGCGGCAATGGGAGTCACCATGCCGTATTCGTCCACGTTCTTTACCAGCACCCGGCCGGTGCTGTAGCAGGAATCCACCGTTCCCCGGCGGTTATCCCCCAGGACACCGCCTATTTTCAGATTGGAGGTTTCCGCGCTCGTTCCGACAGCGCCGGCATTGTAGCTCAGGGTGACCATCGCTTGTATGCCGTCGTTGCGGCCTGCCAGGCCGCCCACAGCGGCATCTCCATTTCCAAGAATCTGCGCCGTATTCAGACAGCCGGTCACAATACCCGCGTTTTCGCCCACAATGCCTCCCACCGTGCCGCCGGCAGAAACCGACAGCTTGGACGAGGTTGCCATCAGGCTGTCAAAATCGGAAATATCCGAGGTATGAGGCGCGGGCCCCACAGTACAGGCCCGGATCGTCCCGGTGTTTTTTGCGGCGATGCCGCCCACTACAGCACTTTCGGCGGAAGAACTCACCACCGGCATGCGCAAGATTACATCCTGCACCATCCCGGCGTTTTCCGCAAAAAGGCCCGCCTGCTTCTTGGAAGAGGACAGAATCAGTCCCCTAATTTCCTTCTGATTTCCTTGATAGGTACCGGTAAACGGCGTTATCGTCTCCGGTACTCCTTCCTCCCAGATCCGGCCGATGGGCTTATGATAGTCATTTATTCCTTTCGAGCCGGCATACACCCAAAAATCAATCGAGTTCGTCTGGGAGAACACGTCCGCCAGATAATTGGCGCCGCCGGTGCTCTTTCCGACGTTTCGCAGCTGACGTGGGGTACGCACCTCATAGGGATGGGAAACGCTTCCGAAGGTCCAGGAACCTACGGCGGTGGCATTGCCGAAATGAGGATTGAATTTTACCGACGTGTAAAGGCTCGTGGAAATGGGCGGCTGGTCAGCGTTCTGATCGTACACCGTCCGGTCGCACTGCACCGCCACGGTATAGTATCCGCCGCCGCTTACATGAAGCCGATCCAGCGTATCCGCATGCAGGGCGACCTCGTAATAGGGGATCCCGTTTTCCTCGACAATAGTGACCTCAAAATCGGTTTCATCCAAGTGAAACGCATTGGTCTGCGGTGTCACCTTTATGGTGAATTTGGAGTTGCCGGGATTGGGTACTCCGTTGTCGGTGGCTGCGATTTCGAGGGTAAGAACCGGATCCTTTTCGTCGTTCTGGCGGAAGGGACCGTCATAGAACTCCAGACGGTAAGGTTCGTCGTCTTTAAAATGATTGGGCTGAAGGGCCGGGAAGGCAAAGACATACCGCTCGCGATAAGCGGGTGTATTTTCTTCCAGGGCCGCGGTAAACGCGCCGTCTGCGCGGTACTGCTCTTCATACCGGCTCCAGATGGGCAGATAGGGAGGAGGCAGCTGTTCGATTTCCGGCCATTCCCGGTAATGCTTCATGCCGATGAGCTGGGGATAGGGGTACCCCTCGGGATCAGAGCTGTCTTCCCGCGCCTGCATCCAGACGTCCGGGTCAAATCCCGGATAATTAACAAAGGCATCGCCGTCAAACTCGGTCATAGCCGCATAGGTCAGGCCTTCCGGCGAATTGGAATCTCCTGACACCGTGTATATCCATTTCGCGGCGTTATAAATAGTCTGCTGCAAAAAGACGGTGTTTTGAATGGAATCGGGCGCTAAATTTTGATTGATGCCTGCAATGCCGCCGATGCGGCCAAGGATCGCTTCATCGAGCACCTGGGTGGAATTTGCAAGCATCGCGTTTACGTAGGAGGTACGGATGACGCCGTTTGACCAGTTCGAACCCACCAGACCTCCCACCTCATGCGCTTGGGGATCGGTGGTTTTGATGCTGACAAAGAACTCGTTGTCTCTCGTCTCGCCGAAGTTAAAGTAGCAGTTTTCCAACACGCCGTCGTTAGCGCCCGCCAAGCCTCCTACTACGCCGTTTCCTTCTACCGTGGTGGAGGACGCGTAGCACATATGGATATGCCCTTCGTTAAACCCGGCTAAGGCGCCGGTATATTTCCTGCCGCCGGTAATCTCGCCGTCCACCAGCGCCATCTTCGTCAGCTCCCCGCCGGAGCCTACCTGAGCAAACAGGCCGATATGGTCCTCTTCCCCGCTAAAACGCAGACTGGTAATGAAATACCCGCCGCCGTCGTACCGGCCTTCGAATACATCGGAAGGCTCCTGTTCCTTGAGCAGGACGCCCAAATCGGTCCTCACCGGGTATCTCATAAAAGAGGAAAAGTCGTAAAGGTCGGGCTGCCAGGTAAAATCGGTGGTTTGCAGATAGCGGTAGTCAGCCGCGCCGTAGCGCACGTTATTGAAATGCCGCAGGTTCGCCAGACGGCGGACCGTCTCCACGTCTTCGGTGTACTCGGAGGCATAATAGGAGTGCTCCACGTTGGACTGGCCCTTTTGCGTGGGGGAACCGGCCGCCTGAGCCTCCACCACCGCCACAATATTCCCGGAAGGGATGGTTGGATAGGCCTCAAAAATGCTCACGCCCCCGTTCTTATCCACCAGCTCGTCAAGGACCAATGTAAATTCGTTTTTATCAATGTCATAGGTCAGAAAATGGGAAAGTAAACTCTCGGTCACCTCCCCGGTCATGCTGCCGTACTGGTCATATACCGGCGTGCGGGTGATGAGAGTCTGCTGCCCGCCCGGGAGCATGGGGGTCTTGGAAAGCAGAATGTTCGACAGCTCCAGGTAAGGGGTTCCCTTCCCGTCGGCCGGCAAAATCTTGAGGGTATAGGAAATGTTCATCCCCGTGCTGCCCGCCGGTTCGCAGTCGTTCCAGATGACCAGAAGCTCCTCACCGTTTTGGATCTGGGGCCGGGGCCGCTCCATACCGCTTATCGGCGCGCCCGTAGGGGTGTCCCCATAGTAGCCCACCCGGCGGTGTTTGAGATCGTCATAGCTGCGCGCGGAAATATTCACCACACCTGTGCGGTTGTCGCCGCCCTCCGTGTAGCTGAAAGCATCCGCTCGGTCGCTGTAAAGCGCCGCGTACACAAGACCGGTTTCGCGGTTAAACTCCACGGTGAAGCAGCCGTCGAGTAAGCTTTTATCCATCAGATACGGTTCGATAAACTCCACGAGCTTTTCGCTTTTGCCCGCGTTTTTGCTGACGGTCATGTATACGAGGTCCTCCTTGGAGTCCCCAAAGGCATCCGACACGCCCAAGAGAGACACGTCCGCCATTGTCCCACCGGTGCCGGGCGGATTGTCATAGAACGCCTCTTTCAGCGCCTCGTTGAACTCGCCGCTGTTTTTGTAGGTTACCAGGGCATCCTGCATGGCGAGGAAAACCGTCTTTGCCTTGTCGTTGAGGCCCTGCATTTCATTGTTTACTTGGTAGGTCAGAATGCTCGGAATGGCGATGGCGGCCAAAATTCCGATCACCGCAGCGGTGATCACCACTTCCACCAAGGTAAACCCGCGTTTTCTCTGCCTGCATCCGGAAAGGAACGGAAGAAAAGAGCCCATGATGTCCTCCTTTTCGTCCACATTGGACAGGAACCTCTATATGTATTTTCATTGTATCAAATTTCGCCACATAACACAATGACTCTGGTACATTTCCCAGCAAAATCAGCCAACTTTTGCGGACGTTTTTTATTTCTGAGTTTTGCTATTAAATAGGCTGTCCCCCTCCTATCCACCATACGGCAGAATCCCCTCTCTTATTCCGTCCCTTTTCCTTTGGAAAGCAAAAAAGCCCGGAGCTACTGCTCCAGGCTTTTCATTTGGTCCGCTTTCAAAGCCAAATAGGCTGTACTTTACTCCGCGTCGTCCGCGTTTTCCCAGTTGTGCCAGACGCTCTGGACATCGTCGTCGTCCTCGAGCATTTCCAGCAGCCGGCCCATCTTCACAATCAAATCCGGGTCAGTGATGGCGGTATAAGTGTCCGGTACCTGCTCCACATCCGCGGAAACGAAGGTGTACTTTTCCGCGAGCTCGTCGCGGATGGCGGAGAAATCCTCCGGCTCGGTGAAAATTTCAAACACGTCTGCGTCCGACTGGAAGTCAGACGCGCCTGCCTCCAGGGCGGCTTCCATAACAGCGTCCTCGTCAAGGCCCTCCGCCTCAATCACGATGACGCCCTTCTTCTGGAACATGAAAGACACACAGCCGGTAGTACCCAGGTTGCCGCCGAACTTATCAAAATAATGTCGCAGGTCGCCGGCGGTGCGGTTGCGGTTATCGGTGAGGGTTTCCACGATCACTGCCACGCCGCTGGGGCCGTAACCCTCGTACTGGATGGCCTCATAAGCATCGGAGTTTCCCTCGCCGGATGCTTTTTTGATGATGCGGTCAATGTTGTCGTTGGGCACATTGTTGGCCTTTGCCTTGGCAATGGCATCCTTTAAGCGGGAATTGACCGCCGGGTCGCCGCTGCCGCCTTCCCGTACCGCCATGGCGAGTTCACGGCCGATTTTCGTAAAAATCTTCGCCTTCTGGCCGTCGGTCTTTTCCTTTTTGCGTTTGATGTTATTCCATTTCGAATGTCCAGACATACTTTCATCCCCCGTACATAAAGCAAAGCTTTTTCAATTATCAGACATTTTATTTTACCATAGCTATCGGAAAAGCACAAGTATTCCCCTTGTTTTTTCTCCACCATCCTAGCGATTTTAAGAAGGTTTCCATTTTTCTCCCCGTCGGGCAGCCCGGCAAAAGGAGCGCCCGGTCGACCGGCCGCTGCAATCCCCGCACGCCGGGCAACTCGCCGGCCGGTTTTCCTTACAGCACCGCAAGAGCCGGACAGGATGCAGCCATACCCAGCGCCGGCGGCTGCGGGACCTGGCAGAGATCTTTTTTTGTACTTGGGCCGCGCATAGGGTGTATTTTGGGCACAACCGTTGATGGCAAACCGCCCGACGGCTTTTTTCCCAAAAGGCACGCCTGCTGTTCTAGGGCTACCCGCCCACGTAAAAGCGCCGCCGGCAGAACAGCCGGCGGCACTTTATTTATCAGGCTTTGACGGCAGGGGCCTTTTCGTCCTCCGCGCCGCTTGCTTTGGACGGACCTTTCGGCCCGCTCTGGACATTTTCCTGAATCTTTTTATTGTGGATGGTCCCGCCTACGCCGGAACCCAAGATTCCGCTCTCAATGCCGTTGGAAATGGTTTTGGCGATCTCCACGAAATCGCTGGGCATCACTAGGGTGCGTGTGTTCTGGTCGGAACTGACTTCCGTCACCATCTGAATCCGGCGCAGCTCCAGCGCAATGGGATTGCTCTCGATTTCTTCCGCCGCCGCCTTGAGCTTCAAAGACGCCTGGTATTCCCCATCCGCTTTGATGATGCGTGCCCGGCGCTCCCGCATGGCCTGGGCCTCCTTGGCCATGGCCTTCTGCATGGCCACCGGGATATCAATGTCCTTCATCTCAATGGACTTGACCATTAGCCCCAAGTCGCCCGCCACCACGTCCACGTTTGCCTTCATTGCCCGGTTGATGGCCTTTCGATCACTGAGGATTTCCTCCAGCGTATGCTGGCCGACAACGTTTTTTAAAGTGGTGACCGCGATCTGTATAATGGCCTGCTCATAGTCGTGAGCAATCACCACCACGCGCTCCGGCCGGGTGATCTTATAATACAAAATTGCATTGATCTTGACCGTCACGCTGTCTCGGGTGACAACCTCCTGGCTATCGATGTTGATGATGGAAACCCGCAGATCCACCCGTACTCTCCGGTCAAAGAAGGGGATGATCCAGTAGAGGCCGGGACCCTTGCAGCTTTTGAGCCGGCCCAGGCGGAAAATCACGCCTCTCTGGTATTCCTTGTCCATGCGCAGGCCGGCAAAGAAGAACGCCAGCACCAAAACGCAGATGGGAATTACGATGTAGACTTCCAAATGACAGCACCTCATTTTTGCTTATATTGGTATATTGTACGTCTTTTTATTCCAGTTTTCAAGCAAAAATGAAAGAATTCCCGCTTTTTTGCGTTTTTTATGAGGTTTCTTCCTGCGTCTTCTGATTTAAGTTCTTCCCTCTACAGCATTCTGGAGCGGTTAATGACCAGCTCAAAGGTAAGGCCGAGAGAATCCGCGGCCTTGCGGCACAAAAGCATGCGCGAAAGGAAAATCTCGAAATAATCCATCACCGGGCAAATATCGGTGTCGATGGACATCTGCAGCAAAACTGCCTTTTCCTCCCGCCTGACCTGCAGTTCGGTACGCTCTACGGCGTAGTTGACCCGGTCGTGGATATCGGTCATGATGCCGCTTTCGTTGCGCACCCGGCTGCGGCGAACGTCGCTTTTGTCCGCCAGAATCAGCGCCGCCGCCACCTCGTTGACCGGGGCGGCCGTTCCCTCATCGTGGTGCCCGATGGCGGAGGCCACCAACGCCACCTCCTTAGGCGGCATTCCCAGACGGGACAGAATGGTGAAGGCCATCAGCGCCCCGGACTGGGCGTGGTCCACCCGGTTGACGGTATTGCCGATGTCGTGCAGGTACCCGGCGATGGCGGCCAGTTCGCAGGTGCGCTCGTCGAACCCAAGCTCCCGCAGAAGGTTCGCGGCCACCCCTGCCGCCCGGCAGACGTGAGGCAGACCGTGCTCGGTAAACCCGATGGCACCCAGCACCCCGTTGGCCGCTTCGATATACGCGCCGATCTCTTTATTCTTGCGGATTTCCTCATAGGTTACCGTGCGGTAAGAATGTTCCATACGCCGCCTCCTGCTCTTTTCGCGTTGCGTTTTTTTCTTGCATACCTGTGGCTTTGGGTTTATTATAGGAATAAGCCCGTTCCCTGTCAAATGGGCTTTCTTTTTTGCGTATGCATCAATCTTCCATAGGAAACGAGGGAATAGTAATTGACAGAAAATAAAAAAAATAATACTCTGATACCAATGGATAGACGAATGGAGGAATGGCATTCATGACAATCCTAGTCGCCGGCGGCGCCGGTTACATCGGCAGCCACACCTGCGTCGAGCTGCTCAAAAACGGCTACGACATTGTGGTCGTGGACAACTATTACAACAGCAGCCCGGTTGCTACCAAGCGGGTCAAGGAGCTCACCGGCCGCGATTTTCCCGTGTATCAGGTGGACATTCTGGATCGGGACGGGCTTTCCAAGGTGTTTTCCTCTCATCAAATCGACGCGGTCATCCATTTCGCCGGATGGAAAGCGGTGGGCGAATCGGTTCGCCTGCCTCTGACCTATTACCGAAACAATTTTACCGGGTCTTTGGTCCTGCTGGAGGTCATGAAGGAGCACGGGGTTAAGAACCTGGTGTTCAGCTCCTCCGCCACCGTCTACGGCACGCCCAAGCGGGTGCCGCTGCAGGAAACCGATCCGGTGGACATCGTCACCATCACCAACCCCTACGGACGCACCAAGCTAATGATTGAGGAAATGCTGCGTGACTTATATGTCAGCGACCCCTCCTGGAACATTGCGTTGCTTCGTTATTTTAACCCCATCGGCGCCCATGAAAGCGGCCGAATCGGGGAAGATCCCAACGGCATTCCCAACAACCTAATGCCCTATATCTCCCAAGTGGCCATCGGCAAGCTGCCCGTCCTGTCGGTCTACGGGGACGATTATCCCACCCCCGACGGCACCGGCGTGCGCGACTACATCCATGTGGTAGACCTGGCGGAAGGGCACGTCAAAGCGGTGCAATGGCTTGCGGGCAACCCCGGCATCGATGCCATCAACCTGGGCACCGGCGTGGGCTACAGCGTGCTCGATATTGTGCACGCCTTCGAGCGGGTCACCGGAAGCGCGGTTCCTTATAAAATCGTAGGCCGCCGCAGCGGCGACGTGCCCGCCTGTTATTCCGATCCCGCCAAGGCAAAGGCGGTGTTGGGCTGGGAAGCCAAACGGGATTTGGAGGACATGTGCCGGGATACCTGGCGGTGGCAGCAAAGCAATCCAAACGGCTACAACGAGTGATGGCGTACTGTCCACGCCATCCCCTTTTGAATAAGGTCCCCGGCACGTTTCGCCAAAGATTGCGAAACATGCCGGGCCTTTCTTTTTTGCGGATAAATTTGAGTAAGTCTGGACAAACTAAAAATAAGGAATATAATACTATTTAGGTATACTTATTATGATAGAAAGAAGGGGCACGCTATGAACAGTATTACCATTCGCATTGGAGGCATGCATTGCGCCGGCTGCGCGCTGGGCGTGGAGGCAGCGCTGGAGGATTTGCCCGAGGTGAAAAGTGCCGCGGTGGACTTGGCGACCAACTCTGCGAAACTCTCCTTTGAAGGGGACGCTTTGGACATGGCTCGAATCAAAAAAGCAGTAGAGGACACTGGCTTTACGGTAGAAGGATAACGGGAATCCTTTCTCCCTTCTTTTTATATAGGAAGGGAGAAAGGATATTTTTCGACGAAATATACTTTGGGTAATAGGAGGGTTGCCGATGAAAACGGCTTCTGTGAAAATCGGCGGGATGCACTGCGCCGCCTGCGCCACCGGTCTGGAACGGGCTTTTAAGAAAATACCGGCGGTTTCTTCCGCTGTGGTCAATTACGCGGCGGAACGGGCCACCGTCACGTATGACGAAAAGGAATTTTCCGATCAAGATATACGGAAAGTTGTCGAAAGTACCGGCTTTTCCGTGATTGAAGAGGAGCGCGACCGGCCGGAGGAGAATCAGGAGCGCAAGCACAGGGAGGTCGTAATCTTCCGCACGAAGCTGATCGTGTCCGCCATTTTTACCCTTCCGCTTTTGTACATCGCCATGGCGCCCATGATCGGCCTTCCCCATTTTCTTGATCCTATGGAAGACGCGCAGGTGTTCGGCATTGTGCAGCTTTTGCTCTGCCTGCCGGTTCTTGTCGCGGGGTATCAGTTTTACACGGTGGGGTTCTCTTCCCTCTTCCGCGGTCGGCCGAATATGGATTCCCTCATCGCCATCGGCACCACCGCGTCTTTTCTCTACAGCCTCTATTCCATCTATTTAATCTTTCAGGGGGACCATATGTCCGCCCACAACCTATACTTTGAGTCCACCGCCACTATCATCACTCTGGTACTGCTGGGCAAGTTTTTGGAAATGCGCTCAAAGGGCAAGACCGGGGACGCGATCCAAAAGCTCATGGGCCTCGCGCCCAAAACCGGTCTAGTGCTGCGGGACGGGCAGGAGCTGCAGATTCCCATCGAGGAGATTGTGGTGGGAGACGTGGTGCTGGTCAAGCCCGGCGAGAAAATCCCGGTGGATGGTGTGATTGTCGAAGGTTCCACCAGCATCGACGAATCCATGCTCACCGGCGAAAGCCTGCCGGTAGAAAAGGGGCCGGACGACGCGGTGGTAGGCGCCAGCATCAACAAAAACGGGTTTATCAAATTCAAAGCCACTAAGGTGGGAAAGGACATGGCCCTTTCCCAGATCATCAAGCTGGTGGAGGATGCACAGGGTTCCAAAGCGCCCATTGCCAAGCTGGCGGATGTGATTTCCGGTTACTTTGTCCCGGTGGTACTGGCCATCGGGCTGCTGGCCGGGATCGCCTGGTGGATCGCGGGAGAAGGCTTCGTCTTTGCGCTGACGGTGTTCGTGTCGGTGCTGGTCATCGCCTGTCCCTGCGCCCTAGGCCTGGCGACGCCTACCGCCATCATGGTGGGAACCGGCAAAGGCGCGGAAAACGGGGTACTCTTTAAAAATGCCGAAGCGCTGGAGATTACCCATAAAGTCAACACCGTGGTCTTTGACAAGACCGGCACCATCACCGAAGGGAAACCGGACGTGACTGATCTGGTGGCTGCTGAGGGTGTGGATCAGAACCGGGTGCTGCAGCTGGCGGCATCTGCCGAACAGGGGTCGGAGCATCCTTTGGGCGAGGCGATCATTCGCGCAGCCCAGGAAAGTAAGCTTCCTCTGCTGGAAACCGCCGATTTTCAGGCGGTGACCGGTTTGGGCATTCAGGTCACGGTGGAAAAGCAGGCGGTCATCCTTGGCAATCTCGCCCTCATGCAAAAGCACGGGGTGGACACCGCCGCCTATGACGACAAGGCAGCCGCCCTTGCAAGCGAGGGAAAAACCCCCATGTATCTGGCGGCAGACAGACGGTTTCTGGGCCTGGTGGCGGTGGCGGACGTGATCAAACCGGGCAGCAAAAAGACCATCGAAAGTCTTCACAAGGCGGGGATCAAAACGGTGATGATCACCGGCGACAACCGGCGTACCGCCGCCGCCATCGCAAACCAGGTGGGTATCGACCAGGTGCTCTCCGAGGTCATGCCCCAGGATAAGGCGAAGACGGTCAAGGAAATCATGGACCAGGGTCAGACGGTGGCCATGGTGGGCGACGGCATCAACGACGCGCCCGCTCTGGCGCAGGCGGACGTGGGCATTGCCATCGGTTCGGGCACCGACGTTGCCATCGAGTCGGCGGACGTGGTGCTGGTCAAGAGCGACATCCACGATGTATTAACCGCCATTCTCCTCAGCCGCGCCACCATCCGCAACATCCGTCAGAACCTGTTCTGGGCTTTCTGCTACAACACGGTTGGCATTCCCATCGCGGCAGGGCTTCTCTATCTGTTCGGAGGGCCTCTGTTAAACCCCATGTTCGCTGCCGCGGCAATGTCACTAAGCTCGGTATCGGTGGTGCTCAATGCCCTGCGGCTGAACACCTTCAAAGTCAAAGAGTAAAAATCTTACTCATAAAACTGGTTCGGGAAATTTCCCGAACCAGTTTTTTATTCGCAGGATACGATACCTTTTGGTCCTCCTTCTTCTTGGCACCAGCCTACGCTGGGAAAACACTGCTAAAATGAAACTGGTATGAAATTGATTCATTTTTATGCAAATTTTAAAAAATACAACAATTTTCAATAAAATTATTGCGAATTTATTGAATTATTTCCGGTTTTCTGGTAAACTAATTTCCGATAAATCGGTTCTTATCAGAGAAGAAGGGGAGATTTTCATGAAAACATGTCCAAATTGCCATGAGCTTAACGGCGAAAACTGCACAGAATGCTGGAAATGCCATACGCCTTTTCCATATCATGTTTCCACTACTACCTACATCGCGCAGGATCCGCACTACAAGCGGTGTCCTCGCTGTGGCTATACTTTTTCCAAGAACGCAAAAAACTGCGACTCCTGCGGAGGAAGATTGGTAGACTGTTTTGACGAACGACCGCCGCAATACAATAAAGTATCCTCTTCCTCCGGCGATGGCTGCTGGCTGTACGGGGTTTCTTTTTTGGTCCCGCTGGTAGGCTTTATTTTGGGCGGCATTTACATTTCAAAGGGCGATAACGATATGGGGCGCAACATGATCATCGCCGGCATTGTTTCCATGGTCCTTTGCTTTATCATTGCGTTTATGTTCTCCTTTTGCTCTGTAAGCCGCTACTATTGATTTCCACGCATTTTTATCGTGGGGAACAAACGGCCATCGGCGGCCATGCGCATCACGTCCATTCGTTTGCCAAAAATAGAAAAACCGCTCCCTCATATGAGGGAGCGGTTTTTAAAATAAACAGGATTCCTTTTTTGAATTATTCTTCGTTCTTGGCCATATTCCGAACCGCGTCGAACTCCTCAAGCATTTCCGCAGAGGGCTTCTTGGTCAGGAAGCTGAAGAGAACGATGCACACAAGCGACAGGGCAAACCCAGGCACCAGCGAATAAAGGCCGGTCGCCGCCGCGAGAGTGGAAACGCCCGACGCCGCGGGGATCATCGGAATGTATTCCCACATGATCACGGTCAAACCGCCGGCGATGATTCCGGCGGCCGCGCCGCCGCGGGTGGTACGCCGCCAGAACAGGGACAGCAGCACCAACGGACCGAAGGCTGCGCCGAAGCCGGCCCAGGCGTTGGACACCAGGTTCATAACACTGGACTCCGGATCACGTGCGATGAAGTAGGCCACAATCGCGACCACTACAACCGCCACCCGGCTGAATTTCAAGAGAAGATCGTCACTGGCCTTTTTGTTGATGAGGCCTTTATAAATGTCGTCCGAAATGGAGGAAGCCGTCACCAGCAGCTGGGAATCCGCCGTGGACATAATGGCCGCCAGTATGCCGCACAGGAACAAACCGCCGATAAAGGCTACCGGCACAACCGCCTGTTCGCCGCCCAGACCCATGAAAATCTTCTGGATCATCTGGATAAAAACCGTCTCGCCGTCGCCGGGCACATCCGGGACAAACACCTTGCCCACAATGCCCACCACCGCCGCGAAAGCCAGGGAGATAACCACCCAGACCATGGCGATGACACGGGAGCGCTTGATTTCCTTATTGGACCGGATGGCCATAAAGCGTACCAGAATATGAGGCATACCGAAGTAACCAAGGCCCCACGCGAGCTGAGAAATGATCGAAATGGCGGAAACATCCGTCCCGTTCTCCCTAAAGGGATTGAGGAAGTCCGTGGGCAGCGCGCCGGTCACCGACTCGATGCCGCCCATAGCGGCCAGCGCAATGATCGGAACTGCAAGAATGGCGATGAGCATCATGATGCCTTGAATCAAATCGGTCCAGCATACCGCACGGAAGCCGCCCAGGAAGGTATATACCAGGATGACCAGCACGCCGATGAACAGAGCGATCTGATAGTCCACCCCGAATACCTGGGCAAAGAGCTTGCCGCCCGCCACAAAGGCGGAAGCGGTGTAAACAGCAAAGAAGATGATGATAAAGATCGCCGACGCCGTGCGCAAAATCCGGCTGGAATCCCGAAACCGGTTCTCAAAATATTCCGGCAGCGTCAGGGAATTTCCCGACTTGATGGTATACCGGCGCAGACGGCTGGCGACAAAAATCCAGTTGAGCAGCGTACCCAGGCACAGGCCTACCGCAATCCAGACCTGGCCGGTGCCCATCAGGTAAATAGCGCCGGGAAGGCCCATCAGCAGCCAGCCGGACATATCGGATGCCTGGGCGGATAGGGCGCCGACCCAAGCGTTGAGCCCGCGGCCTCCCAGAAAATAGTCGGACAGGTTGCTGGATTTCTTGTAGAAAACCCCTCCGATGGCGATCATCACACCCGTGTAAATCACAAAGGCGATGATGGTCCAAGTTGTGTTTGACATGTACACCCTTCCTTTCCAATCTTCTTTTCTCCTTCTTTCTTTCCCCAAGCAGAAGGAAACCGCATCATTATAGTAACGCGGTAAAAGATAGGAGTATTATACCGTATTTATCCGCTTTGCACAAGCAATTTCGCCAATCTTCCACAAAACCATCTCCTATTCTGTATGTTGTGCAATTTTCAAAATTGCTTTTTGGTAATTATGAACGAATTATGACTCGTTCACAGGCCGGTATTAAAAATATTTATGCAACGGAAACGGTTTGTTACAATATTTTTCACATTTATCCCATATACTTTAACCGTACTCTTAAAGAAAGCCGTCCCCCACCCAACACATTACATAAAGGAGCGAATCGACGTGAGCAAGCTGCAACAAAAAGCCGGCATCCTCGTATGCGTGACCGATCAGCCCTCCTGCGAGCGGTTAATCAAAGCCGGACGTCAGCTCGCAGATTTGATGGGATTGCCTTTGCAGGTCTTAAGCGTCCTGCCGGACAGAACAAGCGTGCAAGAAAGAGGAGAGGTACTCGAATTCCTATATAATGCGGCCGCCGAAAACGGCGCATCCATGACCATCTATTTCCATGATGACTCTGCGCTGATGACGGCCGGGCATGTACGCAAATACGGCGTACGCCATCTGGTTACCGGAATGCCGCAGGACACCGGTTCCGGCTTCGTCGGCGTGCTGCACAATCTATGCCCCGACATTCCTGTCACCATGGTGTCCACAGACGGGCGTTTGTTTACCCTGGCCCCTTCCTTCGAGTTTGCACCTCATGTGAGCATGTCGAGCAAATGAAAGGAAAACGAGGCGGACGAAAAAATCCACAAGGCAGTCCAATCTCTTTCGTAACGAAAAAAGGAACCGGCTGGCAAATGCCAGCCGGTTCCTTTGTCTTAATACGATAAATCCCGAATTCTCCGGCTCTTCTACCGTTGCGATCAACCCGGTCGGAATATATCTGCGGCGCCGAAAAGGTCCCTGCCCCCAACAACAAAAGGCGGGCCCGATTTTCAGCTTGGGACTTGGCAGGTTTCCTTTTCCTCCTGCTTTGCCTTTTCCATCCGTTCCAGAAGGAAAGATGGAAACTCTTCCGGGGCTCCGATCGTAAAGCTGTCCTTAAACACGGGAAAACAGCCAAAGTCCACATACAACAAAAAAAGCGCGGGCTCTTCGTGCAATCCATTTATTTGCGCGTAGGAAAGCCGCTGGGTATTTTCCGAGGGAACCCCGACGAAAAAGGATTCGACTTCGCTTTCTAAAAAACGCAAACAGGCGATTTCTTCCCTTCCCGCCCTCTGCTTTAAGCGCCTCCTCCATTTCCGATACGGCCGGACCGTATCATACCCAATTAACAAACACAAGCAGCACAGCCGCCAGCACTCCGCTGACCAAAAACTGCCTAACGCTTTGCGAAAAAAGGGCGCCCAGAGTAAACAGCAGCACGACTCCAAGTGCTTTTCGCTGAAAGGCAGCAGAATCCCAGTAAAGAAATCGAAAAATCGCCTTCAGGCGGGACTTTTCGCATAGTCGGCATTGGTTTTCAAACAGCGGCTGCATCCATTCTTCCTCCTTCCTGGAACCGGCCTTTTCAGACAATTTGTAGTCATTTCATCAATTCTTCCACCGTCACAAAGGTATATCCTTGTGCAGGCAGTTCCTCCAAGAGAATCTGTACGGCTTGGGCGGTAACCGGGAATCGGTCGTGCAGCTGAATGATGCAGCCATCGTACACAGAAGCCAGGATTTCGTCCGCCAGGGCCCGCGCGTCCGCCGCCTGCCAGTCGGCCGGCTGCAAATCGGGCAGGATTACCTGCATCCCGTCCAGGGTCTTGACCTTGGCGCCCACCGCTTCATAGGGTGGGCAGATGAGCGTGGGGGAAACTCCGGTGATGCTCGAGAGGGCGGCATTCGCCTTTTTCAGCTGGGCGGACACATCTCCCGGCGACAGGTTTTCCAGTTTTTTGTGAGAATCGGTGTGGTTGCAGACGGCGTGCCCCTCCACCACCATGCGCCTGACCAGCTCCGGCTGGTAGGCCGCCCGGTTTCCCAAAGGGCAGAAAGTAGCCCGGGCTCCATGGTTTTTCAACTGGTCGAGGATATCTCCGGTGGTGTCTTCAAAAGGCCCGTCACAGAACAAAAGCGCCACTTTCTTTGCGTCCGGTGAAGCCGGCAAACCCTCTTGCCCGGGAGCAAGCGGAGGATTTTTGGAGCCATTCTTCTCAAACCCACTCGTATCGGGGAAGGCAAAGAGCGAAACGCTGTGCAGCAGACGCAGAGGGACTTTCGCCTTAAGCGTCTCCCCGTCCTCCTGCTGAAAATACAGACGGAGTACCTCTCCGTCCAGAACAAAACGATCGATCTTCTCCGGCCCGGCCAGCTGCTGCCATTGCTCCTGGGACCAGGAGGCCTTGGAGGGGTACTCCTGCCGCAGGCGCTCAATGGCATAGTCGGACAGGCGCTGCAAATAATCGGACTCGGGAAGGAAGAAATCGCAAAGCGCCAGGGAAGCGCCGGTATTCAAATCATAGGTGCGGGTCAGAAGGCGGTGATCCTTGGGTCCGTCAGAAACCACAGAAAAACACACGCTCACCAGGGACGAATTGAACCGGGTCAGCTCATAGGACAGGTTTAGCTCTCTGCCGGAAGGGTCCTGCCCTTCCCCGGCCGCCTCATACCGGGTTCTCTCTTCCTTCACCAGAGCGGCAATGTCCCGGTCCACTGCCGCATTTCCGGTAACCGGGTAAGAAACCGCCACGGCGTCCGGCTGGCCGTAGGAAATCTCCGTCTGGATGGAAAGGCCGGTTTGAGGACAGGAGGCGGCGGCAGGATCGTACAGAAAAGGCCGCTCTCTGGTATCCGGCCGGGCAAAAACCGCCAAAAGCACCACAACCACAAGCAAAAGCGTGCCGCCTCCGAAAGCCAGTATTCTCATTTCCCGTTTTGCAAGTGTTCGTTTCATCCGTCTTCTCCTAGCTATTGCATTCTTATATAATTGTACCGTATCCGATACTCCCAGTCAAATGGAACCGGCGCCTTTTGACGCGGTTTTTGTGGATTGCTGCCCTGGTTTTTCCTCTGCATTCCAGGGCCTGCACAGACGAAATCCTGCTTTTTTGCACATTTGACGTGAGATACTCTTACAATTTAATTGCGCAAATTGCTTTACAACACGGCGAATTTTGCTATAATAAAAAATGTGTCGATTTTGTAACCATTCTTGAAATTATTCATTTCATATCTGCTCCAGAAATGTCTGAATTTTACGGAAATTTGCCGTTATCGGAGGTATCTTATGAAACGTTCCCTGTCTTTGCTTCTGTGTGTCCTGATCCTGTTGACCGGAATCTCCGGTCTGGTCTTCGCCGCCGACTCCGGTTCGGTCAACATTGCCGACCCGACCCTTGCTATCGCGGTACGCCGGGAGCTGGGCCTTTCCGCCTCCGATTCGCTGACCCTAACGGAGCTCAAGCGTCTGGAAGTGCTGGACGTAAGCGGTCAGAACATCGTGACCTTTGCGGGCCTGGAAAGCGCGGTCAACCTGCGCCGTCTGACCGCCGCCAACTGCCAGCTGTACGACGCCACCGCCCTGGCCGGCATGACCGGTCTGGAGTCGCTGGACCTGTCGGGCAATACGCTGACGGATCTAAGCTTTCTGACCGACGCCCACCAGCTTCAGCAGCTTTACCTGAAGGGTACTTCTCTGACCAGTGTGAGCGGCCTGGAGAAAGTGGCCTCCACCTTGCTGGTATTGGACATTTCGCAAAATCAGGTGACCGATCTCTCCCCTCTTGCGAACCTTTCCAAGCTGACGATGCTGGATGTTTCCGATAACCCCGCTGCTGATTTGAGCCCGGTGACCGGCTTTGAGAAGCTGGGCGTGCTGTATGCCAATTCTCTGTCTCTTTCCTCCGCGTCCGGCATTTCCAACCTCACGGGTCTGAAATCCTTGCAGCTGAAAAACAACACCATTGCCGACGTCTCCCCCCTTCTCGCCCTGGAAAGCCTCATGGACCTGGATGTGACGGCAAATCCGCTGGATTTTTCGTCGGAGAATTCCTCTAAGGACGCCATCGCGGTTCTGGAAAGCAAGGGCGTACTTGTACGGTATGACCCGCCGGAAGAAGAAAAGCCGGTTTTGTCCAATAAGCTAAAATCCTTGTCGGTCAAGGATGTGACGCTGGACCGTCCCTTTGACCCAGACGGCGAAAACGATACGTATTCCTGCACCGTGCCTTATGAAACTGCGTCGCTGACCATTACCGCGGTGGCGCAGGACAGCGAGGCCACTGTCCGTATTTACAACAACGCCCTCGTTCCCGGCGAGACCACCGACGTGATTGTGGAGGTTTCCAGAGACGGAGTGGAATCCCGCAAGTATACCATCGCCGCTACCCGGGAGGATAAGGCTCCCGATCCGGTGGACCCGCCTTCCAACAAGCTGACGGCTTTGGCGGTGGACGGCGCCGAACTGGATCCTCCCTTCGATCCCGAGAGCGAAACCCTGGAGTATTCCTGCACCGTTCCCTATGAGACGACGACTCTTTCCGTGGTGGCTAAGGCCGAACATCCGGACGCGGTCATCATGGTTTACAACAACACCTTGCTGGCAGGGAAAACCACCGATGTGAAGGTGGCGGTATCCCTGGCCGGAGTGGGCACGCGCAACTATGTCATTCACGCCACCCGTGAGGCGGCGCCGCCCACCCCCTCCGAGCCGTCTTCTTCCGCACCCGAATCGTCGGCCCCCAGCTCTTCCCAGAACCCCTCTTCCTCTGAGCCAAGCTCGTCTCAGACGTCCTCTGCTCCCAGTTCTTCCTCCTCCCCGAGCAGTTCTTCCCAGCCGAGCTCTTCATCCACTCCGAGCAGCTCTTCTCAGGGGAACAGCGGTTCTTCCTCCGAGGCGTCTTCCCAGCCCTCCGGCCCTTCGCAGGGCAGCAGCTCTTCGCAAGGCTCCTCTTCCCAGGGCGGCAACAGTTCTTCGAGCTCCGGTTCGTCGTCTTCCCCCTCCGATTCTCACGCGCCCTCTCCCAGCGACCCGGGTGCTTCTTCCCAGTCTCCCAACGGGAACACCAATCCGCCTTCCAGTTCTTCGGGCAGCCAGCCCACCCAGGAGCCGGACCCGGTCAAACTCTATTCCACCAAGCTTTCTTCCCTGACGGTGCTTAGTACCGCGGATTCCTCCTACCGGCAGGCGGTGCCGGTGCAGGAAAACAGCATTTTGCTCACCTGTACGGTCCCCAGCTGGGTTTCGCAGATTGATATCGACGCCGCCTGTATGGACAAAGAAGCGTCCATCTCGGTGATTGGGCGCGAGCTGCCTCCCGGCAAAACGGTGCCGGTCTTCATCGGCGTTTCTCATCCCCAGCTTCGCACCCGGTTCTACATACTGCTGGTGACGCGGGAAGCGGAAGAAACCACGGCTGCCGGGCTTTCTCTCCCTTCGGATGTGTCCTCCACCCGGTTAAAGGAACTGTCGGTGGCAGAGGCTTCCCTGAGCACGGCATACAGCATGTATAACCCCTTCGAAACCTATTCCTGCGCCGTTTCGCCCGAAACGGACGCGCTGACCATCCAAGCCGTACCGGCGGATGATAAAGCCACTGTTACCATTGAGAACAACGACCTCAAACCCGGCGCCACTACCACCGTACGCATTACGGTTTCCCGGGAAGGGCTTCCCTCCCGGCACTATGAAATCAAGGTCACCCGGCCTGCTCCGCCCGCGCAAACACCCAGCGGCGAGCCAGAGGTCAAGTCTTCCAACCGTCTCGCGGAGCTTTCCATTGCGGGCGTCACCCTCGATTTTCCCTTCCGGGTGCAAAACCGAGGCGAGACGTATACCTGCACCGTGCCCTACGGCATGAACGCGCTGGATATCAACGCGGTCGCGGCGGATCCGGAAGCGACGGTGACCATCCTCAACAACGTCCTGGTTATCGGGCAGACCACCACCGTTTCCATCAAGGTCCAGCGGGCCGGGCTGCCAACGCTGTACTATTCCATCCTGGCTACGCGTCCCGCCAGTCCCGTAGGAGGGACAGGGGCTTCCTCTTCCCCACCGGCGGATTCCTCCGCTACTTCCAATAAGCTCAAGGAGCTCAGCGTACGCGGAGTGGAGTTTGACTTCCCCTTCCGGGAGAATAACCCTGGCGAAACCTACGCCTGTACCGTTCCGGCTTCCATGTCCACACTGGACATCACGGCGGTGGCGGTTGACCCGAACGCCCGGGTAGATATCCTGTTCAATTCCTTGAAGCCCGGCAAAACCACCAACGTGGTGATCGTGGTCACGCCGGTATGTGGAGACACCCTTTACTACACCATTAAGGCTACCCGGCCTTCGACCCGGGCGGTGCCAAACGGGGCCCCGCCCACCATTACAGCCAACGCACAAAAGGCGTTACCTGCACAGGTAACGCCTGTCACTCTTTCCGGGCATTCGAACAAACTCAAGTCTCTGGAGATTGAGGGCGCCACCTTCGTAGGGGTTCCCTTCCGTCCAACAAACTCTGGGGAAACCTATGAAATTATCGCCCCGGCAGGCGCCACGGAACTGAAAATCACCGCCGTGCCCATGGACAGCGAGGCAACCTACGACGTTTTAAACAATAAGCTAACCCCAGGGACTACCTCTTCTGTTTCCATCCGGGTATCCCATCCAGGAATGGACGATTTGTATTACACCATCAAGGTCACCGTGCCCGCTGGGGAGACCTCTTCCTCCAAAGCCCCGGTGGTGAACACCGGTGTCAACGCTCTGAAGTCTTTGTCGGTGGAGGAGGCGCAGATCAGTCCCGTTTACAGCACAGAAGACACCATGCGGATTTACTACTGCACCGTTCCCCATCACGTGGAGTCTCTCACCATCAGCGCGATTCCCTTTGAAGACGACGCCAAAGTTACCGTTACCGGGAACAATCTGGTGGCTGGCCAGGAAACCGCTGTCACCGTATCGGTAGCGCGGCGGGGAATGACTACTCAGAACTACATCATCATGGCAACGCGGGAGGAAGGCTACGTTCCCGAATCGCAGCCGGAACCCTCGTCCCTGCCGGAATCCTCCCTCCTTTCCTCTGAGCCTCTCCCGGAAAGCAGCGCGCCTTCCCTGCCGGAGGAATCCTCCCAGGACAGTGCTTCTTCCAAGCCGCCGGCCAATTCCAGCCGGTCGGCTCTGGGTATTTCCATTGCGATTTTGTTGATTTCCGCCGCTGTGGCGGTGACCGTGGTCTTTTTTAACCAGCGGCCCAATCAGAAGAAAAAGTTCCCGAAGAACAAAGAATGACGCAGATGAAAAAGGCCGCCGGATTTAAATCCGGCGGCCTTTTTTCGTGTATCCGGCATTCCCCCATCTTAGCGCGCACTTCCGAGTTCTCACTGCATATCCCTGGCATGGTTACCTGAAAGGGATGGGAGCTGTGCTTGTCTGTTTGGAGAACGACAGCTGTAAACAAAACCTTCTTACGATACGCCGAAACGCAGCCCAAACGGAGAAAGCCGTAAATCTTCGGGAGAAGGAATTTTTGCAGTATGGTCGTGGTCTCTGCAGATCATACTTATACTTCATCTACCTGGTAAAACAACAAGGCCGGACGCGAAATCGCGTCCGGCCTTTGTCTGTCTCGTTTGTTATTCCGCTTCCACATCGATCTGTGTGGCGAGACCCACAAAGCAGATCCAGGACTTGCCGCAGTTGAGCTCCAGCGGCGTTCCGTCCTTATTCGTCAGCGTCAGGGGATTGTTCGCACTCCCTTTGCTCCATTTGATTTCCTCACAGCCGCCCATGGAGATGTACAGACCCTCTCCGCCTTCCAGCTCGATGTTCATGTGTCCTGCGGCGTCGTGGGAGTTCTCCACCTTGGTTTTGAGCACTAAGACATTGGTTACCGCCACCTGTTTATTGGTTCCATAATCCACATGGGGCGCACCAAACTGGGACTTTTTGTAGACCTGAGCCTTCTCGTCGTAATCAAACACAGAGGTATAGCTGGCCGAGAAGGGAACCGTTACCGAAGTGCACGCTTCTCCCGAGGGGACGCGGGTTTTGCCGTTTTCCAGGAAGGTAAACGCGTTGGCGCCGGCCCGGATATCGGTGCGGATGTTTTCCTTTGTGATCTTCTCCATCAAACGTTCGCCGTCGGTGACGCAGCTGTGCACCGAGCCAAACTCCGCCACGCGACCCTTGTCTCTCCAAATGGTCTTGGTGTCGTAGTTGCCGTCCACATCGTCCACACCCATGGATTTGATCATACTTGCCGCCTCGTCGCTTCCGCCCACGTGGCAGTAAATCAAATCGTGGCCCTTTGCCAGCTCCACGTAGCTGGGACGGGCGCTGCGGATGGAACCGGTCTTGGGAAGAGACTGGATATCCGAGTAAATAGCCAAAATCCGGGTAATACCGCCCTCCACCAGCATTTCATAGCACAGATCCGCGCCGGCGATGTTGTTCTGGGGCACGGCGGAGCGGATGTTGTTGATCATGATCCCCACCGGACGTTTGCCGATGCAGTTGGCTGGAAGGTCATCAAGCCCGGTCAGAGGATTGATCTTGGTGTTGACGTTCTTCGGCTCTTCTTTGGAAGAGGCGGGCGGATTAGAGGTACCGCCGGTGGAAGAGCTCCCGCTGGATTCTGATGCGGGTGTGCACGCACTTACTGAGAGACAGACTACAGCTGTCAACAGAAAGGCCAGAAATCGTTTTCCTTTTTTCATGTGTCGTTTTCTCCTTTTTGTCAATCGGGATGGAAGATCATCCGACCAGAATCCGGCCCTCCGGCAGCACTTCGCTTTCGTGCTTGTGATCCCGCACCGTCAAAGCGAGCGCCAACGAAACCGGGCCGACACGGCCGGCGAACATGGTGACAATTAAAATAAGCTTGGAGCCCAGGGTCATCTCCGGCGTGACTCCAGTGGAAAGACCAACGGTTGCAAAGGCGGAGACCGCTTCAAAGAGCGCATCGATGCTGGCAATGCCCTGTTCCTGCTGGCAATACACAATGATGAAAAACGTCACCAACACGATAAGCCCCGAAATCGCCGCAATAGCCAGAGCCCGGTACACCACCCGTTTGCTCACCTTGCGCCCTAGGATGATGGTGTCCTCCCGGCCGCGCACCACGCTGACCACCGTCATCACCAGCACGATGAAGGTCGTCACCTTGATGCCGCCGCCGGTAGAACCGGAGGCCGCGCCAATGAACATCAGCGCGCACATAAGCATCTTGGACGGATCGTACATGGCGCCGATGTCCACGGAATTGAAGCCCGCCGTGCGGGCGGAAACCGACTGGAAGAAGGATGCAAGTATCTTCTGGCCGATCGGCAGGTCTTTCATGGTGTCGGTATTGTTATATTCTATGAGAAAGAAAAGGATTGCGCCGACTATAATCAGCGCCGCAGTAAAAATCAGCACCACCCGGGTATGCAGAAGCAAACTGTGTCCCCGGCGGTAGGACAGGATGTCGTTAAATACAATAAAACCCAGTCCTCCAATGATAATGAGCACGGAAATGGTCAGCAGGACCAGCGGATCGTCATTATAATTGGTCAGACTGGAGAAAGGGCCTTCCCGCCCAAGAATATCGAACCCGGCATTGCAGTAGGCGGAAACGGCAAGAAAAATCGAAATCCAGACCCCTGTGTCCCCATAGGCGGGAACAAAACGGAAGCTCAAAAGCAGCGCCCCCAGGCATTCCACCGTGAAGGAGACCGCTACCACCAGGCGCAAAAGCCTGGGGACATCCTTGAGACTGCCGTTTGAAATGTACTCATTGGCAAGCTGCAAATCACGGATTCCCAGCTTGCGGCGGATGGTCAAGGTGAAAAAAGTGGTAAATGAGATCAGGCCCAGCCCGCCCAGCTGAATGAGAAGCAAGATGACCGCCTGGCCAAAACCGTTCCAATGAGCGAAGGTATCGAATACCACCAAACCGGTCACGCAGGTGGCGGAGGTGGCGGTAAACAGCGCGTCCTCCGGCGGGGTAAAGCTGCCGGAATTCGACGAGATGGGAAGCATCAGCAGAAAGGTCCCGACCACGACGATGGCGGCAAAGCTCAGCATAATCAGCCTTACGTGAGGCATGCCACGCTTTTTTTGTTGCGCAATCCGCATTGTTTTCTCAACACCTTTTCGTTACTAAAGAAGGCCCGGCGCCGAACTACTCCGGCTATTATACCACCGACCATTTTCAGATTCAACCATAGAAATTTCCGTCTACCGCCCGGTTTTGCCCCGTTGGAAGGCATAGCCCCCTTTTTTCGCGCAAAAGCCGTCTTACACGGGATCGTTCGAGGCGTCAGCACGGATCTGTGAAAAGAATCCACGCTGCACGTTTTCCCTTCGCCCGAGGCGCACAATGGAAACGTACCTTTCGAATGCTTTGGATTCCATCGCATAAAATCAATTTTCGGCTTCCGGAAGAAACCTTTGCCCTTCTCCGTCATAGGCCCGGCAAAGCCGGGGTGCTTGAGCATGCCACAGAAGGGTATGATACCGGCCAGCCTGTCAAGAGGGACAAAAAGAACTTCCTCTTACATTGCTTGTCTCAAGCCCGTAAATGAGCAATTCTGATTTGAGCTTCGGTGATTCTTGTAATCCGCTCGCTTCCATTCGCTTTTAAAAACCAAATCTTCGTTCCTCTGAGAAGCTTGCGTTAGTTTTTCTTTAGTTGTTTAAAAATAAAACAAAGGCGGAAGAATCCTGATTCTTCCGCCTTTGTCCGGGGTCTGTAGTTATTACTTGCTGGAAAGAGTCGAACTGAGGTCGGGCATGCTGGGAAGCACGGATTCCACCGGCGGGATGGATAGGCCGTTGTCGGAAGAAGCCGAAGAAGCGTTCTGCGAGGTGGTGTTGGACGCGGTGGAGCCTGCGGAAGATGCCTTTGAAGAACTGGTGGTGTCCGCGCCGTCCGAGCAGCCGGTAAAGACCGCCGCCGTCATCGCCGCGAGAACCGCGAAAAGAACAATACCTTTGGTTGGTTTTTTCATGAAGTTTCACTCCTTATTGCATTTCCGGAAAAACCGGGAATTCACTGTAACAAAGCACAGGTTATGAAGCCAAGCTGTCTTGGCCGGTATTAGTGTGTGCCGCAGCCGCGGATTTATTACTCGTTTTTATAAAGCGAGCACGCCGCCGTCAGATTTGAGCAAAATAAGAATCCGTTCTTCCGCGCCGGTTTTACTGTTGACATAGACCAGGATCTCCTCTTGATTCTGTCCGGTGCAGCGAAATTCGTAGCACTGAGCCTCCGTTCCTCCGGACAGGGGAATCAGGGCCTGGGACACCTGATTGACCGAGAGAAGCTCGCTGAGCTTCTCTCTGGCCTGATCCTCGGAAACCGCCGGCGTTTCCAGGGTTCGGTCGGTGTGGTTCATGACAAAGCCGCGGGCATCGAAGAGGACAATGGCACCGTCATCCAGGGCGACGCCTACCTTAATTAAATCGGTATAGCAGGTCACGCCCGACTGGGTATAGGCAAAATTGATGGTGCAGATGCCGTCGGAGGTGAAATAGTAGGTTTCCTTCATGTCCGGCATCCCGTGGTTTTGCAAAAATTGAGTTGCCTTTTCCACTGCTTCCTCCATGGAAAGCTTCTGCTCGCCCACATAGCGGGAATCGAGGTAATAGGACACGAAACCGCCGGGCTTTGTCACATTGATATACACGTCACCGCTCGTGAAATTATAAGACGGGATAACGCCCGCTTCCTCTCCCGCGTCGGCCACGCTCCCCGCGTCCACCGACAAGAACTGGGCGGCTTTCGCGCGGCAGTCCTCCTTAGAGGTCTCCCCGCGTCCTTCCAGATATTTGGCCCGCTGCTGCAGAATGTGGTCGGAGAAAGGCCCGTCGTAGATGAGGGAAGGATATTCAGCGAAGCTGTCTTCAATTTCAAGGAAACCGTCGTTGACCGAAGGATCGGGCTGCTCGTTCATCAGCTGCATGGTTGCCTCCACGCCGCCGAGCTGGATGGTGCCGGCGTAAATTTGCTCCATGAGAGTCTGGAGGGCGTCATTGAGCTGGCGGGCGTAATCGGCCAGCTTTTGCATGCTCTCCCGTTCTTCCTGGGTGATTTCCCCGCCGTTTTGCAGCTTTTTGGCAAGAGATTTGGTGAAGTCCCCCACCTGGGAAATGAACTTGGTGGTGTTGTCCAGGTGCAGGTCGGAAACAGGAAGCTGGCTTAAACAACTTTTTGCGGACGCGGCGTCGTTTGCGAGAACGCTGGCGATACTGCCAAACTGGTTGGCGGTGCCCGCGTACATCCCTTTGCTTAGGGAAACGTTGATGTTATCGATATACTGGGTCAGATCATCCAGCGCACGCTGATAAGTGTATTCCACGCTGCGCTGATACTGGTCGGCGCGGGAATAGCCGATGGCGGTGTAGATGGAGAGGGCGGTTATGATTGCCAGGGTAAAGGTAACCACTCGCACAATGGTGCGGCGTCTGAGTTTCAGGAGGAATTTCCCCATTGCGGATTCATCCTTTCGTTTGGGAGAGTATTTCGTTTTGGGCACGTTTGCTTTTCGCGCTTGCATTTCGTCTTGCCTATTTTTCCCGGCCACTGGCGGATTATACACCGTCCTTTTCCTCCTATTTGCCGGCCGGAAGGCCGCGTTTTTCTTGACTTTTTCTATTTTCGGCTGTACTATGTTTTCATATGACTGAAAATCAAGCGGAGGGGACGCATCATGCTTTCAAACAGCGAAAAGACCATGGAAAAAATCGTAGCGCTCTGCAAGGGCAGAGGCTTTGTCTATCCGGGCTCGGAAATCTACGGGGGTTTGAGCAACTCCTGGGACTACGGACCTTTGGGTGTGGAATTTAAGAATAACGTAAAGAGGGCCTGGTGGCGCAAGTTCGTGCAGGAATCGCCTTATAACGTGGGGCTCGATTCCGCCATTCTGATGAATCCGCAGGTATGGGTGGCTTCCGGCCATGTGGGCGGCTTCTCCGACCCGCTGATGGACTGCCGGGACTGCAAGACCCGCCACAGGGCCGATAAGCTCATTGAAGACACCGGCGTTCTTCCGGCGGGCTGGTCCGACCAGGAGATGCAGGACTATATCAAGGAGCATCACATCTGCTGCCCGGAATGCGGCAGCTGCAATTTTACGGAAATCCGCAAGTTCAACCTGATGTTCAAAACCTTCCAGGGCGTCACCGAAGACGCCAAGAGCGAGATCTTCCTGCGCCCGGAAACCGCCCAGGGCATTTTTGTCAACTTCCAGAATGTCCAGCGCACCACCCGCAAAAAGATTCCCTTCGGCGTGGGCCAGGTGGGCAAGTCCTTCCGCAACGAGATCACCCCGGGCAACTTCATCTTCCGCATCCGGGAGTTCGAGCAGATGGAGCTGGAGTTCTTCTGCAAGCCCGGCACCGATCTGGAATGGTTCGCCTACTGGAAGGATGCCTGCAAGAACTTCCTGCTGTCTCTGGGCATTAAGGAAGAGAACATCAAACTGCGCGACCATGAGCAGAAGGAGCTGTCTCACTATTCCAATGCCACCACCGACATTGAGTTTCTCTTCCCCTTTGGCTGGGGCGAGCTGTGGGGCATTGCCGACCGCACCGACTTCGACCTGACCCAGCACCAGAACCATTCCGGCAAGAGCATGGAATACTTTGACCAGGAAGCCAACGAACGCTACATCCCCTACGTCATCGAGCCTTCCCTGGGCGCCGACCGGGTGGCTCTTGCGTTCCTGTGTGACGCCTACGACGAGGAAGTCGTGGACGAGGCGAAGAACGACGTGCGCGTAGTCATGCGGCTGCATCCGGCCCTGGCTCCCTTCAAGGCGGCGATCCTGCCCCTTTCGAAGAAGCTTTCCGAGCCGGCCCGTGAGGTTTATGCGAAGCTCGCCAAGAAGTTCATGGTGGATTACGACGACGCCGGTTCCATCGGCAAGCGGTACCGCCGCCAGGACGAGATCGGCACCCCCTACTGCATCACCTTCGACTTCGATTCGCTGGAGGACCAGGCGGTTACCATCCGTGACCGGGACACCATGGACCAAGAGCGCGTTAAGATCGACGACCTTCCCGCTTGGATCGAGAGCAAGCTGGAATTTTAATGGTATGTAAAAGCCGCGCCGGACGTTTCAAGTCCGGCGCGTTTTTATACGCTATGGCGGCCTGTCACAATAGGCAGTGTCTCTGCAAATGACAGACGTTTGCTTTGGATGGCTGGAGGCGTCCGGGCTCTTATGCCATCCGGCACCCATTGCTCACGCAGCTCTAAGCGCTCTCCCCTGCTCCAGTTGGGCATTCCGATTGGATTTCTTTCCATTTGAGAAGCGATATCGAAAGCTCCTTCTCCTGCCACCCTGGAAAAGAGTAAAAACAAGGGGCCGGATGTGAAATCACATCCGGCCCCTTGACCGTTTCTTTATTACGCGCAAACCAGTTCTCTGGCTTTTTCCGCGGCGGTAGCCGCATCCGGCGTATAAGCGTCCGCGCCGATCTGCTTAGCAAAGGAATCGGTTACCGGGGCGCCCCCTACCATTACCTTCACCTGATCACGCAGGCCTTCCGCCTTAAGCGCTTCAATGACATCGCCTTGATGGCCCATGGTGGTGGTCAAAAGCGCGGACATGGCGACGATGTTGGGCTTATGCTCCTTGACGGCGGCCACAAACTTCTCCGCCGACACGTCTACCCCCAGGTCCACAACCTCCAGGCCCGCGCCCACCATCATCATGGACACCAGGTTTTTACCGATGTCGTGCAGGTCTCCCTGCACCGTCCCGATAATCACCTTGCCTACCGGCTTGGTCCCGGCCTCCACGAGGCGGGGTTTGAGCACCTCGAGGCCCTTATTGAGAGCTCTCGCGGCAATCAGCACCTCGGGAACGTATACCTGGTTATTCTTAAATTTTACGCCGACCTCACCCATACCCTTGAGCAGGCCTTCATTCAAAATGTCCGCCGGGGAGATACCTTCCTCCAGCGCCTGAGTAACCAAAGCCACCACGTTCTTAACCTTTCCTTTTTGAAGCAGCGCGCTCAATTCCTCCAAAATGGCCATGCTGAATCCCTCCTGCATAGTAAGCTATCCGCTTTTCTTTTTCTCATACTACCGGTTTTTCCCCGCTTCGTCAAGCGTCGCGCACAAAAGAAAAAAGGCACCGCAAGGAAAGAAAATGAGGCACACTTTTTCCTGTGAGGTCAAACGGCTGGAAGCACAACACATCCGGGCAATTCTTCCCCGCACCGAAACCAGCCGGCATCAGACAAGGCCGCTGCTTTTTTCAAAACGTCCGGAAAACCTTCGCTGGTTTTCGCCGGGGTCTGCTTGCAAACGTGTAAAACACCCGTTCGCTTTCAAGCGTGCATTTTATCAAACGGTTTCCGGCGGCCGGTGCGTTTCGCTTGCCGGCAGGCCCGCATCGATGACGCCACCGCCCAGCACCGTGTCTCCCTCATAGAACACCACCGACTGCCCCGGCGTCACCGCCCGCTGAGCCGTCTGAAAGGTGACCTTTACCCGATCTTCCCCCATGAGCTCCACTCGGCAGGGCGCCGGCTTCGCCTGGTAGCGGATCATGGCCTGCGCTTCGAAGGAAGCGGGGAACCGGTCGAATGCGACGGCGTTGAGATGAGTCGCCGTCAGACCGGAAAAGTATTCCCGGCCGGATTCCACCAGGCAAACCGTATTCTTTGCCGGGTCGATTTGAGACACGTACATATGCCGCCCGAAGCTTTGCCCGAGCCCCTTGCGCTGGCCGATGGTATAGTGGAGAATCCCCTTGTGCCGGCCGATAACCTGTCCCTGCTCGTCCACAAAGTCGCCCGGCGGGGTATCTTTTCCGGTAAAGGCGGTGACAAACGACGCGTAATCGTTATTCTTCACAAAGCAGATTTCCTGGCTCTCTCCCTTGTGGGCCACGGGAAGCGCATACCGGGCGGCAATGGCGCGGATTTCGTCTTTCGTGTAAGGCGCCAGAGGGAGCAGCACCCGGGAAAGCTGGTGCTGGCTCAAGTGATAAAGCACATAGCTTTGGTCCTTGCGGGTATCGGCCCGCTTGAGAAGAAAGCGGCCCCGGCTCTGGTCAAACTCAATCCTAGCGTAATGCCCGGTGGCAACGAAATCACAGCAAAGCCGGTCGGCCGCCTTGACCATCTCTCCGAACTTGATGGCGCGGTTGCAGAAAATGCAGGGGTTGGGCGTCCGCCCGGCCAGATACTCGCTGCAAAAGGGATTCATAACTTCCTTTGCAAATTCCTTCTGAAATGGGAGGACATGGTGCTCAATCCCCAAAGCCGACGCAACCCGCTTGGCGTCCGCAAGGTCGGGGGACGGCCCGTCCGGCAATAGGTCCATCGTCGCACCCACTACCTCATAGCCCTGCTCCAAAAGCAAAGCGGCGGCGGCGGAACTGTCCACCCCGCCGCTCATTCCTACCAGCACTCTTTTCTTTGGCAACCGTCATTCTCTCCTTTTTCGCAGCAATACATCGTTGCTAGCGCCGCAGTGGGGACACTTGGGATAATCCCAGTCGTACTCTTTTCGGCAGTGAACACAGATGACCTTGGTGATGGCGTCAGGTGGCTCCTCTTCCCCGTCGAAGCCGGCATTTTCGAGCAATTGCTCCAATGTCCGGCGCGCCGAAATTGCGCCGGCGTCATCATCCAGAGAACTCTGCGCACGCTGCATGTGAGGCGGGACGTAACAAGGCCGGGAGGCTTCCCCCTTTTGCACGGGAAAGCGCTGCATCAAGCCAAAGGCCACGCACCCTGCCAAAAGCAAAGCAAGCCCGCCATATAAAAAGACATCCACCCATTCCCGCGGATAAAGATAAACCTGGTGCACAGTCCGATAAGGGTCATACCCGTAAAAATCCCGAAAGTCCATCCAAAATGCCGCGGCGGCGCCCAGGGACAAGAATCCTGCAAAAAAGAACCCGATTCCCATCCACCGCCATGCGGTACGCCAATGCCTTTTTCCCGCTTGTGTCATTCCCGGCACCTCCTTGCTGTTTGCTCCAAGTGCGTATGGCTTTTCCCGAACCAAAGAAACCATGGCCGCCTTCCTTTGGCGGCCGTGGTGCAAGGTGTACATTCCGCGTTTTCCTGCACCCAGTATACCAGATTTGGCCCCGGCCCGCAAGAAACGCCGGGAATGGAAAGGGGTTTCGTACAAATCGCGGGCCTTTTGCCCTAAATTTCTGCACGAATGCATGAAAATTCGGCCCGCCCTTGCATTGCATCAAATTTTGGGATAAAATATCCTCTAGAATTTGTCTTGTTTTTCACAAACCGAATTTAATATGGAAAGGGTGTTCTTTTCTATGGCAGCTCTCAACAAAAAGACCATCGAAGATATCGATGTCGCCGGCAAGCGGGTTCTGGTCCGGTGTGACTTTAACGTCCCGTTCGACGGCGAGGGCAACATTGCCGATCCCAAGCGCATCACCGAAGCCCTCCCCACCATCAAGTACCTTCTCTCCCACAATGCGAAGGTGATCCTCTGCTCCCACATGGGCCGTCCGAAGGGCGAGTTCAACATGCAGTATTCTCTGGCGCCGGTAGCGAAGTATCTCTCGAATGTTCTGGGCCAGGAAGTCAAGATCGCGTCCGACGTGGTGGGCGAGTCCGCCAAGAAGCTCGCAAGCGAGCTCAAGGACGGCGAGGCCATGCTCATTGAGAACGTCCGCTTCCATAAAGAAGAAACCAAGAACGATCTCGCTTTTGCCAAGGAGCTCGCTTCCCTGGCGGAGATCTATGTAAACGACGCGTTCGGCACCGCTCACCGTGCCCACGCCTCCACGGCCGGCGTCGCCCAGTACCTGCCGGCGGTCTGCGGCTACCTGATCCAGAAGGAGATCACCATCATGGGCGGTGCGCTGGAGAACCCGAAGCGCCCGTTCGTCGCCATTTTAGGCGGCGCGAAGGTGTCCGACAAGATCGGCGTCATCAATAACCTTCTCGAAAAGGTGGACACCCTGATCGTAGGCGGCGGTATGGCGTATACCTTCTTCAAGGCCCAGGGCTACAACATCGGTTCCTCCATCTGCGAAGAGGATAAGCTGGAGCTTGCCAAGGAAACCCTGCAAAAGGCCAAGGACAAGGGCGTTAACTTCCTGCTTCCCGTGGACAACCGGGTAGCGGACAAGTACGCCGAGGACGCCCAGTGCAAGACGGTGGATTCCGACGACATTCCGGACGGCTGGATGGGCCTTGACATCGGCCCGAAGACCGAGAAGCTCTTCTCCGACGCCATCAAGGGCGCGGGCACCGTGGTGTGGAACGGCCCGATGGGCGTATCCGAGTGGAAGAATTTCGCTTCCGGCACCATCGCGGTGGCTACGGCAGTGGCTCAAAGCGGCGCCGTGTCCATCATCGGCGGCGGCGATTCGGCGGCGGCCATCGAGAAGCTGGGCTTTGCCGACAAGATGACCCACATTTCCACCGGCGGCGGCGCCTCTCTGGAATTCCTGGAAGGCAAGGAGCTGCCCGGTATCGCGGCCCTCAACGACAAGGACTAATTTTGGCAGAAAAGGCAGGCGGGAGAGGCATCTTTCCCGCCTGTTTCACCCGTTGCAACGCCGTGTGTCTTTCGAAGCGGCAAAGGAGAAAGCGTCATGCTCTATTGCAGAGACTGTCAGCTCCTGTGCGAGCAGGAATGCCCCCAATGCGGCAGCCGCAGTTTACGCGAACCGCTGGCAAACGACCCGGTTTTGCTGGGCGTTTTTGAACCGGCGATCGCCTTCGGCGTGGAATCTATTTTAAAGGACAATCACATTCCCTATGAAAAGTTCGGCAATCTGGGCGCCGCCGTCACCTTGTATGTGGGGACTGCCATGGAAACCTACCGGTTCTTCGTCCCTTACGGCGAGTACCGCAAAAGCGTAACGCTGGTGGAGGAATTGACCGGCCCTGCCGAACCTTTTCAGGAACACGAATAACTTTTGGCAAAGGAGCAAACAACATGAATAAGACCCTTCGCAAGGCGGTTATCGCCGGCAACTGGAAAATGAACAAAACCCCCGCCGAGACCACGGCGCTGATCAACGAAATGAAGCCGTTGGTGGCAAACGCGGACTGCGGCGTGATCGTGTGCGTCCCGTTTGTGGACCTGTGCGCGGCGCTGGACGCTGCAAAGGGAAGCAACATTTCCGTGGGCGCGCAGAACTGCCACTGGGAAAAGTCCGGCGCGTTCACCGGTGAAATCTCCGCCTTTACCCTCAAGGAAATGGGCGTCGAATACGTCATCATCGGCCACAGCGAACGCCGCACCTATTTCGGCGACACCGACGTGACTGTCAATAAGCGGGTACGCGCGGCGCTGGACGCGGGTCTTCAGGTCATTTTGTGCGTGGGCGAGTACCTGGAGCAGCGCGAGCAGGGCATCACCGCGGAGCTGGTCGCCATGCAGACGAAGATTGCGCTGGGCGGCGTATCCAAGGACGAGCTTTCCCGGGTCATCATCGCCTATGAGCCGGTCTGGGCCATCGGCACCGGCCGCACCGCCACCGCCGACCAGGCAAACGAGGTCTGCGCCTCCATCCGCGCCACGGTGGCCGCTCTTTACGGCGCCGACGCGGCAAACGCCCTGACCATTCAGTACGGCGGTTCCATGAACGCGGGCAACGCAGCCGAACTTCTGGCGAAGCCGGACGTGGACGGCGGTCTCATCGGCGGCGCGTCTTTGAAGGCGCCGGACTTTGCGAAAATCGTGGAAGCGGCAAGCAAATAAGCGTAGTTTTGCAGTTACGAAACGTAAGGAGCGTACTATGAAAAAACCTCTGGTTCTTTGCATTATGGACGGCTTCGGCCTCAATCCTTCCGAATACGGCAACGCCGTTAAGGCGGCCAACACCCCCAATCTGGACAGAATCTTTTCGGAGAACCCCACCACCGCCATCGGCGCGGCCGGCATGGACGTGGGCCTGCCAAACGGGCAGATGGGCAATTCCGAGGTAGGCCATACCAACATGGGAGCCGGCCGGGTGGTCTATCAGGAGCTGACCCGGATTACCAAGTCCATTGCGGACGGGGATTTCTTTGAAAACCAGGCGCTTACCGGCGCCATCGATCATTGCCTGCAAAAGGGCACGGCTCTTCACCTGATCGGCCTTTTGTCCGACGGCGGGGTGCACAGCCACAATTCCCATCTTTACGCTATCTTGGAGCTTTGTAAGCGCAAGGGGCTTGACCGGGTATATGTC
This sequence comes from uncultured Eubacteriales bacterium, assembly GCA_951801675.1. Lineage (GTDB taxonomy): Bacteria > Bacillota > Clostridia > Oscillospirales > Acutalibacteraceae > Solibaculum_A. Next base: position 187,944 of record CATONX010000002.1, on the reverse strand, counting down.
CATTGCCTGCTGGACGGGCGCGACGTGCCTCCCACCTCCGGCAAAGACTTTGTGGCCGAGCTTTCTCAAAAGTGCCGGGAAATCGGCGTGGGCAAAATCTCCACCGTCCTCGGGCGGTACTACGGGATGGACCGGGACAACCGCTGGGAGCGGGTGGAAAAGGCCTACGCCGCCATTGCATACGGCGAGGGCGAGGAAGCAGCCGACCCGGTGAAGGCGGTAGCGGATTCCTACGAAAAGGAAGTCACCGACGAGTTCGTGGTTCCCACGGTCATTTCCGGCGGCAAACAGGTGGAAGCGGACGATGCGGTGGTTTTCTTTAACTTCCGCCCCGACCGCGCCCGGGAGCTGACCCGGACCTTCGTGGACCCGGAGTTTACCGGTTTTGCCCGCAAAAAGGGCTTTTTCCCGCTTTACTATGTGTGCTTTACCCAGTACGACGCCACCATGCCCAACGTAAAGGTGGCCTTTGCGCCCCAGAAGCTTACGAACACGCTGGGCGAATACCTTTCCAAGCAGGAGAAAACCCAGCTTCGCATTGCGGAGACGGAGAAATACGCCCATGTCACGTTCTTCTTCAACGGCGGCGTGGAAAAGCAGTATGAGGGCGAGGACCGGGTTCTCATCCCCTCTCCGAAGGTTGCCACTTACGACTTAAAGCCGGAGATGAGCGCCTATGAGGTGTGCGACGCGGTGTGCGAGCGCATCCGCTCGGGCAAGTACGACGTGGTTATCCTCAACTACGCCAACTGCGACATGGTAGGCCACACCGGGTTCATGGACGCGGCCATTAAAGCCGTGGAAGCGGTGGACACCTGCGTGGGCCGTACCGCCCGGGCCATCGAAGAGATGGACGGCGTTCTGATTCTGACCGCCGACCACGGCAACGCCGACCAAATGAAGGAGCCCGACGGTTCTCCCTTCACCGCCCATACCACCTGGCCGGTCCCGCTGACCGTCAAGGGCTATCCCTGCAAGCTCAGAGAGGGCGGCCGGCTGGCGGACATTGCGCCCACCATGCTGCAAATCATGGGCCTGCCCCAGCCTCCTGAGATGGACGGCAAAAGCCTGATCGTCGAATAAGCGGGAAGCATACCGTTCCAAAGCCTGCCGGAACCTTATCATTCCGGCAGGCTTTTTTGTGGATTTCACACGAAGATTCACAAAAAGCTTTACAATATGTTTGCAAAATCAGCAAAATGTATGATATAATGGGAAACGGCTCCGCAACAGCAAGACGGAAGGAAGGGATGGTTCCCAAAAGCGAGCGTCATGCCGGCGGGATCATGAAAATTCGGAAGGACGGATACGACATGAGCGGTTCAAGAGAAAAACAGCTCCGGAAGCTGGAACGGGAGCAGAATCCCGAAGCCTACAAGAAAAAGAAAGCAAATCAGGGCCTGTCAAAAGGCAAAAAAATTGCCATTACGGTGATTTCCTGTGTGATCTGTCTGCTGCTCATCGGAGGCATTGCCACGGCAGTGTTTCTGCAAAGCGGCGGCTTTACGCGGATGGTCACTGCCGTGAAGGTGGGGGACTATTCCTTGTCCGCCGCGGATTATAATTATTACTACTACGGAAGCTTCAACCGTTTCGCCAGCCAATACGGCCAGTCCCTCTCCACGTTCGGTTTGGATACCTCCAAGCCTCTCAAGGATCAGACCTGTGCCTTGCTGGAAAGCGGCACCTGGGAGGACTATTTCCGTCAGGCGGCGGAAAACTCCATTCGTACCATCTACGCTCTGGCGGACACCGCTACAAAAGAGGGTTATCAGCTGACTGAGGATGACAAGTCCTACATCGAAATGAACCTCAAATCCATTGAGGACTCCGCCACCGCCCAGAAGGTGACCGCGGAGCAAATTGTGGAAGACTACTACGGCCCCGGCGTCAACATGGAAGTGTTCCGCGCGCAGATGGACCGGGAGACTTTGGCAGAAAGCTACAAGCAGTATCTGGTGGAGAACTATAACTTCTCCGATGATGAACTGGACGCCTCTTATATCTCCAACAAGGCTTCCATCGACCAGGTTACCTACCGCTCTCTGCTGATTACCACCGAAAGCAAGTATCCCGAATCGGTGACCTCTTCCACCGCCACGGACGAGCAGAAGAAGGCGGCTAAGGAAGCGGCCAAGGCGGCGGCCGATGAAATGCTCGACAAAGTCGCGGAAGACGGCAGCAACTTTAACGAGCTGTGCATCGAGTACGCGCCCCAAGCGAGCAAATCGGACTATCAGAATAACGCCGACTACTCCCTGACTCGCGACCAGAACAAGTCCAATGTGACCGATTCCACCCTGAGCACCTGGCTGTTTGACAATACCCGCGCCGCTGGGAACAAAACCGTTCTGGAATCCACCTCCGGCTATCGGGTCATTTATCTGGTGAACAAGGGCAGAAACACCACCAATGTGGTCAATGTGCGCCATATCCTGCTTGTACCCAGTACGACGGTTGATCAAAGCACCGGCCTGACTACCGAACAGACCGTAGAAGTTGGTGAGGCGGCCTCCGCCCTGCTCAACACTTGGAAGAGCGGGGAAGCCACGGAAGCCTCCTTTGCGCAATTGGCCAAAGAGAATTCCACCGATTCCGGTTCCGCCTACATGGGCGGCCTTTACAAGGGCGTGTATCCCGGCCAGATGGTGACAAGCTTTAACGATTGGTGCTTTGATTCCGCCCGTAAGCCGGGAGACACCGACATTGTCTACAGCGGCTACGGCGCGCACATTATGTACTTTGTGAGCACCGGCGATCCTTACTGGAAGGTACAGGCGCGCAGCTATTTGGCAAACGACAAATACTCTTCGTATATTGAGAGCCTCCTTGGCAGCTATACCCTTACCCAGGATGGGTTTGGCTTTGGTCATACCGCCACCACTCTGTAAGAGCTCTTCTGAAAACGCAGCGAACCCCCGGATCGTCACAGCCGTGACCATCCGGGGGTTTTCTACGTAAAATAGGCATGTGGGCATTCCTGCTATCCTAGAAGCGTTCTCCTTGCATGGCCTGTCTGTCGTCTTTTGGGCCTTTGCCGTTCTCCCAGATAAGCGCCAGCCGCAGCAGAATCTGCTTTTGATTACTACCCGGGTCCTTTAAAACCGCGTCGAGCAGTCTCATCAGCGTGCGCTTGATTGCAGGGCCCGGCGCGAAACCTGCCTGAATCAGGTCCTCTCCCGTAACCGCAAGCATACGAAGCTGATAAGGGTCTCCTCTGCGGAGAATCCGCCCTGTCATCTGCGCGGCAAAAGCGGCGGCGGGAGCGGCGGCGGAAGAAAGGTCCCCTTGGAGCCGCAGGGTACGGGAAAGAAGATCCGGTCCCGCTTCACAAAGGCGGCGGCGCACCTCAGATTCGGTAGTAGGGATTGGCTTCGTCTGCTCAAAGAGCAACTGAGACGCTTCCTTGTACGTGCGTCGGTCCAAGCGAAGGCGAAGGCCCAGGTCCTCCAGATCCGACCCGGTCAAAAGACAAAGGGCGGCAAGGCGCACGGCCCTTTGGGGCGAGGTAAAGTCCAAAGCAAACAGCGAGGAAACCGGGCGGATCCCCCAAGGCAGCAGAGCGCCGCTTTCCACAAGGGGCCTTAACCGAGAGGGAAAGGCCCCGGTCAGCGTGCGCATCAGCTCTCCCGTCACCCGTTCCGCGCTGACCGAGGAGATGCCCTTTGCCTGTTGCAGCGCGGCTTTTAAGGTATCCGTGTCCAGCCGGTAGCCTAAAGTGGCGGCGAACCGGAAAGCCCGCAAAATCCGCAGCCGGTCTTCTTCAAAGCGCACAGCCGGGTCCCCCACCGCCCGGATGATTCCCCGGCGGATGTCCCTCTCTCCGCCAAACGGGTCGATTAACCCGGTGGTGGGAGAAAAGGCCATGGCGTTGATGGTCAGATCCCGCCGGGCTAGGTCTTCGATCAGGTTGTCGATCAAACGGACCTGGTCGGGCCGCCGCCCGTCCGAATACCCATCCTCCACCCGGAAGGTGGTGACCTCCACCGGTTCCTTCCCAAAGAGGACGGTGACGGTCCCGTATTTTAGCCCTGTGGGCACCACCCTCGGGAACAGGGCGGTTACCTGCTCGGGAGTGGCGGAGGTGGCCACATCGTAATCCTTTGGTTTCAAGCCGCACAGCCAGTCCCGCACGCAGCCTCCCACTGCATATCCTTGAAACCCCGCTTGCTTTAGCGTCTTTATACAGGCAAGCACCGCATCCGGCAGCCACATTGGTCTCCCTCCCTGCTTTTTTCTTATTATACCAGTCATTCCCCACCGGTACAATGTGAAACTCTCGCAATAATTGCCCCCCAGAATCAAAAAACGCAAAATACTTGTTTATTTCAACGCCGTGTTGTCATATAATAGGAAGGTACATAATTTTGAGAAAACCGAGGTGCCAACCATGACAGAAACGTCTACCCTCATCACAGATGCGATTTTAAATACAGTCAAACGGGTCCATTTCGTTGGAATCGGCGGATCGGGCATGTGCCCGCTGGCGGAGATTCTCCACAGCCGCGGCTATCAGCTTACCGGCTCGGACGTCAACGAAAGCGACAACCTGGCCCGCATCCGCAGTCTGAACATTCCGGTCTTTATGGGGCACAAGGCGGAAAACATCCAAGGGACCCAGCTGGTGGTCTATACGGCAGCCGTCAAGCTCGACAATCCGGAGCTCAAAGCAGCCATTGACCAGGGGATCCCGATTTTGGAGCGTTCCCGGCTTTTGGGAATGGTATCCCGCCGGTATGAAACGGCCGTGGCCGTTTCGGGCACCCACGGGAAGACTACCACTACCTCCATGCTCTCTCAGGTGCTGCTGGGGGCGGGGCTGGACCCGACGCTGGTGATCGGCGGACGGCTGCCGGCCATCGGAAGCAACGGCCGCGCGGGTAAAACCGATCTGATGGTCTGCGAAGCCTGCGAATATGTGGATACCTTTTTGCAGCTCTCGCCGGACATTTCCATCATTCTCAACATTGACAGCGACCATCTGGACTATTTCGGCACCCTGGAAAACATCATCAAGTCCTTCCATAAGTTTGCCCGGATTACTTCCCGTACCCTCATTGTAAATGGCGAGGATGAAAATGTAGCCAAGGCTATGGAAGGCCTCGAGGGCAAAGAAATCCTCACCTTCGGCTTTGCCGACCGGTACGATTATTACCCCGAAAACTTAGAGCGGTTCGACGGGTCCTATTACGAGTTCGACCTGATGCACAAAGGGGAAAAGGTAACCCATCTGCGCCTGGGCGTTCCCGGACGGCACAATGTGCTAAACGCTCTGGCCGCTTGCGCCGCCGCGCTCAAGGCCGGCGCTACCCCGCAGGACATTGAGCAGAACATCGACCAGTTTCGCGGAGCGGGACGGCGGTTTGAAATCTACGGCGAGTTTGCCGGGGTGACGGTGGTGGATGACTACGCCCATCATCCCACCGAAATCAAGGCGACTCTCCAGGCCGCCAAGGACCTGCATCACCAAAAGGTTTGGGCGGTGTTCCAGCCCTTCACCTTCTCGCGGACAGTCATGTGGCTGGAGGAATTCGCCCAGACCCTCCGCCTGGCAGACCATGCGATTCTCTCGCCTATTATGGGTTCCCGTGAGGTAAACTCCTGGGGCATTTCGTCGGAGGACCTGGCCCAGCGCATTCCGGGCAGCGTATGCTTGCCCACCTTTGAGGCCATTGCCGATTATGTGGCGGAGCACGCGAAGCCCGGCGACCTGGTTTTGACCATGGGCGGCGGCGATATCTATAAATGTACCCGGATGATCCGTGACCGGCTGGCGGCAACCAAAGAAACCGCCTAAGGGAGAATGCTTCTGAAAAAACAGTTCGGATACGCAAGGATGTACGTTTGGGGTAAACAGCAGCCATAAAATACGAAAACCGAGCGGCGGGTATTTACCCGCCGCTCGGTTTTTTCTTTCAAGCGCATAGGTGCAGGCCGCGCAAAAGCAGCCCAACGTTCCCCTCAGAGCTTGATGGAGACAAAGGTCCCGTCCTGCGCTTCCACATGGACCATTTCCAGTCCTTTGTTTTCCTTCCATACCTCCACGCATTCGCGTACCATCATGCACACCGCTTCTTTCGTGAGCAGGGCGCTGTAAGGCGCGGGCGTGTTTTCTCTCATTTTCTCAAAAACCTTCTCCGGAATCCAGCGCACCGCCCATCCGGCCAGGGAGACCGGCACGGGCATGGAAAGGCGGAAGTCCTTGGTTCTTACTTTTACCTTCATCGCTTCACTCTCTTATTGATCCACAAAGATCCGCACCGTGGTCCCGTCCGCCGCCTCTACGTTGACAAAATCCCCTTCGATCTCTTCGTCCAGGCATTCGGACACCGCGTCCATCATGCTCGAAAGATCCACACCTTGCAGGTCCTTTTCAGGGATGGGAAGCTTTCCCGTGGCTTTGAGAATTTTTTTAATAGCCCCGACCGGGAACTGGATCTTTACCTTATCGCCGGTGGTGCTGTCAACAAGAACGCGAAACAGCTTTTTGTCATAGCTGTTTTTTACCATCCTCGTCTCCTGCTCCGGCAGCTGAGCCTGCATGGCCGCTATCAGCTCCGCCGCTTCCTCTGCCGTAATGGTTCCCTCTTCCACCATTTTCAGCACTCTCAACTTTTCATCCATAACCTGTATGCCTCCTTTTTATCGCTGTTATTTTAGCTGTGCAATGGCCTGCTGTGCCGTAATCTCTCCGTTTTCCAAGGCCTTTAAAATCTCTTCTTTCCGGGCCGCCCGTTCGTCGCTCCCGGCATCGTAGCCAAGCTTTTTGATGACCGCGTCCAGCTTGGAGCGGACGGTGGGATATGAGATGCCAAGCTCCTTTTCCACCTCTTTGATGTTCCCCCGGCAGCGAAGAAACGTCTCTGTGAAATACAGCTCCTCGTCCGAAAGATAATCGAATTTGCTGAGCCTAAAGTTATTTTCAATCACCGTATCGCAGGAATCACATTTGAGCCTAGTCACGGTCAGCTCGCGGTTGCATACCGGGCAACGGCTAATCACCTGGTTCACACCATCACTCCTTTCTGCTACTATTAATATAACTACACGAATCAAAAATGTCAATATCAAAATTAATATTTTTAATATATAAATTAATTAATTTAATTTTGTGCTAAAAATAGACAATTATTATTTGGATTTTTCATTTAGACCACTCTTGCATCCCTCATCCTTTTCCTGTGTTAAATGGAGTGAGAAAAGCATAAATTCATAAAAAAGAAGGCCTGGGCAATAAAAAATCGCCCAGGCCTTCTTTTTTAATCACCCAAAATAATCAGCGCCATGAACACCAGGTTTTCCGTCCCGGTGTTCGCAAGGCCATGGCCATGACCGTCCCCGGTAAAGGTCACTGTGCCGGTGGTCACTTCCTCGAAGCGGTCGTCGTCCTGGTACCGGCCGGTGCCGGACAGGATATAATAGGTTTCACTTTCTTTATGATGCTCGTGGTAGCCGATGGAGCAGCCGGGCTCTAAGGTCACCTTTGCGTACATCCGGCATTTGCCGTCGAGCTCTTTCTCTGAGAGAAGGCGTTCGATCAAGACATGGCCCTTGCCTCCGGCCATCTGTTCCACCCGCTGGACCTCTCGCTGCTGGTTTCCTGCCATGAAAACACACATCCTTTCTTTGTCCATCATTGTACACCGATTTCTTTTCGGCTGCAACGAGTTCCGTTTATTTTCACCTACCATCCATTTTTCCTCTCTTTTTTGAGAAAATCACTGGCAAACAGACGGATTTTTCATAGACTGGAACGAAGGGGCCCCTTTTGATCTTGCCGCGTACAGGCAGCGCGGCCAACCGGGAGGTTTTCATATGTCAGCCGAAACCATTGCCAGCCTGATCTTTCTTCTCTTTTCCATACTGGGAATTGTGGATGTTATCCGCATGATCGTGTTCGCCCTATTAAAGCCCAAGCGCGGGCTTCGCATGGTGGTCACCGTTCCGTTGTCCGGGCATCGGGAGGACGTGGAATACATGATCCGCAGCGCGGTGGCGCGGGCAAAGTGGTCGGACACCCGCCAGACGCTGGTATTTGTCGTAGACTGCGGGATGGACCACGATACCTATGAGCTGTGCCAGCTCTTCTGCAGCGAGCTTGGCGCCGAGCTGGTAGCCCAGGAAGAACTCTGCACCATCCTGGAGGATACCTTGGCGTCCTGAGGTTTACAAGCGCAGCACTTTGGCTTATACTTATTTATGTATCATTTCACATGCGGAAGGGACGAGCAAATGGACAGGGATGACATGGAACGCCTGGAAGGCACGGTCAATACGGTGACCTTCCGCAATGAGGTTTCCGGCTGGACAGTGCTGGAGCTGGAAGCCTACGAGGAACTGGTGACGGTGGTGGGGGTGCTGCCGGAGGTCTACGCAGGAGAGGAAGTGAAGCTCCTGGGCCATTGGGGCACCCATCCCAACTTCGGTGCTCAGTTCAAAGCCGAATACATGGAGCGCTCCCAGCCGGTGAGCGAAACCGCGATTCTGCGGTACCTGTCCTCGGGCGCGGTCAAGGGAATCGGCCCGGCGACCGCCTCGCGGCTCGTCATGAAGTTCGGCGAGAAAACGCTCCAGATCCTTGAAAACGAACCCGAGCGTTTGAGCGAAATCAAAGGAATTTCCTTAGCCAAGGCCAAGGCTATCGGAGAGGATTATTCTCAAAAGTTCGGGATCCGGGAAGCTATGGTCAGCCTGTCTCAGTACGGGCTGACTCCCAACGAAACCATGAATGCCTGGAAAAAATGGGGTTCCTCCACGGTGGATAAGGTGCGGGAAAACCCCTATAACCTTTGTACGGAAGGCATTGGCATCAGCTTTGACCGGGCGGATGAAATCGCCCGGTCGATGGAACACCCGGCGGACGACGAAAGCCGCATCCAGGCGGGCATCCTCTATGTGCTGCGGCATAACTTTGGCAACGGCCACACCTGCCTGCCCTTGCAGAAGGTGGCCGAGGTGACGGCCGGGCGGCTTGGCGTGGAGGAGGAGCTGTGCTTCGCAGCGCTCAGCGGGATGATCGAAGGAATGGAGCTCAAGGAAGAGGAATTTCCCAACGGCTCGTTTGTCTTTTTGCCCAACGCCCACCGGGCGGAATCCTACGCCGCCGGACGCATCAAGCTGATGCTGCAGTTTACCCCGCCCCCCTGCTCCGGTGTCAACGAGGGCATCTCGATGATCGAGCAGCAGATGGGGATCACGTTCGATCCTCTGCAGCGCAGCGCCATCGACCAGGCGCTCAACAAAGGGCTAGTGATTCTGACCGGCGGGCCGGGCACCGGCAAGACTACTACCTTAAACGGCATCATCCGGCTCTTGGAGGAAAACGGCGAACAGGTAGTCATCGCCGCTCCCACCGGCCGGGCGGCCAAGCGTATCTCCGAGGTGACGGGCAAGGAAGCAAAGACCCTCCACCGGCTTTTGGAGGTGGAGTGGGACCAGAACGACCGGCCGGTCTTCTCCCGCAACGAGAGAAACCCCCTCGACTGCGACGCGGTGGTGGTGGACGAGCTGTCCATGGTGGACGTGCTGCTGTTTGAAAGCCTGCTGCGGGCGCTGCGGCTGGGCTGCCGGCTGATCCTGGTGGGAGACAACGACCAGCTGCCGCCGGTGGGTGCGGGCAACGTGCTGGGCGACCTGATTGACTCGAAGCTGCTGCCGGTGGTGGCGCTTACGGAGGTATTCCGCCAGGCAAGCGAAAGCACCATCATTACGAACGCGCATAAGATCGTCCGCGGGGAGCTGCCTGAACTCACGAAAAAAGACAGTGACTTTTTCTTTCTCCCCGCCCAGACGCCCGAGCGGGTGGTGCAAACGGTGTGCGACCTGTGCTCCACCCGGCTGCCCGCCGCCTACGGATATTCGCCGTTTGCCCAAATTCAGGTGCTATGCCCCGGGCGCAAGGGGGAAACGGGTACGGTGCAATTAAACCTGCGGCTGCAGGAGGTACTAAACCCGCCAAGCGCGGAAAAACGGGAAATCAAGGTGGGGGCCGCCTTGTTTCGCCAGGGTGATAAGGTCATGCAGGTCAAAAACAACTATTCCATCCCCTGGACCCGGGACGACGGAACCGAGGGCGAAGGGGTGTTCAACGGCGACATCGGTGTCCTCGAAGAGGTGGACCGGGCCAGTGCCAGCATGACCATCCGGTTTGAGGACCGGGTGGCGCTTTATACGGCGGAGGCCGCCGTTGACCTGGAGCTTGCCTATGCCACCACGGTACACAAAAGTCAGGGGAGTGAATTTGAGGCGGTGATTCTTCCGCTTTTCTCGGTGCCGCCTTTGCTGAGCTACCGAAACCTGTTGTATACGGCGGTCACCCGGGCGAAAGCCCTGCTGATTTTAGTCGGGCAGGCGCAGATCGTCGCCGATATGGTGCATAATAACCGTAAGACCAAACGATATTCCGGGCTGAAGACCTTTCTTTGTCAAAGAGAGGAGGATGCATAATTGGGATTCTTAGAGCACGTCAAATCCACCGTTTTACACTGGATCTATCCAAATCGCTGCGCGTTTTGCAGCGCGGTGATCTCCCCGAAGGAAACCATTTGTCCCGACTGTGTAAAAAAGCTGGCGTGGGTGGAGGCCCCCATCTGCAAAACCTGCGGACGGGGCTTGCCCTATTGTAAGTGCCGCAAGCACTATCAATTTTGCCGGTGCGTCGCTCCCTTCTATTATGAGGGCCGGGCCAAGTCCGCCGTGCTGCGGCTGAAGTTTTACGGACGCACGGAAGCGGCGGCGGTGCTGGGCGCCCAGATGTACGACGCGGTGGTGAGAGAGTACGGCGGCAGTCCAGCGGATGTGGTGTGCTGCGTGCCGGCCAGCAAAAGCACCATCAAAAAACGGGGTTATAACCATGCGGAGCTTCTGGGGCAGCAGTTGGCCGTTTTGCTGGAAAAGCCTTTTGCCGCTGACGCCCTTTTGAAGGTTCTCGACTGCCCTCCCCAGCATTCCATGGGCGCGCGGGACCGGTGGTCGAACGTGCTGGGCGCCTACGGCGTGGAAAACACACAGGCGGTAACGGGAAAAACAATTCTTTTGGTGGACGACATCATGACTACCGGCGCCACCCTCAACGAATGCGCCAAAGTACTCAAGGAGGCCGGAGCAAGGGAAGTTTTTTGCGTGGTTTGTACCGTAACCCGTGCGAGAACGCTTGTAAAAGCCATAAAAATGTCGTATAATGCAAAGGGTCCTGTGGGTTTGGTAACAAAGGGAATCTATTCCTCCCAAGTAGGTCCGGCGAAACCTGCCGGCGTGAAATCCATGGCGCCAGTCGGCAAGGGTAACCATACCGAGCCGCTTCAATAACATCTTCTCGGTTCGCCTGTTTGCCGCGCAAGGCAGGCGGCTTCTTTCTGAAAATCTGGCGCGGGGAAACGGTGAAAAACGTATGCTCGGCTCGGACATTGGAATTGATCTTGGCACTTCCACCACCCTGATCTACATTCAGGGGCGGGGCGTGGTATTAAACGAACCGTCGGTGGTGGCCACCAACACTTACACCGACGAGGTTTTAAAGGTTGGCGATGAAGCGCATAAAATGCTTGGACGCACCCATAAGGGGATCGCGGCGGTCTATCCGCTGGATCAGGGTGTCATTTCCGACTGCCATCTGGCTGAGCAGATGCTCACCGCATTTCTCAAGCGGGTGTGCGGCAATAAGCTCTTTAAGCCCCAGGTGGTGGTGTGTATGCCAAGCCGGGTCACCGGCGTGGAGCAGCGGGCTTTGTTAGACGCCATCCTCGCAGCGGGCGCCAGCCGGGTGTACCCAATAGAGGAACCGGTGGCGGCGGCCATCGGCGCAGGAGTGGACATTTCCGCTCCCCACGGCAGCATGGTGGTGGACATTGGCGGCGGCACCACCGACATCGCGGTGCTCTCTCTTTACGGGGTAGCGGTGTCCGAATCCATCAAGGTGGCGGGCAACGATTTTGACGAGGCCATCATTCGTTATGTCCGGCGCAAGTACTCCATTCACATCGGCAACCGTATGGCCGAAAAACTGAAAATCGAAGCGGGCACCGTTTATCCGCTGAACGAGGAACGCACGGCCATCGCAAAGGGGCGCAATGCCATGAACGGCCTGCCCCAAGCGGTGGAAGTGACCTCGACGGACATTATGGAGGCCATTGAGGAGCCGGTGCAAACCCTCATGTCGGCCATCCAGGGCGTGCTGGAACAGACGCCTCCCGAGCTCATCGGAGACATTTTCTCCGACGGCATTGTGGTGACGGGAGGTTCCGCGCTGCTGGGCGGCTTGAGTGAACTGATTACCTCAAAAACCGGCGTGCAGGTTCGTATCCCGGAAGATCCCATCTCCTGCGTGGTCAAGGGAACGGGCGAAGCTCTCCCCTACATTGACCAGCTTCAGGGCGGGGTATACAATTACCGCACCGTCGAGGATTTGCGCAAATAAATTCATACCGTAAAGGAAAAGCCTTTTCTTCGCTCCGAGAGCGAAGAAAAGGCTTTTTTGTGCAACAGCAAAAATGCTTCTCGCAGCCTTCCGCTTTTCCCATGCGGTTTTCTGCCGGAGCGTTCGGAAACCCCGGTAAGAATCTCTATGCAAGGACCTTTTCCCCCGTTTGCCGCGCCTTAAAAGGCCCGGTTGTATGGACACAGATGGCCACTACCGCGCACCGGCTTTGGAAACGGCCATTTGCGCAAAGGAAAGCAGGCGAAAAAGGGCGGGCAGCGCCGTTCGGCTGCCCGTCCTTTCAAAGAGACAGAAAGGAAGCAACAAATAATAGGCCGTTACGCGCTCCTGCGCTTTTTGACGATAAGAAGCGTCAGCACTCCGGCGGCGGACACAAGAAGCAGACCGCACAAAAGCCAAAGGTCGGAGTGGTAACCCGTGTCTGGGGAAGAAGGCTGTGGAGTAGTCGTTCCACCTGGGCGATCCGGGTCCTCAGGAGCCGGTCCGGGGTCCGGCTCAGGCTCAGGCTCCGGTTCGGGCTTCGGCTCCACCTTATTGAGTAAAATGGAGAAGGAAGAAAGAGCGTAGGCCGGTATGGTTACCGTCCCGTCCTCCACCGTCAGGCCCGTGTACCAATCCACCGTATCCACGCCCACCGGTTTTCCGTTCTGGTCGAGCTCGCCGGCGTTCAAAAAGTGCGCCACCGCCGCCGTACGTCCGTCAAATTCCTCGCCCACCGGCAACGTCACCTGTATGGCGCCTTCCACATAGGTCATGGAAGGAACCGACAGGTCGAAGACGGCATGCATCTCGCTGCCCTCCGCCGATGCGTTCATCAGCGCATCGTAGGCGTTGCTTTGAGGGTCTACATTCTGGAGGAAGATGCCCGGATCCAGCGCGTCGATCTTCCCGGTGACCCGGGAAAGGCCCGCGACTTCGTCCGGCAGAGAGGAGGCGTTTTCCACATGAGAAACCGTAATCTCCTCCAGCGGCGGCAGCTCCACGTCGTTGGTAAACGCCTTGATCATGGCGTTTCCAATTTCCAAGACGCCGTCGGTGGGAATCGTGGTGATATCAACCCAGCCGGTTTGCGCGTCCCAGACGAAGGTTTCGCCGGGATTGGCCACCGCCGTCTGCTTGCGCGCTCCCTCCACGACGGTCTCCCCGTCCTTGGCAATGCCGTCGTAAGCGATGGAGTTGCCCAGCTCAATAGGAGAATAGTATCCGCTGTCGCCGTGGATGGTTTCCACCACGGCAAACCGCTCCCCCTCGCGCAGCAGCACCGGCGTTTCCAGGTCGATGGTGTGATACCCGCCGAACTCCACGGCGGTCGAATGCATGCTCATCAAAACGCCGTCGGTGAGTCCCTTCGCGTTGTCCCTGAGCTTATAGATCTGGATCATCACAGTGGAGCCGGGGTCCAGCGTCAGCACGGAGACCGCGTCCAGCCGCTCATCCCCCTGGGCGGTAAAGACGTTGGAAACCGAGGCGCGTTCTTCAGAATTGAAGACGGTGGCGGGAATGAAACTTTGCTGGCCGAGGAAATCATACTGATAGTTGTTCTGATACCGAAATTGTTTGGTCTTCGAATTAATCAGGTTCACCTGGAAGCTGGTCGCTTCCATAATGGTTCGGTCGTAATAAGACAGGTAGAAGCAGCCGGAGCCCTCGAAACCCCAGGGAATTCCGCTTGACGCGTCCCCCCAGCTGTTCTTTACGATCCAGGCGCCGTCCTCTTCCGGACGATGGCCGGCGGCAAAATTTTCCTTGGGATAGCTGTCGTCCCAGCCGATGATGGTAACGGCATGGTTGGGCTCTACGTAGGTATCGCAGCATTGGGCCCAGTTATTATAGTTGAAATAAGTGCCGTCCCCTTCCTGATTGGGCCTGGACTGGTCGGCGTAATAGGAAATAGCCACCGCGCCGTTTTTCATGATGGACTTTTTAATGGCATTGGTGGCGTTTTCATCATAGGTGTAGCCCGTGTACTCCTCATAATCTTCATACACGGCGGGGCTTGGCAGATAATCCACGTTCTGCACGCGGGTGCGTGACAAAAAACGCAGGTCCTCCGGCACCGACCAATCCCCCTCCCGGTCAAGGGTGCCGTCCTTGTTCTGATAAGGCGCGTCCTTTTCATCCATCACACCCTGCCAGGAGGTCAGGACGTTGGCGGCGCCGGAACAAAAGCCGCCTTGATCGAAGCCGTATATCGCATCGGACACGACGGCGTTTCCTTCTCCCGCCTGGGAGCCGGAACGGATATTCTGGGTATAAAACCAAGCCAGGTGCAGCTCGGAGGCGTCCGGAACCTTGGACACGCCGCTGATCCCGCGCTGCTGCTGCATGAGCACGTTGCTCTCCACGGAGGCCATTGTCGCAAAGGCCCAGCAGGTGCCCCAATTGCCCTGATCCTTGACGGTCGTGGAAAGGCCGTAATCGTTGAGGTTCAGCTTTTCGGGCAGGTTCGGTTCTCTCTTGCGGCTTTGCATGCCGCTTCCCTGCCCGTCTTTATAGTTGTAATAGTACTGGCTGATGGGGTTGGGGGCGATGCCGCCGTTTGGCAATGTGTTCACTTCGGGCACACTGACCTGGAACTGCCGGGGCACGGCTGGGGCGGATGATTCGGCGGCAAAGCCCGGCATGGCGGCTGTAACTGTCATAGCCGCGACCACACAAAAGACCGCCAGACGCTTGAGAAATGCGTTGTGTTTCATTTTCAACTCTCCTCTTCTGCTAAAATCGGCGGTAAACACGAACCTGCCGGCGCTCATGAACATTTCACGCCGGTCTAGAGTCCTTCCTCTGAGAATCCCTGTTTGCAGGTCTGTTTTCGTATACGTATGCAAAACAGTTTTCCAAAGATGGAAATCTTCTCATCCAAGTATACCACGTTCCCAAGAGATGCACAGCCTTTGGATCAAATATTTTCCTAGGCACGAAGGGCACTATCGGCCGCGCCGCTGTTTTTCATTTGCCGTTTTGTTCTCTACTGCGAGGCTTTCCATAAAAAGCGTCTTTCTCAACGGGAACACACCAAAGGAAGACCCCCCGTCTGCGCATAGACGGGGGGGCTTCCTTTGATTGTACAATCAGATTACGTGGCTGACTCCATTTCCAAGGGATGAATCTCTTTTTTGAAAATACGGCGCAGGTAGAGCAGGCAGAGTGCCACGGAGAAGAGCTCTGCAAAGGGGAAGGCCCACCAGACCAGAGACAATCCGCCGATTTTTGAGAGCACAAACGCGGTGGGCAGCAGTATTACCAGCTGTCGGATGAGGGACACCGTCAGGCTCAAAAAACCGTGTCCCAGCGCCTGGCAGATGGAGAGGGTACAGATACAAAAGCCTGCGAACAGGAAGCTCAGGCTGATGATGCGCAGAGCGGGCACGCCGATTTCCAGCATGGTCTGGGAGGCGTTGAAGATGGAAAGAAGCTCTGGAGTAAAAATCCAGAAGGCGGCAAGGCCCAACAGCATCATTCCCACTGCATAACAAATGCTCAGCTGAATGGTTTTTATAATCCGGCTCTTTTTTCGGGCGCCGTAGTTATATGCAATTATGGGGACCATGCCGTTATTGAGCCCGAACACCGGCATAAACACAAAGCTTTGCAGCTTGAAATACACGCCGAAGACCGCTGTGGCGGTGGAGGAGAAGGACATGAGAATCTTGTTCATTCCAAAGGTCATGACAGAGCCCAGAGACGCCATGATGATGGAAGGCACGCCTACCCCATATATTTTGCGGATAATCGCCCCGTCAGGCCGGTACTTGCGGATTTCCAGATGCAGCTCGTGATTTTTATGCCGGTTAAAAAAGTAGGCCATCACCGCTGCCACGATCTGCCCCACCACAGTGGCCACTGCCGCCCCGGCTACTCCCATTTTCGGGAATCCGGCCAGACCGAAAATCAGGATGGGGTCTAAAATGATGTTGATGATGGCGCCGGTTCCCTGCGTAATCATGGTATAAAAGGTCTTTCCAGTGGATTGGAGCAGCTTCTCGAAAGTAACCTGCAAAAACAGGCCGAATGAGCATACGCAGCAGATGATCAGATAATCGGTCCCCGCCTCCACGATCTCTCCGATGTCAGTCTGCATCTGGAAGAAGAACCCGGAAAAAAAGCCGCCTACCAGCGCGAATCCCAGAAAACTGAGCACGGCAAGAAAGACGCCGTTTTCCGCCACTTTGTTGGCCAGCGGGAAGTTCTTTTCGCCCAGGCTTTTGGAAAGCAGGGCGTTGATGCCGACCCCCGTACCAGTGGCGACTGCAATCATCAGGTTCTGGGCCGGGAAGGCCAGAGATACCGCCGTCAGCGCATTCTCGCTGATCTGTGCCACAAACATGCTGTCCACAATGTTATAAAGCGCCTGGACCAGCATGGAGATCACCATGGGCAGCGACATGGTAATGAGCAGCTTATTTTCGGACATGACGCCCATTTTGTTTTCCCTGACCGGGATTTCCTTTTGACTCATTGTCTCCTCCGTCATTCATCGCGGTCAAAACCGTTTGCTTTGCAACCAAACGGACGACCAAACCTGTCGAAATATATCAGTAAAACACACCGTTTCGTCATTCTACGCTTTTCTATTTTTATTGTCAAGGGAAATTCCCTTGACAGAAAGAAAAAAATTGCCTATGATTATGGTTGCAATGCAAACCAATGCAAAAAGAAGGGAACTGGAAATGGACGAGGCATCTACGCCGGACATATTGAAGCCGATTTCGCAGATTTACCGCAAGACCCAGATGTACTTAAACGAACGAGTCAAGCCCTTGGGGCTGACCAGCGGTCAGGCGCCTTTCATCCTGCTCACCTGTGAACAAGGAAAGGTGGCGCAGCATTGCTTCTGCGCCTATCTGGATATGGACAAAAGTACGGTGGCCAAGACGCTCTTTAAGCTTGAGCAGGAGGGATATGTTTCCCGCCAGCCCAACGATAGGGACAACCGTTCTACCGACGTTTCTCCCACCAAGAAGGCGAGAGAGCTGTACCCTGCCCTGAAAAAGATCGGGGAAGAATGGGCGCTTGCGGTTACTGACGGCATGACGCAGGTGGAGCGGGCAATATTTTTTGAGCTGCTCCAAAAGGTGGCAAAAAACATCGGCGCATATTTTCAGACCAGCCTCAGTTAGATGCGCTTCTGCGGCCATGCCATCTTCCGTGTATTCAGCAGAATTCCGGCACTTTTTTCAGCCGGGATTCTGTTTTTTTATTGAAAAAAACATCCTTGACTTTGCGGCTTTGCTGTGCTATTATGGCCTGCCAACAAACCAGACAAACGTTATCACAACGGCTGGGAAAGATCATCCCCGCTCCCTCTCGTTACGAGGGACGGCTTTTTCCCGCCGCTTGCACCCCAGCCGCGTTCTCCCGACACCGGGTTTTGCGCTCAGCTTTTGCAGGGAGCATCGGCAGTCTTCGCATGTTTAACCGGAAAGGAAGCGATGTAGGTATGCAGCCAACCCTTGTCCCAATTGACGAATTTACCCGGCTTCTCACATCGAAATGCCAAGCGCTGTTCGGCCCGCGGCTTTTGTACCTTGGCCTTTCGGGCAGCTATGCCAGAGGGGAAGCCACCGGGGAAAGCGATATTGACATTCATCTGATTCTCGACGAGCTGGCTCTTACCGACCTGGACGATTACCGGGCTCTTCTTCAAGAAATACCCCACGGGGAAAAAGTCTGCGGCTTTGTGGGAGACGCGGCTGCGTTAGCCGCCTGGCCCGCGCACGAAATGTTCCAGTTCACCATGGGCAGCCGGACTCTCTCTGGATCATTGGAGGGCATCGCCCCTTCCTTTGGGGAACCGGACATCCGCGCGAGCATCCGCATCGCCGCTTCCGGGCTTTATCACATGGCCGGCCACCGGTATCTGTTCGAAGGCGGAGACGGGAATTACGAGGGCCTTAAGCTCGCGTATAAGACCGCATGCTTCGCCTTGCAGGAGCTCTGGTTTTTGCAGTCCGGCCAATATATCCCCCGCAAAGAGGACCTGGCCGGATGCTTTTCCGGGCTTTACCGCGCTGTCATCGAGCGCTATCTCCATTGGGAGGCGGATCGGGACGCCCTCTCTCCCTATGCGCTGACCCGCTTGCTTTTCGACTGCGCCCGTCAGCTTTTGCAGGAAGTGGATGGGGACGAATCCGCCAGATAAGCAGAAGAAGTACCGGCTTCTCCTGCGCTGTCAAATACATGGCGTTCAGCTTTCGTCCAAAAACCGACGCATCGATTTCTTCTCCCTTTGCGGGGAAAATCAGCGGCATACCATCCCCTTACGGCAAACAAAAAGGCGGCGCGAACATTCGCGCCGCCTTTTTTCAATTTCTCTGCCGCCCAAGAGGGCACGGCAGGAAATCCATGCTCTCGATTACCGCAGCTCGTTCATCACCAGCCCGGTAATGAGCTTGGGGTAAAAATAGGTGGATTTCTGCGGCATCTTCTCGCCGGCCGCCGCCACGTCGCGGATTTCGGTTACCCGAGTGGGATTTAACAGGAAGGCGCACTGGGCCTCCCCCTTGCGCACGGCGTCAACAGCCTCTTCCTCCAGCTTGACATAGGTCAGGTTCTTCTGATTTTGCATGTTTTCCTTGTCAATGCCGAAAAGCCGCTCAAGAACCAGGGTGTGCAGCACCGTCACGTCCAGCGTGCGGGAAGCGGGGCTTAAATCGGGGAGCAGCTGGTCCATCACCGAGGTATCCTTTAAGGTTAGCAGAGTCCAGCCTTCCCCGCCGTCGTAAAAGCCGAAGGCTTTTTTGCCCGCGTCGTAGAGGGCAGTGAGCTCGTCGTCCAAGGTGTCCAAAGACGGGCGGGGCGAAACCTCGAAGTATTCTTTGCATTTCTCAAGCGCCGCGGCCGGGTCAAAGTTGGGCAGGTCCCGCACCAGGCGGTGGGTGGGGAACACCACAAGACCCGGATGGGCCATGTCCACCAGCATCATCATCACATAGTCCGTCCCGTCCCCGGGCTTGCTCAGCCCCTTTTCCCGGCAATCGTCCCGGAACTTGAGGGCCGTCTCGTATCGGTGATGGCCGTCGGCGATGTAAAGCTTGCGGTCGGCAAACTGGCGGCTGAGCACCGCCAAAACCGCCGGGTCGGTCACCAGCCACAGCCGGTGGGTTACGCCGCTTTCATCGGTAAACTCCTGGGCGGGGGCACCGGCCGACTGGGAATCCAGAAGAATGCGGGTATTCCCGTCGTCCATATATAACGAATAAATCTGGCTGAAATTGCAGAAGGTGGACTTCATCAGGTTGTACCGGTCGGTCTTGGCCTTGCTCAGGGTGAATTCATGGGGCAGCACCACGCCCTCGGAGAAGGGGGTGAGCTTGACCAAGCAGATGACCCCTTTGACCTTGCGGGTCACGCCTTTGACGGTGAATTCCTCCTCATAGATATAGAGGCTCTCCTTCTCGTCGCGCTTGAGGATCCCTTCTTCTTTCCATTCGCCCAGCACCCGGCCAGCCTCCTGGTAGGGGTCCTCCCCCTCCCGGGGCAGCTCCAGGCGGATGACATTGTGGGGATTTGCCTTTAGATAGTCCTTGCGCTGCTGCTCGCTGATGATGTCATAGGGCGGGCAGGTGAGGGATCCAATATCTCCCGCTTTGGTGGTGTCGAACCGCAGCCCGCGAAATGCCTTAATTTGCGCCATCGTTTCCATCCATTTCTCCTTGCGGCAGATTTGTCCGGGTTGCGCTGCGGCCGCAGGATGCGCAGCGCTCAATGGTTTTATTCTATAATGAATCGCCCGTCCCGTCAACCGTGGCAAAGCGGTTTGTGTCGAATTGCGTCCATTCGCAAAGAAAGCGCTCATGCGCCTGCATGGCTCTTTCCTGCGTTGCGAAAACGGGGAATTTGGAGTATAATAAGTAAAATTCGACGGATTTCGGAGGGGTTTTGCTTGAAGGACATTTATCTGGACAACAGCGCCACCACAAAGGTCTGCCCCCAGGCAGCCGAGGCGGTGCGTCGGCTTTTGTGTGAAACCTATGCAAACCCCTCTTCCCTCCACGCCATGGGAGCCGCCGCCGAGCAGGAGCTTAACAAAGCACGGCAGGCACTCGCCAAGGTGTTGGGGTGCAACCAGCGGGAGATCTTGTTCACCTCCGGAGGGACGGAGGCGAACAACCTGGCTTTGTTCGGCGCGGCGGCGGCACGAAAGCGGCTTGGAAACCGGATCGTCACCACCCGCATCGAGCACCCGTCGGTCTACGAGCCGGCCTTGCAGCTGCAAAAGCAGGGGTTTGAGGTGGTGTTCCTAGAACCGGACGAAACGGGGAACATCCCCGCCCAGGCGGTGTTCGACGCGATGACGGCGGACACCATTCTTGTGAGCATGATGCTCGTCAACAACGAAACCGGCGTGCGCCTGCCGGTGGAGACGGCGGCCAAGGCCATTAAGCGGGCCGGAGCCCCCGCCCTGCTCCACTGCGACGCGGTCCAGGCCTTTGGAAAGCTTCCCTGCAAGCCGGCCTCTCTGGGGGCGGACCTGGTAACGGTTTCGGCCCATAAAATCCACGGTCCCAAGGGAACCGGCGCGCTTTACATCCGCAAGGGCGTGCGCATCGAGCCGCGCACCTTCGGCGGCTCCCAGGAGCAGGGGCTTCGCCCGGGAACCGAGGCGTCCGCCCTGATTGCGGGGTTCGGCGCGGCGGTGGAGGCCCTGGGCCCCGGCGGCTCGTTTTTGGAGCATACCGCCCGGCTCAAAGACCATCTGTATGAAAAACTTCGCAGCATCCCCGGCATTTCCTTCAATTCCCCTGCCGACGCGGTTCCCTATATTGTCAACCTGTCGGTGGAAGGCATCCGTTCGGAAACCATGCTGCATCACTTGGCTGCCAGAGGCGTTTCCGTGTCCAGCGGTTCGGCCTGCTCGAAGGGGAAACACAGCCGGGTCCTCTCGGCCCAATGTCTCGCGGACGACCGGGTGGACGGCGCGCTGCGGGTAAGTTTTGGCCGGGAGAACACGATTGAGGACGTGGACGCCTTCGTGGAAGGGGTTCTGGACGGGATGGACCGGCTGGCCCGGCGATCATAAGGAGGTACTCGATTGGCTAAACGCATTCATTTACTGGAGAAAAAGGTCGCTGAGCTCATTGCCGCGGGCGAGGTGGTGGAACGGCCCTGCTCGGTGGTCAAGGAGCTGGTGGAAAACTGCATCGACGCAGGCGCCACCGCCGTGACGGTGGAAATCAAAAACGGCGGCGTGCGCTACATCCGCGTCACCGACAACGGCTGCGGCATCGCCCGGGAGGACGTGCCCACCGCCTTTCTGCGCCACGCCACCAGCAAGGTATATAAGGAAAGCGACCTGGATGCCATCTCCACCTTAGGCTTTCGCGGGGAGGCGCTGGCCTCGGTGGCGGCGGTGGCCCATGTGGAGCTGATTACCCGCCCTTCCGAGGAACCCATCGGCACCCGCTACTGCATCGACGGCGGGGAGGAAACCCTGCTGGAAGACGCGGGCTGCCCCAAAGGTACCACCATCTTAGTGCGGGATTTGTTTTATAACACTCCGGCACGTATGAAATTTCTCAAAAAGGACGTATCGGAAGCAAACGCCGTGGCATCGGCAGTGGACCGGATTGCCCTGTCTCACCCGGAGGTGTCGGTGAAGTTCATCCGGGACGGCAAGCAGGAACGGATGACGCCGGGAGACGGCAAGCTTCTCTCCGCTATCCACGCGGTGTTCGGGCGGCAGTTCGCCCAGAGCCTTTTGCCGGTAGACTATGCCTTAGGCGGGGTGAAGGTGTCCGGTTACATCAGCAAGCCCTCCGCCTCCCGTCCCAACCGCAGCATGCAGAGTTTCTTCATCAACGGCCGGTATGTGCGCACCCGCACGGCTGCGGTGGCCTTAGAGGAAGCCTGCAAGGGAAGCGTTATGGTGGGAAAGTTCCCCGCCTGCGTGCTCAACATTGAACTCAATCTCGCGCTGGTGGATGTAAACGTCCATCCCGCGAAAATCGAGGTCCGCTTTGTCAACGAGCGCCCGATTTTCGACGCGGTCTATCATGCCTGCAAAAACGCGCTGGGAGCCGAAACGCCCGCCCAGGAAATCGATTTGAGTCAGGTTTCAAAGCTGGTACGGACCCCCAAAGCGGAGACTGCCCAGCAATTGACCCTTTCCTCCACTCCTGCTCCAGCCAAAGCGCCCCCGCCCAAACGCAGCGTTGACCGGGCGGCCTTTCAGGCGCCGGC
Source organism: uncultured Eubacteriales bacterium (assembly GCA_951801675.1). Lineage (GTDB taxonomy): Bacteria > Bacillota > Clostridia > Oscillospirales > Acutalibacteraceae > Solibaculum_A. The sequence continues at coordinate 165,326 of CATONX010000002.1, read as the reverse complement.
GGACATTTCCTATGCCCCCTCTCCTATCGTTTCCATCCCGTCCATCCCCAAAGCCCCCGCGCCGCCCGCGGCGCCGAGGAATCCGGGGTGGGACATTGTGGTGGAAGAAGAGCCGAAGGAACCCCAGGCACCTCCCGCGCCGAAACAGCCGGTGAATCCGCCTTTGGCGCCCAGCAAGGAGCCCGCGCCGAACGACGGGGCGCCCTTTGCCCGGGAGGTTCGCCTGATTGGGGAGGCCTTTTCCACGTACATCCTGCTCGAGTGCGCAGACGTGCTTCTCCTGATCGACAAGCATGCCGCCCACGAGCGCCTTCTTTACGAACGCATCAAGTCCCAGGCGCAGCTGACCCCGCAGCTGCTGCTCACCCCGGTGACGGTGACGCTGGACCGGGAAAGCTACGCGGCGGTGCTCGAAAACTTAGAAACCCTTTCTTCGCTGGGATTTGAAACCGAGGATTTCGGCGCCGGTGCGGTTTTGGTGCGCTCCGCCCCGCTGCAGATGGACGGGCAGGACGCGGGGGACCTGGTGGCGGAGATTGCCGGGAAGCTCACCAAAAACGTCAAGGATTTAACCCCGGAGCGGCTGGAATGGGTGTACCATTCGGTGGCCTGCCGGGCGGCGGTCAAGGCTGGGGACCATTCGAATCCACAAGAGCTGTACGACCTTGCCAAGCGCACGCTGGAAGAAGACGTGCGTCATTGTCCCCACGGCCGGCCGGTGGCGGTAAGGCTGACGAAAAAGCAGCTGGAAAAGCAGTTCGGCCGGATTCCATAAGCAAACAAGAAAGGCGGGAGACTCATGGCGGAATGCAAAACCAACGCCATGCGCATTTTGGAAAAAAACAAGGTGCCTTACGTGATGCACAGCTATCCGCCGGGGGACTCGGTGGATGGGGTGACCGTGGCTGGTAAAATCGGCTGGCCGGTGGAGCTTGTTTACAAAACCTTGGTGACCAAGGGCAAGTCAGGGGGCTACTTTGTGTTTGTCATCCCGGTGGCCGAAGAGCTGGACTTGAAAAAGGCGGCCAAGGCGGTGGGAGAAAAGGCGGTGGAGATGATCCACGTCAAGGACATCAACAAGGTCACCGGCTATATCCGGGGCGGATGCAGCCCGGTGGGCATGAAAAAGCAGTACCCCACGGTGATCGACGGGTCCGCCGAACCCTTGGACCGATTTTTGGTCAGCGCCGGGAAGATCGGATTTCAGGTGGAACTAAAACCAACGGATCTAAAAGATCTGATCGGCGGTTCTTTTGGGGACCTGCTGATGCAATAGAAAAGAAGCCCGCGTAAATTCGTTTACGCGGGCTTCTTTTCTATTGCACTGAGCCGGCTATACGGCAGCCTTTCTGGACCTTTCGTTTTTCGTGCGTTTTAACTCGTAGATTTCGTCACAGGCCCTCGCCACCTCCGGCGAATGGCTGACCAGAATGACGCACTTTCCCTGTTCAGCCAGCTCCCGGAAAATCTCCATGATTTCCTTCTGGGTCTCCCCGTCCAGGTTCCCGGTAGGCTCGTCGGCTAAGATAACGTCCGGGTTATAGGACAAAGCCCGGGCGATGGCCACCCGCTGCTGCTGGCCGCCGGATAGTTTCAGAATCCGGCGGTTGGCCTCGTCCTCCTCCAGCCCTACGCTGGAGAGAAGGGCCATGGCCTGCTCCCTTTTGTCCTTCGTCCTGCCCTTGACGCCCGCGATGTCCATCGAGAGCTCCACGTTTTCAAGGGCGGTAAACTTCGTCAGCAGGTTAAAACTCTGGAAGATCACGCCGATGTATTTGCTGCGAAAGCGGTATTTGTCCAGCTTTCGAATGTCCTCGCCGTTATAAGTGATGGTCCCGCGGTTTGGGGACGCAAGGCCTGACAGGACCGAGAGAAGAGTGGTTTTTCCCGCTCCGGATTTTCCCACCACCGCGTACATCTTGCCCTTTTCGAATTCATAAGAAACCCCTTCCAGGACGGTTTTCGTTCCATAGGAGAAGCAGACGTTTTCCAGCTTTAAAATAGACACGGCAATTCCCTCCTTTAATCGCGGTTGGCAAGTATTTTCAGCGGTTCGTACCGCATGATGAAGATCATGGACACCACGCTTGCCAGTAGCGTAAGCAGCACACCGATGGCCAGCAGCTGAAAGAGAACGGTGAAGTTCATGGCGGAACTAATTTCACTGATATAATTTTGCATTTGCCCCGTACCCGAAGGCAGGCCCATCCCGTCCATGGATGGCGTCGCCCCTAAGTTTTCCATGTCAAAGCCGCCGCCCCGGCCAAAGTTCATTTCTCTCTGCTCTTTCGTGCTCTCCTGAGACTGAATCTGGTTTTGCAGCAGGGAATTGGTGACCGGGACTGCGCTTACCGCACCGATTCCCGCGCCGACCACCACCGCTGCAAGGGTGACCACAAAGATTTCACATAAGAACTGCATAGCCACTTTTTGTTTCTTCATGCCGATGGCGGTGAGGACGCCCACCTCATACTTGCGCTCCCGGACATTGAAAATATTGAGCACGATCAAAATGACCGCTCCAATGGCCAGCACCACCAAAAGAAAATATCCAGCCATGGTGCTCAGATTTTCCAGCGGAACCAGGCTGTTCTCAAAAGCGGTCAGGTCGGAGGACGTGATGGTATAGGAATCGGACAGGCCCATAGCCCGCGCTTCTTCTTCAAACCGCTCATACGCTTCCACGTCCGCAAACGAATAAGTTCCCGCCGCCGAAGCGCGCACGGCCGTGGAGCTTTCCATCCCGGTGGTTTCGTCCGTCTGGGTCTGGGCGTTGGCGGCGGACGTGTCCACCATGTCCTTGAGGGCAGGATAACTCATATAGATGGCGTTAGCCGGGTCGCTGGAGGTGGAAAAGCCCCGCATAAACCCTCCGCTGACGGCGGTAGAAGCGCTGTTTTGGTAAATACCCACCACCGTCAGGGTATAAGTCTCCCCTTCCAGATTGGGGTTTTCGACGACAATGGTATCCCCTACCGCCAGATCGTTATAGATGGCAAGCTCGTCGGAAATGATACAGTCGGCTGCTTTTGTACCTTCTTCAAACATGGTCCCTTCGGTCAGGGAGCAGGTGCCGTTTAAAAAGTCGGTCATCGCGTCTTCGCCGCTGTACCCGACGATGGTGAAGTCTCCCTGGGTTCCCATGGGCCCTATGCCCATCTTTCCGCCTCCCATGCCGCCGAATTCCTGGCCGGGTCCCCCGGGCATCCCGTTGGCTGTGCCGGTGTCTTCCTCTTGGGTGGAGGTGGTAACCGCTTCAAAATCGTCGCTGCCGTTGAGGGTGGCGGTGAGTGTATAGGTAAAGCCGCTCACGGACTCGGCGCCCGCATACACCTGCATCTCCTCTACAGAAAGCTCGTTTAACTTGCTCATGCCCGCCTGAAAGCTGGACGGGTCAAAACCGCCGCCTTCCCGCATTCCCTGCATCATGGACTGGCGGTCCACCGAAATGGTGGCGGTCACGCTCATACCGCTCAGGCTTTCCTCTTTTGCACTTTCCGCCGCCTGCCGGATGGACAGGCCGATACAGGCGGAAACGGAAATGACCAGCACAATGATGCCGATCAGGATGTTTCTCCCCTTGGAGCGCCCGATGCATTTGAGCGCATTTTTTACCACATACATAACACAAACTTTCCTTTCCCTGGTTACGTTTTTGGCTTACCCAGCCGTTTTTCGCAGTATAGCAGGCGAACCTTAAAAATAACTTAGGCTTTCCCTGTCCCAAGCAGCCAGATGCTGAAAATGCTCGTTCGCCGTACCGCCCGGTCTTTTCGGGGCTGCGGATTCGGATAACCCGGCCTTTCTTTTTGCCACTCATTCAAACAGAACCTCCCACTTCCTCTGCAGCAAAGACGCTGATCCCTCCCCGGCCAATCTGCCAAACACAAAAGCTCGCTTTTGCCTCGATAGGAAGTGATGCGTTTTTCCTTTTGCGGCTGAGCTGTTCCCCCTTTTGTGTTCTACTCTTCTTAAACAGGGAGAAGGCCAAGCGCAAGTTTTGCGCTTGGCCTTCCTAAAGGATTATGCATTTCGCATGGGTGCCGCTTCAAATAAAACCGGTATCCATTCGGGCAGGAGAGCTGGAGAATGTATGTCAGACATTTGATCGCACCGTCCGGCCCCATGAATATGGAGCCATTGCCGTTTCTCCAGTTTTGTCCCGTGCTGATGGCCAAGCCCGCAGGGATACGGGGATGTGGTCATACGTCACCCGGGGTTCCTGACGGTCCTTGGGAAGCATTCATCCAAGGGCGTCGGCAACGTCCTCTCAGGACACCTCAGCCAGCCCCTCATAGGGATTGGCAACCGACTCCACCGTACTGCCCCAATCGGGGGACTCCTCCACCAGTAGGGTAGCCGCACGGGTTCGATGGATGGTATTATCCTTCCGGGCGTCCAGGTAGCAAAGCAGCTTTCCGGCCACCATCAGTGCCTGGGGAAGCGGGAAAGAAACCGGGTCTGTCAGCGGCACGGTCTGATAATGCTTATTCTGACTGGGAATGTAAAACCGGAACGTACAGGTAAAACCCGCCCACTCCTCCGGCAGAGTCACGGTCAGCGCCGTGTCCTGGTGTTCTCCTGTTTGCCCGGCAAAGCAGTCGGACGGGACGAGCGTGTCATCCTCAATGGTCAGGTCAATAATACGCATATTGTCACCTCTTGCTCTATACGTTGATGGGTTTGTCCACATCCGCCTGCGAACCGTCATTGGCGTTTGCGGTAATGGTGATGGTCTTGGTAATACAGCTGACAGACTGGTTGTTGCTTGCGTCCCGGGCATAAAAATCAATCGACCGTAAGCCTGTAGTGCCAAAGGCAATGGTGGAATGATATTCCTTTGTGCCGTCTTGCAGTTCGGTAATGGAAACATTGCCTTGCGCAATGCCAGCACCGCCTCCCGAATTAAACGCCACCATCCGGGAGGAAATCCGGTTAAGTTTGGCCGTGATGTGAAATGGCGTGTTTGCGGGGACGGAGGTTTCCGCAAGATCTGCGCTGTATATGATGGGCGCAGCTGCAAACCCAACGTTTCCTCCGGCTGCCAGACCGCAGATTTCCTTGCCCAAATATGCCATACCCGCGATCTCCGTATTCTGTATCATCGTCGGCACATCAACACCCCCAAGCATAGATCTTAGTAGCATCTTGTTTGCTGGAGGCAGGTAACGCGTCGTATGCGGCCTTGTTCGCCAGCACGACTACCTGGATGCTGTCACCCGGGTCCCCTTTGACGCCCTGGGGACCGGCAGGGCCAGTCGCCCCTTGGGGGCCGGTTGTCCCAGGTTCTCCTTTCGGGCCTGGAAGGCCTTGCTCTCCGGGGTCGCCCTTGTCTCCTTTGGGTCCTTGAGGACCGGTCTCACCGGCAGGACCCTGCAGGCCGGGCTCTCCCTTGGGTCCCTGAATATTGCCCACGTCTTTCCACGCCTCTGTAGCCGTGTCCCATACATACAGGTTGCCCGCTACCAAATAAGCGTCGCCCGGATTTCCAACGGGATGGTTCTGTTTGAGTTCATCGGGCGTATCATAGGAACCCAGAATCGTAATTCCCTCGCCATTGTCACCTTTCGGGCCCTGGGGACCCATAGGACCTTGTTCGCCAGGCAGTCCCTGTTCCCCCTTCAGTGCTCCACTGGAATATGCGTCATAAACTTCATCCACCTTGGTCATCCCCGCCTCAAACATGCCCAGGGGGACCGCCACCAGTCCCTCGTACCGGTCTGGTATGGGAGCTAGGTCACGTTCCCAGTCCGGAGAGGATACAACATACAGCTCGGCTTTTCCGGTACGGTGAACCGTATCTTCCGTCCTGGCCTCCAGCCACGTCTCCAGCTTACCAGGACACAGCAATCCACCCGGCAGCAGGTAGCTGACCGGCTCTGTCAGCTGCTCTGTCTGATACATGCCGCTCGAATTGCAAAACCACAGGGTATATGCGTCGCATCCTTTCCAGCCGGATGGCAGTATGACCTTCAATTTTGTGTCCTGGTGTTCTCCGGTCTGGCCTGCAAGCGTGTCTGACGGGATTAAGATATCGTTTTTGATAGTCAGTGTAATGGTACGCATCAAGTCACCTCCATACGGGCATCATAACGGCCGTGCCAAGCGATAAAACCAACGGTGTTTGGCGTACATCCGGTTAACCGCAGGCCAAGGACGCGGTTGTTTGCAAATGGCGATATATTGGGAGCGGATGAATAATATCCTGTTTCCCTCGTATAGATCGATACTTGATCCACATCTCCGGTCGTCTCTGTGTAGTGGCGCGCGGTAGGAGCCCGGTACATGGGCATCGGCGCGCAAAAAAGCGCATCTGCGACGCCGTTGACGTCAGCCATAAAGACATAGGACATCTTACCACCCAGCCCCGACGGCAACTCTCCTTCAAAGGTCTGCCAGAAATACCGCATGGCCAACTGCTTTTCTTGCACGAGCGGCCGGGGCATGCAGGGCGTCACATATGCGCCAAGTTCCAGCTTGACCCAGTTAATCGTGCCGCCGCAGGCAATCTCCACAGTGGCGGCGTTGGATATGGATGCGTCAAAGACATAGGTTTTTGCGTGCTCCATACCATCCACCGACCAGGACAGCGTCACCGTTTTGCCATCCAGCAGCTTCGCGTCCTCAATGGGCTGGGAAACCTGCACGGTTCCGGTCCCCTGAATGTTCATACCACCGCCCTCTGCCCTGGATACGGTGATGGTTCCCCCGGACAGGTTCTTAACCCACCAGAGGGTGGCCGTGTACCCGCCGGAGGTATACGCACCAGAAAAGGATGTACCCTCATCCCACAGCCGAAAGTGGCTGTCCAGAAGCAGGTTATCATTGGGCAACGCATTGACCGCGCCAATGATTTTGTTCATCTCCGCCGCCGAAAACGGGGTTCCGTCAATCCCGTCCGGGAACCGGCTCTCAAACTCGTAATCGGTGTTGGACCGCTTGTCATGTGCGACCACTTTTTTTGTCGTGGCAATCCATGCCTCAAGCATTTCCCGTCCCCCTTTCGATGGATAGTACCCACATCATGTTAATGACGTTGTTTTGGTTTTTTACGATCTCTACATTTGCACGGCAGAGCAGAGCGCCGTCCTTCGTAAGCACGCCTACCTCTTTGATCTCCAGATCCTGTGACGTGATTGGAAGATTGAGCAGCGCTGTGGTGATGCCGTTTGTCTGAGTCAGCTGTGTAACCGCGAACCTTGCCGTCTCGTGTGCAAGTGCTGTGTCTGTGGCGGTGGCCGCAGCCGTACCATCTCCTACGGCAATGTAGGCAGGCTTACAGTCTATAGGCGGTAAACCCATAAACAAACCGGTGACCGCATTCATGGCGGTATCCGTGATGACGCCGTTATAGTCCTCGTCACCGATGCGCCCTACTGCCAGTACATCAATATTGGGCGTAGTGATCCCCTCCCCACAGCCAAGGCTGTCCGTCGCCCGCATAACAGACAAGCGGAGCTTTGGCCGCAAATTTCGCGGCGGCTGTCACCGCCGTGCTGATGGTGTCGGACGCAATGACCACTTCATCCTCCCGGATGCCGGCCGCCGCGTCCTTATACTGTTTATAAAAGGTTTTCCCGTAGGCGGTCAGAAAGCCCCGGTCCTTGCATTTGAGCCCAACGTCCAGGCTGCCCCCCGTAATGGTAACCGTACGTTCCACCACTACATAATCGTCGTTTATGCGGCACTCCGGAAATTGGCAGCGCCAGATGGTAAAGGGCTCGGTTCCTTCCATGCTCCGGGTGGTGATTTCCAATGTGGTTTCCGGCTGGGAATTGTTATAAAGCGCCGTAGTCGCATAATCGATCAGCGATGCGGCGTCGGTGATGCGCTCATCCACCTCGACTTCCTCAAGCATGCCGGACACCCCGGAGCGGGCGGCGATGTCCTCAATCATTTGATTGTTGCGCACCCGCACCCGCAGCTGGAACAGCCCGCGGTACGAAATCCTTACCAAGGCGCCGTCCGGCACCGGGTCAACTGCATCATCGTTGACCTTGATTTCCGCGGAATTATAGGAAAAAAGGAACTGCACGGTGTCATCCTCGTCGTCAATCCCGGCAACGCCGACCTTCGCTTGAACCGGAGGCGATCCGTAGATGATGGACGGCATGTCATAGACCGGCCAGACCGTCGTAACCACGCCGTCGTCGGCATGGTAGACCACGGTTTCCTGCTGAGGATCCGTCACGCCGGTGGCGCCGTTTACCACCTGCACCGTACGCAGCGCATAGCTTTCCACATTTTTTTGCAGGCTGCATATGTTGCGCTTATCCGCCGTTACCACCGGAAAATCGTCCTTTAAGCAGAAGGAAAACCGGAAGGGATTGGCCTGCGAACCGGACAGGTAATCGGATACCGTCCAATCCGGGTTTGCCTTGATGTCCCACACGGCCCCCACCAGCCCCGCCAGTTCGTTTAATACGTCATAGGCCGTCATATCCGGCGCGATATAGACCTGCCGGGGCAAATCGGTCAGCGCCTGGGACACTTCCCCCAGCGCGATGTTATCCTGCGCCAGAATGCTCTCGTAGACCTCCATGACAATGTCGTAGAGGCTGCTGTCCCTCCAGGCCTTGTTGACATAGCGGTGGGTCAGCAGATTATTCATGCCGGACACGGTCAGATCATAGTGCTGGGGCGTGTACGCACTTGTCCAGGCGGGGGAACTGGGAATCCCGCACAGCCCGCCGAACAAAAGCCTGCCATCCCGGAACAAGTAAACCACATCCAGCGCCTGGGGCTCGGGCAGCCCCCGGATGTCCACCCGGATGCTGCTTTCCGAGGTCGCCGCCGCATGGTCGCACAGCTCCACCGTATCCACCAGTGGATAGCGTATTTTATTGATATAGCATTCAACCGCCATTGCTTCTCACCACGCTGTCGATATTCTGCAGCACCACGCTGCCTACCCGGCGCCCGTCCATGGTCACGTCGCCCACCAGGGAAATGGCGAAGGAAGGGCTCGCGCCGGCTACTCCGTAGCCGGACAGGGCCGCTTCCAGGCCCGGCAGGCCGCCCAAAGCGTTAAAGCGCACGTTTTCCTCCTTGGTCAGCACCCGCTCGCCCTCGTCGAGAAACGCCGGGAAAAAGTCGCTTGGGACATAGTCGAGACCGATTTTCAGACGGGGAATCTGGACGCTTGGAATGTGCGGAATGGGAGGAATGCCGATCGCGCCGGTGATGAAATTGATGCCGTCGATGAGACCGTTGATAATCCCAATACCGCCGTTTAAAATTGCCTCTATGATGGTGGGGATGATATTAAAAATCCCCTTGAAGATGTCGATGATGCCGTTCCACGCCTGTTCCCAGTTTCCTGTGAAAACACCGGTAATAAAATCGATGATCCCCTGAAACACCTGCATCACGTTGCCGATCATATTTCCGATATAGTCAAACGCCACGCCCAGCACGTTTTTCATAATGCCTGACAGAGCGACAATGATCGGAGGCAGAATATCGGCAATGATGTCGACCAGCGAGGTGAGCGGTATCATCAGTACGGCAATGATCTCGCCAAATTGCTCAAGAATAGGCGCCAGTATATCCCCCAAGGTCTCAACCAGCGGCAGGCAAGCCCCAAGCAGCTTTTCCAGCACAGGAAGCAGTGCCTCTCCCAAAGGAAGCAGCAGCAGTTCTACCTGACGCTGCAATTTCTCGAACATGGACGACAAATCGTCGGATTTTGCTTCTTTGATCACACCCATAGCGTCGGCTGTGTCGTAGGCGCCGGCCTGGATGTTTGCCAGCTGCTCCACCACATCCGGACCCATTTCCGTCCATGCCTCGCCAAAGAGAGCTGTCCCCGCCTGGCTCTGGGCAAGGGGGTCTTCCATACCGGCCAGTGCCTCAATGGTCTGGTCGAACGCTTCTTTCGCCGACTCCCCGCCGGCGGCAAATTTGGCGGCCATATCGTCCGCGTTGAGGCCCAGAGCGGCAAAGCCTTCTGCCGCCTCCCCGGAACCGGAGGCAATCCGGGCGGACATTTTGTCAAGCGCGCCTGCCACCGTCTCCAGGCTAAACGCGCCGGAATCCGCACCCGCCTGCATGATTTTGAACATGTCGTCGGCGCTGAAACCCGCCTTTGCAAACTGCTCGGTGTATTGGGTGATGTTCCCGAGCAGCTCGCCTGAACTGTCCAGTCCGTTTTGAGCGCCGGCCGCAAGCAGGTTCATTGCCTGGTCGCCGTCAATGCCGAACTGCTTGACCATGGCACTGGCCGCGTCAATGGAATCATTCAGATCGTATTGAAAGGTATCGCGCAATGCAAATGCCGATTCGGTAATGGACTGCAGTTGTTCGTCCGGCAGATCCCCCATGCCTTTGGTGACCTGTGCCATACCGTTGGCAATCTCTTCGAAATCCTTGCCGTAGTTGTTGGCATAAATCTTTTCCAAGACATCCTGATACCGGTCCATCTCCTCTGCGCTCTTGCCGGTGGACGCTTGAAATTGATTCATCGCCTTATCCATATTTATAGCGGATTCCACAGCCTTTTTGCCAATATCCACCGCTATTTTACCAACGCCAAGCATTGCATTGCCCACATCGAGAAAGACATTTCCGGTAATACCCGTTGCTTCTTTTGCTTTGGAAATAATCGTATCCTTCGCTTCGACTGCCATTTTGGCCAGCTTACCGCTGGTTTTTCCGGCTTCCTTCTCAACCTTTGCGCCCTCGTCCTGATAGCTCTGGCTGACTTCTTTCGCCGTCTTTTTTGTTTGCTCGACCAGCGTCTTCCCCGTTTTCTTGGCATTGTTCTCAAGTTTTTGGCTGGTCTCTTTTGCACTCTGTTCTATGTTTTTGTTGATCGTTCTTACTTGAATGAGAATTTCTTCTCCGTTAATATGAGCTTGATACTTGATTTCGTTGTCTGCCAAATGCCTTCACCTGCCTTCTCTTGCAGGTATGGCTCGCTACTCTTCGGTGCGGCTCACTCTGTCTTTTGGATAGATAATTCGAACAGTATGCTTACATCGCTTGCATTTGATCTCGCCGTTGACGCAAATCGCCTTGAGCAGCAGCCACCCGCAGTAAGGGCAGCGAATTTCCGTCATGCTTTCACCGCCAATCTGGACAGCGCCTCAAAGAGACCTTCCAACTGTTCCTGGTAATTGCCCGGGCCAAACGCAGGAAGCATCCAATACTGTTTGAGCTCGGTGAGCTGCCGGATTTCTTCCTGGTTGTATTTGGTGGGAGACGGAATCTTCCGGGCCCGAATTTCCATAACCTCCCGCATTTTGCATCCGGGAGGCAGGCCTTCAAAGAGCCAGCAGAATTCCTTCCATAAAAGCTTTCCTCGCTCCCGGTTGAGATCGATACCGTAAGCGAACCGGAAGCTGCTGTAGATCAAATCGAAATCCTCCACAAAATCGGACACCGGCTGAGCCTGCTTTCCGGGCGCCTTGCGGGAAATCACATTGAGATGCTTCGAGCTGATTTCCTCGTATAGCTTACTTTTGTCCTGAGGGCCCAGCCTGCGCAATGCCCGCCTGTTTTTGACTAAGATCGCCAGGCAAAGCTCCAGCTTGTCCAGATCGCCCAGCACCGGGTCCCGGCCCGCCTGGATGCAGGAAAGAACGGCGTCGTACGCGAGATTCAGCCGGAATCGTTTCCCGAGAACCGTTACCGACGCCACTTGCTTTTCCGCTGTTTTGCAAGGAGCTCCTTTTTCCTGGCGTCTGCCCGTTCCCGGATGGCGGGGATTACCACATCCACCAGGTAGGGATAGGTCTGGGCAAGCAGCTCCGTGTAATTTCCATCGAAAAATGCAAGCATACGGGACGTGTTCTCCTCGCCGAAGAGCAGATTGTACAAGGACGCCACCGTGTTATTAAGCTTTTCCATCTGGGCGGCCAGCGCCTCGGGGGTTTGCTCCTGTACCCGCAGCTTCGCTGTTTCCTGCTGAACATGGATTAAGTCAAAATACCGCTTGTACAGGTCCTGGGCGATCCGGTCAATGTCCAGGTCCACGGGAATGCAGGCCACAACCTCGCCGGAATCGGTGGCGAACTTCAATTCATCGGTAAAATGCGACGTACGTTTAATCAAATAAGCCATGACAAATCTCCCTTAAAATGAGGGAGGCGGGATGTTTCCCGCCTCCGAGTGATTACGAAATGGTTTCAAAGGTGGGGGCGCCGTTGCCGTGAACCGTCAGGGTAATGGCGTTGGGCTGCTGGGCGTCGCCGCCGCCCTCGGTGATGTTGGCCAGGGTCACGTTCCAGACAATCGCCTTCGTGCCCCACACCAGACGCATCTTGGTTTTGCGGGCGTCGCCGAACTTATACTCCACATCGTTGCTGAAGATGTAGTCGGAAACCGGATCGCCTTCCACCTTATGGCCGGTGAAGGTGACGGTGAACTGGCCGCCGGTCACGTCGGTACTGCCCCAGCCGTTGTCCGCCAGGCGGGAATACTGGGTCATCACCTCGTTGAGAGACATGGTCAGGTTGGTCATGGTCTTGCCAAGATCGGACCAAACAGGCTGCGCGGCGTTGTTGGACGTGTCAAGTTCTGCCTTGATGTTATAATTCAGTTCCAAAAGATTACCTCCTAAAAATAAAGTAAGGCTTCGGTTGTAAGCGCATAGATATGGCCGTCCTGGGTTTCGTTGAATTGCGGTTCCCCGGCTTCCAGGCCGATCCAGGAAAACGTCTTCCCATCAGGATAACGCTCCTGGCGGGAAAGACGGTTTCGTATGGTCGCTGCCATATCCATCGCCGTTTTCTGATTTTGGTGTTTGCACAGGAACAAGAGGGTAAGCCGGTGGCATTCCTGCCGGTTGAGATAGGTCTGGGTCTCTCCTTGCGTCAGCTCAACGCTGATTCCCCCTTGCTCCGGCAGGGGGCCAACCGTACAGGCATAGGGAAGCCCAAAGCTGTCTACCGTGCGGCATACCTGTTCCAAAAACTCAGTTTGTGGCTGCATGATGCATTCCCTCCGTTCTTGTAAATGTGTGGATAAGTGCCCTCCACCCGGTCTTTGCCGCGGCTGTCGGGCTTTTCTTTCAGGGATTTCGCTTGCGCCTTCTGCGGCAGCCTTTCCCCAGATGGGTTCTCTCTTTTGCAAGGCATGTTCGAGCAGGCCGTTTTTCATCCGGCTGCGTTGGCCTTTTGTGCAGCGAAGGCTGCCATCCTTTCGAACCTTCTGGGAAAAAACCGGATTTCAATCGAGGCCGGCAGCTGTTTTCATCACGACAGGCCCACCTCAATGTGGTGCAGCCGGCGGCCGTCATAGAGCGGTTCCACCGTTTCAATGGTATATTCCCTGCCCTCGAATACGATTTTTCCGCCCGCTTGAAACTCTACGTTCTGGGGCCTGCTGTTGCGGCAATCGTAAAAAAGGGTGGCGGTATGCGATATCCGCCGGTTTTGGCCTTCCATTGTCCATTGCCCGGCCGGCTCCACCCGGATGCCGGAGAGAAGAACCGGCTGACTGTAATTTTTGTTCTGCCAGACATCCTCTTTGGCAGTCGGCAGCAGCTTTGCTGCGTGGATGAGGAGGGCGGATGGAATCGGAATCACTTCGCTACCTCCCCCGTGTGCAGCAGCCCTGTGGGGGACAGGCAAAGCTTTGCCAACGGGCAAAGCGCGCCCGCCTCTTCCGCTCCTGCTGGCATGGAAATCGTAAACTTGCCTAAGGACATGCTGGAAAACGCGGGGGTTACCAAAGCGCTCATTCCGCCCAGCTCCTCCAGCCACTTCACCTGGATGCAGGCGGCTTTTTTAACCTGTCCGGCTTCAAACTCATCCAAATTCGCCAGACTGCCGCGTAACTGCCAGTTGGTCGCCGCGTCGATCTGCTCGCTGGCCCAAATGGCCAAAACTTCGAAATCTTCCGGCTGCTGGCTTCGCATGTTTTCCTTGTAATCGCTGACATTGATGTAGCTCATGGGTGACGCTCCTTGTTGTGCTCTTTTCCTGCCGCAACGCCGTCCCCGGCAGAAAAGGCAGCCTGCCTGATTTGGCGGACGCGGGACGGCCTGCGTCCTTTTTGTGTCGTATGTACCGCTTGCTTCTTGCAGGCAGAGCCGCCTGTGACAAAGGCGCGTCTCCTCCTGCGGGATGCTTTGCGCCCAGCGGTCTGCGGTCTTATATGAAACTCCGGATACTCTTCCAGAAATCCGGCCACAAGCTCTTTAACCGCTGTTTCGTTCACATCCCCATCCTTGATACATCTGGAAAAATCCATCAGTCTCAGCGCCGTCTGTGCCCCTTTTGCGGAAAGGCCCAGGGAGGCGGCCGCCTCCCGAACGGTAGCATGCAAAAGTCGCCCCGTTGCTGCGCGAAGGACCTCATAGGCCTTTTCTTTTTGTTCCTCTGCAACCGCCTCTGCCGCGTCGCGTTTGCCTTTGCGCACGCCTCTTGCATAAGCGCGCCCAATCAGCTCATCGAGCTGATTTTGCATCAGCTGCACGGGCACGTTGTTTTTTTGCGCCGTACCGTCCTGTGGAATATTTCCGGGCAAAATGTGATTGTTCTTCGTCGATAAAACCGGCCGTTTCTGATTCAATTGAGCCATATCGGCCTCCCCGTTTTCAGCCCGTCGGCAATTCCGTGCAGTTTAACGCCGCCAGCACGTTTATGGGCAAAGAGATTCCTGTGTGCAAAACACCAAACCTTCGCAGCCGAATGGCTGCAAAGCAGGTGGGGTTGAGCGTTGTGTTGCCATTGTTTTCTGCTTTCCTTTTGACCGATAATTTCTCGTTATTTCCATTTTTTCAATGGTATATGCTTGAAATTATGAAATAACCTGTTGAAATTCATAAAATATTGCGTTATAGTTAGAAAGAAACGAAGAAGGGAGAGAATTGTATGCCAAATGAGACAACCAACTTTGATCCACAGCCGGCAACCCCTCCAAATCAGATCCCCGAAGTTCAGCCCGGGCAGCCCATTATCATCAATAACTATGAAAACGTGATCTATAACAACGTTGAGAACACCACCGTAAGCAATGTGGAAAGCCCCTACGGCTATCCCGGAGCCCCTGCTCCATCCTATTCCAGCATGAAAAACAAATGGGTGTCCTTGCTTCTTTGCTTTTTCCTTGGCATATTTGGCGGCCACAAATTCTATGAGGGCAAAATCGGGATGGGAATTCTGTATTTGTTTACAGCCGGTTTGTTTGGAATCGGCTTCCTCGTGGACTTTGTGGTGCTTTGTACCAAACCGAATCCCTATTATGTTTGAGGTTATATTCCCGTCTGCCAGTGGCAGGCGGGTTTCTTTTTTCGGGCCTTTGGTCTGCGGCTGCTTGTATCCGCTTTGGTAAAAAGCATGTCCATTTTCGTTCAACGGCTTCAAACCGGCACCAAGTACCTTGTGCCGCCTTTCTCTCAGCCCTGTTTCCAATGGGTTTATATTTGCTGTGTCATCATTATATAGTGCCTAGCCATGTTTGTCAACTCCTTTTTTCAAAAAACTTGACACAGCCATTTTTATGTGATACCGTAATACCCAGAGACGGAGGGTGAGGCAATGGAAAATACCATCGGTAAAAGAATCGGTTTGCTGCTTGGCGCGGTCGGGATCAAAAAGGTCCAGTTCGCGCAGCGGCTCAATATCGACCAATCCTATGTTTCCCAGCTGGTATCGGGAAAGCGAAATCCCAGCGACCGGACGGTGGCGGATATCTGCCGGGAGTTTCATGTTTCCGAGCTCTGGCTGCGCACCGGCCAGGGGGAGATGTTTCAAGAGCTTTCTAAAGACGCACAGCTCATTGAGATCCTAACAGAAATACAGACGTCGGACGATTCTTTCATCAAAGGGCTTTTGCAGGCCTATTGGCAGTTGGACGCAAAGGAAAAAGCAGCCGTGCAGAAATTCATAAGCGGTCTTCAAACGCAAACAGAAAAGGCCGGGGAATGATTCCCCGGCCTTTTCTGGGTCTTATTCGTTCTTTTTGCCAGCGTAAGCGCTGCGTTCCAAACATACCGCGTATGTAAGCACTTGTTTCGCATACTCCTCTGAATTTCTCGCAAGCACATACAAAAGCTCCTCTACCGTCTCATTGGACGGGGCCTCTTTTTGATCTATATCCATGCTGATAAAAACCTCCGTTTTGGTTTTCCTTTTGGATTATAGAACATATGTTCCAAAAATGGAAGAGGAAACAAACCCAAACGGCTGATTTTTATCCACGCTGTCCCGTTATACGGATTGTGCACGGTTGTGCGGCAAGGACCTCAAGCGGCTCGACCGCGACCGTGCCCGCGACATCGGTGAGGTTTTCCAGGGATATAACCGGCTGACAAACGCTACCGCCGTACAAAACATGGAGCTCTCCATGCGCATCTCCAGAGTAAGGGCGAAAAAAATGAGGCAGGCCGCCTACGGATTTCTGGAACAGGTGGGGATCGACCGGGAAACTGCTGACCGGAAGGTCTTAAAGCTCTCTGGCGGGGAACCGCAGCGGATGGGCATCGCCCGCGCCCACAATCCCAATCTAATGATCGTGGATGAACCCATTGGAAATCTGGACGGCGCTGCAGAGGAAACTATCCCGCGTATTTTCCGCGGCATTGCCCACGAACAGGGAAAGTGCGTCATCATCGTCACCCACTCGAATTCCATTGCAAGGGGGTGTGATATGGTTCATCACCTGGAAAAAGGGAAGCTGACCACATCAGGATAAAGTCCCGTTTTCCCAGCAGCAAGCTTTCCGTAAGCAGAGGCGCGCAAAAAGGCCGCACCTATTCAGGCATTTCCCTATGAGAGGCAGGGAATGCCGCGGTGCGGCCTTTTTGCGCGACCACAGTGCCGCCGTGCGCCCGCCTTACTCTTTGACAACGTCATTTTGCAAGTTGGGTGCAGCGGGGGCCGGGACAGTGCCGTCTCCTACGGTAATCCGGTAAAGAAGGGACAGGTGCTTCCAGGTCAGCCTGGTAATCTCGCCGGTAGGCTCTATGCCGGCACGGGTCTGCAGCCAGCGGATGGCCGCGACGGACTGCTCATCGTGTACATTGTTGCATAAAACCCGGGGCATGGATGGATAATAGCAGCCGATACAGCGCAGCATTCCATGCATCATGTACAGGTGTTCGTTTACTTCTCCCGCTCGGATGACTTGGCCTCTTTGCAGAATGATATTTACCGGCTGTGCCGGACCGATTTCCACCAATGCCTGCCGGTACGCGGCAGCCACCGCATACCAGGTCTGAAGATCGGTTTCCCCCGTAACAGGCAGCCCATGCCGCTTCTGGAAAGAGGAAACCGATGCCACCGTATCATTGGAATAAATCCCGTCCGGGATCACCGGGAGAACATCCCCGTCGTATTGGGCGATGGCCCTGAGCATGATCTGCAGGCTTCGGATCGGCTGGCCGATCGGCTCATTGACGATTGCCATCACCCCACCTCCTCTGTGTGATCGGTCATGCCGTAAGCAAGGCTTCGGCCCGGATATTGGGTAAACCGGGACGTGCGGGAATACCGCAGAATTACCACATCGTCTGCCAGCGCGTCCTTGGTGGCGGTGTCGACGCGTCCATTGGCCGGAAGCCTGCAATACCTCTGGAACTGCAATATCGCGCGCCTCGTTGCGGCGTCATACCGCCCGGTAATTTTCGGACAAATCATGCCCGGCGTTTCTCCGGCCACGTCGGCAAGCTGTTCTTGCAGCTCTCGAACCGAATCGGCAGGAGTAACGTTGCTCTGATAGGGAAAGAGCTCGCCCCGGCTGAGAACCGTTTCGGCGACTCCTGCATACGCATCGTAAATGGCGTCCCAGGCATCCGCTCCAACCTCTCCGTTCTGAGGCAGCCCGGCCCATCGCTGAAAGGAAACCACCGCATTTTTGGTGGCTTCGTCGAACTCACCGGTGACCTCAACGGGCGGGATCTGGGGGTTAAATTCAGCAAGGACCGCCAGCATATACTGCAAATGGGATACTTTTTGACCGCTGTCCCCCTCCACGATCGCATCCGGATAGGCCCAAGAGATGCCTGTAAATGTCTGGCCTTCCGAATTGAGCTCCGCCAGCCGCCGGATGCCCACGTATAGCTGCACAATCCGATACCATGTGGCCTTGCCGACGATTCCGTCAACCGTAAGGCCGAACACTTGCTGAAATTTGCGTACCGCCGCCGCGGTACCCGGGCCGAATATGCCGTCCACCGGGTAGACCTTTGGAATCGCGGGATAATTCTGCGAGATGCGGTTGAGAGAACTTTGAATGACGATGACGTTCGGGCCGGCGTTTCCTTCCCGCAAAGGCACGCCCGGATAAGAGGTCGTAACGTTTTGAATGGGCGCGTCAATTACGAGCTCGATGTTGTCCCCGTAATAGTTCCTTAAAATCTGCACGGAATTGTAGCCTTGCTCCGCTAGGCTCTGGGAACCCCATTGGCTCAAACCCTCACAGGTAACCGTCGTGCCGTTGCAGAAGGAAGCAAACAAGGGCTCTACGAAGCCCTGGCGGCGAATGTAATCGTTGAACAGGTCGTCCACCAGCTGGCTGATGTCTTCGAAAATATTCCGCCCGTTGACAAACGCCTGGTCATAAGCCGTAGAATTGGTAATATCAAACGCATACCCCCGGCTGCGGTAGAATTCCGTATAGACGCGGTTTAATGCGTAGGAAACCTGCGCCAGAATATTCGCCCGCATGGCGCTCTCGTTCCATGTGGGATAGATTTCACTGGAAGCAACGTTTTTGATATAGTCAGCAAAGGACACTGTAACGTTGGCGGCGCTGCTGGCCGGCGCGCCTAAATGCACGACGATGGACTGGGGTACATACGGTGTGACGATCGGCAAGTTGGCACCTCCTTACAGGTTTTGGGGCGGTATGGGAAAGACCTCGGTCTGGTTGAAAACCTCCGGCGCTTCCGCTAACGGAATCAACTGCATATTCTGTATGGACACGGTGTCGGGGAATATTTGCACATCCTTTACCACAATCCGCTCGTATAGCGGATGCTCCGCTGTTACCTGCACCAAAGAGAAGGGCTGCTCCTCAGAAGGTGCTTGACTGACGGCTTTTTCGGGTGTGGGAACTTCCAGGGGCTTGGTTAAGCCGCTTTCATCGGTAATCCGAACGGCGAGCAGTTCGATAAGCCCGTCCGGCTGGGTCTGCGTAACCGTAACCGTGGCCTCTTCTACGGGAATATTGGAATCTGAAGTAAAAATGTGTGCCAATAGCGATCCTTTTGCAGCCATACGTTTCCTCCCTTTCTCCGATTTTATCTTTCAAGTATATGTGGCCAAACAGGCGCGCTATGTCAAAAACAAACACTTCGTGCAATCACGATTCCTTCGGAAA
This sequence comes from uncultured Eubacteriales bacterium, assembly GCA_951801675.1. Classification (GTDB taxonomy): domain Bacteria; phylum Bacillota; class Clostridia; order Oscillospirales; family Acutalibacteraceae; genus Solibaculum_A. The sequence goes on along the minus strand of CATONX010000002.1, from coordinate 146,057 downwards.
CCTCATAAGATGGATCGGGATACTATTTGAAATGCTCTCTTCCCAAAACAGGAGGTAATTTTATGTTTCATAGAGATTGGCCTGAAGGCTTTGGGGACGCCTGTCAGCCTGATTTTGGTCATTGGTGTGCGTGCCGGCCACCCCAGCCACCCTGCTTTCCACCGTGCGGCTCCGGCACACCTGGTCCGACGGGGCCGCAGGGACCCCAAGGCGAACAAGGGCCTGCGGGGCCGCAGGGATCTCCCGGCCCGCAGGGGCCCCAGGGCGAGCAAGGGCCTGCGGGACCGCAGGGATTTCCTGGCCCTCAGGGTCCTCAGGGCGAGCAAGGGCCTGCGGGCGCGGATGGGGCAGCAGGGCGTGGATTATTCATTAACGCAACGACCACAGGAGAACCAGAGGAAGAAGCCAGTGTCATCGATGTAGGAGACCCAAATCAAGGTCTTCTGAATTTCCGCATTCCCAGAGGGGTAACGGGTGCGGCCGGGCCGCAGGGGCCCACCGGAGCGACCGGCGCTACCGGGCTTCAAGGGGTACCGGGGGTGCAGGGTCCACAGGGCGAACCGGGTCCACAAGGGCCGCAGGGTGTACAGGGCCCACAGGGTCTACAGGGCGAACCCGGCCCGCAAGGGGAACAAGGTATCCAGGGCGTGCCTGGCCCGCAGGGAGAACAGGGTATCCAGGGCATACCTGGCCCGCAGGGAATCCAAGGCCCCGTTGCCGCTACCATCGCGTTTTCCTATTCCAATCAAAGTTCGTCGGGCGTAACGCTTAGCACGGATTCCACCGGCGAACCGTCTCAAATCGCTTACGCTGGCTTTGGCGGCGACAATGGATACTATACGTCTTTGGACCCCGGCGAATGGGCGTCCGGAACCATTACCATTGATGATAGCAGCTCGTACCCATCTTCTTTCGTCATGCCTATTGATGGAACGGTGCAAAACATCTACGGCGTATTCGCCAACCGGCAGGCACTGTATCTGGAAGAAGACGTCACCATACGTCCATTCATGTGCCTGGCCATCGCAACCACCGAAACCCTGACCTTTACCGTACTTGCAGACAGCATCGTGTATTTTCCCCCGTATACGGGTACGGAGGAAATCCCGAAATACACCCTGCGCAGAGCCAGCATAACGGGTCTGAATATCCCGCTCCCGGCCGGAACACTGGTAACCATCATCATGGGCATCACGGCGGAAGGTTCGCAGCCGTCACAATACCTGCCTGCATCCATCAGCGGCGGTATTTATATCGAGTAACGAAAGCATAAGGGGACCTGCGCTTTCGCTTCATCCAGATTCCGCGGTCCCCTTTTTATTCTGAAATGGAGTGACGGTCATGTCCGTAAAGGATAGCATTGTACAACTGATCGACCAGGAAAACGTGCTGCGCGTGCCGGTCACGGAAGCCACCGACCTGTACAAGGACCTGCACCTCGATTCCCTCTCGTTTGTAAGCATGCTTCTGGCTATCGAAGAGCGATACCATATTACGATTGCACTTTCACAGATGCAAGACTGTCTTCTGGTAGGGCAGCTCATCGCCCTTGTGGAAGCCAAAGTAAAGGAGAGAGAGCTGCATGATTAGAGACGCTTTGCTGGCAAGATGGAACCAAGACCTTCCCGCTGTTCTGGGCGAGGAACATCCGGTGACTTACGCGCAACTGGCAGAGCGTGCTGCGGCGCTGCAAGCCGTCTTACCTCGGGAAAAAGACCGGCCGGTTGCCGCGATTCTTCTCGCCGACGGCAGCGATTTTCTTTGCGCCCTGTTTGCCATTGTGCAGGCCGGATGGATCGCGTTCCCTCTCAGCGTCCATTTGACCGCAGGCGAACTGTCCGACTTGCTGGGGCGCGCGCCGGTACAAACGGTGATTACCTGCGAAGCCCTGGGCCCGCTTTGCCAAAAGGCCGTGGAAGGCAGTGCAAGCACGCCGCAGATCCGGTATATGGAAACGCTGCCTCCGCTTTCTCCGCCTTGGCCGGACATACAGGCGGCCGACCCCAACGCGCCCATGCTGTTGCTCGCTTCGTCGGGAACCACGGGCCGCGCGAAGCTGGTCCAGCTTTCTGAAGCCAACGTGTCTTTCAATGTCAATGCTTACCTAAGGCATATGGGGTACGAAAAATACCAGGATCCTGCCGTACGCTATGCTCTTGGCACACCCCTTTGTTCTATTTACGGGCTGCTCGTCTCCTTTTCCTGTGTTGTGCGGGGATTTCCGCTTTTCCCGATGGCGCAGGGGTTTACGTTGGACACTCTTTACCGTGCGGCGCAGGAGCACGGAATCAGCCACTACGACGGAGGGACTCTTGTGGCGGTTCTGATGGACCGGACACGCAATCACCCCATCCCATACGACATCTCCTCCCTGCGGTATTTCGGCTTCGGCGGGAGCAAGGTGCCGGACGGCACGTTGGAGCGGCTGTCCACTGCTTTCCCCAGCATACGCTTCTGGTCCGGCTACGGCATGACCGAGGCTTCTCCCCTCATCGCGCAACCCTTTCGAAGCCTGCCGCCCGATAAGCTGGGTTCTGTTGGTGTCCCTCTGCCCGGCGTAAAGGTTTGCCTGGAAACGCAAGCGGGGCGAACCAGTGAGCCAAATCGGCCAGGCGAAATCGTAGCACAGGGTCCCAATGTCATGCTGGGCTACTATGGGGATGAAGCCGCCACGCAGGAAATCCTACGGGACGGCTGGCTTCACACCGGGGACATCGGATACTTTGACAACGACGGCTATCTCTATATCTACGGGCGAAAGAAAAACATGTTGCTCGTCCGGGGGTTCAACGTTTATCCAGAGGAAGTGGAAACCTGCCTGCAGAGCTGTCCGCTTGTAACAGACTGTATGGTGTACGGGTTTGAGGATCAACCGGGGACCGAATGGGTCGGTGCCGACGTGGTTGCGGCCACTGCTGAGGTGACGCCTGCGTCCATCCAGCACTGGTGTGCCACGCATTTGGCGGATTATAAATGTCCCCGCCGCATTCGGCTGGTTGAGAAATTGGAAAAAACAGCGACGGGGAAGATCAGGCGTGCGCAGGAGGATGCCCAGCTGTGAATCTTATCCACTTTCAAGGTCTCAACTGTTATCATGACTGTTTGATTACGCTGGCAAACTTTTTCGGGCTCGACTATATCAGTGCTTTTTCCCGTCTTTGGGCGGAAGGCAATCTGCGCTATGACCCGATTTGCCAGGTGTTTCTATCCCGGCGGCTGCCAGAAACGTTGGAATCCATGGGCATGGTATTGGCGCCGCCTTGCGTTACAAAGGAGGAGCGGGAAATTGCCTGGATGAATACCCCCAGCAGTGGATACATAATCGCCGGCATGGATGCCTGTCAAATTCCATGGACCCCGCTCTATCAGCTTTTGCACGGTCCTCACTATTTTATCGTCCAAAAGAAGCCGGCGGATCCTCAGCTCTGCTTCGATCCTACTTACGGCTTTCATGACCAAACGCTGACCGCCCAGGAACTGGTGGTCCACGCATTCGTTCTCATTCCCATTCATACAGTGGAAATCTCTACTCCTTATCGGGAGGAAAGCGAGGCGCTTCTCACCCAGGCGCAGGAAGTAGTGAAGGTCCATTCCAAAACTTCCCGTCATTTTCTCGCGCAGGCAAACGCCTGCATTCAGGAGCCGGGGGAAAACGCTCTGCTTCCCGCTAAGTTTGCAGATGCGTTGCTGACCGGGCGCTATTTATACCGGCATTTTTTAGAACAAAGGAAAATTCCTGTGGAAAGCGCCTCTTTGTTTTTCAGAAAATCTTATTATGAGGACTGGCTGGCGGTAAAAAACGGGTTCTATAAGGCGGCGCTCTTAAAGGGCAACTGTACGCCCTTTGATGAGGCATGCAGTCGATTTGTCGATTTGTTGGATCAGGAAACAGCGTTTGCAAGACAGGTTCTCTCTGAAAGGAAAAGCTATGGATTTCATCACCAAATATAGTCAAAAATGCCTACTGAAAGACGAATTTTTCTTCGATAACTGATTTGGGCGAGCGGATTACTGCCGCAGCCATACCTCTAATGGTACAACGGATTCCTAAGCCGGATTTCGAGAAATAGTGGTATATCATACAATCCATATAAAAATGGGGAGCCAACAATTGTTGGCTCCCCATTACATTCTTTTCTTTACGTCTACCCTTGTCTCTCAATATCTTGTCATCCGCCTGCCTCAAGCGCTATGCTCAGCAGCAGGACAATCGTCACATATCTGCCAAGTCCTTTGTTATTGTCTGGTTCTTGCATTTTTACGATACACATCTTCTCTTTCGGATGAGCAGCATACAGGCTCCGGCGCCCGAAAGAAGGGAGAGAAGAACAATCCCAAAAACGTCATCGGCACCGGTGGGCGGGTTATCGGTATCATCCGGTTCCTCCGGCAGCTGTTCAACGGTAAAGGTTTCGCAAATATTATGTGTAAACACATAGCCGCCGTCCTGCACAAGATATTCCGTCCAAGCAAATGACGCAGGTGTATCTGCAGGAACCGATTCGTCTGCAACAACCTCTTGGTACGTCTCCAGGACAAAGCGAATTACAATTTCGTGCTTTCCAATACTCAGATGATCGGTCTGAAAAGTCCAGCTCATGCAGTTTGCATCCCACGGCATAACAACTTCTCCGTCAATGGTAAACCCAAGGAATTTCCATCGCGCATCCCCTACCGCGGGCGATTTATCATCATGACCTGTGTTATTGACTGTCAGCATTACCGATTCGTTCTGCATGAACTTGATGTCCCCTTGGCTGTTGTAGCTTTGTGTACCAGAGCGCTCGCCGTCAAAGACAATGGACAAGTTCTTGTCCGCAAACTCAATGATAGCGGGATCGATGGGGGAAACCAGGAACGAGACGACCGTCATGATACCAGCCCCTATTTCGTCCGCCTTGTCTTTGTCACGGACAAAAACCGAAAGGCTCTGCGATCCCTGGACAACTCCATCTGCTATGGTTATTTTATTTTGGCCGTCATATGAGACCACTTTATTTTCCGGATCCATGGGTGTTGCCCGGATTTCTACTACCGCATTGTGTATTTGTGCACTACGCAGAAGCTCAACGGAAAAAGAGTTCCCTGTACCGTTCTCCGTGAAATCGGGAACGGTCTGCCATTCGCTCTCATTAATTCGGTATTCGAGTGTCTTCAAGCCGTTTTTCTTATTTTCATCAGCTGCCAATGTGGTCATACCAGTGAGGCCTAACAAAAGCAATACAGACAGCAATACGGATATCCATCTTTTCATTGTGATTCCTCCAAATGTTTCATTTTTATAGCCTTGGCAACAGCCATTGTGCCAACATAGGAATTGGCATTCTTTCTGATTTTTTGTTCACTCCATTCTCATATCCTTCTTTCCATTCTTTCTGGCGGCAACCGATATTTTCTGTTGCTTCTTGATCTGATTTACAAATCATATTTATGACCTTTTGTCACTGATTTCAACCTTTATCTATATTTTTATTTTATCATAAATTAGGAATAATTTCTACTAAAATTCAATAATTTCCCGTTATTTTGCAGAAATTGTCTGATTAATAGATAGCAGGTGCTCTCATGCTACTTTTTAGTCATTTATTGATGCTATATCAATGATATTATAAGTTTAAAAAGGAAAGCGGATGTCCATATGGACATCCGCTTTGGCCAGCGTGACGGGATTTGCATTCATGGCATCTTAGTTTCGAAATGCTGTGGAGGAAAAGCAAAGCCGGTCATCCCGTTCCTCAGTAGCCAGTTCGTCCGCCCTTCCTTGGGGAGAAACCCCATAAATCTCCGTGTTGACTACGGCCTTCTCCCCGGAATCCACGTCGTAATACAGTACGCGGAATTTCCCCTGATAGATGACGGACGAAAGGCCCTCAACGTTCACCCACGAAAGGGTTTCCAGCTTGTACCCCGGCGGCTGCCGGCCCGACCGGATCAAAACCTTGTCTGTGATTACCATCTTCAGCACCTTTTTGAGCGGACAAGGGCGCTAGGTATCACCGCCCGGGCGAAAAAGCCGGGCTGCCGGTTTCTCAGATTCAAAGCCATTCCTCCTTCGCTGTCATCGGACCGCAGTCTGGTTCCTTTTCCCCTGCTTTGCCGCGGAAAAGGAAGAAGGAAACAAGCCTCCACCGCCCTGTAGCGGCGGCAAGGAACCGACATCTGCATCCTTACGGTCAATCCGTTTTTACCGTTTATTTGACCGCTTGCCTAATTTATCTGATTCTTTACTTGTATTTTACAGTAATATTTGCTAAAATCATATCATCCGGTATGAGGGTTTTGAAAAGAAATTTCCCATGTTCTCCCTAATCCAATTCTAACGGTATGAGGGTTTTCTCGAAAAGCCCTGCCAAAGCACCTTAAAAGCCTCATACCGAATGATAAAATGCACGAAATGGAGAGGCGCCCGCCATGACTGACACCCAAAACGCCCTGCTTTTTCTGAATGAAAAATTCACCCCCGCCGAGCTTCCGGAGGTATGTGCCCCACGCCAGGAGTTGCTGCGCCGGTTTCACAAGGCGGCGGAGCATTCTTTTGTCTACGTGGGCGCTCCGGCGGGCAGCGGCAAGACGGTATCCACCCTGCTGTGGCTCCACTCCTGCGACCGCAAGGTGGTCTGGCTGGGACTTGACAAATACGACGATTCGCCGTCGGTTTTCTATAAGCAGCTGGCCGCCGGCATCTTTTCCCTCCAACCAGAAAACGAAAACATGAAAAAAATCCTCCGGAGCCCCTCCTTCACTTCCACGCCGGTGGAGCACATGGTGCGCCTGCTTTCCGAGCTGTTGCCCGGGACTGGGCGGTACGCTCTGGTGCTTGACGACATGCACCTGATTGAAAACGGCGAGATATTGAAATCCCTTCCCGCGGTGCTCCGGCGGCTGCCCCGCTCCTTCGCCGCGCTGATTTTGTCCCGCAGGGACATTCCGGAGGAATTTCGGCTCCTGATTAAGGACGAAGAGGTCCAGCTCATCACACCCGAGCAGCTGCGCTTTACCGAGGACGAAATCCGGCGGTATTTCGGGAGCCTCGGGCGGTTTCTTACCCCGGAGGAATCGAAGTTCGCCTACATGGCGACCGACGGCTGGGCTATCGGCGTCAACGCCATCGCCAAGTCCGGACAGATCGAACTGGGCGGCGGGCATTACATCTTTTCAGCCTACTTTGAGCAGCACTTGTGGAACGGCTGGGATCCAGCCCTTCGGGATTTCTGCCTGAAAACCTCCATCGTGGACGAGTTCGACCCGGAACTGGCCAGGCGGCTCTCCGGCCGGGAGGATGCGCGGGCGGTCATGGAAGATTTGAGTCGCACCAACAGCTTTTTGAGCCGCCTGCGGGAGGACACCTACCGCTACCACCACCTGTTCCAGGATTTTCTGCGGGAAAAAGCGGCGGCGGAAATGAAGCTGAGCGGGCTTTACAAGGAGGCTGCCAACTACTACCGCGATCACAGCGACTATACCCGCGCCCTGCGCTTCTGGTTTCAAAGCGGCGACTACAAGGGCATAGACACCTTCCTGTTTCTCTTTCTGTTTCGGGGCCATAAGGACGGCGTAGCCGATTACGCCGACTTTCTGCGGGGCTTTTTTGCCCAAGAGCTGTCCGCCCGTGCCTCCCGGGAAGCGCCGGTGCTACACGTTCTTTACGCCTGGTACTATTACCTCACCAGCCGCCACGAGCAGTACGCCAAACACATGGACGCGATTATCCGTAACCTGCCGCGCATCGCCGCCGCGGGCAACGAGTTTGTGGAGTTTGCCATGCTGGCTTTTCACGTGGATTACCGCAAAAGCCTGAAAACCCAGGTAAAACTCTATTATCTGTTTGGAAAAGCCCTCAAAAGCTTTACCCAGGCGGGCCTTGCGACTAATATTGCGTCCTTTACCCACAACCTGCCCTACATGCACCGCAGCAACCGGGATTACTCGGAAATCGCCCTGGACCCGGGGATTCTGTCGAAGATCGACCATACCTTCGCGCCGCTGTTAGGCCCGGAGTGGGTTTACCTGCGTCCGGGTATCCTGGTCTGCTTCGAATACGAGCGCAGCCATCTGGAAGCGGCACTCACGCAGAACAATGAGGTCTTCAGCCTGTTGAACGAAGAAAGCAAACCGGACGGCCGCATCTGCGTCATGGTGTTGCAGCACAGCATCCTGTGGCAGCTTGGACGCACCCGGGAAGCGGCGGAAGCCATGGAGGCGCTTTGCGGGTTTGTGGATGCTCACGCCCAGTATTTCCTTCCCAACCTGACGGCTTACCGAACAAAGCTACGGTTGTTGGACGGCGACGCAGCCGCCGCGCGCCAATGGCTCGACCGCTATTATGTAACCCAAACCGACCACATTGAGTTTTTCCGTTCTTTCCAGCACTTCACTACGGCCAGAGCCTATCTGGTACTGGGTGAGACAAAACAGGCGGCGCGAATTCTCGGCCTGCTCGAGGAGTTCGGGAAAAACCTCAACCGACCGCTGGATGAAGCGGAGGCACTTACGCTGTGTGCGGCGCTCAAATGGGCCCAGGGGGACAAAAAAGGCGCCATTTCCACACTGGAAACAGCGCTTATACTCTTACAGCCCTACGGCTTTATCCGGATTGTAGCGGACGAGGGGGCTTCTGTTCTGTCCATTCTCAAGCGGGTGACCGCCAAAGTGGACAAGGAGGGCTACAAAGGCCCGCTCAAACGGGAATTTGTGCTGGAAGTGACCCTTGCCAGCCACGCCTTTTCCCGCAAACACAAGGGTGTAACGGCCAGCCTCATGCGCTCTGACAAGCCGGTGAAGCTCTCCAAGCAGCAGGCCATGGTGCTTGGCATGCTCTCAAAGGGCTACAAAAACGCGGAAATCTGTGAGCAAACGGGTCTGTCTCTGCCCACCATTAAGAGCCACACCGCCGTGGCCTACCGCAAGCTGGGCGTGAATAACGCCATGGACGCTATTTTGAAAGCCAGGGAACTGGGGCTGATTTAAGAAAACGGAGACATGGCTGCGTGTATCCGTTTCATACGGACGCATTCAGTCTATAAAACTTACAAGTGGAATTTGAACACGATGTCAAAAGCGGCGTTACTCTTTTGCCGGGGAAATCTCCACGGCCTGTAGGTAAACTCTGACTGAGAGAAATGTCAAGTCATTTTTCGGGCGGAAAAGCACACTGATTTTCACCCAAGAAAGGCCGGGTGGAGAATGTCCGCCCGCAAGGCAAAACGCCCCGTACGGGGTCTTTTTCAGCCCGTATTGATCCCACAGCCGGGAGAAGAGCCCAAAAGGCTCCCGGAATCCACCGCACAAAGCATCCGACAAATCCCCGTATGAGTCACGGCATGGGTCAACGGCGAAAACCATCCAAATCCACAGCAAATCAAAAAAGCCCGGGAACCCGCATTTCAATCGGATTCCCGGGCTTTTTCTTTTGGTCGGAGTGTAACTATAGGATTTGGAGAAGCCCAGTCATATCAATGGTTTAGAGGCAATCGGCAAGCTGTATTTACAATATTAAAAAAACTAAACTTATACTTTACATCTAAAACGATGCTCTTTTATAGATTCTTTATCTGGAAGAATTTCAGCAAAGTCTATTTTTTTGTACTCGAATGGTTTTAGATACTCAATAAAAACATTGCTAGCTTGTATTTCTATTTTATGGCTGATGATTATACGCAACTCATCATCTAACGAAAAATAGCCATTTTCAAAAGCTTTGTCATGTAGTACACAAAGACAAAGACCATTTGAGATGCTACCACGTTTATCAGGATTATCAACCCAACGTGCAATATGTGACCCAACTAAAAACTTAGGATCGTTAACCTTACAGCCAGGAAAGCAGCATTTAAAATGATAGTTCTTTTTGACTGCATCTGAAAATTGGGTCTGTCCTACTCTTTGTTTAACTTTTCTCCATATTTCAGATGTTGAAATATGGCTAGACACAACAGCTAAGTTATTTTCAGCTTCTCTACATAAGATCAAAGATAGCAGTTCTTCGTCACATTTTGAAAGGTAGGCGCCATTTAAACATTGCAGACGATTGGATTGAAGTACAAAAAAACGGTTGGTAGGAGGTGTCTGAAATTTATGCAAATATGCAATCAGTGCTTCTTTATGAACAGTAAAAAAGTCATGTAGGTTTATTGGAGCATCAAATTCTTGGTAATCTTTTAGTAAAACTCGAAAAAAACTGGTTGCATAGCCCCACATGCCAGCCTGTGGCGGTCGCTCTAGCGTTTCGTGTCCATCTGTTGCAGCAATTGAATAGCCAACAAAATTAGCCTTATGCCCTTTACCTCGCAAATGAATTACTACATCTTCTTTTTGAACCCGCAAAATGTTGTTCCAGAAAAGCCATGAACCGTTTCGCTTTCCTTGCTTGTATGCAGGAGACCATAAACATTTTGCAAATCCCCATTCGCCACCGCCATGCATATCATCCCGGCTCATCTCAATCCATATCAAGACTACACCTTCTTAAATATTATTTACTCAATTATATCAGTAAAATTTGGTCCTGTCACTCGATTTTGCTTTCGGGTGTAACTATAGGACTTTACTGTTTTGAATGCCCCTTAAATCCGCATAAGTACAGACATAGCAAAAGGCCGCCGACAAAAGTCGACGGCTTTCTACAATGGTCGGAGTGACGGGACTTGAACCCATGGCCTCTTGGTCCCGAACCAAGCGCTCTACCAAACTGAGCTACACCCCGAGATTAGCGACTTATTTATTATATTCATTTTGCCGGATGTTGTCAATATCTTTTCCTCCTGATTTTCAATTAATTGTGACAGACTCCTCCTTTCCTACATAAGCTGAAATAAGGCAGTCTACCTGTCCTGCTCTCATAATAAGAGGGGGATTCTATGGAGTTTATTTCCGATGTAATCAACCAATATGTCCGGGCCGAGTTGCTGATTCTCATTCCAGTCTTATATGCGGTACGTAAGTTCTTGCAGAAAATGAAGGTAAAAGAGTGCCGCATTCCTTTGATTGTAGGCATCAGCTCGGTGGTTCTGTGTGCGCTACACACCTTCTCTACCGTCACTTTGACCGACTGGGCCAGCGTGCTCATGGCAGTGTTCGCTTCCCTGACACAGGGATTGTTAATCGCCTTTGCCAGCTATAACGGCGGTGACTTTATCATGACGGCCATGACCGGCAAAACCAGCACCGAGCGGCAAGCCGCACGGACGGCAAAAGCGGGCACTTCCCAAGTAGTAGGCAGCACAGCAGCTACCATAACCCCTTCGACCGGCACGGCAAACGCAGGCGCGTCTCTCCCTGCGGCAACTGACCGCGAAGTGCAAGCCGAAGAAGAGACGCCGGTCGCCTTGGAATATCAGCCGCAGGAAAACGGCAACGACGCATAACCATTCATAAAAAACGCCGTCCGGCATGATCCGGGCGGCGTTTCTCTTGATAAATTCGCGCCGTTTCTTGTGTATATCAGCTTGGACTACGGTCTGTTGATGGCTTCCCATTTTCTTTTCTCGCGGGCAGATAAAGGCCGAAGGCGCGGACATCAAAAACGCCCCCAAGCGCGAATACCGTTTTGAACCCTTTGATGCTGTCGGAGGTACCGGCGGCGTTCGGTGCTCTTTATACGGTTCCTCTCGATTGGCCTCTCCTTCCCGCTCTGAGAAGCGGGCGATTGCTCCCGTTAACTTTGGCTACTGCTTTTTTGCTATCTGGTACAGGCAGGGAACCACAAACATTTCACGGCTGGTCCAATTCCTTGCGTGCCGTATGCCGGCGGAAAATAAAGCATTTCTGCATCGCCCAGCTCAAAAGGAAAAAGACCAGCTCGGTGACCACTTTGGCCCAGATCGGATCCATACCGCTTAGCCCCGTCAGCAGGGACAACAGAAACGTGTTTGCGCACAGGATGCCGCCCGCGAGAAGGGCATACTGCAACAGGGACCTTCCCACCCGGCAGGAGCTGTGAAAAACCAGCCGGCGGTTGACCGCGTAGTTGGCGCCGGCGCTGCAAAAACGAGCAAGCACATTGGATATGGGCACGCTGACCGCGCTTCCCAGCCCGCCGGTAAAAATCAGAAGCAGGTTATAAAGAAGAAAATCGAGCAGAAAGCCCAGGATCGAGGAGGCCGTAAATTTCAGAATCTCACCATATACCCGGCAGGAGTCCTTCAGGGTATCAAAATGAGAAGAAGCGTTGTGGTCCAAGTAAACGGTGGCGATGGAGACTTCTTTGATCGGGACCCCTTCCTTTGCCAAGACAAGCAGGACGTTCATTTCATACTCGTAGCGTTCTCCGGGAATGGAAAGCATCCGGGAAAGCAGATTTTTATGAAAGGCGCGAAGGCCCGTCTGGGTATCCGTAACCGGTACTCCGGTGGCCAATCGGTAGGCAAGCCGGGTGGCGGTGTTTCCAAACCGGCTGCGGGCAGGCACCTCACCTTCGAATCTCCGGCTTCCCAAAATAAGAGTATCTGGACTGCGAGCAGCGGCTTGACATACCCGTTTCGCATCCTCCACCCGATGCTGCCCGTCTGCGTCCACAGTAACCACCACATATTCCTGGCCCCCAAACCGCTCTTTCAGATAGGAAAGTCCGGTTTTGATTGCCCGCCCCTTTCCCAGATTCTGCTCATGGGTGAGGACGGTGGCGTACTCTTCGGCCTTTTGAAAGACAACACGGCTTTGGGGACTGCTGCCGTCATTAACGACAAGGGCGGTCATTCCAGCAGCGCATATCTCTTGGAGCAGTGTAAGCAGGAGGCGGGATGGCTCATAGGCCGGAATAAGCGCGATGCCGATAGGCTTCGTGGTCATAATACTGCACTCCTTTTATTTTATGGAACCGATGCGAAAAAAGAGCTTGAAAGGCGAAAGAAATTAAGCTTGATTTAAAGAGAATATGCTACTATCATGAAGGAAAAGAACCATCTTTTACGAATTTGAGGGAGAATAAAACCAATGAGACTGCTGCTTGCGGAGGATGAAAAGGAGCTGTCCCGGGCGCTGACCGCCATTTTAAAGCACAACCATTATTCCGTGGATGCGGTTTACGATGGGGCGGACGCCTGCGACTATGGGCTGACGGAGAACTACGACGGGATCATTCTCGATATTATGATGCCAAAAAAGGACGGGCTTACCGTGGTCAGAGAGCTGCGGGAGAACGGGGTGAGCACGCCGGTGCTGATGCTGACGGCCCGCTCGGAAGTGGACGACCGGATTTTGGGACTCGACAGCGGCGCAGATGATTACCTGACCAAACCTTTCGCCATGGGCGAGCTGCTGGCCCGGGTGCGGGCCATGACGCGGCGGCGAACGGATTTTTCCCCGGACGCCCTTTCCTGCGGCAGCCTGACTTTAAACCGGGCCACCTTCGAAGCCGCCGGGCAGGAGGGCGCCATCCGGCTGGGAAACAAGGAATTCCAGATTCTCGAAATGCTTTTGCGCCATCCAGGACGGCTGGTTTCCACGGAGCAGTTCATGGAGCGCATCTGGGGCTATGACTCGGATGCCCAAATCAACGTGGTATGGGTATACATTTCCTCTCTTCGCAAAAAATTGTCCGGCATCGGGGCAAACGTGCAGATCAAGGCGGTGCGGGGAGCGGGATACCTGTTGGAGGAAAGCAATGATTAAGCGGCTGCAGCGCAAGTTCATCGCCATTGCCATGGGGTCCCTTTTTGTCATTTTGCTGGTGATCCTAGCGGTGGTAAACGGCGTGACCTATTATCAGATGAACCAAAACGCGGACAATCTCCTGACTCTTCTGGCTCTAAACGAGGGAAAGTTCCCCGAACTGGACCGGGGAATACGCCCACCCAAAGGAATGGGACCGAACCCGGCTCATTTCAACGAGGAAACCCCTTTTGAAACCCGGTACTTTCTCGTGAAAACAAACCAGGAGGGGATCATCAGCCAGATCGATACCGGGCATATCGCGGCGGTAAATTCTTCAAAGGCCAGGGAATACGCCCAAACGGTCCTCGAAAGCGGCAGCACCGGCGGGTATCTGGACCAATACAAATACTTCGTCCAAGAAAAGGCCTATGGAACACTGATTTTGTTTCTCGACCGGGGGACCCAGCTGCAGTCCTCTCTTTCGCTGCTGCTGCTTTCCAGCGGGATTGCCCTAGCCACCTTGGCGGTGATGTTTTTGCTCGTTTCCCTCCTCTCCCGGCGGGCCATCCGCCCGGTTATCGAGAGCATGGAAAAACAAAAGCAGTTTATCACCGACGCGAGCCATGAGATCAAGACCCCGCTGGCCATCATTTCAGCCAATGCCGAAGTGCTGGAACTGACCGGCGGCCCCAGCGAATGGACCGAGAGCATCCAAAACCAGGTCAGGCGTCTGAGCGGGTTGGTGCAGAGCCTTCTGACCTTGTCGCGGATGGAGGAGGAACCGGGAACGCTTCCTTTTACCGACTTTGTCCTCAGCGACGCGGTGGAGGAAACCGCCCAATCCTTTGCCGCACTGGCCCAAAGCCAGGAAAAGGCCCTGTCTGTGTCCATCCAGCCGGGACTGGTCATGAAGGGAGAAGAAAGCGGTGTCAGGCAGGTGGTATCCATTTTGCTGGATAACGCGGTGAAATACGCGTCGCCGGAAAGTCAAATTTCGGTTTTTCTTTCCGGACAGGGAAAGTATGCAAAGCTGGAGGTCAAAAACGCGTGCGATCCGGTTCCGCCCGACCTGGATTCCCTTTTTGACCGGTTTTACCGGGCGGACGCTTCCCGCTCGAGAGAAACCGGCGGGTATGGAATCGGCCTGTCGGTGGCAAAAGCGGTTGTAGAGGCCCACAAGGGACGGATTTCGGCGCGAAAAGAAGGGGAAGGAGCCGTGTGCTTTCAGGCGGTTCTTCCCTTGGGATAAAAGAAAAACAAAAAGAGCCCGGCTGCGGTGTAAGCGGCCGGGCTCTTTTTGTTTTTCCTTGCGTCCCCGTTTTCAAAACGTTTACAAAGGAAAGCGGGAAAAGCGACAGTATCTTTAAAGTAAATTTTAAGTAAAGGCGGTATTCTGATTTCAGACAAAAGGAGGTTTTAAAACCGTTCCTTTTGTCCAGAAGAAAGGAGCATTTCAATGAGCAGCTACCAAGACGTTTTTGCACGCTATGAAAAAAAATATCTGCTGGACGGAGCGGTATACCAGTCTCTCGTTACGCAGCTTACGCGCCATATGAAAGAGGATGACTACGGAAAAACCACCATCTGCAACCTCTATTACGATACCCCCGATCACCGGCTCATCCGCACCTCTCTGGAAAAACCGGTTTACAAGGAAAAGCTGCGGCTGCGCAGCTATGGAGTTCCCCAGCCGGACAGCCAGGTGTTCGTCGAGCTCAAAAAGAAGTACAAAGGCGTGGTCTATAAGCGGCGCGTCGCCATGCCGCTTACGGAATCCATGCGCTTTCTGAAAAGAGAACGCCGCGGCGGGCAGCTCTCCCAGATTGAACGGGAAATCGACTGGGTGCTGGGGTTCTATCCGGGCCTTTGCCCGGCCATGTATCTGTCTTACGACCGGGTCGCCACCTATGGGATCGAGGACCCCAACCTGCGCATCACCTTCGACAGCCGGATTCTCTGGCGGGAAAGCGACCTGGACCTGTGCTCGGGCAGCTTCGGACGGCCCCTTCTCGCTCCAGGGCAGCGGCTGATGGAAATCAAAATCCCGGGCGCCATGCCCTTATGGCTTTCTCATCTGCTCGACGCGTATGAAATCCGTCCCTCGTCCTTCTCCAAATACGGGCGCGGGTACCTGACGGCCTTGCACGACACACAAGAACAAAGAGGAGTGGTTTTTTGTGCTTAACGATCTGTTTTCCAGCGTCCTTTCCACCGGTACCGCCTCCAGCTTTTCGGTGGAAGGCTTTTTCATCTGTACGGCGGCATCTCTGGTGCTGGGGATGATCATCGCCGTTCTTTACATGTTTCGAAGCACCTACAGCAAGAGCTTCGTGGTGACCTTGGCCCTGCTTCCGGCCATCGTACAACTGGTCATCATGCTGGTAAACGGCAACCTGGGCACCGGCGTGGCGGTGATGGGTGCCTTCAGCCTGGTGCGCTTTCGGTCGGTTCCAGGGTCCGCCAAGGAAATCGCCAGCATCTTTTTAGCCATGGCGGTGGGGCTTGCCACCGGGATGGGGTATCTGGCGGCAGCGGCGGTGTTCGTGGTGATTCTCGGGTGCGTCAACCTGATTTTCTCCCTGACTTCCTTCGGAGATGGGGCGAAGGGCATGAAGGTTCTTCGCATTACCATTCCGGAAAGCCTCGATTACAGCGGCGTATTCGACGACTTGTTCGAGCAGTACACCTCTTCTTGCAGGCTCGTTCAGGTGCGCACCTGCAACATGGGGAGCCTTTATAAACTCACCTACCAAATCGTGCTCAGGGACCCTATGTGCGAAAAAGAGCTGATCGACGCGCTGCGCTGCCGCAACGGGAACCTGGAAATTTTCTGCGGGCAGCCCGCCTTTGGAAAGGAGGAACTCTGATGAAAAGACCGCTTGCGGCGATATTGCTCACTGCTCTCCTGCTTCTATGCTCCGGCTGTAGCCTTTCTGATTCTGTGCCAAGTCCCTCTTCCCTTTCTGCGAACACGGCAAGCTCCACCCAGGCCGCCAACACGGCAAAAACCACTTCCGCCGAAGAGATCGACATCGAATTTTCCTCCCGGGACCTGGACGTGGGCTATGATGAGAACGCCGCCACGAAAATAATCCTGGACGGCAGTGAGGTTTCCCTGTCCGGCGCGGGAGCCTTCTACGCGGACGGGGTGGTGACTATTTTTGCCGAAGGGACCTATCTGGTTTCCGGCGTTCTTACCGACGGACAGCTTGTGGTGGACGCGGCGGATACCGATAAAATCCAGATTGTGCTCAAAGATGCGTCCATCACCTGCGAAGACCACGCGGCCCTCTTTGTCAAACAGGCCGACAAGGTGTTCGTCACCCTGGCGGAAGGGAGCGAAAACGCCCTGAAAAGCGGCGCTGTGTATACGCTGGGAGAGGAAGACAGCAACGTAGACGGAGTGGTGTTCAGCCGGGCGGACCTGACCTTCAACGGGAGCGGGAAGCTGACCATCGACGCCGCTTACAAGCACGCGGTGGTGTCCAAGGACGACCTGGTGATCACCGGCGGCACCTATGAGATTACCGCGGCAAAGGGCGGCCTTTACGGCAAGGACTGCGTCAAAATTGCCGACGGCACCTTCCTTTTGGACACCGGTACCGACGGCATTCAGGCAAGCAACGCTGAGGAGAAGGGCCGGGGGTATGTCTATATCGCGGGCGGCGGCTTTACCATCACGGCAGGCACCGACGCCATTCAGGCCGAAACCGTACTGCGCATCGACGGAGGCGACTTTGATCTGATTACCGGCGGCGGCAGCCAAAATGCCAGCACCGACTCTCAAGGAAACGCAAACGGCGCCTGGGGTCAGTGGGGTCCGGGAGGGATGCGGCCCGCCGCCATCCAGTCCTCCGATTCCACCGACTCTTCCGACAGCGCCAAAGGCCTGAAAGCCGGGTCTTCCATGGTGATCTTCGGCGGTATCTTCGACATCGATTCCTCCGATGACGCCCTACACTGCAACGGCACCATGCATCTCTATGACGGCACCTATCTGATTCAAACCGGGGACGACGGCGTTCACGCGGACGACGCGCTTACCATCGACGGCGGCTCCATTACCATTGAGAAGAGCTACGAAGGCTTGGAGGGCCTGAGCGTTACCCTAAGCGGCGGGGACATCCAGGTGACCGCCAGCGACGACGGCATCAACGCAGCCGGCGGAAGCGACACCGCCATGCCTGGCCGGCCCGGACAAAACACCTTCAAAAGCGCCGCCGATTCCGACATGTTCATCCGCATCACCGGCGGCACTCTTACCGTCAACGCCTCCGGCGACGGCCTGGATTCCAACGGAAACTTTTACATGGAAGGGGGCATGGTCTATGTCAGCGGTTCTCTTAACGACGGCAACGCTGCTCTCGACTATGACGGTTCGGCCCAGATCACCGGCGGCGCCATCATCGCGGCCGGGATGAGCGGGATGGCACAGGGCTTCTCAGCTTCTTCGACTCAGTGCTCCATCCTGTACGGCTTCTCCTCCACCTTCCCCGCCGGCACCGCCGTTACCCTGACGGACAGCCAAGGGAACACACTGGCGACCTACTCGCCCCCAAAGTCCTACCAGTCCATTGTGATCAGCTGCCCGCAGATGGCCCAGGGAGAAACCTATACGCTGTCGGCAGGCAGCCAGTCCCAGTCCATCACCCTATCGTCGATAGTGACCACCCAGGGAACCTCCGGCATGGGCGGTGGAGGTATGGGCGGTGGCATGGGCGGCCAGCAGCCCGGCGGCGCACGCTGGTAACCGCTTTTTCCTTAAAAGATAGAAGCAATCCTTTCTATTTTTCCTCGAATGCACAAAGGCGGCAGAGAACACGGGGTTCCTGCCGCCTTTGTGCGCTGCGCCGATCGAAGATGGCCTTTCCTTATCCCCTATGTGCTTATCCGACAAAATTCGCGGACGCTTTCCGGTCTGCGCGGGGTTTCGGGCAGCTTGGATTCCCGAAAGAAACTGTACTTAGCCGCCTCTTCCTGGTCTTGAAAACAGACAGATTCGGTTTGCTTGCGCCAAAAAGCGTTTCCTTACACTTTACTCATTTGCAGTGCATTTTTTCTGATCATAACCGGGAAACCATAAAATGAGGCCCTGGATTCTGCAAAATCAGAATCCAGGGCCATTTTCGCTGGTTACTGAGAATATCCGCCTGTTACCAGACGAATCGCATCCAGCAAGAAAAAGGGAACCTTTGCGTTTGACCGTCCGTTAGCGTGCAATCGTAAGAGAAACATCGTAGCCGTCGCTCCACGCGCCGCCGGGCAGCTTCGCACGGATGGACAGGGTCCGTTTGCCAGGCGTGCCGAGCGGTACGCTGATGGTCCAGACCTTCTGGCCATTCTGCTCGATCACAGAGTAGGCAGTGGCAAGACCGGCGCCGGATTCGTTGAAGAAGGCCAGACGTTCCACGTCGCCCTTCGTCACGACTTCATAGGTAATCGGTTCATTCACCTTTGCCGTGTTGAACTTCGGCGTTACCTTGACAAACTGGAAGGTGCTGGGATCGCCGGAGATGGTCTTCTCCACCTTCAGCTGCAGCTGCTTGGAGGACATCACGAGAGTGCCGTCCGCAAGGGTGGTGCCGATGGAGAGAGTACGCTCGCCGGCAGTGCCCAGAGAGGTGGTCAGGGTCCAGGTGCGAAGCCCGTTCGCCTCGACCATGCTTCTGTTTGCGCTTACAAGGCCGTTGCCCGCTTCGTTATACAGGTCCACCCAGTCTACTGTCAGATCGGTCACGATGGTGGCGGTGAAGGTCTCGTCGGGTGCAACGGGGTTGGGCGTTGCAGAGGCGTCAACCACCGCATTGTAGTCCACCGTATAGGTGTTGGGCTTGACAAGGTCCATATTGAGGATCTGATCCCGGACGTCTTCGCCCAGGTAGAAGCTCAGATGATTGGGCTGGTTGTAAGCGCCCATCTGGCCGGCGCACTGCATACGGTAAGCGCTGTCGTGCATCAGGGTGTAGATCATGTAATCGGTGGGAATGGTGGTGGAGTAGATGCGAATGGCGGTGTTGTCGGAGGTTCTCATGATGATTTCCTCGCGCCAGTCGCCCAGCACGTCCGCCGTCAGGCCGGGAACACCCTTGGAACCGTTGCCGTGGGTCGTACCGGTCATGCTCAGCAGGGTGTTGTTGCCGGTGATGGCCGGTTTGCCGTCCACTTCGCCGATAACCGGCTTGGTGACGTTGGTCCGGTCAAGATTTTCACTGAGCAGATCGCCGTCCCAATAGACGGTGAAGTTGGTGGGCATACCGCCCTGAGCGCTATAGGCAACCGAGCCATCCACGGTGGAATAGACCGGGTAGCCGGAGGCCCAGTATTCAAAGCCGGGGTTGGGATCGATGTTGGCGCAGACGCCGCGGCCCACGTCGCCGGTGTTGGTATCATAGCCGGAGAGGCACTCGCCGGTGGCTGCATCCAGGAAGGAAACGGAATTGGTGCGGTCCTGAAGTTCTTCGTGGGGCATCATCAGCTGGATGCCGTCCACGCCGGGCAGGAATGCGCCCACATGCAGCGCATCGCCGTGAGCCAGGTTCGGGCGGCCGAAGAGGCCGTCGGCAGACCAGAGAATGGAACCGTCGTCATCCAGGCAGTAAGCGCCGCCGATGAACTCATCAAAGCCGTCGTTGTCCACGTCGGCAACAGAAGTGGAGTGAGCGCCGCGGCACTCGTAGAAATTGTTGCCGTCCTTGGGTTTCCAGGTCTGGGCTTCTTCGTCGTAGTACCAGGTGTCATGGGCCCAGTCAAGACGGATCTTGTTGTTTTCATCGAGGGAATAGGCCGCCACGGTGGTGCGCTCGTAATATCCTCTGCACATCAAAGCAGCATTGTGGCCGGTGGTGGCGTTGTCCGCGTCCTGAATGAAAGCGGAGGTAGCCTTATAGCGGTCGGAGCGGTTGTAATCCAGATCGCCCCAGAACCCGGGGTTGACTGTCTGGGCGTAATAGTCCACCGTGTCGATGGGCATACCGGTGGCGCCGTCGAACATGGTGAAGAAGATGGTCGCGTCTTCACTGATATGGCCCACACGGTTGGCGGAATTGTTCTTTTCGGAGTTGGTGCGGATGACGTAATCCGCCGTCGGGTCGCCGATGACTGCGATGGGGCAGTCCGTATCGATGGTGTTGGTGGCGCGGTCGGGCGCGTAAACAGTGGTGCCGTCCGCTGTTAAGAGCGCGACCTCCGCTTTGCCGTCGCCGTTGTAATCCTGAACGGTCAGCTGGTTATAGTGCTCGCCGGAGGTCATGTTATAACCAATGTTGATGCGCCACAGGATGGTGCCGTCGGTATCGTAGGCATCGAAGATGGTCGGCGCGGTCAAACGGCCGTTGGAGCCGGAATCGATGCCGTTGGGATACCAGCGGACAATGTACTCATACTGGCCGTCGCCGTCCAGGTCGGCGGTCATAATGTCATTGGCGTTGTATGCGATGTTGCCAGTGCCATTCACGGCCTTGCCGTTTTGCGGCTTCTGGATCGGGATGCTTAAGAAATTCTCGCCGGAAGCGGCAACCGCTTCGCTCTTTTCCACCTTGTCGCCCTTGATGGTTTCCACCACATACTGGTCGCCGGGCTGGCCAAGGGTATCGAGCAGGTTGGTTTTGGTGGTGATGGGTGCATCGTTTACCTTGCTTCCATTGCGATAAACGTTAAAGGCGATGTCCGTCTGGTACTCGGAGGCGAGCAGACGCCAGCTGACAAAGATGCCCTCTTCCGATTTCAGGGCGACTACGCCCCGGTCCAGGTTCTCCACCAGGCGGGAGACTTCCAGGCGGTTCTCCACCGTCTTTCGGACATATACCCACATGTGGGCGGTCAGGTCGCGGCTCAAGGTCACGCCTTCGGCCGTACCCAGTGTGGCGGTGGCCAGATACATGCCGGACACTGCATTGTTGTAATCCGGGCAGGACCAGGCGGTAACCGGCACGGAAACGTTGTTGCCGTTTGCAAGCTTCACATCCACGACGCTCGGCAGCTTTACGTCTGCAAGGGTCGGGGCGGCGCCCACATAGACGGTAGTGAAGTCGTACTCAGCAGGGGTGGAAACCGCCGCATTGTCGGCCGATGCGGTCTTATAAACAGCCATGTTGTCGATCAGCATGCTGTCGAGGATCATGCAGTCGCCGCCGGGGCGGATCATACGCAGGTCGATGTGACCCAAGTTCCCCAGATGATTGGAAACCGACAGATCGATGCCGGAAACGGTGGTAACCGCATCGGGATTGGCCTTGTCGTAAATAACCAGGTTGACCTGGTCTTTGGCAAAGTCCACCTCGATGGAAACATGATACCACGCCCAGATATCGCTGAACGGGAGCATCTTGCGGTAAGAGCCATTGGAGGTTCCGCCCTCACCGACGGTATAGCTTAAGTAGCCGTCGTGGAGAACGTTGTTGTTGACCGAGAAGATTACATTGCGGTCCTCGTCAATGAGAGAGATCTGCGAAAGATGCACAAGGCCCTCTCTCTTTACATAGTCGGTTTCGCCGGGGCGCCAGTCAAATTCCACCTTGACCTGCTCGCCGTAAACGGGAGTGTCAAAGCGCTTTGCCACATTGTACATGCCGCCGTTGCGGGTGCTGCGGCTGCGGTTGATGGCCCATTCCAGCGCTTTGTTCTCCTCTGCCTGGTTGATGACCGTGACCGGAGCCACATTTTGATCGGTCGATACAAACCCCCAGGTATCGCCGTTTTCAAAGTCAGTAAAGTCCACCAGTTGATACGGGTAGGACTCTGCTGACTCGGCCGCCGCGGTAAAGCCCATCGTTGTGCTTCCTGCGGCGAGCATGGCAGCCGCCATTGCAACTGCCATCGCTTTCTTCATTTTCATTCAAACATCTCCCTTCTTTTTATATCCAGTAAGTGGATACGAGTTAATTATACATACAATAGCTGGAAAATACAAGGTAAAATTAATAAAAAACACTCAAAAATATAATGGATATTATCAAATATAAGCAAAAATAATAGCAAAATGCATCCCGCTTTTCACCTGCATTTTGCTTGGTTTTTTCCGCTATTCGTTTTTCTGATGGCAAAAAGACTTGAAATATCCCTTTTTTTGTCATTCCGATTTCTATTTCTTCTTCATTTCGAAATTCACGATTTATCCATATTTCTGCATCTTATTTACACACTTGTCCCACTCTCGTACATTGCGATGTTTTTTGCCGTCCAAATTGTGCACTTCCCGTCTTTTTCGGACCAGGTATGCACGGTCTTATAAAAACCACTTTGAATACATTTCAAAATGACCCGCTGCGGCAGCCTCTTAAGTTCCCAGCAGAGCCGGATGCCGTGCGTGTTTCTAAAACCAGGCAAAAAAAACAGGCTTGCGATGCCGAAGCATCGCAAGCCTTACCGTCAAAACAACTTATTTCATTGCTTCTTCCACCGCAACCGCGCAGGCCACGGTAGCGCCGACCATGGGGTTGTTGCCCACTCGTTGCCGCCATTCTCAAGCGGCACAGACCTGCAGAAATAGGCCATTTCGTCACCTGCAAATGCGGGGGATTTTTATGTACAGAGCTATTTATCCATTTTTGATGATCCTATTTTTTTCTTGTATTCATCACATATTTTTCCCTTGTAGTACACAAATGGTACACAGATGCCGCATCCTTATCCCCTCTCCACCATGGACTCCATACACGTTTCTTCTTCCAGCTCCACCTTGCAAATGCTTTGCACATTGTGCGGGTCGGACAGATCCTTTCCCTCATAGGATTCCAGGAAAGCGTACAGCGCTTCCTTCCGGACCTTGTAACAGCCCAGCTTCAGCGCCGGCAGCAATCCCGCCCGGATCAGGGTGTACACATACGCCTGATTGGTGTGGATCAGCTCCGATACCTCTTTCACCGTGTACAGGATTTTTTCTTGGTTACTTCCGTTCGTCATTACCATTACCTCCATAAAATTTATTTGGTAATAGTAGTATGACGTTTTTAGAGAAAAGCAGATAGCGTGGAGCGAAAAGAATTGATAATATTTTTCTGCTTTACTTTTGTGCTAATATCGCGAATGAGATTAGCGCAAAAGTAATCGCCAATTAAACTTAATATATTAAATCTTAAGCTAATTTGAAATATGAATGAATTTTTTCATATACTCTCTTAGATTATCATCACAAACGTAAAGATAGGTTCCTTGAATACCGCGCGTAAGCAAAACAGCATATGTATTTAGGACATACTCTATCAATTCATCATCGGATACGCCTTTTTTGACCTTATCATCAAAATAGCATTTTCTATTTACTTTAATCTTTTCATCGGATTTGTCATAATACAAATCTGGCCCTATAACAACTCCGGTGTAATTTAAATCAAGTCCCGCCAAAGTATAAATACTACCCATCTCTTTTGTTAACGCTGGATTACTAAGCCAACCACCAGTTTGTGAGTTCCATAGCATTTTAACACCATCAAGAATAATATCTACTTGGGATTTATCTTTCTTGGAGTTCCATTTCCAAGGGTATCCTGAACAATATCGGCATAAGCCCACCTTTTTTTCTTTTTGATCAAGCTGTCTGCATAATTCAGAAAAAGATGTAAAAAGTTTGAATTCATAATTTTCAAAATCTTCCTTCGTTCTTTTTCTTTGATAGAGAAGATCATATATATAAGGAACATATCGGTTTCCCGCCCGTATTCTCATTTGCTCACTAAGCCTGATGGGACGGATTCCACGCCATCTCTCATGCAAGGTCTGATCAAACAGCGCCGTATCAACATCAGACGGTCCAGTACTTTGCTTTTCATCATAAAACAAAATCTGACAACCTGAATTTGTTAAAAGCCAGTCCAGTTCATTATGAGAGTCATCAAAATCTAACCGTTCGTTGCCTTGCTTAAAATGTCTAAAGTATAACCCAAGATTCTTACCTTGTCTCAACCTTTGAGATTCATCACAAATGATAATATCATAGTATTGCTTCGTAACATCAATAGGGCTGATAACGTCTTTTTCTTTTATTCCGTCCACATTTTTAAAAACCGTTTGAATCTCGCTACGCGTTGAAGTATTCGCATAAACCAAACCAATTTTCTTGTTTTTATATTGCTCATGAGTTTTTAGATAATAAAATAAAGAAGTAGCTACAACTGTTTTGCCCGTTCCCGCATCCCCACTCACCAAAATTGGCCTTGCTTTAAATCTATTATCGTGAGGCATTGTTTCTTCTGAGTCTATGGTATGTACTATGCTGGTTAAGGCGTTATGCTGCGCTTGTGTTAAAATCGTATATGGAGAATACTTATAGGAATTTGAATTGATAATTAATTGAAACTCTTTTGTCCTTACCAAATCAAGTTCTGCAAGCTTAAGCCAAAGTTGGTCAAAATACAACTCAAATTCGTTTTTTTCATAATAATGCTGCTTCTCCCCGTCATCATGGTTTACGATAGTATATTTCCCATCAACCCTCATTAACTTAATCAGTAAAAACTCATAATGTTTTGCAGGTGTTTCTGTTGAACGTAAACCGGACATAATATGAATTTTTGTAAACTGATACTTCTTTAGTCTATTTCTTTCTGCATTACTCATGTGCTGTGTGCTTCTCGTAATTGGATTTTTTGTTTCTCCAACATAGGCTTCCTTGCCGTTTTCCAAAATATAAACACAGTGATAATCAAAAGGTAAATCCCAGTTATCAAAATCCTTATTCGAAAAATCCCTGGTTTCAACTGTATACATAGCATCGCTCAATTGTTTTACCTCCAAGACTATGCCACAACAGCATTCAAATTAATTCTTTCGATTACCGAACGCAAATCCATGAAAACTGTAACATCATCAAATAGCTCACTGATGCTCCCCCTATCACTAAAGGGGCTTTCCTGTAAAACGGAGATATCTTTCATCATTCCGTTTTTCACGATGTACCCGATAACTTGTCGGACAAAATACATCTGCCGGCTATCCAAGCCCGCATCGTTTAAGAAGCGGGAAAACGCTTCGTTAGCGGCTTTTTGGCTGAGCCCTACGATGGAACGCACCAGTTCCCCTAAGGGAGTCTTCCCATACTGGGCGTCGTATTGTTCTTTTGTGCCCAACTCATGCCACAAAATACCTTCCAAGGACTGCACATCCTCTTCGTTCAGCGGCTCATTTCCTTTGAGCTTTGCGATTGCCGGGATATGTTGATTCTGCTTGATGTAATAATCCACTTTCTTTTTATAGTTGGCCAAATCGTCGTTATCCAATTGGGATTCTTTCCATTCTATTGAGAGGATATCGTCTGTAAAGTCGGTATTGTAGCGAACCCGCTCCTCTTCAGGAATGAATTTGATCAAATCCCGCAGTTTGATACGGACTGTTTCATAATCCAAAAGACCCGCTCGTTCCAGATAATCGTTATGCAGGATCTGCTCTATGAGCTCCCGCTGTTCTGTAATAGCCGGAATCGTCGCAATCTTCGACAGCTCCGCTGCTTTACGAACGACGTCGTTTCTAGCCCGTTTACAGCTTTTCTCCGCCAGCATGGCCAGCTCTATTTGATAAATCAACATATCCAACCGGCTTGCCTCAATGTCCTCTCCGGTTGGAGGGATCAGTGGGGCAATATGTTCGGCTATCTGCAGCGTGTTTTCATAGGTAAGGGTCGTAAAATCCGCCTCGCTCTGATACCTATCTATCACACGAAGATGCTGTTTAACGGCAAAATTATCACCCGGCAGTGCTTTTATCTGACTCGTTAAATCCTGAACCAGTGCCTGCCGGTACCTTTGAAGCTCTTTGGTTTGATATGCCATTTCCTGCAACTTGTAAACCATATCGACCTTTGTATTAAAAATACGCTCCTGCAGGGTGCTGGTAGCCCGGGCTTCTTGTCCCTTGACATGGAGGCGGAAAAACTCAAAGTTCCCGCACAGGTCGAAAATATAGAATTGCTCCTTATCCGCACCGTCAATTAACCCTTCGCAAATACGGGTACCGCGCCCGATCATCTGCCAAAACTTCGCCCGGCTGAACACCTTTTTAAAGAACACCAAGTTAAGAATTTCCGGCACGTCGATCCCAGTGTCCAGCATGTCCACCGAAATAGCGATTTGCGGCCACTTGTTCTTATCTGAGAAGTCGTCAATGAGGCTCTGCGCATAGTTCGTGTAGTTGTCGATGACGCGCGCGTAATGACTCGGATAGTCGGGGGACTCTTTATTCCAAACCTCCAGGATTTTCTCCGCGTGCTTGTGGTTTCTGGCAAACACAATCGTCTTTCCGATTTTCTCGCCGTACTCCACACGCTGGCCGTGCTGCATCAGGGTATGCAGGGCCTTTTTGATGGTATCTTCATTGAATATCCACTCATTCAGCGCACTGGCGTCAATGGAGGCGGGTATATTGCCGTCCTCATCGGAAAAGGTGTTCTCGTATTCCTCTTGCTCTTCCGGAGACAGCTCCTCATAAGCGATCCCTTTCGTCATAAATTTCAGTTCTGTTTCAATAGAAACAAAGTCCACCAGATAGCCGTCTTGAACCGCTTGCGCCAGTTCATACCCATAGGTGGGGACGCCGCTTTCCAAATCAAATATGGAATAGGTGTTTTTATCAATTTCATCTTTCGGCGTGGCGGTTAGCCCTACCAGCAGCGCGTCGAAATAGGTGAAAATATCCTGGTATAATTTATAGATGCTGCGGTGAGCTTCATCAACGATAATTAAATCAAAATGTCCAGGCGTAAACAAACGCTCGCCCTTTTGATCACGAGTGGCATCGATGCAGTTCATCATGGTTTGATAGGTGGAAAAAACCGCGCGGGCGCTGGCCTCGTCCTTTCCCTCGGTAAGGTTGCAGAGGGATAGATCCGGCAACAGATTGTGGAACGCCCGCTTAGCCTGCGTCACCAGCGCGTTGCGATCCGCCAGAAACAGTACGTTTGTGACCCATCCGTGACGAATCAGGATGTCGACCAGAGAGATAACCGTCCGCGTCTTGCCGCTGCCGGTGGCCATTACCAAAAGCGCTTTTCGGCGGTTCCGCTTGTCAAACGCATCGCAGACCGATTGAATGGCTTCTTTTTGATAATACCGGTTGGAAATATCGTCGCTGATCCGCACGGCCGACAGGGGGATACGTTCTCTCATCTTGTTGAACTCTTTTTCCAAATCACGCTTCGAATAGATACCCGATACCAGCCGTTCCGGGTAGTGCTTATCGTCCCAAATCCGCGTTTCATAGCCGTTGGTCATAAAAAGGATCGGCCGCTGCCCAAACTTCTTCTCTAAGTAGTCGGCATACAGCACAGCCTGCTGCCGTCCTTTTTCCACGTTGACGCTGGTACGTTTGGCCTCAATGACGGCGAGCGGCATACCGTCGTCCCCGAACAGAACATAATCGGCGGCACCTTTCCCGGACTTGTTCGGCATCTCATCGATGGGGTATTCGTCCGCCCAATGCAGGCCGCGCCTCCAGCCGGCGTCCTGTAACATCACGTCGATGTAGGCATTGCGCGTCTGGGCCTCTGTCATATCGATCGGCTTGACGGTATAGCCCTGTTTGAGCTGCGCCACACGCTTTTTGGTGAGCTTTTCCCGTTTGGAGAAGTTTTCGTCCAGCAGAGTCTGGAAATCCACTTCTTCCTCGGACGGCGGCGTGGCGGGCACGGACACCGGTTCCGCTTTGGCTTCCAGTAACGTTTTATCGAACGGAACCTCTTGGTAATTGGAGCCATAGCAGTAGGCGGTAAAATCCAGAAAGCTGTGCAGATTTTGGAGGGCCAGCACCGCCTGATCGCGGCTGACCCCCTTGGGATTGTGTATGGCCATGTTCCCCACACGGCGCAGGTAATCTAGCTTAACCCCCAGTCCCGGAGGGATCAAGTCCTTGAAATCCTCCGTGCTGACCAAGGTGACCAGTTTATCATCATACGGTTTTATAAGCGTGTTATCGACGCTGTATATCCACTTCACGGCAAATTCCAGCGCTGTCCGGCAGGCGGCGGCGCACAAAAAAGGCGCGACAGGCAACGCCCTCTCCGCCGAAACAGCCGCCTCGGCGAAAGACGCAAACTGCGGATCCTGTGTCAGGAAATCGAAGTTGGTACGCATGATACTGGTCACCTCACCTTTCGATATCAGAAGATTTCGCCTCGAAAACATTTCTGCATGAGGGATTTGTAATTTTGCTCCAGTTTGGCAAGGGATTGCTGGAGCAGGAGTTTTTGAGACTCGACTTGTTGGACGAATTCGGCGAATTCGTTTTGGAGGGAGAGGGGGGGAACCATTACTTTTAATTCTTTTAGCTTAATCCCAGGTAAATGCGCAATGGTGGCTTGTCCTACTATATCTGAAAATTTATTATACTTAGATCGAAAATAAAACCATCTTGACAAGTATATAGGCAGAATAATTTTTGAATTGCATCTTACCCTATGTAGTGCTTTTTGAAAAAAACAA
Organism: uncultured Eubacteriales bacterium; assembly: GCA_951801675.1. Lineage (GTDB taxonomy): Bacteria > Bacillota > Clostridia > Oscillospirales > Acutalibacteraceae > Solibaculum_A. The sequence continues at coordinate 117,063 of CATONX010000002.1, read as the reverse complement.
CATTCTATATTATCATTCCAAATCGCACATCGACCAATTTCTCCGCCTTCGCAAATCAGCAAGTCCCCTCTTTTTAGTTCAAACTCTTCCTGATCGGCCCTATCAAAATCCATTTTTCTTAATTCAGAGAAATCAAATTGAAACCATTGAACATTAAAGTTAGCTAAATACGGAAATTGATTCTCACCTGTTTGTTGTTTAGCATCCAGCATTTTCCCAAGCCGTGAAGATGTTATTTCGGAGAGCCTGTAAACCTCCCACCCTTTTGGATTCGTTACCGGCTCACCAAACATCTCCATAAACTGCGACTTAATCAGCAAATCCAGCTTCTCAATTTGTGCCTTGCGCTTTTCAATGAGGACACTGGCGCAATCGAGTACATCGGCTATTTGCTGCTGTACTGGTAAGGGTGGGAGGGGGATTAACATCCTCCTCATTGCCGCTTGATTAAGTTTTGCTCTTGTAGTTCCACTTATAAGTTGGGTGACATCATAAAACATTAGTGAATAACATAAATACCTAACATTTATGATTTCTTTGGGTTTTAAGACATGTGCATGATTATTAACCCAGCATTTACCAGATACTTGGTAAGCAATAGGCTTATCTACTGAACCAAAGTTTCCACCGTCCTCCGCCAAGAGCACTAAGTCATCGTCAAATATATATCCATCAATATATCCTTGAATTCCATTAGCACCATAATAAGGGTACTTACCTGGTTTACGATTAGACGCAGTTACAGGTACTCGCATATGGTCTAAAATTATGCAAACTTCCTCCAATCGCACCTTCTCCCACTTACCCACGCAGCGCCGCCTCCAGTTCCTTCAGCCCAGCGGTAATCTCCGTTTCCAGGTCGTTGATTTCTTTCATGATCTCCAGCGGATGGGGATACTCTTCCTCTACATAAGCGCTCTGTTTATACTTGTTGATGGACAAGTCATAGCCGTTTTCCACGATCTCGGCTTTCGGCACAAGGAAGCTCTGTTCGGTACGCGCGCGGCCCTCTTCCAGCTTAAGCGCATGAAACCGCTCCACGATATCGGGGATATCGCTGCTTTCCAGCGGGGTGCGCTTGTCGTCCAGGCTGTAGCCGTCCGACTTCATGTCGTAAAACCACACCCTATCGGTGCCGCCCGCACCGGTTTTGGTAAAGACAAGGACAGCCGTGCTCACCCCTGCATAGGGTTTGAACACGCCGGAAGGCATGGAAATCACTGCTTCCAAACGATGATTTTCTATGATCTCCTTGCGAATATCTTTATGTGCTTTAGAGGAACCGAACAGTACACCGTCAGGTACAATAGACGCACAGCGCCCCCCGTTTTTGAGCAATCGCAAAAACAGGGCCAAAAAAAGCAGTTCCGTCTTTTTGGTTTTCGTTATCTTCGTCAGGTCGGTTAAAACTATATCGTAATCCAAACTACCCTTGAAAGGAGGATTTGCCAAGACCTTTGTGTATTTATCGACGTCGGTGTTTTGATCGGACAAACTATCTTTATAAACAATATGTGGATTGGCAATCCCATGTGTCATCATGTTCATGGCGCCGATACGCAACATCGTACGATCCATATCATAGCCGGTGAACATGGCGTTGTCATAATGTTTTTTTGTCCCTGAATTATAAAAAATCTGATCAAAATACTTCTGTTTTAAATACTCACCTGCCGCCACCAAAAAGCCGCTGGTCCCACAGGCCGGATCGCAAATAACATCATCCGGTTGTAAATCAAGCAACTCCACCATCATTCGAATAATATGACGGGGCGTTCGGAACTGTCCGTTGGTGCCAGCGGTAGAAAGTTTTGAGAGCATATATTCATACAAGTCGCCTCTTGCATCTTGCTTGTCCGGCATATTGTCAATCAGGGTATACAGTTCGTCCAAGGCCGTAACAATCTTTTCAAGAAGCTGAGGGGTCGGCACCTTGAAAATAGCGTCATCCATGTACTTTGCATAGGTACTATTTTTATCTATATTCAGACTTTTGATAAACGGAAAGACTTCTCCCTGCATTGTCTGATACATAAAATCAGCGGGCTTATCTCTTAAGGAAGACCACTTCAAATGTTGCTTTTCCACAAATATGCTAACATAAGAAATCCCCAACATGCTGCTTTCTTTTTGCCGAGCGTTGTCGGTACTATCGAGGTCTCGAATAAACATTAGGTATGTAATTTGCTCTATAACATCCAGTGGATTTGTCAGGCCTCCAGTCCAGAACATTTCCCAAAGCCGATCCACTTTGTTTTTCAATTCACCGGTTATCATCTGTTTCCCTCTGCTTTCACAATATATTAAAATCCATTTTGTTATTTTTCTTGCGCGTTATCAGGAACCAGTTCCATAATATCCGAGATATCGCATTCCAGTGCATTACAGACCTTTACCAATACATCCGTCGTTACATTCTCATTGCGGCCGAGCTTAGACATTGAAGTGGAGCTTATTCCAGCTTTTATAGTGAGATCTTTCTTCTTCATGTCTTTGTCGATCAATAGCTTCCAAAGTTTTTTATAACTAATTGACATTTCTTCACCTCAACCTTTTACTAGTTTACATTATACTCCAAATTTTCTGATAATTCAACAAAAGTGACGCGAATTCATAAATATTTTCTTGACTCTATTCATCCTCTTTGTTCATTTATCTAGTATACTTACAGATAAAAAGCAAGGAGGGCATTTTTATGTATAAGCGAAACTCAATAACAGGAAGTCTGCAAACAATACGTGGCAGATATTATGCAGTTATCAATCTCTATGTGGATGGGAAACGGAAGCGGAAATCAATCTTTACCGGCTATAAAATCAGCGAAAGTAAGACGAAAGCAAATCTGTTCTTACAGAACGTTTTACATGACATGAATGTTGAATATCAGAATCAACTTATGATGCAAAACGGAGACGGCGGAGTTCCTTTTATCGATTTTATGCGGCTTTGGTTGAGCACAAAAGAGCACAACTTATCCATTAGTACATTCCAAGCGTATTCATGCTATATTGAAGGGAGAATGCAACGCTACTTTTCTCAGGATATCAAGCTCTACCAATTATCCGTCATGGATGTCGAGCGGTTTTATGCTTCCATGTATAAAGATAAGCTAACGAGCTGTACAGTATTAAAATACCACCGGCTCATGAAACAAGCACTTGACTATGCCGTTAAGCGGGGCTTTATTGAGCAGAATATTATGAAGCAAATCGACGCACCCAGGGATAGCGAATACACATATTCCTACTACAGTGCCTCTGAAGTGAAGGAATTATTGCAGAAGACAAAAGAAGATCCTCTGCACCTCATTATTATGGTCGCAGCCTATTACGGCTTACGGCGCAGTGAGATATTAGGCCTGAGATGGGAAAGCATTGACTTTGAGAATAACGCGATTAACATAAACCACAAAATATTAACAACGTCTGGGGAGCATTCCAATAGTCCTAAGGGCTCCGACATTCTGAAAACCAAGTCTGCTTATAGAAGCCTGCCCCTCCTGCCCATCATCAGAGACGCCTTATTACTGAGAAAAAGTGAAAACGAAAAGGATAGGAAATATTGTGGGAGGCAGTATAGCAAGAAATACTTAGAATATATTTTTGTAGATGAGCATGGCATACTCATATCTCCGGAATATGTCACCCGGCGCTTCCCCTTAGTTTTAGATAAGCTTCATATGAAGAAAATCCGATTTCATGACCTGAGGCATACTTGTGCCAGCCTGTTGTTTTTGAATGAGGTACCCCTTCAAAAGATACAGCTATGGTTGGGACATAGCACCTATAGAACAACGGAAAAATTTTATATTCACTTAGATTTTTATAGCCACCAAACAACCGCGGATGCTATAGACCGGTTATTCACTTAAAAGTGCAGTGGTTCATATGTTACACAGGATCACAAAAGGACCAGCGGGCAAATGCCTGCTGGTCCTTTTGGTCGTTGATTCTATTTCAGGACGATATTGGTCGATACTAGTTAGCAGGGAGATAAATTCGAACCCTTGGCTCCTGTAATGGGCGCCGGTTTTCAAGACCAGTCCATTAAAATTCGACAATTATCTAATGCTTAAACCCATTTATTCATGATTATAGTTTATGTTGAAACGTGAAGCCAATTAAGTCAATAAATACTAAAAATTGCATATAGAGCTTCAATATATGACCAGTTTAAAAGAAAAACATCATACTATCATTGAGGAGGTGATAAAGATGTCTAAAAGCTATCAAACAGTATTTCGTGAGTACCCAGATCCTTTAAGCACAGCGGATATTCAAGTAATTCTACGCATCAGCAGACACCAGGTTTATAAGCTAATTAACACCGGCGTGATACAAGGAAAAAAGATAGGAAATAAACATCTGGTTTCTAAAATCAATTTAATTCACTATGTACTTGGACCCGAACAATCATAAACAGGAGGCAGGATTATGAAAAAAGACTTCAGCAAATACAAGGATACCCTGACCATTGAAGAAGTGCAGGAAATATTAGGGGTGGACAGCCAGAGTGTACTCCGGCTCTGCGAAGAAAAAAGAATATATAGAACGCTATACAAGGGATCGTACATTTATTCCAAAAGAACCGTGCTTGGTTATTTAAACGACAAAGAAAACTATCATTATCCTGACTTTGGTTGCGAACAAACGGATGCTAAAATCACCGAACTCTATCCTTTTTCAGCCCTAATTGAGGCGGCAAAAAAATGGGCATCTAAACTATAAAATGGCACTATCCGCCTTATCGAAAACTACCCCCGCCCCATTTCTTTCATACTATTATCAGGCACAGAAACGATGAGCGGAGGCACAGCGGTCTCCCAGCATCCGTTTCACCGGCCAATCGTATGAAAGGAGCGCGATATATGGCGGAATTGCGCCTGATAAAGCGAGGAAAAGTTTGGCAGTACATTTTTGAATCGGCCCAAATCAAGGGGAAGCGGCAGCGCATCAGCAAATGCGGCTTCCGGACAAAGGCGGAGGCTGCGGAAGCCGGTGCGAAAGCGATGGCTGAGTACAACGAGGCGGGTCTGCGGTTTGTTCCATCGGAAACCAGCTACAGCGACTTTTTGGATTACTGGATGGATACATACGGAAAAATGAATCTCAAAGAAGTGACGATAGAAGACTATGAGAAAAAGATCCGGTTATATATCAAGCCGGCACTGGGGAAATACAAGCTCAAGGCACTCAGCTCCCCGGTGCTGCAGCAGTTCATCAACAGCATGGCAAAGCAGAATTTCAGCCGGAACACTCTGTCGGTAGTCAAAGGCATCCTGTCCAAGAGCTTCAAATATGCCGTTCTGCAAGAAATGATCCGGTATTCGCCCATGGGCAACGTATCTCTGCCCAGCCCGCGGAACGAGAAGCTCAAGCCCCGGACGGCGCCCCACGTCTACATTCCTCCCGACAAAATCACGGCGATTTTCGAGCGGTTCCCGGAGGGAACCTCCACCCACATTCCCATGATGTTCGGTTATAAATGCGGGATGAGGCTGGGCGAGGCCTTCGCCGTCACCTGGGAGGACGTCCTGTTTGAGAGAAATCAAGTGAGGGTAACCAAGCAGATGCAATACAGCCAAGCCGATAAGGTCTGGTATTTCAGCAACCCAAAATATGAGTCGTCGCGGACCATCGACGTGGATCAGGAGTTCATGGAGCTGCTTAAACGGGAAAAGCAGAAGCAGGAACGGGCCAGAGACTACTACGCAGAGCATTACACTATTTTGTATGAGAATGACCGGCGGCAGATCAATATGGCCAGTGATGGGAAGGTCATCCATCCGGTGGCTGTCCGGGAAAACGGAGAATTTATTAATTCCAACAACATGCAGCACACATCTCGAATCATTCACTACGAATTGGATTTTCCGGAGTTTGACTTCCATTCCTTCCGGCACACCCACGCCACCATGCTGGCCGAGAGAAACGTCCCGCCCAAGTATCTGCAGCAACGTCTAGGGCACAAAGACCTGCAGGTCACGATGCGGTACTATCTGCATCTTACGGAACGCATGAGCGATGAGGGGATGGCCATCATCAACAGTCTATTTCAAGATAAGAACGAGGAGACAAAATAACGCGGAGATATACGTAGAACTTATCGTTGGATTTGTATTTCAACTGCTGTTTTGCACCAAAAAGCTGGTACACAAACGGTACACAAAGCCCATTTTCGGGCGAAAGAGAAGGCTTCCTGAGCAATCGCTCAGGAAGCCTTCTCTTTAAAAAAATCCAGTATTTATGCGCCCTCGCGCCTTATTTAAAGCTCTCCTGCACCGCCACCGCGCAGGCCACAGTAGCCCCGACCATGGGGTTGTTGCCCATGCCGATGAGGCCCATCATTTCCACGTGCGCCGGCACAGAGGAAGAGCCCGCGAACTGGGCGTCGCCGTGCATGCGGCCCATGGAGTCGGTCAGGCCGTAGGAAGCCGGGCCCGCCGCCATGTTATCCGGATGCAGGGTGCGTCCGGTTCCGCCGCCGGAAGCCACTGAGAAGTACTTCACGCCGTTCTCATTGGCCCACTTTTTATAGGTACCCGCCACCAGGTGCTGGAAACGGGTGGGGTTGGTGGAGTTGCCGGTGATGGACACGTCCACGCCTTCGTGCTTCATGATAGCCACGCCCTCGAGCACGTCGTTGGCGCCGTAGCACTTAACCTTAGCACGCTCGCCCTCGGAGAAAGGCTTTTCGCTGACGATTTTCAGCTCGCCGGTATAGAAATCATAATCGGTTTCCACAAAGGTGAAGCCGTTGATTCTCGAAATGATATAGGCGGCATCCTTGCCCAGACCGTTGAGGATGACACGCAGGGGATCCTTGCGCACCTTGTTTGCGGTGCGGGCGATGCCGATGGCGCCTTCCGCCGCCGCGAAGGACTCATGGCCCGCCAAGAAGGCGAAGCATTTGGTCTCTTCTCTGAGGAGCATGGCGCCCAGGTTGCCGTGGCCCTGGCCCACGTTTCTCTGCTCGGCCACCGAGCCGGGGATGCAGAACGCCTGCAGGCCGATGCCGATGGCTTCCGCCGCGTCCGCCGCGGACTTGCAGCCCTTCTTGACCGCCACCGCGCAGCCAAGCGTATACGCCCATGCGGCGTTTTCAAACGCGATGGGCTGAACATCCTTGACAATGGCGCCCGGGTCAAAGCCCTTGCTCACGCAAAGCTCACGGGCCTCTTCCAAGCTGGCGATTCCATATTCCGCAAGACACTTTTCGATCTTTTGTATGCGTCTTTCTTTGCCTTCAAACATTACCTCGTTTGCCATGTGGGTTGTCCTCCTTCTCTCTTATTCCTCACGCGGGTCGATGTACTTGGCGGCGTTGTCGTACCGGCCGTACTGACCGATGTTCTTTTCATACGCCTCGTTCGGGGCAACGCCGTGACGGATGTCCTCGAGCATCTTGCCCAGGCGCACGAACTTGTAGCCGATCACCTCGTCATTTTCGTCCAGCGCGATGGAAAGGACATAGCCTTCCGCCATTTCCATGAAACGCACGCCCTTGGCGCGGGTGGAATACATGGTACCCACCTGGGAACGAAGGCCCTTGCCCAGATCCTCAAGACCGGCGCCGACAGGCAGGCCGCCCTCAGAAAACGCAGTCTGGGAACGACCATAGGCCAGCTGCTTGAAGATTTCACGCATGGCCACGTTGATGGCGTCGCACACCAAGTCGGTGTTTAAGCATTCCAAAAGGGTCTTGCCGGGCAGAATCTCGGCGGCCATAGCGGCCGAATGAGTCATGCCGGAACAGCCGATGGTCTCCACCAGCGCCTCCTCAACGATACCATCCTTGACATTGAGGGTCAGCTTGCAGGTGCCCTGCTGGGGCGCGCACCAGCCAATACCGTGGCTTAAACCGGAGATGTCCTTAATTTCATAGGCCTTGACCCACTTTCCCTCTTCCGGGATGGGAGCCGGACCATGATGAGGACCTTTTGCGACGACACACATGTTTTCCACTTCGCGGGAATAATTCATAGCGGTACTCCTTTCGGTTGTAAATACGAACGCTTTTCTGCCTTACCTGGAGATGAAAGGGCAGCTTGTCCCTTTCAGAACAAATGGACTGCGGCTTGCGCGTATACTTCTCCTATTATAATCAGAGCCGGGCAGTTGCGCAAGTGCCGCCGCCCGGGCGGCCGGACAAATCGGCGGTTTTTTGGCCGTAGTTTTTAGTCAAAAAGCCTATTCTCTTGTCTAAGCAGCTGCCTCGAGCGAAAAAACGCGGCAAAACAGAAAGAAGAATCCATCCCTTTCCGTTTTGCCGCACTCAGAGGAATTCGCTTTCAATCCCAGATTTCCGACTTATCCTCCACATATTGCAAAATATCACCCGGCTGGCATTTGAGCTCTCGGCAGATGGTTTCCAACGTGGAAAACCGCACTGCCCTTGCCTTGTTGTTTTTGAGGATCGAAAGGTTCGCAAGAGTGATCCCCACACGCTGGGAAAGCTCCGTCAGCCCAATTTTTCGTCTTGCCATCATGACATCCAAATTTACAATAATCGGCATATGCTCCCTCCTATTATCCGCCTTGCGGAAAAGCGGCTGTTCGGCTTTTACCGCAGGTCGGCATCAATCTCATAAAAAATTTGTGAAATTTATTCACCTTGATTGTATTATAGAACATTTTTTCCCTTAAAACAAGTTTCTTTTTCAGTTTTTCCGAAATTTTTTCCAGATCAGGAAACAGACGCCTAAATTTATCCTTCTCCGGGAAAAAACTTGCCTTCGAGCCTTCGAGCCGGTATAATAAATTATGTATCGATTTGTCAGAAGGAAAGGACTTGGAATACAAATGAAACTGGGAATTGTCGGCCTGCCCAATGTAGGCAAAAGCACGCTGTTCAACGCCATTACCAACGCCGGCGCACAGAGCGCCAATTATCCTTTTTGCACCATTGAGCCAAATGTGGGCGTGGTGGCGGTGCCGGACAAGCGGCTGGACGTATTGGCGGACATGTACCACCCGGAAAAATACACGCCGGCGGTCATCGAATTCGTGGACATTGCGGGCCTGGTACGGGGCGCGTCCAAGGGAGAAGGTCTGGGAAACAAGTTTCTGGCCAACATCCGGGAGGTAGACGCGGTGGTGCACGTGGTACGCTGCTTTGAAAACGACGACATCGTGCATGTGGACGGCAGTGTGGACCCCAAACGGGACATCGAAACCATCAACCTAGAGTTGATTTTCTCCGACCTGGAGATGCTGGAGCGGCGCATCGACAAGGCCAAAAAGCTCGCCAAGGGAGACAAATCCTATCTTGCCGAGGCGGAGTTTCTCTCTCGGGTAGCCGCCGAGCTGGAGGAGGGGCGTCCCGCCCGGAGTGTAGCCTGCACGCCGGAGGAGGCTGAGATTCTTTCCTCCGTGGCCCTGCTGACCAATAAGCCGGTGATTTACGCGGCAAACCTGAGCGAGAACGACTTTAAGGGAACTTTGTCGGACAATCCCCATTACGCGGCGGTGGAGGAAATCGCCAAGGCGGAGGACGCGGAGGTTCTGCCCATCTGTGCGGAAATTGAGGCGGAGATCTCCGGGATGGAGCCGGAGGAAAAGGCACTCTTTCTGTCCGACATGGGGCTTAATGACTCCGGTCTTGACCGGCTCATCCGCAAGAGCTACCATCTGCTGGGGCTCATTTCCTACCTGACGGCGGGGCCCCAAGAGGTGCGAGCCTGGACCATCACAAAAGGAACCAAGGCGCCACAGGCGGCGGGCAAGATTCACACCGACTTTGAGCGGGGCTTTATCCGGGCGGAAATCGTCTCCTACGATGATCTGGTAGCCTGCGGCTCCATGGCGGCTGCAAAGGAGAAGGGGCTGGTACGCTCGGAGGGCAAGGAGTATGTGATGCACGACGGTGACGTGGTGCTGTTCCGCTTCAACGTATAGCTTCCCACAAGAGAAAGACGCAGACGCTCCTGCCGGGTTCTACCGGCGGGAGCGTCTTTTCATTGAATTTCGAAAATCAAACATATTTGAGCCGCAAACGGCATAAATAAGAAGCAAAAGCAAAAAAATCCGAACTATCGGTATTTGTAACGAAATTTTTATATTTTTTTAAAAGTTTTTCACCAAAAATACTTGACATTTTCCCAAGATTGCATATAATAAAGACAGGAGGTGATTCCAATGTGGTGTGAGGAAGCCGCAGAAGCTACCGCGGATCACGGTTCAATCGCCCGAATCTTTGGAGTTGCTTTTGCGAGGGATAGAATGTAATCTGGAAGCATCGTTCTATGTATCGCATTTATCGGATCGACAGTTTCCCCTTTGAAGGCGTATAGCAAATATCTTTCGAAAACAGGAAAGTGTTTGCGGGGATGAAGAGGCAGTTGCAGAAATCGGCAGAAACCTATTGCGTGTTCCATAAAAGAAGACGTCTATGAGGGTTCCGTTGTTACCAGGCAATGCTTTTCCCAATTCATTCCGTTTTGTTCCGGTTCAGAGAGGTTTGACTGCCGAAGGCATATCGGGTATTGTGGTGTTCATCCCCAGGTCGGTATGTATAAGAAATCCGTTTGTATGCGTTTTTTCGTAAGAAAAGCAGCGTTCTTTAGTAAACGGATCCGATAAACAGCAAAGAAACGTGGAAATGGGAAATGAGCTGCCATTTCAACATTTGGTGAACTGAATGCAAATTTTCGGGTATCCGGACAGCTTGTGCTCCAGAAAACAGATAGTCCCCAACGTTCTTTTCTCAAACAGTAAAGTGATTTGGAAGAAGCTCCGAGGATGTAGTTCGGAGTAAGAGTTTCGATCCATGTGCCATAGGTACGCGCAGCGCACGAGGCAATGTCCAATTGGTCTTGCGCCTTTGGAGGAAACCGGTATCGGGTCGGATACCGTCCTCAAGAGACGCGCAGCAAAATGACTCCCGTTTTCTTGCGAAGGGACGGTTCTCTCTCCTGTTTCATTGATGTTAACCCTTATGCAGAAACCCGGTTTGGGTAATCCCTTCAAGCTTGACCGGAAGCGGTCGCTTGAGGATGCAGACAACACAGAATAAGGTGTGTTACCGTCGTTAGGCAGAAGGTGCAGAGGAACGAACCTCGAAAGACGAACGGCTTGCTGAGAAGACTGACTGCGAAGTCCGGTATTCTTTGAAAAAGAAACGGCGTATGTTCAGGTGTAAGCGCGGGAGAAGCGACATGGAAAGAGAATTCTCTGCATTTTGCAGGTTCAATGGGAATTGCTTTTGAGAAAAAGAGGAACGCAGCAAGCAAGGTCCAGCATTCAAATCAGTTTGGCGATTGGTTCAAGATCCAAGGTTGCAGGTTCTGCAAAAGGATTTTTGTTTTTCGAATATTTGTAGGAATTGGAGAGAAACGTTATTAACAACTCAATAAGTTAGCTGGCTTTCATTGACGCAATGCAATGGAAGCCAGCTTGTTTTTTTGCCTTGTTCTGCGAAGAGAATGCGCTAGAGGTTATCTTTCTCTTCTCAGGCCTCTTCTAAAAAGCCGCTCAAATGGACAAATTTGGTGAAACAGGCACTCCAGTACAGGCCATGGATTCCTTGGCCCAACAAGGAAACGGATACCCTAGTGCAACTTCCCGTTTGGTGCAAAAAATGACAAGTTTGGTCGATTGATTTTTCACCTGCAACGGGAGATTTTGTCTTGACACCCTTCTATATATGCTCTATAATTAGTCCTACTCGCAACAAAGAATACAAGATATTGTGTAGGAGGGTGTCCCATGATTACAACCATCATCAAGCGGGACGGGCGCAAAGTCCCGCTGAATATGGACAAAATATCCGAAGCGATCTACAAGGCTTTTCAGGTGACCGGCGGCAAGTCGAAGGAGGAAGCCATCGAGCTTGCCAATGAAGTCGTGGGGTATATGGACCATGTGTTGCATCTGACGGAACCCTCCGTGGAACAGATTCAGGATGTGGTGGAAAAGGTCCTGATTGAAAACGGCCATTCCCGCACTGCGAAGGAATACATTCTCTACCGGGCGGAACGCACCCGGGTGCGGGAGATGAACACCCGGCTGATGAAAACCTATGAGGACTTAACCTTCAAAGAGTCCCGGGAGAACAACATCAAGCGGGAAAACGCCAACATCGACGGGGACACGGCCATGGGCACCATGCTCAAGTACGGCTCGGAAGGGGCCAAGCAGTTCTACGAGATGTATGTGCTGCATCCGGAGCACGCGAGAGCCCACCGGGAAGGGGACATTCACATCCACGACCTGGACTTTTTAATGCTCACCACTACCTGCTGCCAGATCGATATTGAGAAGCTGTTCGAAGGCGGCTTCTCCACCGGCCACGGCTATCTGCGGGAACCCAACGACATCGCCAGCTATTCGGCGCTGGCGTGCATCGCCATTCAGTCCAACCAGAACGACCAGCACGGCGGCCAGTCCATCCCCAACTTCGACTACGGCATGGCCAAGGGGGTGGCCAAGACCTATCGGCGCATCTACCGGCAGAACTTGGCCAGAGCCATTGAAATGCTCACCGATGTGGAAAGCGGCGAGCCGGTGGCGAAAAAGCTTCTGGAGACGGTACAGGCTCAAGAGGGGCTCTCCCCTGTCCTTGCCAACGACAACGGCTACTGCGAAGCGGAACTCCCGCTTTTGAGCGAAGTGGTGGGGGAAGACGCGGCGAAGAAGTGCCAGAAGTTCGCTTTAAAGCACGCGGTGGCGGAAACCGACCGGGCCACCTACCAGGCCATGGAGGCCTTTGTTCATAACCTCAACACCATGCATTCCCGCGCCGGTGCGCAGATTCCCTTCAGCTCCATCAACTATGGGCTGGACACATCGCCGGAAGGCCGCATGGTCATCCGAAACGTGCTGCTGGCTACCGAGGCGGGTCTCGGCAACGGAGAGACTCCTATTTTCCCCATTCACATCTTCAAAGTCAAGGAAGGCGTCAACTATAACCCGGGCGAGCCCAACTACGATCTGTTCAAGCTGGCCTGCCGGGTAAGCGCCAAGCGCCTGTTTCCGAACTTCTCGTTTCTCGACGCACCCTTCAACCTGCAATACTACCAGGAGGGCCATCCGGAGACGGAGGTGGCCTACATGGGCTGCCGCACCCGGGTCATGGCAAATTCCTTTGACCCCTCCCGTGAAATCGTCAACGGCCGGGGCAATCTGTCCTTTACGTCGGTAAACCTTCCCCGCCTGGCCATCCGCGCCCACGGAAATGTGGACATGTTCTTTGAGGACCTGGACCGCAAGATCGATCTGATCATCCGCCAGCTTCTCGAACGGTTCGAGCTGCAGGCCAACAAGAAGGTGAAAAACTATCCCTTCCTCATGGGCCAGGGCATCTGGATTGATGCGGACAAGCTGGGTCCGGAGGATTACGTGCGGGAGGTGCTCAAGCACGGCACGCTGACCTTAGGCTTCATCGGCCTGGCCGAAGCCCTCAAGGCTTTGACCGGCAAGCACCACGGCGAGTCCAAAGAAGCGCAGAACCTGGGGCTGGACATCGTCGGGTACATGCGCCGGAGGATGGATGAGGCCACCAAGCAGTACGGCCTGAACTTCTCCCTGATCGCCACCCCCGCCGAGGGCCTGTCGGGCCGCTTTGTCCGGATGGACCGGGAGCGCTACGGCGTCATCGAAGGGGTTACCGACCGGGAGTATTATACCAACTCGTTCCACGTCCCGGTGTACTATGACATTTCCGCCTTCGATAAAATCCGTCTGGAGGCACCCTATCACGCGCTTACCAACGGCGGGCACATTACCTATGTGGAGCTCGACGGCGATCCCTGTGAGAACCTGGAGGCCTTTGAATCGGTGGTACGGTGCATGAAGGAATCCGGCATCGGGTACGGCTCGGTCAACCATCCGGTGGACCGGGACCCGGTCTGCGGATTTACCGGCATCATTGGGGACACCTGCCCCAAGTGCGGCCGCAAGGAAGGGGACGGAAATCCTAACTTTGAGCGCATCCGCCGCATCACCGGCTATCTGGTGGGCACTCTCGACCGGTTTAACGACGCGAAGGCCGCCGAGGTGCGGGACCGGAAAAAGCATTCGCTGGGCACCGGCACGGGAGAAATGGAACAAATCTAAGCGCCGGAAGGGATCTCCCTTTTTCTTTACCAAAAGGGTAGATCAAACCGTCGGGGCATAAGAATGAGAAATCAAAGGCTGGCAGGAGGTTTCTCCTGCCAGCCTTGTGGCGTAAGAAAGTCTTGGGCGGCACACCCCGTCCGGGATGCAAAGGAGCAATCGGAATGCAGACGCTGGAAGAAACCCCGCTGCGGCTGGCGGGGGTAATACGGGAGTCCATTGTGGACGGGCCGGGAATCCGCATGGTGGTGTTCGCCCAGGGGTGCCCCCACCACTGCAAGGGCTGTCACAACCCCGAAACCCACGACCCGGCGGGGGGATACGACTCCACGGTGGGCAACCTCTTGCGGGAGGCGAAGAAGAATCCCCTTCTTAAGGGTCTGACCCTGTCGGGCGGAGACCCGTTTTTCCAGGCGAACGGGTTTGCCAGGCTGGCAAGGGCCGCCCACGAAGCGGGGTACAACATCATCACCTACACGGGCTACACCTTTGAAGAGCTTCTGGCCGGGTTTGAGGCGCACGAAGGCTGGAAGGCCCTTTTGCGGGAAACGGACATTTTGGTGGACGGGAAGTTCGTTCTGGAGGAACGCAGCCTGTCTTTGCAGTTTCGCGGCAGCAAAAACCAGCGGGTCATCGACGTGCCTGCTTCGCTTAAGGCGGGAAACGCGGTAGAACGGGAGTGGGAAAAATACTAGAAGAAGGAGGGAAGCGTCAAGGCTGCTTTCCTCCTTCTTCTACGACATGGCGGACCACCTGCTCCGCCTCATGCTCTAGGGTATCTTCCAGGATAAATTCCACCGGCTTTCCTAAAACGTCGGCCACGTCCTGGTAAAAGGCAGCGGTCAGATTGTCCAAATGGATGACGAACTGCATGGTATTCCCTCGATTTCTCGCAATATATATTTATATTATAATATTTGCTGCCTATTATAGCGCACACGCGACCATTAGTCAAGCGGATAACTTTCTTATCTTGTCATACAATTATCTTGAGGTGATTGGTATGACACAAAATGAAAGACATAAAGATAAATTTCGCCGCTTAGCTCTAAACATTTCTCATTATCGGAAATTAAATGGAATTAGCCAAGAAGATTTAGCTGATCTAGCTCATATTTCTCGCGGCTATTTGAGTCATATTGAAGCGCCAAATCTCACCTCTTCCTTCTCGATAGTCGTCTTATTTGACATTGCGGACGCTTTGGGAATAGACCCCAAATTACTATTTGAATAAATTACCGATATTCGTTCTATTCTAGTTCATCCACAACAATAGGTCTTGTGAGGTGAGATGTATGGCAGAGAATGAAAAGCATAAGGACAAATACCGGCAGTTGGGTTTGAATATCTCCTACTATCGCAAAAAGAAAGGGCTGACACAAGAACAACTCGCCAATCTGGCGAATATATCTCTTGGGTACTTAAGCTACATTGAAGCCCCTAATATTGCTTCTTCTTTTTCTGTGGTCGTTCTATTTGATATTGCAGATGCTCTGGAAATTGAGCCAAAATTGCTGTTTGAATTTGATTAAGAGAAAGGCCGCCGGTTAACCGGCGGCCTTTTCTGTGCCTGATCGTAGCCTTGGGCCGCTTGTATGAATATTATTCACACAAGCTTTCCCTTTTCTTCTGCATCAAAAAGGCCCGGCGTATAACGCCGGGCCTTCTCTTCCCTTTCTCGGGGCTTTCTTATTTCTTCATTGCAATAGCCTGCTTCGCCTGGGCCACGATCTTCTGGGCCGTCAGGCCGAAGTACTCGAGCACCTCCAACGCCGGAGCGGACTTGCCGAAGGTATCCTCCACGCCGTTGCGGATGACCGGCGTCGGGCAGGCTTCGGAAAGCACCTCGCACACCGCGCTGCCGAGGCCACCGATGATGTTGTGCTCCTCGGTGGTAACGATGGCGCCGGTTTCCTGGGCTGCCTTGATGATGATATCCTTATCGATGGGCTTAATGGTGTGGATGTTGATCAGGCGGGCGGAAATGCCGTCGTTCGCCAGAAGCTCTCTGGCCTTGATGGCTTCGCCTACCATCAAACCGGTGGCCACGATGGTCACATCGTTGCCCTCAGCCAGCTGCACGCCCTTGCCGATCTGGAAGTCATAGCTTTCGTCAAACAGGGTCGGGACCGCCAGGCGGCCAAAACGCATGTAAACCGGGCCGTCAAACTCCGCCGCGGCAAACACCGCCTTGCGGGCTTCCACGTCGTCGGCGGGATTGATGATGGTCATGCCGGGGATGGTGCGCATCAGGCCAATGTCCTCACAGCACTGATGGGTCGCCCCGTCCTCGCCTACCGAGAGGCCGGCATGGGTGGCGCCGATCTTCACCGGCAGGTGGGTATAGCCCACGGCGTTACGTACCTGCTCAAAGGCGCGGCCGGCGGCAAACATCGCAAAGGAGCTGGCGAACACCAGCTTACCCGCGGCGGTCAGGCCCGCTGCCAGGGAAATCATGTTGCCTTCCGCAATACCGCAGTCAAAAAAGCGGTCGGGATAGGCCTTCTTGAAGCCGCCGGTCTTGGTGGCGGCGGCCAGGTCTGCGTCCAAAACAACCAGATTCGGGTTTTTCGCACCCAGTTCCACAAGGGCCGCGCCGTAGCTGTCGCGCGTTGCCTTCTTCACCACATCAGCCATTGACCTGCACCTCCAATGCGGCGAGCGCGTCGCCGAGTTCTTTCATGCCGATTTCGTACTGCTCCTGCTTGGGCGCGGAGCCGTGCCAGGAGACGTTGTTCTCCATATAGGAAACGCCCTTGCCCTTGATGGACTTGGCCACGATCATGGTGGGCTTGCCCTTGACGGTCTTGGCTTCAGCCAGGGCCTTTTCGATCTGGTCGAAATCATGGCCGTCGATCTCGATCACGTGCCAGCCGAAGGCGGCGAACTTTTCGGGGATCGGATAGGGGGAGTTGACCTCCTCCACGGTGCCGTCGATCTGCAGATTGTTGTTATCCACATAGCCGACCAAATTGTCCAGCTTCTTGGCGGCGGCAAACATACATGCCTCCCAGACCTGGCCTTCCTGGATTTCGCCGTCACCCAGCACGGTGTAGACGCGGAAATCCTTCTTGTCCAGCTTGCCGGCCAGCGCCATGCCCACGGCGGCGGAGATGCCCTGGCCCAGAGAGCCGGAGGACATGTCCACACCCGGGGTCCCCTTCATGTCCGGGTGGCCCTGGAGGTTGGAGCTTAGTTTACGCAGGGTGGAAAGGTGCTCCACCGGGAAATAACCCCGGTGAGCCAGCACCGAGTAAAGCGCCGGCGCGCAGTGGCCCTTCGAAAGGACAAAACGATCCCGATCAGCCCACTTGGGGTTTTTCGGGTCGATGTTCATTTCCTCAAAGTAGAGATAGGTCAAATAGTCGGCAATGGAAAGGGAGCCGCCGGGATGGCCGGACTTGGCGTTATAAACGCCTTCCAGGATGCCCATCCGGACGCGGGTCGCCGTAACGGCAAGCTGTGTTTTTTTTGCATCGTCCATGGTTACGCATTCCTCCTATGTAATATATGTGCGGCGGGCGCGGGCTACAAACCCTTTGACTGCCGCAGTGTTCAAAAAGCGGGGAACTTCTCCGCTCACAAACCGCGTTCCCTTCTTTTACGCGCTTTGTGAGCAAAGCCCTCTGAGGTAGGAAACCGCTCCCGCGATGGCGCCCTCGTTGTTTGAGCACACGACCACGTCGGCCAGCTTCTTGATGTCATCGGGGGCGTTTTGGGGAGTGATCCCAATGCCGCCCGCTTTAATGAATCCTAAGTCATTATAATAATCGCCGATTGCGACGGTTTTGTCAAGGGGAATCCCCAGTTTTGCGGCCAGGGCATGGAGAGCCGCACCCTTGTGAGCGCCCTTGGGTATCATCTCATAAAATATTTTCGCCGAGCGCATGTACTCGACCTCTCGGTAGGGAACCTTCTCGCAGAAGTCGATGATTTCCTGCAGGTGCTCCGGCGGAAGCTCGTAGAGCACCTTGTGCCACACGCTAGGAAGCTCCTCCATGGTACAGAAAACCGCGTCGATGTTCTCGTATTTAAGATGCTCGTGGGTGGTGGCGTTTGCTTTGAGAACATACAGCTCCCGCCCGGAGCTGACCTCCACCCCCACGTGAGGCATATGGTCGAGCACCGCCCGCACCAGGCCCCGAGCCTCTTCGGGCAAAGGCGCGTCCCAGGGAATGGTGTTCGTGCGGTAGTCGTACATCAGGCTGCCGTTTGTGACGATGACCGGGGCGTTGACCACCAGCTTCTCCACATACTGCTGGGCGGAGCTGACCGTCCGGCCGGTAGCAATGGTGAAAAGGCCGCCGCCGTCCACAAATTCCTGTACCGCGTCGATGTTCTTCTGGGAAATGACGCCCTGATCGTTTAAAAGAGTGCCGTCCAGGTCGGACGCCAATAAAAAGCCTTCGAATGGTTTTTGCATAGAATGGTTCACTTTGCCGCTGCCGCCGGCGGCCAGGTTCTGCTAAAAGTCTGCCCGCCTCTCGGCAAAATTCAGGCAGGCGCCGTATTCGCGTTTTGCTTCCTTATAAGGGAGACAGGGTATGCAAAAAGCCGGTGAAATACCCGGGCAGTTCGCTTTCAAACCGCATGGCTTCCCCGGTACGCGGATGCACAAAGCCCAGCACCTTCGCATGCAGGCATTGGCCGCAGAGCCGCTCGATGACTTTTTTCGGGCCATAGACCGGGTCCCCGGCCACCGGATGGCCCAGATAAGCCATGTGCACCCGGATTTGGTGGGTGCGCCCGGTTTCCAGCCGCAAGCGCAGATGGGTGAAGCCCTGGTACCGGGCCAGAACCCGGAAATGGGTGACCGCTTCCCGGCCGCCCTTGACTACCGCCATGCGCTTTCGTTCCACCGGATGCCGTCCGATGGGGGCGGACACGGTGCCCTCGTCCTCCTTTACGTTGCCGTAGACCACCGCTTCGTATTCCCGGGTAAAGGAATGGACCTGGATTTGAGCGGCCAGGGACTGATGGGCAAAGTCGTTTTTCGCCACCATCAAAAGGCCGCTGGTGTCCTTGTCAATGCGGTGGACAATGCCGGGGCGGAGCACCCCGTTGATGCCGGAAAGGCCGTCCTTGCAGTGAAAAAGCAGGGCGTTGACCAACGTGGAGTCCGGATTGCCGGGGGCCGGGTGGACCACCATGCCTTTGGGCTTGTTGACCACCAGCAGGTCGTTGTCCTCATAGACAATGTCGAGAGGGATGTTTTCCGGCTTGGCGGACAGCTCCACCGGGTCTGGTACCGTTATCTCCACCGGCCGGCCTTCCTGCACCCGCAGGTTCTTTCCGGCGGGTTTCCCCGCCACTGTCAAAAGCCCCTCTTTCGCCAGCTTCTGGGCGGCGGAGCGGGTCAGGTCCGGCAGGCGGGCGGCCACAAACACGTCCAACCTTTGGCCGTCCTCTTCCCTGTTTGGAACCAGTGTGTGTTTCTCCACCGTTTTCTCCTTTTTAGGCGGCGGGCGTTTTGCGCCAGCGGATGGCATCGGGCACGAACAGAATGGACAGGATCAGCCATATACAGCCCACCACCACGCAGACGTCCGCAAAGTTAAAGACGGCAAAGTCAATCAGCTTAAAATAGAACATGTCCACCACATAGCCGTGCCAAATCCGATCGATCAGGTTGCCCACGCCACCGGCCAATGCCAGAATGATGGGAGTTCGCACCAGCCAGCTCTTGACCCGGCCGGAAAAGAGCAGCCAGACGGCCGCCGCAACCACCGCAATGGTCAGGACGATAAAAATCCAGCGCTGATCCTGCAAAATGCCGAAGGCGGCGCCCCGGTTCTCCACATAAGAGAACTCGAACACGCCTTCGATCACCGGGATGCTTCCCACCGCCGCCAGCGTCTGGGAAGCCCATAGCTTAATGAGCTGGTCGATTCCTACCAGCAGGGCCACTGCCACAATTACAATCAGGGGCATACGAACGCTCCTTTCCCCGCTACACGGGGGTATTTCATAAACACAGGGACGGCGCGCCGGGAAATAAATCCCCAGCGCACCGTAGCCAAAATTCATTATTCTGCTTTCAGGATGGCCGCGCAGCGGGCGCACAGGGTGGGATGCTCCGAATCGCTGCCCACCGATTCCTCATAGGTCCAGCAGCGTTCGCACTTCTCGCCGTCCGCTTTCTCCACCGTGACGAACAGGCCGTCCACCTCTTCGCCCTTGAAGCCGCCGGCGCTTCCCTTTTGCACCTGCACCTTGGAAACGATGAACACCGCCGGAAGCTCTTTTTCCACCGAGCGGACGAAATCGTAAAGTTCGCCGTCACAGGTCAGGGTCACCTTCGCTTCCAGCGACGCGCCGATTACCTTGCCGTTACGCGCAAGCTCCAGCGCTTTCTTCACATCCTCCCGGATGGCATGGATCTTCGTCCAGCGGGAGAGGAATTCCTCGTCGTGGACAAGGCCGGAAACCTTCGGGAAGTCGTTAAAGATGGCGGCTTCCTTGTCGGCAGAGGCATCGTGAGGCATGGCCTGCCAGATTTCCTCGGCCGTGAAGGCCAAAATCGGGGTGAGCATCCGGGTCATGGCGTCGAGCACCCGGTAAATCACCGTCTGGGCCGCCCGGCGGGAGGGACTGTCGATCTTCTCCACATAGAGCCGGTCCTTGATGACGTCCAGGTAGAAATTCGACAGGTCGATGACACAGAAATTCTGCATCGCATGGGAAATCCGGTGGAACTCGTAGGAGTCATACGCGTCCTTGACCACGCCGATCAGCTCGTCGAGACGCATGAGCGCCCAACGGTCGATGGGTTCAAGAGCGCTGTCCGCCACCGCGTCCTTATCCGGGTCAAAGTCGCCCAGGTTTCCAAGGATGAACCGGGCGGTGTTGCGGATTTTGCGGTAGGCTTCGGAAAGCTGGCTTAAGATATCCGGCGAAATGCGCACGTCCACCTGATAGTCGGAAGACGCCACCCACAGCCGCAGGATATCCGCGCCGTATTTTTCGATGATCTCGGAGGGCAGAATGCCGTTTCCGAGGGATTTGCTCATCTTCTCTCCCTTGCCGTCCACCACCCAGCCGTGGGTAAGCACCGCCTTATAGGGCGCCTTGCCCCGCCAGGCCACCGAGGTCAGCAGAGAGGACTGGAACCAGCCGCGGTACTGGTCCGCGCCTTCCAGGTAAAGGTCCGCCGGCCACTGCAGATAGTCTCTCGCGTCGCAGACGGCCGCATGGGAAACGCCCGAATCAAACCAGACGTCCATGATGTCTTTTTCTTTTTCAAAGTTCTTGGAGCCGCATTCCGGGCAGACAAAGCCTTCGGGCAGGAAATCCGCCGCGTCCCGTTCAAACCAGCTGTCAGACCCTTCCATACGGAAGACGGAAGCGATTTTGTCGATACTCTCCTTGGTGACGATGGGCTTGCCGCAGTCCTTACAATACAGAATCGGGATGGGAACGCCCCACTTGCGCTGCCGGGAAATACACCAGTCGGCCCGGTCACGCACCATGGAGGTAATCCGGTCCTGGCCCCAGGCGGGGGTCCAGGTGACTTCCTCGATGGCCTTGACCGCCTGCTCCTTAAACTGCTCCACCGAGCAGAACCACTGTTCGGTCGCTCGAAACAGCACCGGCTTTTTGCACCGCCAGCAATGGGGATAATCGTGGTGGATTTTTTCCATCGCAAAAAGGGCGCCTCTTTGCTCCAGCTCCGCGGCGATGGCCTTGTTGGCCTCGTCGGTGGAAAGGCCCGCGAACTGCTCGCCCGCTTCCTTGGTCATGCGGCCCTTGCTGTCCACCGGGACCACAATGGGAAGCTCAGGGTAATTCTTTTTGCATACGTCGTAGTCTTCCACGCCGTGGCCCGGCGCCGTATGTACGCAGCCGGTGCCCGATTCCAGGGTAACATGGTCGCCCAGGATGACCAGGGATTCCCGATCCAAGAACGGGTGCTGGGTCACCACATATTCGAGCTCTCTGCCCGGCAGGGTACCCACCACTTCGTAGTCTTCTATGCCCGCCGCCTTCATGGCGTTCTTATAAAGCTCCTCGGCCATAATGAGGAATTCGTCCCCGGTTTTGATGACCGCATAGGTAAAGTCCGGACCTAAGCAGATGGCCACGTTTGCCGGGATGGTCCAGGTGGTGGTGGTCCAAATGACCACCGAGGTCTTCGCCGGGTCCACTCCCATGGCGGAGAGCTTGCCCTTGTCGTCCTTGACGGCGAACTTCACATAGATGGAATAGCACGGATCGTTTGCATACTCGATCTCCGCCTCCGCCAGCGCCGTCTCGCAGTCCGGGCACCAGTAAACCGGCTTTAAACCCTTATAGATGTATCCCTTGAGCGCCATCTCGCCGAACAGCTCGATCTGCTTGGCCTCGTATTCCGGCACCAGGGTGATATACGGATTGTCCCACTCGCCTAGGACACCCAGACGCTTAAATTGGTTGCGCTGGTCGTCCAAGTACCCCAAAGCAAACTCCCGGCAGATCTTGCGAAGCTCCACCGGCGAAATGGTGGTGGAGTTCTCCACGCCCGCCTTTTTGCGCGCCTTGAGCTCGGTGGGCAGGCCGTGGGTGTCCCATCCGGGGACGTACGGCGCCTGAAAGCCCGCCATGTTCTTATAGCGCACAATCATATCCTTGAGCGTCTTGTTCATGGCCGTACCCAGATGAATGTCGCCGTTGGCGTAGGGAGGGCCGTCGTGGAGAACAAAGAGGGGCTTGCCCTCGTTCTTCTTCATCAGCGTTTCATAGCGCCCGCTCTTCTCCCACTCTTCGAGCATCGCGGGTTCCTTCTTCGGAAGGCCCGCGCGCATGGAAAAGTCGGTCTTGGGCAGATTTAGGGTCTTGTTGTAGTCCTGAGGCATTACGGTTTTCGCTCCTTTATTGGATGGCAGGGAAGCTTTCCTTTCTCCTGCGCAAACAGATTCTACTCTCCTTAATAGGATGCGTTTTTCATCTCATCGGGATCGTGGGGATCAGCCTCATGGGCCTCCTCCACAGGCATTTCGGGGGAGGGATTCTCTTCCCCGGCCGCCTCCTTGGGCGCTTCTTCGTCGGGCAGCGAGGAAATCAGCTCAATATGCTCCCGGTAAATGGAGATGAGCCGCGCCTTAAAGCCGCTGACCTCCTGGCGGAGGTTTGCAAGCTGCTCCTTTTCCCGCTCGATCTGGCGGTTGGTGTCGCCAATGATGGAGTCCGCCTGTACGGTGGCTTCCTTCATAATCTCCTGCACCTGCGCCTGGGCGTCTCCCTTGATTTTCTCCGCCTCGGCGTTTGCCTGGTCCAGCACTTCCTTGGCGGTTTTCTTGGCGGTGACCATGATTTCGCGTATTTCATCGCTCTCACTGCGGTACTCCTCAATCTTGGCCGCCAGCACCTGCAGCTTCTGAATCAGCTCCTGGTTGTCCTTAAACAGCTTCTCGCAGGTTTCCAAAACCTCTTCCCGGAACACATCCACATCGTCCGACTTGTAGCCGCCGAAGGTGGACCGCCCGATGGCGTAATCCCGAATCTGTGCAATGGTAAGCATGGTGTCTTCCTCCCTTGCCTTCTTATCAAAATCCGGCATAACGCCGGAAAAACCTCTTATAAATACTGCTCCGCCTTCAGACGAAGCCGGCCCTTTTTGGTGGGCGGCCCCACCTGGGTGATCCGAAACCGGCCGCTTCCCCGAACCGACAGGGTATCCCCTTCCTTCACCGTCCCGCTGACCGCGGTAACCGGCAGATGGTTGACTGCAACGAGCCCCGCCGCAATCCGCCGGGCAGCTTCCTCCCGGGAAACCCGGCAGACGGACGCTACCACTGCATCGAGCCGCGGAGAAGCGATCGTATCGGTGAGCTCCTTGGTTCCCTTTCCTTCCGGGAGGCCGTCGGGCAGGCCTTCGATGAGCTGCACGCCCACGCCCCCCACCTTTTCCATCTGACCCAAAACAAAGGGGACGATCTCTTTGAGGAGAAACAAAACGGCTAACCCTTCGCCCACCAGTATGTCCCCCACGCAGTCCCGCCGGATGCCCTGGGCCATCAGGGTGCCTAGGAAATCCCGGTGGGTCAGGGTATCCCTCGGGCGGTAACGAACCGTTATGGGGACAACGGGAAAGAAATCTTCCTCTGGGTAAATTTCCCATGGAAAGATGCCAAGAACCACCCGCAGGGCGCCCTCATAGCCGCCGAACAGGTGGGCCTGTACCTCATGGTCCCGGCGGATCGCCGCCGACGCGACCGCCGCCTGCCTTTCGTCCAGAAAGCCGACGAAGCACGGCTTTGTCCGTTTGGCACAAAGCCGCGCCGCGTCGGTTACACGGGCCAAAAGCAATTCATCTGTGTTGTTCTCTGTTCGCCGCAAACGAAACCTCCGAAAGGCAGTCAGCCTTTAGAAATAGACGCCGTTGCTCTCCAGCTCGTCGAGCAGGTCGCCCATGATCCCCACGTTATAGGGGGTAATGATGAAGGTGTTGGTGGACACCCGTTTGATCTGGCCGTTGTTGGCGTAGGCCACGCCGCTCAAGAAGTCGATCAGGCGGCGGGCAACCTCCTTATTGGTGGCTTCCAGGTTGAGCACCACCGTGCGCTTGGAATTGAGATGGTCGGCAATGGAGGAAGCGTCGTCAAACCGCTCGGGCTTAACAAGCACCACCTGAAGCTGGGCGGTGGCATGGATGTTGACCACCTTGTTGCCGCGCTTTGCTTCGGTTACCGTTTCCCGGTGGGGTTCCTCAGGCTTTGTGACGAACTCGTCGAGGTCCTCCGGGGTATCCTCATAATCGTCGTCGTACTCATCGTCCGGCGCACCCATAATATTGCGAAACTTGTCCATGAATCCCATGCTGTCTGCCTCCTGTCGTTTCCTTTGTTCTATCTTTATTTTTGATACGTTCGATGTCCAAAAAGAGCCGTTCCCGGCCGGATGTAGTTGGCGCCCTCCAGGATCGCCTCCTCATAATCCGCCGACATGCCCATGGACAAAAAGTCCATAGAAATATTATCGGATGTTTTGCCCTTTCTGTCAAGGAACAGTTGGGTCATCTGCGAAAAATATTGGCGTACTTCCTCGGCGGTTTCACAAATTGGCGGAATCGCCATTAGGCCGCGCACCCGCACCGCCTGCATTTCACCGATTTTTCCCAGCAGCTCATCCAACGCCTCCGGCATGACACCGCCTTTGTTTTCCTCCCGCCCGATGTTCACTTCCACCAGGCAGTCGGTCACCACGTCCTTTTGCACGCTGATCCGGTTGATTTCCTGGGCCAGATGGGCGCTGTCCACCGACTGGATCATCTCCACCAGGCCGATAACCTTGCGCACCTTGTTGGTTTGCAGAGTGCCGATGATCTGGGCCTTGCAGTTGGACAGATCCAACTGGTCGTACTTCTCTAAAAACTCCTGCACCCGGTTTTCCCCAATATGGGTCATGCCGCAGTGAATGGCGTGGTTGATGATCTCCACCGGCACCGTCTTGGTCACGGCGAGAATGGTAATATCCTCCGGTGTACGGCCCGACTTGACCGCCGCCTCGCCCACCTTCTCCTTTAGCACCCGGATGTTTTCCTCCACCCGGCGAAAGACTGCTTCCCGTTCATCGTTGGACAACCTTTCCATCGGCTAACTCCTTTCCCGAAACGATAATCTCATCGTAAAGCTCCAGCGTTCCGGCACCTCCGTCGGAACGTACGATCATATAAGTATCCGCCGTATAAACCGGCTCAATGGTGACGAAATGGGCGGTGATGCCTTCCAGGATATAGACTCCCATCTTCCCATCCACAAAGTGCACGGCGTTCGTATCCACCCGCAGGCCGGAGATGGTACGAAAACGCAGCGTAACCGGCTGCTTTCGGAAGGTAGACAGATCTGCAGAAATCGTGTTGGCCCGCAGCACCACCGCCGACTGGCCGTTTTGCGCGGAGCTGATGGACAGCACCGTAACCGGGATCTCCGTGGTAGTCAGGCTCGGCACCTGCATCACCAGCGTGGTACCGGCCGACAAAGTCTGAACCCGGTCCTCGGGCAGCAGGCAAAGGTAATACCAGTCGGAGTCCTCTGCCACCTTCCCGATGGCGTTCCCGTTTCCGGCAGAGCGCTGGGTGGCAATCAGGTCACCGATCTCCTGCGTAGTCAAAGAGGTAAGGGTGGACAGATCGGTCAGGTTTTCATAGCCGTCCACCTCGGAGAAGAAAAAGCCCGCCTGAGGAGTCGTGACCGTCTGGGCCTCTCCGGAAAACTTGGACGAAAGCGAGTCGAGCTGAGCCGTCAGCGAGGAAATGCGCTCATTGAAGTTTTCCACCTTCCCGGTAATCAACTGACGGCGGTTCAAAAGGTTTAAAAGCTGCTCCTTGGATTCCTCCAGCGCGGAATACTGCCCGCTGTTTCCTTGACCGATGACGGAAAGCAGCCGTTCCTTGATCTGCTTATCGATGTTCTCCACCGTGATGACGCCTTTGCCGGTGGAATTCTGAATGTCCTTAAGCTCCTCGATCTCCCGCTCGAGCCGTTCGGCAGTGGAACGGGCGTGGGCCTCCTGGGCACTGTTATAGACATAGGCTACCGTCCCGTCCACCGGAACGTGTCCGCCGTCCTCCACCGCATAGGAAATTTCCCCGGAGCCGGTGAAGGAAAGCACCGTTTCTTCTCTTAGGGCGATGCCTTCTACGGTAACGGTGTCCTCCATCTGCATGGAAAGGGCGGTTTCCACCCCCACTTTGGAGCTGTTGGCGCTGTAAATTTGAAAGACGATGTACACGCATAAAAGCAGGGCGGCAAGGCCCAGCAAAATCTTCGGTATCACCTTTCCCATTCTGCGAAAGCCCGCCTCCTTTTTCTCTTCTTCGGGGTTGTCCCGTTTTGTTATACTTGTTCGTTATTATAGCATAGCAGGCGCTGCATTTCCACCCATTTTGCCGCCTCGTCCGCAATTGCCTGAAAATTCCTCTCTTCATCCAAATACAGCCAGTGTACCCACGGCTCCCGCTTAAACCAAGTCATCTGCCGCTTGGCGTACCGCCTGGTTTCCATCTTGAGCTTGTCCACCGCCTGGGCGAGCGAACATTCTCCTTGGAAATAGGGAAACAGCTCCTTGTAGCCGATGGCCTGCAGCGCCGTCTTTCCGCCGCGCCGGTATACCTCTTGCGCTTCTGCACACAGCCCATTTTCCAGCATTTCGTCCACCCGGCGGTCAATCCGTTCATAGAGCAAAGCCCGGTCCCGAAAAGCAAGGCCCACTACGGCTGGATGATAGGGGGACGGTTTTGATCTGGCCTCCTGCTGCTGGCGGGACATGGGTACCCCCGTCAGCCGGAATACCTCGATGGCCCGGATGATTCTCCCCAGATTGTTGGGGTGTAAAACGGTGGCCGACTGAGGGTCAAAGCCGCGAAGCTCCTTTAAAAGCCCTTCCCCGCCCTCTTTTTCGGCCCGCTTTTGCAGCTCCTGGCGAAGGGCCGGGTCACTTTGCAGGGGAGCAAACTGGATGTGGTTGAGGAGAGAGGAGAGATAGAGCCCGGTGCCGCCTACCAAGATGGGCAGCTTTCCCCGTTTGGTGATCTCCGCGATCTTCTCGCGGGCCAGGTCGCACCAGGCTGCAACCGAGAACGCTTCGCCGGGGTCAAGAAAGTCCAGCAGGTGATGGGGGATTCCCTCCATCTCCTCTTTTGTGGGCTTGGCCGTCCCCACCGCCATGCCTTTGTACACCTGCATGGAATCGGCCGAGATCACTTCTCCGCCCAGCCGCTTGGCCAAGTCCACCCCCAGCCGAGTCTTGCCGGAGGCGGTAGGGCCCACCACTCCGGCTACCAGAATTTTCTCCTTCATTGGCTGGTTCCTCCCTGGGTTTTATCCTTGTCCGGCTTCCCCCAATGCTGCGCCACCAGTTGGATGACGCAAAAAAGCAGGGCGAACAGGAAAATGGTGGCTTCCTCCACGGCGATGCCGCCGATAAACAAGTCGAGCGCCTCCAAAAGCAGCATGCTGGAAAGCACGTCCAAGACGCCGAACCACAGACATTTCGCTCGAAAGGTCCGAATCAGCTCCATCCGCCAAAGTGTACGTACTAAGGTCTGAATCAGCACGGAAAGGGGCAGGCTGACGAGTACAAAGCAGCCAAAATACAAAAGCACACAGGGAAAGCTCGTATAAGTATAACCCAATAGATGAAAAACGCCGATCCCAAGCGCGGTCACCACCGCGATCAAGACCACCAGCAACAGCAAAATCAGCAAAACCGTCGGGAACCACCGCTTTGTCTCTTTCATCCTGTTCCTTCCTCCTTTCACATTTTCCTCTTGTTTTCTTCAGACAAAAGGGATTTTTCGTTCTCCAATTTAAAACTCTTCGTATTTCTATATTCTATTATACTTTTCGTATTCATCAAAATCATTTTTTCTAGTTTGCGCGACCCTTGCCCTCCAGCGCAGAGGTCCGCCGACCGCTTTCCATCCGCTGCGCATCCGGCCTCTCCCACCCGGCAGCATGCCACGTCTCTCTGCAAGCAGCCCTTTTTCTCACGGATAATCAAAAAGAAACAGGGAAAACAACCATGGTTTTCCCTGTTTCTTATTATAAAGCCGGTAAGCTTCTCTGTCAATCCATCCGCCTGTGACGATTACCGCAGGAGGGCTGCTTTCAACGCATCCACCCGATCGGTGCGTTCCCAGCACACGTCCAGATCCTCCCGGCCCATATGGCCGAAGGCGGCCAGCTTACGGTAGATGGGGCGGCGCAAATTCAAATCCCGGATGATGGCAGCCGGGCGCAGATCGAAGACCTGTTCCACCGCCTGTTCGAGCTGCTCGTCGGATACTGCGCCGGTACCGAAGGTATCCACCAGAATGGACACCGGAGAGGCCACGCCGATGGCATAGGCCAGCTGGATTTCACACTTCTTTGCAAGACCGGCAGCCACGATGTTCTTGGCTACCCAGCGGGCCGCATACGCAGCCGAACGGTCCACCTTAGTGGGATCTTTCCCAGAGAAAGCCCCGCCGCCGTGACGGGCGTACCCACCATAGGTGTCCACAATGATCTTACGGCCGGTAAGGCCCGCATCCCCGTTGGGCCCGCCTGTGACAAAGCGGCCGGTGGGGTTGATGAAATACCGGGTATTCCCGTCCAAAAGCTCTTTGGGCAGGACCGGTTCGATGACATTGGCGACAATGTCCTTCCGTATCTGCTCGAGCGTCACATCCGGGTTATGCTGGGCGGAAACCACCACCGTATCCACCCGGACCGGACGGTCGTCCTCGTATTCAACGGTGACCTGGGTTTTGCCGTCGGGACGCAGATAGGTCAGGGTCCCGTCACGACGCACATCGGAAAGCCGCTTGGCAAGCCGGTGGGCCAGAGAAATGGGCAGGGGCATCAGCTCCTTGGTTTCGTCGCAGGCATAGCCGAACATCATGCCCTGGTCACCCGCGCCGATGCGGTCGTCGTCTCCGGTTTGGCCCTCCTCGCGCACTTCGATGGCGGCGTTGACTCCCTGGGCAATGTCGCCAGACTGTTCGTCAATGGCGGTGAGCACCGCGCAGGTACTTCCGTCAAAACCGCAGTCACTGCTCTGGTAGCCGGTCTCGTTGACCACCTCGCGCACCAGCTTGGGGATATCCACATAGCAATTGGTGGAAATCTCGCCGTACACCAGCACCATTCCGGTCACCGCCGACGTTTCGCAGGCCACGCGCGCCATAGGGTCCTGTTCGAGCATGGCATCCAGGATCGCGTCCGAAATCTGGTCGCAAAGCTTATCCGGATGGCCCTCGGTTACCGATTCGGACGTAAATAATTTTCTGCTCATCGCTGTACCTCCCACATGTGTTTCCTTGGTAAACTGCATTTAGTCTACCGCATTCGTCTCCCGGCTTTCTTACGAAAAACCGTCTTTTTCCTGACAAGAAAAAAGCGCCCGCTATAAACCAGCGGACGCATTTCCTCATCTTTCGGTTTATAACCGCAGGATTTGGCACCTTTCCGTTTCCATACGGAGGTTGCCGGGCTTCACAGGGCCTGTTCCCTCAGCCGCTCTTGATAAGTTGTGTTCAATTGTTTCGACAGTATAGCACAAATCTCGGCTTATGTCAATGTCCATGGACAAAAGAGCTTATTGCACGTTTGCCGCCCGCAGCCGGCGGATATACCCGGCCAGGGGCAGGGTGATGATGAAGGCAATGGCCGAATTGACGGAAGAAATGATAAGGTTGAAAGGAATGATGAAAGGAAGCAGCGCGTCCCGGACCACCTCATAAGGGTTTCCGTAGAAATGCACGGTGAAGATCAGGTTGAGCGGCACCATCAGCGTCGTCCTTGCAAGGCATCCAATCACCAGGCCTACCGCCAGCCAGCTGGTTTTGGGCTTCCAACGGTAGAACAGCCCTGCCGCCAGCACCATCGCCCCGGAGGCACAAAAATGCATCACCAGGCCCACCCAGCCGTCGGGACTCAACAGAAATGCCTGGATGGTGCTGACCACCAACAGGATACACAGGCCCGCCACTGGCCCGTAGATGATGGTTCCAATGAGTACCGGGACGTCCGCCATGTCGTACACCAGGTAAGGCGCGCCCGGAAACAGCGGGAAACGGATGAGCAGGACCAGCACCACCGACAAAGCACAGAGCATGGCCATCACGGAAATTTTGGTCACATTGGATTTGGTTGCGGTTTTCATTTGTTACCACTCCTTACATTGGAAGGAGCCGTCTTGCCTGAGACCGGAAAGCAAAAACCCCGCGGAAAATTTCCGCGGGGCGCAAAGACGCTTTTCTACAAAGAAAGCGCCGCTTCTTCCATCCGGACTATACCGTCGGCCCCGGAATCCAACCGGAGTCAACCGCGCCGAAAACGGCGCCGCTCGCGGGCTTGTCGGCAAACTTGCCGCATTACCGCCGGTGGGGAATCACACCCCGCCCCGAAGACAGCTTCTTTTGTAAAATCTATTATAGTACGCGGCTCTCCCTCTGTCAAGAACCCGGCCTGTCCTTTTTCGACTAATATCTTCATGTATGCCGCTGCTTTTCCATATGCCCCCAATCCATCCAGGGAACAGGATTCTTCGACCAGATAAGTCCGCCAACGGGGTCTATTCGCTTCGCTATACGGTGCAGCCAGATTCTCTGACCTCTATACAGCTTCATGGAGATGACACATGGCCTATCGGTTTAGACCGCCTGACTCGCCTGACAGCGGCTCTCTTCTCGACATTCCTGTCGCGCGCCGCCCGGGCAAGCGTTTTCTTGCAAAAAAAGCCCCAAAGCCCTTCCCAACACGAAAAAAGGAGCTGTCTCAAATGAGACAGCTCCTCGCAAAACGAAACTTATTCGTTGATGGCGGTAACAACGCCGGAACCAACGGTACGGCCGCCTTCACGGATAGCGAAGCGCAGACCTTCCTCGATGGCGATGGGGGTGATCAGTTCCACGTCCATATCGACGTTATCACCAGGCATGCACATCTCAACGCCCTCGGGCAGCTCGATGACACCGGTCACGTCGGTGGTACGGAAATAGAACTGGGGACGATAGTTGTTGAAGAAGGGGGTATGACGGCCGCCTTCATCCTTGGTCAGGACGTAAACCTGGCCCTTGAACTTGGTATGCGGATGAATGGAACCGGGCTTCGCCAGAACCTGGCCGCGCTCGATTTCATTTCTCTGGATACCACGAAGCAGAGCACCGATGTTGTCGCCAGCCTCGGCATAGTCGAGGAGCTTGCGGAACATTTCGATACCGGTAACAACCGTCTTGCGGCTCTCGTCAGCCAGACCGACGATCTCGACTTCTTCCTGGAGCTTGAGCTGGCCTCTTTCCACTCTGCCGGTGGCAACGGTGCCGCGGCCAGTGATGGTGAAGACGTCCTCAACCGGCATCAGGAAGGGCAGGTCGGCCTTGCGTTCCGGAGTCGGAATGTACTCGTCGACCGCATCCATCAGCTCATGAATGCACTTGTATTCGTCCGCGTTGGGATCCTTGGAGGCAGACTCCAAAGCAACCAGAGCAGAACCCTTGATGATCGGGGTGTCGTCGCCCGGGAACTCGTATTCGTTGAGGATGTCGCGGATTTCCATCTCGACAAGCTCGAGGAGCTCGGGGTCGTCAACCTGATCGACCTTGTTCATGAACACAACGATATAGGGAACGCCCACCTGACGGGAGAGCAGGATGTGCTCGCGGGTCTGGGGCATCGGGCCGTCCGCAGCGGACACGACCAGGATCGCGCCGTCCATCTGAGCGGCACCGGTGATCATGTTCTTAACATAGTCGGCATGGCCGGGGCAGTCGACGTGCGCATAGTGGCGCTTGTCGGTCTGGTACTCAACGTGAGCGGTGTTGATGGTGATACCACGCTCTCTCTCTTCCGGCGCCTTATCGATGTTGGCGTAATCGACGAAATCCGCATCGCCCTCGAGGTTGAGAACCTTGGTGATCGCCGCAGTAAGGGTGGTCTTACCATGGTCAACGTGGCCGATGGTGCCGATGTTTACATGGGGCTTACTTCTTTCGAACTTTGCCTTTGCCATTGGAATATCCTCCTTTTATATACGCTTTCTTTTCTCCGTTCAATTGGTCCGGGATAATAAACCCATTCTACCAATGAATGCATTAAAATTCAAGCATTTTTTGTAATTCTGCCAAAAATGGTGAGAAAGAGACCTTAGTCTTCCTTCTTCACGCGGCTGGCAATGATTTTGTCCGCCACAGACTTCGGGATTTCGCTGTAGTGGCTGGGCTCCATGGAATACTGACCGCGTCCCTGGGTCTTCGAACGCATGTCGGTCGCGTAGCCGAACATTTCGGACAGCGGAACGAACGCGTTGATCTGCTGGCCGCCGGGGATGGCGTCCATACCCTGCATCTGGCCGCGGCGAGAGTTGATGTCGCCGATGACGTCGCCCATGTATTCCTCCGGAACAATGACGACCACCTTCATCACCGGTTCCAGAAGAACCGGATCGGCCTTGCGCATGGCCTCCTTAAAGGCCATGGAACCGGCGATCTTAAACGCCATTTCCGAGGAGTCCACTTCGTGATAGGAGCCGTCGTACAGCGTTACCTTCACGTCGACCACCGGGTAGCCGGCAAGCACGCCGGAAAGCATGGCGCCCTGAATACCCTGGTCAACCGCCGGGATGTATTCCTTCGGGATCGCGCCGCCCACGATGGCGTTGATGAACTCATAGCCCTTGCCGGACTCGTTGGGTTCAATCTTGATCTTAACATGACCGTACTGGCCCTTACCGCCGGACTGGCGGGCGTACTTGTGGTCCACATCCGCAAGCTTGCGGATGGTTTCCTTATACGCAACCTGGGGCTTACCAACGTTTGCCTCCACCTTGAATTCACGCAGCAGGCGGTCGACGATAATCTCCAGATGAAGCTCGCCCATGCCCGCGATAATGGTCTGGCCGGTTTCCTCGTCGGTGTAGGCTCTAAAGGTCGGGTCTTCTTCCGCGAGCTTGGAGAGGGCGATGCCCATCTTCTCCTGGCCGGCCTTGGTCTTCGGCTCGATGGCCACGCGGATAACCGGATCCGGGAACTCCATGGATTCGAGGATGATCGGATGATCCTCGTCGCACAGAGTGTCGCCGGTGGTGGTGTTCTTCAAGCCCACCGCCGCCGCGATGTCGCCCGCATAAACGGTTTCGATGTCCTGCCGGTGGTTGGAATGCATCTGCAGGATGCGGCCCATACGCTCGTGGTTGCCCTTGGTGGAATTATACACACCGGAGCCTGCGTTGATGGTAC
Source organism: uncultured Eubacteriales bacterium (assembly GCA_951801675.1). GTDB lineage: Bacteria > Bacillota > Clostridia > Oscillospirales > Acutalibacteraceae > Solibaculum_A. The sequence continues at coordinate 83,313 of CATONX010000002.1, read as the reverse complement.
CGGAGTAGACACGGAAGAAGCACAGCTTACCCACATAGGGGTCGGTGGCGATCTTAAAGGCCAGTGCAGAGAAGGGCTCCTTATCGGACGAATGCCGCACATCCTCTTCCTCGGTATCGGGGTTGACACCCTTGATAGCCGGGACATCGGTGGGAGAGGGCATATAGTCGATGATGGCGTCCAAAAGCTTCTGCACGCCCTTGTTGCGGTAAGAAGTACCGCAGGTGACCGGCACCATGGTGTTGGCGATGGTGGACTTGCGGATGCAAGTCTTAATCTCGTCCATGGTGAGCTCCTCGCCGCCAAGATACTTCTCCAGCAGCGCGTCATCCTGCTCGGCCACATGATCAATTAGCTCGGCGTGATACTTATCCGCCAGCTCCTTCATGTCGTCCGGGATGTCCTTCACCTCAATGTTGGTGCCCAGGTCATTGGTATAGTAGTACGCCTTCATTTCGATCAGGTCGATCAAACCCTGGAAGGAATCCTCCGAACCGATCGGAATCTGGATCGGGAGAGCGTTACACTTAAGCCGGTCCTTCATCATCTGCACCACACGATAAAAGTCGGCGCCCATGATGTCCATTTTGTTGACGTACGCCATACGCGGAACCATGTACTTGTCCGCCTGACGCCAAACGGTTTCCGACTGGGGTTCGACGCCGCCCTTGGCGCAGAACACGGTGACCGAACCGTCGAGCACGCGCAGAGAGCGCTCTACTTCAACGGTAAAGTCCACGTGGCCGGGGGTATCGATAATATTGACTCTATGGTTTTTCCAGAAGCAAGTGGTCGCAGCGGAGGTAATGGTGATGCCTCTCTCCTGCTCCTGCTCCATCCAGTCCATCGTCGCCGCGCCTTCGTGCGTTTCACCAATTTTATGGGTTTTACCCGTATAAAAGAGTATGCGCTCGGTTGTGGTCGTTTTACCGGCATCGATGTGAGCCATTATGCCAATATTGCGCGTCATTTCAAGAGATACCTGTCTTGGCATATTGTCCTCCTTTTTCTTGTCGGTTCAGCCCATACTCTAAACAGTTAAGCAGATCACGAGGCTGAACTGGGCTTACCAAAGCCAATGAGACATACAAACTTGCGCCGATTACCATCTGTAATGGGCAAAAGCGCGGTTGGCTTCCGCCATCTTGTGGGTATCGTCGCGCTTCTTAGCCGCGCCGCCGTTGCCGTTGAGCGCGTCTAAGATTTCACCGGCCAGACGCTCGCGCATGGTGCGCTCGGAGCGGGCACGGGAATAGGTGGTCAGCCAGCGCAGACCTAAGGTCTGACGGCGATCGGGGCGAACCTCGATCGGCACCTGGTAGGTGGCGCCGCCCACGCGGCGGGCCTTGACCTCCAGAAGCGGCATAATGTTCTCGAGCGATGCCTCAAACACTTCCAGCGGGTCTTTGCCCGTCTTCTCCTGGATGATCTCGAATGCGTCGTAGACGATCTTCTGGGCGACACCCTTCTTACCGTCGTACATGATGTTGTTGATCAAACGGGTGACGATTTTGGAATTGTAAAGCGGATCAGGCAAAACATCACGTTTTGCAATGGAACCTCTTCTCGGCACTTCGCTTCCCTCCTTCACATAAAATGAATTCATTGGTACTCGAAAGCGACAAACTTCCGCGGGCTCAAGCAAAAGGCGTCCATACATCTATATAAAAACGTATAAAAACGGCTTTCGCATTGGCAAATCAAGCTGTCAATGTAGCTTTTCACACGGGTATTCGTCTGATTACTTCTTGGCGGCTCCCGCCTTGGGACGCTTCGCGCCGTACTTGGAACGGGCCTGCATTCTCTTGGCAACGCCCTGCGCATCCAGCGTACCGCGGATGACGTGGTAACGTACACCAGGAAGGTCCTTGACACGGCCGCCGCGCAGCAGAACCACGCTGTGCTCCTGCAGGTTGTGGCCCACGCCCGGAATGTAGCCCCACACTTCGATGGAGTTACTCAGACGCACTCTCGCTACCTTACGCAGCGCAGAGTTCGGCTTCTTCGGGGTCATGGTCTTGACCGTCGTGCAAACGCCTCGTTTTTGCGGAGAAGATTGATCGGTCTGCGCCTGCTTCTTGGAGTTGTATCCCTTCTGCAATGCCGGAGACTTGCTCTTTTTCTCCACCGTTTCCCTGCCCTTACGGACTAACTGATTGAATGTCGGCAATGTGACACCCCCTTAAATAATACTGTATATGATGCGTTTGTAAAAACGCCGCATACCAAAAGAAAAAATATGGTCAAACATTTCAAAAGGAATTTTCTTTCAACCATTCCAAAACCTGCGGACACCGCAAAAGCGGCGATTTTCCTAAGAAAACACGGGAAAATTGCCGGTTTTTTTACGAATTTGCAGGTTCGCCGGGCGCAGGTTCCCCCACGCCCGACGATTTGCTATTATATCACACCGCCGAATCGCTTGTCAATACTTCGTCCGCCTTCTCAATTTCAATATCGGTGTAGCATTTCATGCCCGTGCCGGCCGGAACCAGCTTACCGATGATGACGTTTTCCTTCAGGCCCAGCAGCGGGTCCACCTTGCCCTTGATGGCAGCATCGGTGAGCACGCGGGTGGTCTCCTGGAAGGAAGCGGCCGACAGGAAGGATTCGGTAGCCAGAGACGCTTTGGTGATACCCAGAAGCACCGGCTGGCAGGTGGCCTCGGAAAGGCCTTCCTCGCCCGCGGCGATGCGCGCACGGATGGCGGCGTTTTCCGCCAGGTATTCCGACTTCTCCACCATCGCGCCCGGGAACAGGCTCGTGGAGCCCGCGTCTTCCACCCGGACCTTGCGCATCATCTGCCGGACGATGACTTCAATGTGCTTGTCGTTGATTTCAACGCCCTGCAGCCGGTAAACGCGCTGGACTTCCTGGATGATATATTCGTGTACCGCCTCGGTGCCGGAGATGGCCAGCACGTCGTGGGGATTGACCGAGCCCTCGGTGATCATTTCGCCAGCCTTGATCACGTCGCCCTCCTGCACCCGCAGACGGGAGCCGAAGGGAATCAGGTAGGCTTTTTCGTCCTTGGTCTCATGGTTGGTGACCACCACGTGGCGGTTCTTCTTGATTTCCTGGAACCGGACCACGCCGTCGATTTCGCTGATGATGGCCAGATGCTTGGGCTTGCGGCCTTCGAACAGCTCCTCAACGCGGGGAAGACCCTGGGTGATATCCTCCGCATTGGCGATACCGCCGGTATGGAAGGTACGCATGGTCAGCTGGGTACCCGGCTCACCGATGGACTGGGCCGCGATGATGCCCACCGCTTCACCCACCGTAACCGGTTCGCCGGTGGCAAGGTTGGAACCGTAGCACTTGACGCAGACCCCGTGGCGGGATTCGCAGGTGAGGAGCGAACGCACCTTGATGCGCTTGACGCCAGCATTCACAATGATGGCCGCGTCCTTGTCGTTCATCATCTTATCTCTGGAAACCAGCACCTCGCCGGTCGCCTCGTCCACAAAGTCCTCGGCTAAATACCGGCCCACCAGGCGGGTTCCCAGCGGTTCGATGACGCTCTTGCCGTCCATGATGTCGAAGACCTCGATGCCCTCGTGGGTACCGCAGTCCTCCTCCCGGATGATCACATCCTGGGACACGTCCACCAAGCGGCGGGTCAGGTAACCGGAGTCCGCGGTACGAAGGGCGGTGTCGGCCAGGCCCTTTCTGGCGCCGCGGGAGGCGATGAAGTATTCGAGTACGTTGAGGCCCTCGCGGTAGTTGGCGCGGATCGGGACCTCGATGACCTTACCGGAGGTGTTGGCGATCAGGCCGCGCATACCGGCAAGCTGACGAATCTGGCTGATGGAACCACGGGCACCGGAGTCAGCCATCATGGCGATGGGGTTATTGACCGTATCCAGATGGGATTCCAGGGCCGCAGTAACCTTGTTGGTGGCCGCGTTCCAGATGTCGGTGACCATGTGGGAACGTTCCTCGTTGGAGATGAGGCCGCGGCGGAACTTTTTGACCACCGTGTCGATCTGCGCCTCGGAATCGGCAAGGATCTGCTTCTTCTCCTCCGGGATGGTGGCGTCCACCACGGCCACGGTCAAAGCGCCCTTGGTGGAATACTTAAAGCCCTGGGCTTTGACCTTATCGAGCACATCGGCGGTAATCGGCGTGCCATGGACCTTGATGCACCGGTCGATGATCTGGCCCAGCTGCTTTTTCTTTACAAGGAAGTTGATTTCCAGCTCCAGCTTGGATTCCGGAGTGGAGCGTTCCACATAGCCCAGGTCCTGAGGGATGGGATCGTTGAAGATGATACGGCCCACGGTGGCGTTGATGATGCCGGTATACGGCTTGCCGTCCACTTCCACGGTGCGGCGCACCTTGATGGGAGCGTGCAGCCCCACCACGCCTTCCTGATAGGCCATAAGGGCTTCGTTAAAGTCACGGAAAATCTTGCCCTCGCCCTTTTCGCCGGGCTTTTCCAGGGTCAGGTAGTAGGAACCGAGCACCATGTCCTGGGTCGGGACGGTGACAGGCCGTCCGTCGGAGGGCTTCAAGAGATTGTTGGCCGCCAGCATCAGCGTTCTTGCCTCGGCCTGGGCCTCGGCGGACAGGGGCACGTGCACGGCCATCTGGTCGCCGTCGAAGTCGGCGTTATAGGCGGTACAGGCCAGCGGATGCAGCTTTAAGGCGCGGCCTTCCACCAGCACCGGCTCAAAGGCCTGGATGCCCAGACGGTGCAGGGTGGGAGCGCGGTTTAAGAGAACCGGATGGTCCTTGATGACGGTTTCCAGCGCATCCCACACTTCTCCGCGGGCACGCTCCACCATCTTGCGGGCGGACTTGATGTTGCCGGCAGCACCGGTTTCCACCAGCCGCTTCATGACGAAGGGCTTAAACAGCTCGATGGCCATTTCCTTAGGCAGGCCGCACTGATACATTTTCAGCTCCGGCCCGACCACGATAACCGACCGGCCCGAATAGTCCACGCGCTTGCCCAACAGGTTCTGGCGGAAGCGGCCCTGCTTGCCCTTGAGCATATCGGACAGAGATTTTAAGGGGCGGTTGTTGGGCCCGGTCACCGGACGGCCGCGGCGGCCATTGTCGATAAGGGCGTCCACCGCTTCCTGGAGCATACGCTTTTCGTTGCGGACAATGATATCCGGCGCGCCCAGCTCCAGCAGCCGCTTTAAGCGGTTGTTGCGGTTGATGACGCGGCGGTAGAGATCGTTTAAGTCGGAGGTAGCGAAACGGCCGCCGTCCAACTGGACCATAGGACGGATGTCCGGCGGGATGACCGGCACCACGTCGAGAATCATCCATTCCGGACGGTTGCCGGACACGCGGAAGGCCTCTACGACCTCCAGGCGCTTTAAGATACGGACCTTCTTCTGGCCCGAGGCGTTCTCCAGCTCTTCCTTGAGCTCCTGGGAAAGGGTCTCCAGGTTGATGTCCGAAAGGAGCTTCTTGATGGATTCGGCGCCCATGCCCGCGTCAAAGTCGTCCTCATAACGCTCGCGCATGTCCCGGTATTCCTTTTCGGTGAGCAGCTGCATCTTCTCCAGCGGCGTCGTGCCCGGGTCGGTCACGATGTAGGAGGCGAAGTACAGCACCTTCTCCAGAAGGCGGGGGGAAATATCCAAAAGCAAACCCATCCGCGACGGGATGCCTTTAAAATACCAGATGTGGGAAACCGGAGCGGCCAGCTCAATATGGCCCATGCGCTCTCTTCTGACCTTCGCGCGGGTCACCTCGACGCCGCAGCGGTCACAGATCTTTCCCTTGAAGCGGATGCGCTTATACTTGCCGCAGTGGCACTCCCAGTCCTTTGTCGGGCCAAAAATGCGTTCGCAGAACAGGCCGTCGCGCTCGGGTTTCAGGGTACGGTAATTGATGGTTTCCGGCTTCTTGACCTCTCCGTGGGACCATTCCCGAATCTGCTCCGGAGAAGCCAGGCCGATTTTAATTGATTCGAACACGTTAAATTCCATGATACGACCCCTTTCCCGCTATATTTCTTCGCTCTCGTCGTCCGCCGCGTCGCCCATCCCGTCGTCAAAGGATGCTTCCTCTTCGTCGATCAGGCTGTCCTCTTCCTCGGCGTCGTCGGCGAGCACGTCTTCCGCGTCCTCGATGCTGTAGCCGGCAAGGTCGCCCTCGTCGCGCACATCGGTGAAGGCTTCGTCGTCCACGGCGCTGATATGCACGTCGTCCTCGTCGTCGTCAAAGGTCTGCTTGAGATCGATTTCCTCGTTGTCCTTATCGAGAACCTTCACGTCCAGACCCAGCGACTGCAGTTCCTTGATGAGCACCTTGAAGGATTCCGGCACGCCCGGCTGCGGCACGTTCTGGCCCTTGACGATGGCCTCGTAAGTCTTTACGCGGCCCACCACGTCGTCCGACTTGACCGTAAGGATTTCCTGCAGGGTATAAGCGGCGCCGTAAGCTTCCAGCGCCCACACTTCCATTTCGCCGAAGCGCTGGCCGCCGAACTGGGCCTTGCCGCCCAGCGGCTGCTGGGTGACCAGGGAGTAGGGGCCGGTGGAACGGGCGTGAATCTTATCGTCAACCAGGTGGTGCAGCTTTAAGAAGTACATGTAGCCCACCGTGACCGGGTTATCGAACCATTCACCAGTACGGCCGTCGCGCAGCGGCGTTTTGCCGTCTTCCCGCAGGCCCGCCATTTTCAGGCACTCCCGGATGTCCTCTTCATGCGCGCCGTCGAACACCGGCGTCATGATCTTCCACCCCAGCGCCATGGCTGCGTAGCCCAGGTGCACTTCCAGCACCTGCCCGATGTTCATACGGGACGGAACGCCCAAGGGGTTTAACACGATGTCCAAAGGACGGCCATCCGGCAGGAAGGGCATATCCTCCATGGGCAGAATACGGGAAACAACGCCCTTGTTACCATGGCGGCCCGCCATCTTGTCACCCACTGAGATCTTTCTCTTCTGGGCGATGTAGCACTTGACCACCATGTTCACACCCGGGCTCATCTCGTCGTCGTTTTCCCGGGTGAACACCTTCACGTCCACCACGATGCCGTATTCGCCGTGGGGTACCCGCAAAGAGGTATCCCGCACCTCTCTGGCCTTTTCACCGAAGATGGCGCGCAAAAGCCGTTCTTCCGCGGTCAGCTCGGTTTCGCCCTTGGGCGTCACCTTACCAACTAAAATATCGCCTGCACGCACCTCTGCGCCGATGTGGATGATGCCACGCTCATCCAGATCCTTGAGGGCGTCCTCGCCCACATTGGGGATGTCGCGGGTGATTTCCTCGGCGCCGAGCTTTGTGTCTCTGGCCTCGATTTCGTACTTTTCGATATGGATGGAGGTATACACATCGTCGCGGACGATCTTCTCGTTGATGAGAACCGCGTCCTCGTAGTTGTAGCCCTCCCAGGTCATAAACCCGATCAGGGCGTTCTTGCCAAGGCTGATTTCTCCGTTGTCGGTGGCCGGGCCGTCGGCAATGACTTCGTGCTCAATGACGTGCTGGCCCTTGCTCACCACCGGGCGCTGGTTGATGCAGGTGCCCTGGTTGGAACGCAGGAACTTAATGATGTGGTATTCGTCCAGCTCTCCGTCCGCGTCGGCACGGATGACCACTTTATCCGCGCTGACCGATTCCACCACGCCCGGGCGCTTGGCGAGAACCACCACGCCCGAGTCCACCGCCGCCTTGTATTCCATACCCGTGCCCACGACCGGGGACTGGGGCTTTAGAAGCGGTACCGCCTGGCGCTGCATGTTCGAACCCATCAGCGCACGGTTGGCGTCGTCGTTTTCCAGGAAGGGGATCATAGCCGTAGCCACCGAGACCACCATCCGGGGGGACACGTCCATAAAGTCCACCTTATTCGCTTCGATTTCCAGGAATTCGTCGCGATAGCGGGTGTTGACCTTTGCGTTCTTAAAGTGACCTTCTTCATCGAGAGGCTCGTTGGCCTGGGCGACGATGTAATCGTCCTCCATGTCGGCGGTCATGTAAATCACTTCGTCGAGCACCTTGCCGGTTTCCTTATCCACCCGGCGGAAGGGCGCTTCCACAAAGCCGTATTCGTTGATCTTCGCATAGGTGGCCAGATAGGAGATCAGGCCGATGTTGGGTCCTTCCGGGGTCTCGATCGGGCACATACGGCCATAATGGCTGTAGTGCACGTCGCGTACCTCGAAGCCCGCCCGGTCACGGGACAGACCGCCGGGTCCCAGGGCGGACAGGCGGCGCTTGTGGGTCAGCTCCGCAAGGGGGTTGGTCTGGTCCATGAACTGGGACAGGGGCGAAGAGCCGAAGAACTCTTTGATCGCTGCCACCACCGGACGGATGTTGATAAGGCTTTGGGGGGTGATGGACTCCATCTCCTGGGCCTGCAGCGTCATCTTTTCGCGTACCACCCGCTCCATCCGGGAGAAGCCGATGCGGAACTGGTTTTGCAGCAGCTCGCCCACCGAGCGGATGCGGCGGTTGCCCAGATGGTCGATGTCGTCGGTAACGCCCACGTCCAAAGCGAGGCCGCTCATATAGTTAATGGAAGAAAGAATGTCGTCTAAGATGATGTGCTTCGGAATCAGCTCGTCGATGCGGGTCTTGATGGCCTCGCGGATGGCCTCTTCCTCACCGGCGGCGTTCTCCATGATTTCCTGGAGCACCGAGAAGCGCACCTTTTCATGGATGCCCAGCTCTTCTAAGTCAAAGGGCAGGAAGTCCCGCAAATCCACCATGCCGTTGGAAATCACCTTGAATTCCCGGCCGTCCACATCGAGCCAGGCGCAGGAAACGCCGCTTCGCTCGATCTCCTGAGCCTTTTCCCGGGTGACGGTCTCCCCCGCCTCGGCCATGATTTCGCCGGTTACCGGGTTTGCTACCGGGCGGCTTAACACCTTGCCGGTCAGCCGGCCGCCGATGGCCAGCTTCTTGTTGTACTTATAGCGCCCCACCTTCGACAGGTCATAGCGGCGCGCGTCGAAGAACAGGCCGTCGATGTGAGCCTGGGAGCTTTCCACCGTGGGCGGCTCGCCCGGGCGCAGCTTTTTATAGACTTCCATCAGACCCTCTTCGCGGGTCTTGGCGGTATCTTTTGCAAGGGTGGCGATGATGCGCTCGTCCTCACCGAAAAAGTCGAGGATATCCGCGTCGGTGCCAAGGCCCAGCGCCCGGATGAAGGTGGTCACCGGCAGCTTGCGGTTTTTATCGATGCGTACATAGAAAATATCGTTGGAATCGGTCTCGTATTCGAGCCAGGCGCCCCGGTTGGGGATGACGGTAGCGTTAAAGAGCTTTTTGCCCGTCTTGTCATAGGTCATGCCATAGTAAACGCCCGGCGAACGCACCAGCTGGGAAACAATGACTCGCTCGGCGCCGTTGATGATAAAGGTGCCGCTCTCGGTCATCAGCGGGAAATCGCCCATATACACCTCGGACTCTTTGATTTCCCCGGTTTCCTTATTAATCAGGCGGGCGCGCACCCGAAGCGGGGCGGCATAAGTCACATCCCGTTCCTTACACTGCTCGACCGTGTACTTTGCCTTGTCATCCAATTTGTAATCAATAAAATTGAGGACGAGATTGCCGGTGTAGTCGGTGATGGCGGACACGTCCCGGAACACCTCTTTGAGGCCCTCTTCCAGGAACCAATTGTACGAGTTCTTCTGCACCTCAATCAGGTTAGGCATGTCCAAAACCTCATTGATGCGCGAGAAGCTCATGCGGGTATTGTTGCCTAGTTTCACCTGTTTGACATTCACCATAGGCTTACACCACTCCATTTCCTAAAGATCGTGACATCGAATGTTTTCATTTCCTATTTCCACTCCGAAACACACGGCTGCGGAGTTAAAAATCAACCTTATGTTCCTTGCCTTTTTGGTTCTTTTGTGCTATCCTCAGTCTAAAAGATAGGTATACTATTCCATCATAAAGCATTGTGAGATTATACGACATGCGGGCGAAAAAGTCAAACTTTTTCGCCTTTTTTGCTGATTTTCTCTAGGTTGCACAACCAAACTGGTTTGTGCAACCTTTTTTTGTGCAAAAGTTGTGCACATTCGTCTTTAGTAGATGCAAAATAGAAAAGATTCCCGTTTTCGCCATCCATCGGCAAAGTATACAGTTCTTCTGGTTCCTTTTCGTATAAATGCTAAAATTTTTCATGAAATACAATAATTTTTCATTATTGCTTGAATGGCTTGGAGAAGAATGATAGAATTCAAGCAGTCGGATTCATTTCCCTTGTGACATCTGACGAAAAGGGAGAAAAACGGAGGAATGAAAGATGAGGAGTAACCTGCTCAAGCACAGCGCTATGAAAGCACTGCTATGTATGGTGTTATGCGCCGTCATGCTGCTCGCACCCTTTACCGGCAACGCCGTTACGTCGATGAACAGCAACGTGGCATTCACCGACGAGGGATTTTCCACCTATAACCTGGCATACCGCGCAGCCGACAGCCAGACGCGTTCGGTAGCGGCCAGCGGATTCAATGTCCGGCTGGATATCGACGGAAAGCCATACTTCGCTCATGATAATCCCGATATCGGATCGGTGCCGGAACTGGTGACGCCGATTATTATGGTCGGCTTCGCCATCAAAACCCCGGAAGGCCAAGCCTGGCTTCAGACGGATGAAGGAAAAGAATGGATGAAAATTCCGCAAATACAGGAATTGATGAAATACCGGACGCCGCCTGCGTGGATGACCACGGCGGAGGGAAAAGCGTGGCTGCAGACCATCTTGGACAAACGGGGTGACGGCCTGCTTCATCCCTGGATCCATACTCCTTCACCTGATTACGAGAAATGGACCGCCACGCCGGAATACAAAAACTGGGTTTCAAAGGTCGGTTCCGATCTGGTCGCCGCCGATTATATCAACTGGTATGCTTATGAGGAAATGTTCACCATTGTGGGCGACTTAATGGCGCAGACCAGCGGAACTCTTGACGAGAGGCTCGGCGCCGCCGCCTTCATGCTGACCATCGAGTATATTACCAGCCTTGACTTTCTGCGCAATCCCTATACCTTTGACGGCGTAACTCTGGAAATGAAAAGCGAACTGCTTGACGACCAGGCGTCCGTTAAGGTTATGTATCAACTCTCCAATGCAGCTTCCGCGAATAAATCGGTAACGGCGGTTACCGACGCATTTCTTGGCATTTTTGATGCCGATGGAAACGAGCTGGCGACGAATTACGCAATTGCCAACATGCCCGGCTCCACCGGCTTCGTCATGACCGGCGCGGGCGCGAAATTCACCCTGGTCGCAAAAGGAAACGGCGTCACCGACGTGTCCAACTACTGGGCAGGGTCCGACGACGCGGCTTGGGCTCAGGGCGTTTATGACCGGTATGACGTGCAGATGTCGGAGGATTCCTACGAGCCCAAGGCCGCTCTCCCCATGATGCGCTTTGCCTGGAGAAACATCTCTCTGTCCCCCGGCGAAACCAAGACCTACAGCGTCATCTACAAAATGGAAGTGACCGATCCGGTGAGCGTGCAGGCTCCGCATGTGGAAATGAGCTTCGAAACCACCCAGGGCTCCAGCGAATGGAGCAACCAGCCCATCTCCTATAAGCTCACCGACACGGTCAACACACCAGGCGATGTTTCCAAATACTTGGTTAAAATCAACGACGGCCCGTACTACGAAGCAAGGCCCAATGTTACCAACACCGTGCTCGAGCAGACCGGGGAGGTCACCATCTCGGCGATCGCCGTCTCCCGCTCCGGCCAGCAAAGCGCGCCGGTAGTCAAATACGCCCGCACCGACCTGGATAAGCCCCAGGTAAACGCGGTGCAGCAAGCGTACCGGCAGTATGCCCTTTCCGCTACCGACGTGGGCAGCGGCATTGCCGGCGCCCAGTATGCCTGGGGTACTAGAACTGCCGTCACCGGAAGCTACACCTCCTATTCGGACGGCGATGTAATCTCTGTGCCCGAAGATCTGTACGGCACTGTCTATCTCTGGCTGAAAGCCGCCGACGCCGCCGGCAACACCGTCTCGAAAAAGGTCTCGGTGGAGGCGGGCCAGCCCACTCCCACAGCACCCCAGATCACCATGAACCATTCCACCGACCCGTCCTCCAGCGAATGGTTCCGCGAGGCGATCACCTTTACGCTGGCAGACTCCTCCAATCCGTCCGACATCGTCGCGGGGTATCGGTATAAAATCAACGACGGCCCGTGGGCGGACGCGAAGCTGGGCGAAACCTATTCTGCTCTGAGTGCCACCGGCACCGTTACCATCACTGCCGTGGCGGTGGGCAAAAACGGACAGGACAGCGCCCCGGCCACCGCCTTCTCCCGCATGGACATCACCCCGCCCACCGTCACCCATACCGCCTTAGACCAAAACCGGCAGCTTTCCATCCGCGGACAGGATTCGGCCAGCGGCATGGAGTACCTGGGCTACAACTGGACCAGGGAAAGCAACGCGCCCGCCTCCTATCTGGAAGTGCCGGCCGGCGGAACCGTCACGGCCCTGGAAGGCTTCTACGGAAACGGTTATCTTTGGGTCAAAGCCATCGACCGGGTGGGCAATGAGACGGTCGAATCTTATCCGATCGACTTTGGCGAAGCCCCCAAGGCGCCCGCCATTGCTCCCAAGATTCTCTTAAGCTTTGAAACCACCCCGGACACCGATGCCTGGTCCAGAGTGCCGGTCACCTTTCAAATTACGGACGATCTCAATGTTCCCGGCACCATCAAGCAATACCAGTATAAGCTGGGCAACGGCGCCTGGACGGATGCGAAGCCGGGCGAAACCTACACGGCTTTAAATGAAAGCGGTTCTGCCACCGTCATAGTGCGCTGCATCTCCATCGACGACGTGGTCAGCGAGGAAACCAAAGCCTTCACTCGGATGGACATGGATGCTCCGATCGTGGGCCTCCAGCAGAACAAGCTGATCGCTACCGACGCTCACAGCGGCATTACCGCCGCTCAGTATGCCTTTGAGTATATTTGGGACAATCCCAGCGGCACCGCTCCTACCGTCTTCCAGGGCACGTATCAAAACGGCGACCCCGTGAAGGTTCCCGACGGTATGAAGGGAGTCGGCAAGGTCAATCTGTGGCTCAAGGCCACCGATCAGGCCGGCAACGAAACCATCGAAAAGTTCGAGTACGATACCGGGATTCTAGCGCTGGCCGACCCGGTCCTGACCACCAACTTCCCCGCTTCCGGCTGGATAACGGGAGACGCCGTCTTCACCATCACCGATCCCGGCAACAACGCCGCGGTGATGGAAAAGTACCAGTACCAGATCGACGGCGGTGCGTGGACGGACGCGGCATTGAACAAAGAATACACCGTTCCCGCCCAGGGCGGCACCGTCACCATCCGCGTGAAGGGCATCTCGAAGTTCGGCACCGAAACGGCTGTGGTTTGCGCCTCTGCGCAGGTGGATAACGCGTCTCCCGTGGTCGGCGCGGTTCCCAGCGGTGACGAACGCACCGTCAAAATCTCCGTGTCCGACGCATTGTCCGGCCTTGCCAGCGCCGGCTACGCCTGGTCCGCTTCCGGTACCGAGGTGCCCGCCTCCTTCGCCGACTGTCAGGACGGCGCGGTTATCGGCTTTCCCAAGGGCGTCTGCGGCACCTACTATCTGTGGATCAAGGCCGCCGACCAGGCCGGCAACGAGGTGATTAAGGCATTCGAAATCGATCTGCCCGAAGTTCCGGTTCTTGCTCCCGCTCTTCACCTGAGCTTCACCACTGCCCCGGATTCTGGCGAATGGGCCAAGGAAGCGGTTACCCTTACCATCACCGACACCCAGAATCCCGCCGCCAACGTGTACCAGTACTTCTACCGTATCGGGGAAGGCGAATGGATTCCCGCCCAGCTTAACACCGAATACACCGCTCTTTCCGCCAGCGGCACCGCCGTCGTTTCGGTAAAGGCCTTGTCTGTGGACGGCAAAACCTACAGCGACGTGGTTTCCCTGTACACTCAGGCGGACCTGGACGCTCCGGCGGTCAACGCCATCCCAAATGAGGAGAAAACCGAGCTGACCCTCTCGGTTGTGGACCTGCATTCCGGCATCGCCGCCGCCCAGTATGCCTGGTCCTCTTCCAGCGCTGAAGCCCCGGAAGAGTATCTGGACTTTGTAAACGGCGACAAGCTCCCGCTGCCCCAGGAGGCGGAGGAAGCCTCCTACCTGTGGGTAAAAACGGTGGACCACAACGGCAATCAGTCCATCCGCGTGGTCTACACGGTTGCGCCAAAGGAGGAACCGCCGGTGGTCGACCCGGATGATCCCACTTCTCCGGACGATCCCAATACGCCTACGGGCGGCAATACCGGTGTAGATTCCAACACGTTTGCCTGGATTCTCCTGGCTGCTCTGTCCGGCCTCTTTGCCGCGGTGTTTGTTTTTGCCAAGAAAAAAGCCCGAGCATAAGGATATTTCCCTCAACGGCGCCCATGGAACTTCCATGGGCGCCGTTTTTCCGCTGTCTTTGGCTGGTCGTGACCTATTCCATCAACGGTAACAAACTTGATACCTTTTTCCAATTTGGTTGACTTGCTATACCTCCTGCTTTATAATAAGCTTAAGCAATTCGCACAGATAAACAAGAATTTTTCGTCGATTGATTATATTTTTTGACGGATTCGGCCCATTTGCCGATATGTTTCCTATCCGGATCCGATCCGTCGGAATGGAGTCCCCCTATGCATGCCTTGCAGGACCTGTACGAAGCGATTCCCCCATCGGCGGGAAAAGAACCTTATTTCATTCCCGTCCGGTGGAACTATCTTTCCGTTGCGGGCCGGAAGGATCCCGCCCGGCCAAATGAGGTAGCGGTGGACCCCTGTGCCTTTTACCGGGCTTGCCTCGCCTTTATTCTGGACGCGCCAAAAGCGCCGCCCAAGAAGCCGGGCGGCGGTGTGCTTTATTCCATGCTGCCCCGCGCTTTCTCCGCGTGGAACCATACCGGTTCCCTGCAATCCGGCAGCTTTCTCAAATGCATCGCCCTGCTCCCTCTGCTTATGCAGATGGGGGTGGATATTCTCTATTTACTTCCGGTCTTTTGTTCCAGCCGCGTCTTTCAGAAGGGCGACGCTCCCAGCCCCTATTCCATTGAAGACATGGAGGCCTTTGACCCGGACCTGGACGACCCTTTTGCGGGCGGGCTGCCGCTTGCGCGGCAGTTTGCGGCGCTGGTGGAAGCCTGCCACCGGCTGGGGCTGCGGGTTATGCTGGACTTTGTCTTTCGCACCGCTGCCAGAGACCATGTGTTTGTCCGGGAGCACCCGGATTGGTTTTACTGGATCAAGGCGGAGCGGGCCCAGTCCCTGGCGGCTCCCGGCGTAAAAGGGCTAGGCCACGCGGTAGTCTCGCCGGACAATGTGGACTTGCTGTATGCTTCCGACGAAATGCCGGCCTTTCTGGACGGCTTTGTTCCCCCGCCCGCCCCGGCGGCCTGGCGGGCGCTTTGCCGGCGGGCGGACGAGACGGGGGAAAACTGCATGGATCTAGCCATGCGGGAATGGGGGATCTGCACCCTCCCCGGCTTTGCGGACACCATCAACGACCCCCAGCCTCCCTGGACGGATGTGACTTATCTGAAATTCTACTTTGACTCCTCTCCCGCCGCCAAGGCGCTGCCGGACTTGGATGCCCGCCCGCCCTTCATCGCGCAGGACGGGGTCAAGTGCAGCGTCTTTCCCGGGCAAAAGCCCAACCAGGCTCTCTGGGACAACATCGCCGGAATCATCCCCGCTTTTATCCGCCGGTATCACATCGACGGCGCACGTATTGATATGGCCCATGCTCTCCCCGTCCCGCTGGGGAAGGAACTGGTACGCGCCGCCAAGGAGGCCGACCCGGATTTTCTCTTCTGGTCGGAGGAGTTTAGCCCCGGCAACGCCCAAAAGGCGAAAAAGGAAGGGTATCATTTGATCTTGGGCAACGTCTGGTCGGCCTGGAAAACGGTCTCTCCGGTGCTGCTCGGGCAGTCTCTGGCGGCATCGGTAGAAGCGGCGCTGCCGGTGGTGGCCGCCGCAGAACTGTCCGACTCCCCCCGGGGCCCGGTGATGACCGGCTCCCAAGAGAAGGCCAACGCCGCCTTCCTGCTGGCGGCCCTTCTGCCCAACGCCTACCTGCTCATCAACAACGGCCAGGAATGCGGCGAGCGCCAGCCAATGAATCTGGGCCTTCTCAATGACGAAGCCGGACGCTTTGTCCTGCCAAAGGACGATCCCATGTACGGCAAGATCGCCTTTTTCGACCGGGTCTGTTTTCATTGGGCAAGCGATTCTAAGGCGTTTGACTGGATCCAACGAGTGACCGCCCTTCGCCGCTCCTGCTTCCCCCTGCTTCATAAGCCGGAGGCTTTTTGCACCGACCTTCTGCGAAAGCCGGGCCCTCTTGTGCGGCTGGCGTACCAGGACGGGGATCGGGTCCTCTGCGCCCTCTTCTCCTTTGCCGAGGAAGCGCAGACGGTATCCCTGCCCGACGAATTCGGTCCTCTCGCCGCCTGTCTTTCTTTTGAGCACCCGGTTCTCTCTCAAGGCGTCTGTGAAGAAAAGGGCGGCCTTCTCTCACTTTCTCCCGGCGGCTGCATGGTGTTTATTCGTGGACGGTCCACATAATATTGCTGTTCCCTCATGATACAGAAGAAGGAGTATGGTCTCATGGAAAAGCAACCAACCGTCGCTTATTTTTGTATGGAATACGGCCTGCAATCGGATTTCAAGATTTATGCGGGCGGCTTAGGAATTCTGGCGGGTGACCTTTTAAAGGCCGCCAAGGACCTGCAAATGCCGGTGGTGGGCATCGGCATTCTCTGGCGCCAAGGCAGCACTCGGCAGATCATCCACGAAAACGGGTGGCCGATGGACTGCTTCCCGGAATACCAGTATGACTTTCTCAAGGATACCGGCATCACCGTCTGCGTCTCCGTGCGGGAGCGTCCGGTCAAGCTGAAGGTCTGGCTGTGTGACTGCTTCGACAATGCCCCTTTGTTTTTGCTGGACGCAAACCTTCCCGAAAATGCCGACCGTTTAATTACCGGCCAATTATACGGATGGTTTAACGAAGAACGCATCGCTCAGGAGATCATTCTGGGAATCGGCGGGGTGCGGGCCCTGCGGGCGCTGGGAATTCAGGCAGACCTGTATCATTTTAACGACAGCCATCCCATGTTTGCCTCGTTTGAGCTGATCCGCGAAGAGATGGAGGCAGGGCTCAGCTTTAAGGAAGCCCGGGCTAAGGTCCGCCAATCCATCGTGTTCACCACACACACTCCGGTAGCCGCGGGCAACGAAGTGCACGAGCACAAGCTGCTCGAGTACATGGGCGCCTACAACGGCCTGAGCTACGAGCAGGTCAAGGAAATCGGCGGCGATCCGTTTAACATGACGGTGGCCGGCCTTCGTATGGCCCGGCTTGCCAACGGCGTGGCCGCTCTGCACGCGCAGACGGCGCAAAAGATGTGGGCGGGCGTTTCGGACGCGGCTCCCATCCTAGCCGTTACCAACGGGGTGCACAACGGCACCTGGCAGGACAAAGCCATAAGGGACGCTTATCTGACCGGCCGGCCCCTGATGCCGGTGCACAAACGGCTGAAAATGCACCTTTTGAGTGAAATCGAACGCCGCTGCGGCGTGCGTCTCAACCCCGAGGCGCTGACCATCGGCTTTGCCAGGCGCGCCGCCCCCTATAAGCGGGGCGACCTGATTTTCGGAAAAATGGAGCTGATCGAGCCTCTGCTGAAAAACGGCACCCTGCAGCTGATCTTCTCCGGCAAAGCCCATCCAAACGACCTGACCGGCAAGGAAATCGTCAGCAAAATGGTCCGAATGGCAAGAAAATACCCCTCTTCCATCGTGTTCGTGCAGGATTACGACATGCACGTGGGCGCCATGCTTACCCGTGGCTGTGACGTATGGCTCAACACGCCCTTGCGTCCCCTGGAGGCCTCCGGTACTTCCGGCATGAAGGCAGCGATGAACGGCGTGCTCAATCTGAGCATTCTGGACGGTTGGTGGCCGGAAGGATGCATAAGCGGAGTAAACGGCTGGCAGATCGGAGACGGTACCCAGGGCGAAGGCGAAGTGCAGAACGACCGGGACCGGGATTCTCTTTACAAGGTCTTGTTCGACGAGGTGCTGCCCGCCTGGTACCAGCATCCGGCCACCTGGGAATCCATGATGCGCATGAGCGTGCAGATGGCAACCGACCGGTTCTCTGCCGCGCGAATGCTCAGCGACTATTACGAGAACATGTATAAGACCCTGCCGGAAGAACCGGCAAAAACGCAGGTATAACAAAAGAAGGCATGGGAAACATCCATGCCTTCTTTTGTTTTCTTCGGCTGCTGGGTTGCAGCCGGACGTATCGGTTATCTGCGGTCCTTTCCTTTGAGGATCACACCGATGACTCTGGGGCCGGAATTGATGCTGATGGCGGCGCCCGCCTCATAGCTGCCGCAAGCGGGATAGCCGATCTCCTGCTCCAGGAGGTTCTTCAGCTCCTGGGCCTCCTTCACAGGCGAGCCGTGAATGATGTAATACTCCGGCTTCTGTAAACCGCTTTGCTCCATCGATTCCTTGGCCGCGCGCAAAAGCCGCGACAAAATCGCCTTGTCTCCGCGCACCTTGTCGATAATCACCGGATCGCCGTCGAGCATACGGATGATGGGGCGCAGGCCCAGCAGCTCTCCCACAAAGGCGGCCGCCACACTGACCCGGCCGGACTTTTTGACGAAGTCCAGCGAATAGACGGAAAAATAAATCTCAATGCTGGAAAACCAGTTTTCCAGGAAGGCCAGCACCATCTCGGCGTCCTTGCCTTCCTCAGCCAGTTTTGCCGCTTCCACGATGCCGCAGCCGTACGCAATGGTATAGGTCCGCGAATCCATCACATGAATTCGAAACGTCTCCTTTGCCTGCGGACATTCCTCATAAAATTGGTCTCTGGCCATCAGCGCCGCATGATACATGTTCGACCCTTTGGAGTTGATCGTCACGTGGATCAGATCCGTAATCCCGTTGTCCATAGCCTTCCGGTATTCCTCCACAAAGGACACCGACGGCACATGTGAGGTACTGGGAATGCTTTTGCAATTTTCCAGGATGTCGTAAAATTCCTGGTTGGTAAAATCCACCCGCTCCAAGTATTCTTTCCCGTCCACATTGATGGGAATACTCATTACGGTAATGGAATACCGGCGTGCCAGATCCTCCGGGATATCGCACGCGGAATCGGTTAAAAAGGCGATTGTCTGCTTCTCCATCAAATGGAATCCTCCCAACGGTATTTCGTCAAATTTCCCGTAGACTGCAGCGACGGAAAGCCCCATTGCCGCAGCGTTTCAAAAACGCCCACCGCCACCGCATTGGACAGGTTAAGGCTGCGCGCCCCCTCAATCATGGGCAGGCGCACGCAGCTCTGCGGGTAGCGTACGAGCAGTTCCTCCGGCAGCCCGGCCGTTTCCTTGCCAAACACCAGATACGCCCCGTCCGGATAGGATACATCCGTATAAAGCTGCGGGGCCTTGGTGGTAAAATAAAAAAACGGGCCGGCATTCTTCTGAAAGAAATCCTCCAGGTTGTCGTAATAGGTGATGTCCAGAAAGTGCCAGTAATCCAGGCCCGCCCGCTTGAGTTTGCGGTCATCGATGGCAAAGCCCAAGGGCTTGACCAGATGCAGCCGGGCGCCGGTAGCCGCGCAGGTGCGGGAAATGTTCCCCGTGTTCTGGGGAATTTCCGGTTCCACCAGCACGATATTCAAGACAGCCACTGCAATAAGACCCCTTTCGCCGCCAAGTCACGACAAATTACTTAGAATATCAAACTATTTGCTACCAATATATCACAGGAGTAAAGACATTGCAAGTGGAAAAAATAAGACCACACAAATAAACGGAGGTGTTAACATGAGATCGAGCTCTGGTATGGTCAAAGGCGTGGTCACCGGTATGGCGGTCGGCGCGGTTGCCGGCATGGTTGGCGGCACCATGATGCGCAACAACAAGAACATCAAAAAGAAGGCCGGCAAAGCGCTTAAGACGCTAAACGGTGTCATCAGCAGTGTGCAGTATATGATGAAATAAGGATGCATCCGAAAAAATGCGCGCAAAGCAAGAATCTGCTTTGCGCGCATTTTTTATAGTTGCATGAGCAAAATCAGTAATTTTGCTCATGCGGAGGCGCTATGTACCGCCCACCTGAGCCGAAAGGCGCAAAACCGCGTCAGCGGGCGCCTATTTTTTATAGCGTTGCTGCGCAACGCTATAAAAACGATCATCCGGACCGGGGCCAATCATTATAATTGCGCCCGGCCACTCCTGTGGCCGGGCGCAAAAAACTACTCAAAGAGCTACTTTATATTGATTTCCCACATCGGCTGAAAAAGCTTTCCTCGTCCTGCGGATACAACTGCTTTCCCTTTTTTCTTGACTGTGTTATGATGAAAGCAGTGGATTACTCTTGAGACGATTCGTCCACCTTCATGGTTTGCGAAAGATTCTCAAAAAGCTGGAGGTTATTCTCCAGCATCGTCCTGCACTGCTGAGGATGCATGCGGCGCATGGCGGCTTCCTCCCGCTTGGCAAGCTCTCCCAGGACCGCATCGGCATATTCTTCTCCTTCAGCCGTAAGCATTAAATGCTTATTTCGTTTGTCTAACTCCATCACTTGGCGGACAAGCCAGCCTTTCTGCTCAAAACCGTTAAGGATGGTGTGCACCGTCTGCTTGGGAAGCATAAGCTGCTCACAAATCTGCTTCTGGGTGCATCTTCCTTCCCCTTTGGCAATGCAATAGAGGACAAACATCGCATGAGCGGTTAAACCATATCGTTTGGCCCATCGGTCATACAGATGTTGAAGGCCGAACCAGATGTCGTAATAAGGCTGCATCTCAAGATTTGCTTTCATACGCCCTCCTGTTTTGCATCGATTGGAAC
Organism: uncultured Eubacteriales bacterium; assembly: GCA_951801675.1. Classification (GTDB taxonomy): domain Bacteria; phylum Bacillota; class Clostridia; order Oscillospirales; family Acutalibacteraceae; genus Solibaculum_A. The sequence continues at coordinate 62,443 of CATONX010000002.1, read as the reverse complement.
TGTATCCCAATATAGCAAATTCCGATTTTTCTGTCAAGCAAATTCTTTCTTTTTTTGTGTATATTTTTTACAAATATCGCTCGAATTTGGTTTATTTTGCTTTCATTTTTCCAGTAAATTGTACGCTCCAATTCCCGCATCGGCCATGATACAGGAGGGATTCTTTATGAAGATCATTGACATTTCTCAGGAGCTTTTTCAGGCGCCCGTCTACCCGGGCGATCCTGTTCCTACTCTGGAACCTCTTTCCCGCATCGCTTTGGGAGACGCCTGCAACCTAACGGCCGCTCATCTGTGTCTGCATAACGCCACCCATGCCGACGCGCCCCTTCACTTCCTGGAGGACGAAGCCGACATCGCTTCCCTGCCGCTAAGCCCTTTCCTGGGCACCTGTCAAGTGGTGACGGTAACGGGGCTTTTGTCCGGTGCGGATATGGAACGGCTGGTGCCCAAGGGCTGTAAGCGTCTGCTGCTGCGGGGGCTTGGAAAAGCCTTTTTGACCCAGAGCGCCGCCTTTGTCCTTGCGGACCTGGGAGTTCGGCTGGTGGGCACCGATGCGTCCTCCATCGGCCCCGAAGATGACGAGGCCGCTCCCCACAAGGAGCTCTTGGGTGCGGGCGTGATGGTCTTGGAAGGCCTGTCTCTTTCCCAAGTGAAAGACGGAGCCTATTTTCTCATTGCTCCGCCGGTCAAGATCGCCGGGGCGGACGGCGCGCCGGTACGCGCGCTGCTGCTCGACCGTTTTTTCTGCTTTACTGAAGATGAATAAGGAGGAAATCCTGTGTCTGCTCTTGCTTACGATCGGCTGCTTTCCCGCCTCAAAGCCCTTACCCGGGCAGCTGTGGCCTTCTCCGGCGGAACCGATTCCACCTTTCTTCTCCTTGCCGCCAAAGAAGCCCTGGGCGCAGAGAATGTGCTGGCTCTGACGGCCGACTCGGTCTTTTTTCCCCGGGAAGAGGCAAAGGCGGCCTGCGCCTTGGCGGGACGCTTGGGGATTCGCCAAGTGGTCGTACCGGTGGACCCGCTTTCGGACCCCCTCATCCGCCAAAATTCTCCCGACCGGTGCTACCACTGCAAAAAGCGGCTTCTGTCCGCGCTGAAGGAACGCGCCCAAGCGGAAGGTTTTTCTTGCCTGCTCGACGGCAGCAACGCCGACGACGCGGGCGACTACCGGCCCGGCGCAAAAGCGGTCCGGGAGCTTCATATTTTAAGCCCTTTGCAGGAAGCGGGACTTAACAAAGCCGAAATTCGCGCTCTTTCCAAAGAGCACGGCCTTGCCACCTGGGAGAAACCGGCCAGCGCCTGCCTTGCCTCCCGCATTCCCTACCATGAGACGTTGACCGTAGAAGTCCTCAGCCGGGTGGAGCAGGCGGAAGCGTTCCTCCGGTCTCTCGGGTTTTCCCAGCTGCGGGTGAGGGCACATCAAAATCTTGCCCGCATCGAGGTTCCTTTTGACGAGCTGCCAAGGCTCACGAAAGCATGCAGGATAAACGGCGTGGTTGCCACCCTGCGCTCCCTGGGATTTACATACATAACCGCCGATCTTTCCGGGTATCGTATGGGTAGCATGAACGAGATTCTGAGCGAAAACCAGGACAATCCCACTCTGGAAAATATTCGATAAATTCAAGTACAGTTTACAAAATCTTGTTGACTATTGCAGGGGTAACAGGTACAATGGCTATAGGCTACCAAAACGAAATGGAGTGAGTATCGATGGCAGAAGAGTACGGCCCCGACCTGATTACCGTCCTGGATGACGACGGCAATGAGCATCAATTTGAGCTCCTTGACGCAATCGAGACGGATGACGGGCGTTATGTGGCGCTGCTTCCGGTGATTGACAATCCTGAGGAAATGATCGAATCGGACGGCGAGTTGATTATCCTGGAAGTGGGAGAGGAAAACGGCGAGGAAACGCTGGTTCCCATCGAAAGCGACGAGATGTTCGACAACATCGCGGCAATTTTTGAGGAGCGCTTGGCCGACCTGTTTGAGATCGAAGAAATGGAAACGCCCGAAACGGACGCAGAAGCATAAGAACGGCTCTCCTGCTTTGTTCGCGGACTATGGTTTTTTAACCCTACAATTGTATTCTCGGGAGCTTGGCTCTGCCGGGGGATTGCAGACCTCCCGGTCCTGCCTTTGGGCAGGATTGGATGAAGGGAGCGTGAAACCGGCAGGCGGGCACCCACCTGCTTTTTCGTAGGCAGGTTATACAAATCATATTACGGCAAAGCGGGGCTTTCTTTTAAGAAAAAAGGCATTCCGACCGGAGTTACCGGCTGGAGTGCCTTTTCTTGTTTTCATGCCTTGCGGATAATTTCCCCTTCTTTGTGGAAAGCTAGACACATGCGGTCTGCGGGCCGAACACAAAGAAAGGAAGGGAACCATGAAAAAGCTGTTTTCCCGCATCGGTGGCGTAATCGTCGGGTTTATCAACGGCCTTCTGGGCGCGGGCGGCGGAATGCTGGCGGTCCCCCTTCTCTCCGCCTCCGGCCTTCCCACCCAGAAAGCCCACGCCACCTCCATCGCCGTGATCTTCCCCCTTTCCGCCTTTTCCGCCGCGCTTTATCTGGCGGACGGACGCGTCAATTTCTGGGACGCGGCTGTTTACCTTCCCTGGGGGCTGGGCGGCGCATTGCTGGGCTCCTGGCTTCTTCCCCGCATTCCATCCGGGCTGCTGCGCAGAGTGTTCGGAATCTTCATTTTGTGGGCAGCCATCCGGCTGCTGCTGCGATGAGCGGGTGGTTCGGAATCGCGCTGGCCGGTATCCTGTCGGGAATGGCGGGATCGATGGGACTGGGCGGCGGAACGGTGCTCTTGTTATATCTGACTCTGTTTGCGGGTGTAGACCAGCTGACGGCACAAGGAATCAACCTGATCTTCTTTCTGCCCATCGCGATCCTGGCGTTGATCCTTCATGGGCGAAACAAATTGATCGCCTGGAAGGACGCCATTGCCATCGCCTTGCTGGGGCTGGCGGGCGCCGCGGCCGGTACCATTCTCTCCGGCTGGATTGACGGAGCCGTGTTACAGAAAATTTTCGCTGTGGGCCTTCTCTTCATCGGCTTTCGGGAGCTGTTTCCGAAAATCAAACGAAAAAAGCCGGGAAGCCAGCCGGAGGAATCATAGCTTTCTTTCGTATAAAAGCCGGGCTTTGTACAAAAAAGTACAAAGCCCGGCTTTTTAGCTGTAGATCAGCAGTCCTTTAAAAGGCTCAACGGATCAACTTTCCGGGTTCTTAAGGCTAAGGAACCGTTTGGACACCAGCACGATCCCAAATAAGCACAGAAAGGTTCCACCCGCCTCAAGGAAAAGGGCGGGTCCGCCATTCCCCCTATGCTGGAGGCGTAGAAAAGGTACGGGATAAAAAATAGCCGCAGAGGGATGGCTCGGTCTCTTACCTTCCAGACAAAAAAACAGGAACCAAAGTCAAACGACTTCGGTTCCTGTTTTTGGTGGAGCATAGCGGGATCGAACCGCTGACCTCTACACTGCCAGTGTAGCGCTCTCCCAGCTGAGCTAATGCCCCGGATTTCTGTCACATTTGCTGCAACGAGAGCTATTATATCGTATTCTCCTGCCCTTGTCAATCACTTTTTCGGGAAAACTTTGTAATTTCTTTTTCAAGGTAAGTTGTGCTGTTTTGCTTTCTTTTCTCCGTTTTTCCGCCGCCGTATCCCCTCTCTTCCTTCCAGGCGGTTAGCTCCCCCGTCACCCATTCACTCTGTCCGCATACCCTGAATATGGGGTGTCATCCGCACAGGGCTCACCCTGACGGCACCCTGATAAATTTGATTCGGGGGGAATACAGTGGAATTCTTTGAAAACATAAACCCGGTGGTGCAAGGACTTCTCGCCACCCTCTTCACCTGGGCTATCACCGCCCTGGGCGCGGCGGTCGTCTTTTTCTTCCGTGACGTAAACAAAAAGGTGCTCAACATCATGCTTGGCTTCGGCGCGGGCGTAATGATCGCCGCCAGCTTCTGGTCGCTTCTGGCGCCGGCCATCGAGCTGTGCGGAGAGCTGGGGAAATCCCAATGGTTTCTGCCGGCCCTGGGCTTTGTCACCGGTGGCCTGTTTATGATCGTGGCCGACAAGCTGCTGGATAAGTCCAGCTTTGTCACCGCTGCTGCCGGTAAAAGCGCGTCCCTCAAGCGCAGCATCCTGCTGGTCAGCGCCGTCACCCTGCACAACATCCCCGAGGGTATGGCGGTAGGCGTGGCCTTTGGCGGAGCCGCCATGGGCGTGCCAGGTTCGACCCTGATGGGCGCCATCATCCTGGCGGTTGGGATCGGGCTGCAGAACTTCCCCGAAGGCGCCAGCGTGGCGCTGCCTCTGCGAAGAGAGGGATACAGCCGGATTAAAAGCTTCATGTACGGCCAGGCATCCGGTCTGGTGGAACCCATTGCCGGCGTCATTGGTGTGGTGGCAGCCATGGCCATGCGGGAAATCTTGCCCTTCCTTCTCTCCTTCTCGGCCGGCGCCATGATTAGCGTCGTTTCCGCAGAACTCATCCCGGAATCTATCAACTCCAACAAGAACCTAAGCGTCTTAGGGATTGTGACGGGATTCCTGGTCATGATGATCCTGGACGTAGCCTTGGGCTAACCTGCCAAAACAAAAGGGCTGCAGCGGATCCCAACCAGCTTGGGATCCGCTGCGGCCTCTTTGCATTCAGGCCTGAGGGAAGGTGACGGTGATCCGGGTTCCCACCTGCTCCTCGCTTTCCAATGCAACCACGCCGCCGTAATGCTCGGCGGTGTGCCGGACGATGGAGAGTCCTAAACCCGTTCCGCCCGACTTGCGGCTGCGCCCCTTGTCCACCCGGTAGAACCGCTCGAATACCCGTTCCTGATGCTCGGGAGAGATGCCGATGCCGGTGTCCGCCACCGTCAGGATCACGCTGTCTTTGGTTTGCTCCACCGATACGTCCACCCGCCCGCCGGGGCGGTTGTATTTGACGGCGTTGTCCACCAGGTTGATCACCATTTCCCGAATACGCTCCTGGTCGGCACGGATGAAGCCGTCTCCACGGGCCGACAGCGTCACCTGCCGCTCCTTCGCCTTTCCTTCCAGGACCGTCTGCACCTCTCTTACAATGTTCCCCAGAGACACGGTTTCCAGCCGCTGAGGCTCTTCGGTGGCGTTTTCCAGCTCGGCCAGCTTGAGAATGTCGTTGATGAGCCCCATCAGCCGGTCGCTTTCCTTCATAATCAGGCGGATGTATTCCCGCTTTTTCTCCTCATCGGTCACAAGCCCCGCGTCTATAAGCTCGGAAAAGCCCTTGATAGCGGTCAAAGGGGTTTTCAGCTCATGGGAAACGTTGGCGGCAAAGTCGGAGCGCACTCGCTCGAGGCGGATGATTTCGGTCACGTCGGACAAAAAGAGGACAGCCCCTGTAGTCAGCCCTTCCTTGCTTTTGGCAGGGCTGACGATGCAGCGGTAAACGCGGCCGTTTTTGTTGCGCATATCCAGCTCCGCGTGGGATTCCTTTCCGCTGCGGAAGGTCTTTTTGATTTTTTCCAGAAGCGCCATGTCCCGGCAGACCATTTCAAAGCTTTTCGCATCACCGGCGCCGCCGAACAGCTCCTTGGCCCGCTCGTTGATGGTGATGATGTGCATCGACCCGTCGAGCACCACCACCCCGTCGTCGGTAGCGGAAATGATGTCCTCAATTTCCGCGGATTTCTGCTTGATTTCCGCAATGTACATTTGCAGCCGGCCGCTTAAATCCCGAATGTTTCGCACAATGGGAACCAGCTCGTCATAGGGCGGCGCGGAGATTTCACCGGGCTTGCCGTCAATGATGAGGCCTTCCACCGCCCCGGAAAGCTCCTCAAAGGGCCTGGTAAACCGGGCGGATACGCGGTGAGAAAGCAAGAGGATAATCAGAAAGACCGCCACGCACAAAAGGAGCACGGGCGGGAGCACCTGGAGGATAAAGCTATAGGCCACCGCAACCGGTGCCGATACCCGGATATAGATCCCGTCGGTCAAAATCATGGCGGCGTAGAAATTGTCCTCCCCGGTGGTCTCGCTTTTGCGCACGTCTTCTCCGTACCCGTCGCGTATGGCCTTTGTCACCTCGGGCCGGTCCAGGTGATTGGCCATGGCCGAATAGTCCGCATACGAGTCTCCCAGCACCTTCCCGTCCGCTGCCACAATGGTCACGCGGATGTCCCCGTGCAGGTCCCGGGCCAGGCGCTTGGCGTAGGCGTCGTAATCGCTGGTGTCTCCCACGTTTGTCAGATAGGAGGCGGTATTCATCACATTGGAAAGGTCCCTTCGCAGGTCCTGCACGCGAAACTGGGACATCCACACAAAGCAGATGGCCAGTACGCACACCATGGCGAGCAGGGTGAGCGCAGTCAGAATTACACGCAGCCGTTTCTTCATCTTACGATTCCTTTAAAAACTTGTATCCGTAGCCGCGGATGGTCTCTATGTATCTGGGCGCGTCCGGGCTGTCCGAGAGTTTCTGGCGGATGGACTTGATGTGCATATCCACCGTGCGGGTGGTGTCCCCCGCGTATTCGTAGCCCCACACCTTCTCAAGCAGGTTGTCCCGGCTCAAAACCACCCCGCGGTTTTGATACATATACAAGAATAGCTCAAATTCCTTGAACGTGAACTTAACCGGGACCCCGTCCTTGCGGATTTCCCGGCTTGCCGCGTCGATCTCCAGGTCCTTATACCGGCATCCGCCGCTTTCCCTTGGCCCGGCCGATACCGACCGGCCCTTCGTGTACCGGCGCAGCACCGCCTTGATGCGCGCGAGCAGCTCGAGCACGCCGAAGGGCTTTGGAATATAGTCGTCCGCCCCCAGCTCCAGCCCCATGGCCTTGTCGAACTCGGTGCCCTTGGCGGTGAGGAAGATGACCGGGACATCGGGCATGTCCTTGGAGGCACGCAGCCTTTTGAGGATGTCGTACCCACTCATGCCGGGCAGCATAATGTCCAGCAGAATCAGATCCGGCACCTGCGTATCCCCCCGCTCGAAGAGGGCCGCGCCGGAGTCAAACACGCGCGCCTCGTAGCTGGCGGACAAAAGCGCCGTTTTAATGAGCTCGGCGATGTTCTCGTCGTCCTCCACCACCCAGATTGCCGTTGCCAAATCGTTTCACCTGCATTTCTTCGTTGCAGGCGCGCGTCATAGGATGCGCGCGCCCTTGTGCTTGCCCGTAATGTTGAAGACCACCCATTCGGCGATGTTGGTGGCATGGTCGCCGATGCGCTCGAGATACTTGGCGATCATTAAGAGATCCACCGCCTCTTCGCCCTTTCTGGCGTCCTGCTGGATCAGGGAAATGAGCCGCTCCTTGAAGGAATCGAACAAGGCGTCCACCTCGTCGTCCGACGCGATGACAGCGTTTGCCAGATTAAGGTCGGAGGTGATGAACGCGTCGATGCATTTTGAGACCATTGTAACACATTTTTGCGCCATTTGCGAAATTTGTGCCGGGATATCCTCATATTCCCGCTTTTCAAACTGCACGATGATCTCGGCAATGTCCGCTGCCTGGTCGCAGATGCGCTCCATGTCGGTGATCATCTTGAGCGCCGTGGAGATGGAACGCAGGTCTCTGGCCACCGGCTGCTCGGACAAGAGGATGCGCAACGACTTTCGCTCGATGGCGCTTTCCAGCTCATCCACCACATTGTCGCTGCTTATGACCTCTTTGGCAAGATCAATGTTTTTTTCCTTGAGCGCCGTCATGGCCTTGGAAATGGCCGTTTCAATCAGGCTGCCCATTTTGACCAGATCGCGGTTTAATTCGTCCAATTCCTGCTCGAATTTATTTCTCAATGCAATTCCTCCTGCTTTTTCTCTTAACCGAACCGGCCGGTGATGTAATCCTCGGTTTTCTTCTCCTTGGGATGGGAGAACAGGGAAATGGTATCCCCGGACTCGACGATTTCCCCATGCAGGAAGAAAGCCGTCTTGTCGGAAATCCGGGTTGCCTGCTGCATATTATGTGTCACAATGACGATGGTATACTTCTCCTTGAGAACCGTCGCCAGGTCCTCGATTTTGGTGGTAGAGATGGGGTCGAGCGCACTGGTGGGTTCGTCCATCAGGAGCACTTCGGGCTGCACGGCCAGGGCTCTGGCGATGCAAAGGCGCTGCTGCTGGCCGCCCGACAAAGCCAGGGCGGGCTTTTTGAGCCGGTCCTTCACCTCGTCCCAGATGGCGGCGTTGCGCAGGGATTCTTCGACGATCTCATCGAGCACGTGGTGCTTTTTGATGCCGTGGGTGCGCGGGCCGAAGGCGATATTGTCATAGACGCTCATGGGAAAGGGATTGGGCTTTTGAAACACCATGCCCACCCGCTTGCGCAAGAGAGACACGTCCATGTTCCCGTAAATGTCCTCCCCGTCCAAAGTGATCTGCCCGGTGATTTTGCAGCCCTCCACCAGGTCGTTCATACGGTTTAACGACTTGAGCAGCGTGGACTTGCCGCAGCCGGACGGGCCGATAAAGGCGGTGATCTCATTGGGCAGGATTTCCAGGTTGACGTTTTTTAATGCCTGGAAGTCCCCGTAATACAAATCCATATTGCGGATGCTGATTTTACTCTCCATCTGTCTTTCCTCCGCTTACTTTCTTGGCAAGATAGGACGCGAGCAGGTTGATGACCAGCACAATGCTCACTAGGATCACACCGGTGGCAAAGGCGGTGTTGCGCCCGGCCATGCCGCCGTCCCGGGTGGAAATATACATGTGTACCGCCAGGGTACGGCTGGAGTCTAAGAGGCTCCCCGGCATTTTGGCCACCGATCCCAAGGTAAAGATGAGGGCCGCCGTCTCGCCCACGATGCGTCCCACGCTCAAAATGACGGCGGAAAGAATGCCCGGCATGGCGCTGGGCAGCACGATTTTAAAAACGGTGCGCAGCTTGGAGGCGCCCAGTCCGTAGCTGCCTTCCCGGTAACTGTCCGGCACTGAAAGGATGGACTCCTCGGTGGAGCGGATGATGACCGGCAGCACCATGATGGCCACGGTACAAGCGCCCGTGAGGATGGAATAGCCCCAGCCCAGTACCGTTCCGAAAAAGATGGAGCCGAACAGGCCGTAAACGATGGAGGGGATACCCGCCAACGTCTCGGTAGCCAAACGTATGACCTTGACGATCTTATTGCCCCGCTTGGCGTACTCGGTCAGGTAAATGGCGCAGAAAATGCTCAAAGGAGCCGCCAGCAGCAGCGCCACGATGACCAGGATGACGGTGGTGACGATGGCGAAGGACATGGACGGATTGTCCGACGAGTATTTTCCGAACACCAGTTCCGGCGTAAGATGGGAAACACCGTTTACAAAGATATAGCCGATAACGAAGATCAGCGACGCGATGGTCAGCAGCATGGCCAGGTTCAAAAGCAGGAAAAGCACCAGCGAAAGGGGCTTTCTGCGGTAGATACGCAGCTGATCTTTCAAATGCTTGATGGCCAATTTCATACAATCGTCCCCCCTACGCCCGTTTTTTGCTGGTCAAAAGCCCCAGCGCCATGTTCAAAAGCAGGATAAACACAAAGAGCACCGCGCCGGTGGCGATGAGGGCGTCGTAGTGCAGGCCCGACGCATAGCTCATCTCCAGCACGATGTTGGCCGTCAGGGTACGCACCGATTTGAAAATGGAGGAAGGGAGTATGTTCGAGTTTCCGGCCACCATGACCACCGCCATGGTTTCGCCGATGGCCCGGCCGATGCCAAGCACAATGGAGGTCACCACGCCGGACTTGGCCGCGGGCAGGATGACCTTGAAGGCAGACTCTTCCCGGGTGGCCCCAAGCGCCAAGGCCCCCTCCTCGTAGCTTTTGGGAACCGCACGAAGAGAGGTTTCACTGATGGAGATGATGGTGGGCAGAATCATAATGCCCAGCACAATGGAGGCCGCCAGCACGCTGTTGCCGTTTCCCTCAAAATTCTCCAAAATAAAGGGGACGATCACCATCATGCCGAAAAAGCCGTAGATGATGGAGGGGATGCCCGCCAAGAGGGACACCGCCTGCTTGAGCACCGGGTAGATCCTTTTCGGGCAGAATTTTGCCAGGTAAATGGCGCCCAGAAGCCCGATGGGCACACCGATGACAATGGCGCCGGCGGTCACGTAGACACTGCCCACGATCATATTGAAAATGCCGAATTCCTGGGGGACGTTATTGGGCTGCCAGGAAGCGCCGGAAAGAAATTCCCACAGTCCCACCTGCCGAATGGCGGGAATGGCGTTTGCAAAGATAAAGTAACAGATAAATAGCACCGCACCGATGGAAAAGAGCGCGCACAGAAAGAAAAAGAGCTTTGACCCTTTCTCTAGAATTGCCTTTTTTCTCATATCTGGTATCCCCTGTCTCTATCCGCCGCAAAGGGGCGGACACCTTGCGTGTCCGTCCCTTTGGGAGTATTTTTGCAGAAGGTTTGTTGACCGTTTGTCATTTACACCTTGTCCCAGGTGCGGGTTTCGCCGGTGAAGATCTTTTTGATCTGATCGGTGGTCATTTCGGTGGTGGTGTTGTCTTTGTTGACGATGACCGCGATGCCGTCGTTGGCGAAAACGGTGGGAGTCAGGGCGGCCTTTTCTTCGTCTTTCAGCTCACGGGAGGAGAGAGCCAGCTGGGATTTTCCTTCCTGGGCGTCCTTGATGCCGGCGCCGGACCCGTTGTAGGTGACCTCAATGCTCACGCCGGGGTTGAGCTTGACGTATTCTTCTCTGAGCTTCTCAATGACCTTCTCGGTGGAAGTGGAGCCGCTGAGGGTCAGCTTGCCGGACAGGGCGGTGGAGGGAGCGGTGTATTCCTTCGCGCCGTCGATGGTCACGAAGCCCAGGGACTTGACGATTTCCTGGCCCTGGGTGGAGGTGGCATACTGGATGAAGTCCGCCGCGATACCGCTCACTTCTCCTTTGGAGGCGATGATAAAGGGGCGGGATACCTTATAGGTGCCGTTTTTCACGTTTTCCTCGGTGGCTTCCACGCCGTCCACCTTCAGAGCCTTGACGCTGTCGTTGACCGCGCCGATGGAGGTATAGCCGATGGCGTACTTGTCGACCTCGACCTTGGCGGGAACTTCGTCGGTGGAGCTGGCGATGACTGCTTCGGAGAAGAGCTTGTTGACCTCGCTGTTGCCGGATTTTTCAATCAGGCCCATGAGCTCGTCGAACGCGCCGCGGGTGCCCGAGGACGCTTCCCGGGAGATGACGGTGATTTCCTTAGCGGAGTTAAAGCTGCCGCCAGCCGTGCCCGAGCCGGTGCTCGAATCGCCGCTGCCGCCGCAGCCGGCCAGAACGGAGATGGCCAGGATTGCCATAGTCGCAAGAGAAAGCATTTTTTTCATTTGTCACACCTCACTGTATTTCTTACAGGACCAATCATAGAAAGGGCGTGTATAGCGGGAATATACCGTGTGTAAAGATCGTGTAAAACCTCATTTTCCCAGTTGTAAATAGTGTTCACAGATAGAAATGGAAAAATACACGACAGAAATTGACAAAGTTATAGGGAATCGGTATAATTAATGCTATATAAATCTGTACAGCATCATTCAAAATCGAGTGAAAAGTGAGGATGTGAAACCATGTTGGATTTTATCCAAAACCCCTGGGTCATCGGGATTGTAGGCGGCGTGGTCTGCGGCATTATCGTTTGGCTGCTGACTCGGTGCGCCATCTCCAGCAAGGGAAACAATGAGTACATTAAGAAAATCTATCAGGCCAATGACGAGGTGTTCCTCTCCTTGAAGCCGTACATTGCGGACAAGGGCCTGCCCGACCAGGAGATCATCGAAGCGATGATCGCGTCCACCGCCAGAAAGTACCTGCTCAAGGCGAGCGACATGTACACGGTGCAGATCTTCTGCGAGGAGCTGATTAAGGACATTACCTCCAACGTCTACTTCTCCTGGGAGGAAAAGAAACGTTACTCCAACGACCTGCGCACCTTTATTGAGGACTTAAACCGCCAGACGGACAAAAAGACCGCCGCGGAGATTGACGCGAAGGTAAACGACATCGAGCACAAAAAGCGCATGTCGGAAATCAAGCGCAAGGACCTCAACACCGTGAGCATGATCGCGGGTCTCTTTACCGCCGTGGTCACTCTGGTGCTCGCACTCATGGCTAACAGCTTCTTCCCCTCTGCCGAAGGGTACAACAGCTTCGTGCTTTACACGGTGCTGGCGGTCATTCTGTGCGGCATCGTCAGTTCCGGCGCGCTGCTTTTGTTTACCAAGGTCAACATTGTCGGTCGCCGCAAGCGGGCCGCCAAGGAAAAGCGTAACGCCATCGTCGTGGATGTGGACGAAGGAAACGACAACTGGATCGAATAAAACTCTGTGCAATGGTTGCAATACCACACCGCTGTGAAGTAAAATGGCGGTGTGGTATTTTTTTCGTTTCCGGTAACCCTATGGATATACCTGACATAGAACGAATACGCATATAGGTAGCATGAGAAAGGAGGCGGCTAAGGTATGAAGCTTTCCCTGGCGAAAAAAGCGCTGTTTTTGTGGCGGATTTGGCTTATCCTGATCTGTGCAGCGACCGGCGTTTTGTTTTACGCGCTCTTTCCTCTTCTGGGGAACGGCGCGGTAGCGGCGGGGATTTTCCTGGGCGCCATCGCCTTGTGGTTTTTCTTTTTCTGGATCCCGGGGTACTATTCTTCCTTTCAGATTCAGCTGGAAGCAGGCCGCCTTTCTCTTCGCCGAGGGGTGTTCCTGCACCTGGAGCACAGCGCTTCTCTATCCGCCGTCCTCCTTTTGCAGCTGCACCAGACCCCTTTGCAGCGGCTGATGGGAATCGCGTCGGTGACGCTGTGCCTGCCCGGCTCCCGGCTGCACCTGCCCGACCTTTCTTTGGACGACGCGCAGGAGCTGTCGCGCCTGTGGAAAAAGCACAGGAGGCGGCCATGAGAAGGCATACCCATCCGGCTCGAATCGCCACGGAGCTCAAACGCTATGTGTTTTTACTTTTGCTGCCGGTGGCCCAGCAGCTGCTTACTCTCCCCTTTGAACCCTGGGCCTGGTCGCTGCTGCTGTGGCAGGAACTGCTTGCGGCTTCGGCGGTGGTGCTCCTTGCGGTCTGGCGCTGGGCAAGGCTGTGGTACACCGTCAAGGACGGAGAAATCCTGGTGGAAAGCGGCATTTTTCTTCAAAAGCAGATTTCCCTGCGTTTTCGGGACGTGTCCTCGGCCGACGTGGAACGCCCCCTATGGCTGCTCATTCTGGGCGGCGCCCGTCTGCGGCTGGACACGGCCGCAGGCAGCCGGCGCAAGGCGGATGTGGAGCTCTATCTTCCTACCCGCCGCGCTCTTTCCATCGCGGCCATGGTAAAGGGCCACAGCCGGGCGACGGACATTTCCTCGAGCTACCGGGCAAATCCGTTTTTTGTGGCGGTGATGGCCGCCTCCGCTTCCAATGCGGCCGGCGGCATTCTCTTTGCGGTTCCCGTAGTCAAGGGAATCGGCCAGCTGCTCGGGCAGGAAATCGAGGCCCAGATTCTCGGTACCATCGGCACTCTGGCCACCTTCCTGGTGGCGGTCCTTCCGCCCGCCACCGCGCTTTTGGCCACCATTCTGGCGGCGGGCTGGCTCATTGCGTTTGTCCGGGTCTTTCTGCGGTATGTGCGCTTTTCCCTGCGCCGCACCCAGGGACGGCTGACGGTGTCTTCGGGCGCCGTGGGCCGGTACCGGTCGGTACTGGGAACCCGGCACATCTGCGCGGTGGATGTCCGCCAGGGCCTCCTCCTTCATCTGATGGGGCTTGCCAGCGTCAACGTCATCTGCGTGGGGTATGGCAAGCAGGAAGGGCAGAAAGCGGTGCTTCTTCCCTGTGTGCGAAAACGCAAAGCCCGGGAGGCCTGCGGGGAAATGCTCCCTGAGTTCGCAGGGCCGGAGAAACTTTCCCTGCGTCCCCAAAAAGGCACCCTGCGCCGGTATATCCTCTATCCTTGCGTGGGGCTGCTCCTCATTCCGCCCGGGGCCTATCTGGTCCAAATCCTCCTTTCCCCGTTCAGCGTTCTGGTTCCTTTTCTCGCAGCGGTTCTGGCGGTCCTGTGTCTGTGGATGATGGTGGTTTCTCTGCTGTCCTACTATGAAGCGGGCGTGGCTCTTGAAAAGCCGGTGTGCCGGTTTACCTGCCGCAAGCGCTTATCCCTGCACGAGGTGCAGGTACCGGCACAAAAAGTCCAGCGGCTGGCCCTTACCCAGACTCCCTTTCAAAAGCAGGCGGGGCTTTGTCACCTGCGTGTGACCGTGGTGGGAGAACGGGGGACTTCTTACGTCATCCGGCACCTGCCGGCAAAGGAGGTCCGCGCGGCCATTGACCGGTTCTACGGGGAAGGGCCGAAATAAAATCGAAAATTCCCGCAAAAGCGCCCCAAAGCCGCAGTTTTCTTTGACAAGGCGGTTCTGGGGCGTTATAATATAGTATAAACCGCCTTCCATCCGGAAGGTCATTTTTGGTGATTCTCGCCCATTCTTTTGCGGAGATGATTCGGTATGCAAGAAATCATTGATTTTCATGCCCATATTTACCCGGATAAAATCGCCCAGAAAGCCACGGAAAACGTGGGCCATTTCTACGGCATTCCCATGGACAACGTGGGAAATGTGAACACGATGCTGGCGGTGGGCCGCCGGGCGGGGATAACGAGCTATGTGGTCCATTCGGTGGCCACCACGCCCGAGCAGGTGCCCTCCATCAATTCCTTCATCGCCTCCCAATGTCTTGAACACGAGGAATTGACCGGCTTCGGTGCCTTTCATCCGGACCTGACTTCGTCTGAGGCCGAACAGGCCCTCGACCAGATCAGGGAGCTGGGGCTCAAGGGCGTTAAGATGCACCCGGACTTTCAGAAGTTCGACATAGACGACCGGAAGATGTACCCCTTTTACGAAATGATCGCGGGTAAACTGCCGATCCTGTTTCACACCGGGGACGACCGGTACGATTTTTCAAGCCCCACGAGGCTTGCAAGGGTGCTGTCCGATTTCCCCACGCTTACGGCGGTGGCGGCCCATTTTGGGGGGTACCGCCGGTGGGACGAGGCACAGGCGGTTCTGCCCAAAGGCCGGGTGTATGTCGACACCTGCAGTTCCATCGCTTTCATCGGGGTAAAACGAGCCCAGGAGCTAATCCGCCACTACGGGGCGGACCATGTGCTGTTCGGCACCGATTTTCCCATGTGGGACGCCAAGGACGAGCTTGCCTATCTGGAAGAAATGGATTTGTCTCGGGAAGAGCGCGATCTGATCCTGTCGCAAAACGCCAAACGGCTGACGGGGCGGTAAGGGATTTCCTGGCGGTCATTCTTTCGTAATGAAATGTTTACACATGCTAGGGCAATTGCTGATAGAATATTGCTATTCCGGCAATTGCCCTTTTTGTGCGGCAGGGCAGCCGCATAAAACTCGGTTTTCAGCGCTTTTTCGCGCTTTGAATAAGAAGACCCATCGCAGACAAATAGGAGGGAATACATATGATAGAGGTGAAAAACCTCTCCAAACGGTATGGAAAGAACTATGCCGTTGAGGACATTTCCTTCTCCGTGAAGGAAGGGGAAATCCTCGGCTTCCTCGGGCCAAACGGCGCAGGAAAATCCACTACCATGAATATGCTCACCGGGTACATATCGGCCACGTCCGGATCGGCCTCGGTGGCGGGGATCGACGTTTTGGAAAATCCCATTGAGGCGAAAAAGCACATCGGCTATCTGCCGGAGCTGCCGCCTCTGTACCTGGATATGACGGTGAAGGACTATTTGGACTTTGCCTATTCGCTCAAGAAGGTGTCCCTTCCCAAGCGGGCGCACATCCAGGAAATCTGCGGGCTTGTGAAGATCGAGGACGTGTACGGCCGTCTCATCGGCAACCTTTCAAAAGGTTACCGGCAGAGGGTCGGGGTAGCCCAGGCTCTGCTTGGGAACCCGGACGTGCTGATTCTGGACGAGCCTACGGTCGGCCTCGACCCCAAGCAGATCATTGAAATCCGAAACCTCATCAAGCACCTGGGCAAAGGCCACACGGTCATCCTCAGCTCCCACATTCTCACGGAAGTGCAGGCGGTGTGCGAGCGGGTGGTGGTCATCAATAACGGCCATATCGTGGCCGACGGCACCCCTGACGACCTGTCCACCGCCATGACCGCCGATCATAAGCTGATCATCCGGGTAGCCGGGCCCAGTGAAGACGTTTATAAGATGCTCTCAAAGCTTCCCCATCTGGTGGAGATCACCCGAAATGGACAGAAAGAGCCGGGCGTCTTCGAATACTCCATCGAAACCGAAGCGGGCACCGACATCCGCAAGGAAATTTTCAACCGCCTCTCTGACCGGCACTGGCCGCTGATGGCCATGCGCACCAACGACCTGACGCTGGAGGACGTGTTCTTGCAGCTGACGGGAGAAAAACAGATGGGAGGTCGCCGCTGATGCTATCGGTTTTTAAACGCGAATTCAATTCCTATTTTCATTCGGCCATCGGCTTTGTGTTTCTCTCGGTGTTCTGCTTTTTCTCGGGCCTGTTTTTCTACCTGTACTGCCTGGCCTCGTTAAACGCCGACCTGACGCCGGTGTTTTCCGCCATGTTCACCATTTCTTTGATGGTGATCCCGCTTCTGACCATGAAGCTCCTCAGTGAGGACAAACGCCAGAAAACCGACCAGCTGCTGCTGACGTCTCCGGTGAGTCTCTTCTCCCTGGTGGTGGGCAAATACCTGGCGGCGCTGGCCGTCTACGGGCTTGCCATCCTCATCAACGTCCTTTTCGGCATTGTCCTGTCCGCCTTCACCACCCCGGAATGGATGGTGATCATCGGCAACCTCTTAGGCTCCTTCTTCATGGGAGCGGCTTTCATCGCCATCGGTTTGTTTATTTCCAGCCTGACCGAAAGCCAGCTGATCGCGGCTATATTGACCTTCGCCGTATCTTTCATTCTCATCCTGCTCGACGGCGTCACCGCGTTTTTCTCTTCCACCGCCCTGAACAAGGTCGTGGAATGGCTTTCCTTCAACAACCGCTACTACCCCTTTACCATCGGGGTCATCGACTATTCGGCCATCGTCTTTTTCTTGAGCGTCGCGGCGGTCTTCCTGTTTTTGACCATCCGCGTGCTCGACAAAAAGAGATGGAGCTAAGGAGGGAAGACTTTTATGAAACAGAAATTCTCAAAAAGCCGTTCCTTCCGGTACGGCGGGATCGCAGCCGCCATCACCGCGGGTTTTATCGTAGTGGTGGTGCTGTTAAACGTGCTGGCCACCGCTCTGTATGAGCGGTTCCCCCTTGGGGTGGACCTGACCAGCGACCAGAAATTCACCCTGTCCGAGGACGCGGCCAAGTATCTTGCCGACGTGGACGAGGATGTTGTCATCTACATGCTCTCCCCGCGGGACTCTTATGAAGCCTACGACGAAAGCAGCGGCGTTCCGCTCAACCGTCTGCCCCGCATTGCCGATGAGATTTCCAAGGCCAACAACCACATCAAGGTAGAATACATCGACCTGGACGCCAATCCCACCTTTGCGCAGAAATACAGCGAAGAGTCCCTCACCCAGCTGCACATCATCATCGAATCGGCCAAACGGCACTTTACCATCAGCGTCTACGATCTGTTTGACATCCAGACCAGCGCTACCACCGGCGCCCAAAGCGTCACAGGGGAAAAAATCGAGCTGACGCTGGTGTCGAAAATTCTCTCCTGTGCCATGGATACGGTGCCCAAGGTTTCCTTTGTCACCGGCCACAACGAGGATACCGCCAACCTGGCCGCCTTCAAGCAGCTCTTATCGGACAACGGGTATGAGACCAATGAAATCAGTCTGGGTTCCGACGGCATTCCGGAAGATACCAACTTTGTGGTGATTGCGGCGCCTAAGCTCGACTATACGGCGGAGGAACTGAAGGTTCTCGACGCCTTCCTGGCGAAGGACGCCAACAATCCTACTCTGATGGTCACCTTCAGCGCTTCCTATGCGCCGCTTAACAACTTCGACGCGTTCCTTTCCGAGTGGGGTATCAAAGCCGGCGAAGGGATGCTGGTGGAAACGCAGCAAAACCGCTATTTCACCAACAGTCCCAACATCGCCATCGGTAACCTGGGCTCCAGCGAATACGCCTCTTCCTTTGCCTCCAGCCAGGTGCCTCCGGTGGTAGCCAACTCCAAGCCCATCGAGCTGCTCTTTACCAGCAAAGGAAATATTACCACCGAGTCGGTGGTCACCACCTCCAACACCGCCCAGACCGTGGACGCCGACGGCAATCCGGACGAGACGGGAACCCGTTCCTACGACGTGCTCACCGTGTCCAAGAACACCCGGTACGAAGGGACCACGGAGTTTAACGCCAACGTGGTTGCGGTGGGTTCTAACGACTTCTTCAATGCGTCGTCCATCTTCTCCTGCATCAATGACGACGTCATCATGAAAATCTACAATTCCATCAGCGGCCGGGAAGGCCAGGATGTTGCCATCAGCACCCGCACCGTGTCTGACACGGCCATCAGCGTAACCAATACCCAGGCGGTCTGGATCGGCATCGTGCTCTTTACGGCAACCGTTCCGCTTCTCCTCTTAATCGCGGGTGTCGTGATCTGGCTGCGAAGGAGACATCTATGAGGAAACAAGTCAAGACCTTAATCATCGTCGGCGCGGTCATTGTCGTGCTGGCATTGGCCACCGGGGCTCTTTTCCTGTTCGGCTCGGACGGAGGAGGGGAAAGCTCCTCCCCCGCTTCCCAGCACGAGCTGGCGGCCACCTTTGTGGATAAGACCAGCGACGACGTACAAAGCGTCACGGTTAAGAATGAGAAAGGGGAATTCACCGCACAGCGCGGGGAAGATACCCTGGCCATCTCTTTGTTAGACGGGCTCACCACCAACAACACCGAGCTTGAAAACCTGGCAGTGGCCGCCTCCGGTTTCTACGCCGAGCGCCTTATTGAAGAAAACCCCTCCCGTCCGGCCGACTTTGGTCTGGATCCGGCGGCGGCGCAGGTTTCGGTCACGTATACCGACGGGAGCACCTTCTCCATCGAGCTGGGCAGCGCCTCCGCCTCAGGCGGCCGGTATGCCCGCATCCCGGGTGAAACCAAGGTCTATCTCCTCACCGAAACCACCGATTCCTTCTTCTACGGGGTGAACAACTTCGTCTCCAACGTCATCTTCGACGCGGGGTTGACGGAAGAACAAAAGGACGAGGCGGTGCTTCTCAAGGCGGAGCTGGGCGGCACTCTGCATCCGACGCCCATCGTTATTGAAAAAAATCCCTTTAAGAATGTGGAAACCCATCCCGCCGGCTATGTGGACAAGGCCATTACCTCCCCTTACTTTGCAGGGGCCAGCGTGAGTGTGGACAATGCCTTCCCCTCCAGCCTGATAAAGATTCTGGCTTCCAGCGTGGCGGCTGTCGTTACCGATCCTTCAGAGCTTGCCCAGTACGGGCTTGACCAGCCTTATTCCACCCTCTCGTTCTCCTTCCAGTCAGGGGAGCAGACGTACAGCGGGAGCCTCTGGATCGGCTCAAAGAACGACGAAGGCAACTATTACGCCACCACTGCGGACAAACGGGTGGTTTACGTGGTCAAATCCGACAACGTATCCTACATGGAGCTGACTGACCGGCAGCTTTTATACCCGATTCCTGTGCTTATCAACATCCAGCTTCTTTCTTCCTATGACATCGACGCTTCCCAGGTAACGGCGAAGTTCGAGCCGGTGGTCACCGAGGAAAACGGCTCGAAAGCCGTTACCGGCGGCGTGGCCAACGGCAACGGCGTTTCCGCCGACTGCATCAAGAAGCTGTACGAAAGCCTCGGAAAGCTGTCTGCCGACGAAATTACGGACAGGGAGCCTTCCGGCGAACGGTTGATGACGGTCACCTACCGCTTCTCGGATGGGTCTACCGCTCCAATCACGGTGGACTATTACTACGACACGGCACGTACCGTTCTCGTGAAGGTCAACGGCCTCGAAAACGCGCCCAATTACGTCATGCAGCGCAAAACCATCGATTCCTTCCTGAACAAAACCCAGAAAGCGCTCAACGGCGAGGTCGTCGTTCCCAGCGCCACCGACTGATAAAACAAAAGAAGGCCGGAACGTCAATGACGTTCCGGCCTTCTTTTCGTTCGCTTTTACTGGTATGACCAGCTGCGCTTCCCGCTCCCAGGGTCCTTACAATGGGACCGCGCACCGGCGGGGAACCCCGTCCAAACCGGGGAGGCTTGGAAGAAAGAGGCTTACCCCTCCCAATGCTCCTCGAGCAAATTGTGGATAATCTCTACCGCCCGGCGGGGCCGTCCCAGGTCCCCCTTGAGGGTATAAATATCCCGAAAGGAGAATTCCAGCCGGCAGCCTTTGGCCGCGCGGAGGGTTTTTAAGATGTGGGCTTTGAAGCCCTCCTCGTCGAACACGTCGTCCGCCCCGATAAAGTTTGGGCTGGGCTTGCGGTGGTAAACCACGCTGCCGCCGCGCAAAAACTCGCCCATTTTCTCCTCGTTGGCCCAAGGAGACACCGACACCTTGCAAAGATTCTCAAGCTTGCTGACACAATTTTCCCACACCGGGTCCACCGGTTCGCAACAGCCGTAGTTGAGCCGGCCGAACTTCTCTCCAACGCGCTGATAGTAAGGAAAGAAAAATTCCGCGAACATGTCCGGGCTGATGGCCACCGTCTCCTGGGAATCCATAAATCCCCAGGTGTCCTTTAAAGTCACCTTGCCGGGCTCGGCGGACAGCTCATGGGTAAACGCCCAGGTTCCCTGCCCCAGCCAAAGGTTATTGTTGTTGACGGTGAGCATCCCGTTTTTCTCCATGTCCATGAGGAACTCCAGATAATCGCTGCTGAGCCGGTCCATCATTTCGTGCACCAGCTCCGGATAATCGTAAATGGAGAACATCATGGTTTCCATGGACATGTACCGCAGCAAGAACTGAGTCAGCACCGCGTAGGGCGGCGGTGTCTGCACCTGAACGGGAAGGATATCCCCGAACACGTCCTCCACCTGCGCTTTGAACGCGTCCGCTTCCTTGGTGCCGAAGGTCCAGGTGGATTTTTTGAACTTCGAAAAATCGTCCTCTAAATCCTCGATCACGGGAATCACATGGTACCCCACGCTCTCTTCGCTTTTCTGCCGGTTGAAGGGCAGGCCGAAGGGAACGAATTCGGCGTGGTTTTCGATCAGGAAAAAGTCCGGCACCACCCGGTCGTCCCCGATGAGCTCATGAACCACGATCTGCTTGCGGACTTCTTCCTCGATACGGCGCCCCTCCTCGGTTTCGCAGGCAAGGGCGGGACGGATGTCGTTATAAAAGGTCCAGGGCTCAAAGGTGACCATGGGGGTCACGCGGCGTTTGTTGTCATTAAAATCGTACCAGCGCTGCTTACGCTCGGTCATCACCGGCAAGTTGGCGTATTCCATCTGCTGCTTTGCCAGTTCCCGCAGCAGCGCCCGGTCTTTTTGCGAAATCATCGAAAGTTCCTCCTTCGCGTTCGGTTACTCCCATTGTATCAAACCCGCTCTCCCCTCTCAACTGTAATTTTAAGTGGTTTCGTTGCGTTTTTTTGCAAAAAAAGTCCGTTCTTTCTCCCATTCGTTGAAAAACGGCCGCAATCCGGGTACAATAAGGAAAACACCGCGATTCTTTCCTAGCCGCCTTCTGTCGCGGCCAACCACAAAGGAGAACCACTATGATTGAAACCACACAGGAGTTCACCCCGCCCGCCGCCGTTTTGGTCGCGGTGGACTGCGGGGATTACGACGTATCCGCCTCCCTCGACGAGCTTTCCGAGCTTGCCAAAAGCGCGGACATTTGTCCTGTTTCCCGCATCATCCAGAAGCGCTCCTCGCCGGATACCGCCACCTGCATCGGCAGCGGACGGCTTGTGGAGTTAAAGCAGCTGTGTGAGGCGGACGGGGCGCAGATCATCCTCTTTGACTGTGAGCTCACGCCCACCCAGCTTCGCAACCTGGAAAAGGACACGGGCCTTCGCGTCATCGACCGGACTATGCTGATTCTGGACATCTTCGCCGCCCGGGCTCACACCAGCGAAGGAAAGCTGCAGGTGGAGCTGGCCACCCTGCGCTACATGCTCCCCCGTTTGACCGGGCGGGGCGTGGAAATGTCCCGCATCGGCGGCGGAGCCGGGACTCGCACCCGCGGCGCGGGCGAAACCCAGCTGGAAACCGACCGACGCCACATCCGCCGCCGCATTGACAGCCTCAGGCGCCGCCTTGGCGAGGTGGAGCACCGCAGGGAAAACCTGCGCACCCACCGCAAAAAGGCGGGCACTCCCACCGTGGCGCTGGTGGGGTATACAAATGCCGGCAAGTCCACCCTGATGAACGCCCTTACCGACGCCGGCGTCCTGGTGGAGGACAAGCTCTTCGCCACGCTGGACCCCACTGCCCGGGCTCTCAAGCTGCCGGGCGGGCAGTCGGTCATCCTTATCGACACCGTCGGCTTGGTCCGCCGCCTGCCTCATCACCTGGTGGATGCTTTCCGTTCCACCCTGGAGGAAGCGGCGCTGGCCGACGTGATTCTAAACGTGTGCGACGCATCCAGCCCCGAGGCGGCGGTGCACCTGGAGGTCACCCGGGACCTGCTCGATTCCCTGGGCTGCGGGGAGACGCCGGTCATCCCGGTGCTTAACAAGTGCGACAAGGTGGGAGGGCTCGACGAACTGCCGGTGGTGGGTAATGCCGTGCGCATCTCCGCTTTGAACGGCCAGGGGCTCGACGCCCTGCTTTTCGCCATTGAAGCCGCCCTTCCGCCCATGCGCCGGCGGGTGAAGCTTCTTCTGCCCTTCGACAAGGCGGGCCTTGCCGCCCTCATCCGCAGAGACGGGGTAGTGGAGTATGAGGAGTACACCCCCGATGGCCTTCTGCTGGTGGCAATGGCGGACATCCGCATCTACCACGAGATCAAGGACTATCTGACGGAGTAACCGAAAAAGGCCCCGGCTGTGCAACCAGCCGGGGCCTTTTTGTATATATTTTAATTGATTATACCATTTGTATTCCCCTACACCTTATAAGCTCCTAAAAAAGGCGCGCAGCCCGGCCTTCACCTGGTCGGGCAAGTCCTGCTTGCGCACACCCAGCACCGCCCCTTGGAGCGCGCTCAGCTCGTGCAGGCAGGCGCCCGGGTCCTTCTCCCGCAGGCGCAGAAACGTTTCCTGCACGCCCGTTTCCCGGAGCTTTTCCGGGGTATCAATTCCCACCTCGCAAAGGCGCTGGGCCAAAACCGCGCCGATGTTGGGCAGATCGGTGAGCTTTTCCATGGTTCTTCCTCCTATTCGCCGCAAAACGGCGCAAGCGCCTTGCCGATGCTTTCGTGAAGCAGCAGGTCGGCATTGTCGTCTGCCGGGGTTTGGGATTTGTTGATGAGAACTAGGTGCTTGCCGGAATAATACTGCAAAAGCCCCGCCGCCGGGTAGACGGCCAGCGAAGTTCCGCCCACCAGCAGCACGTCTGCCCGGGAAATGTACCACACCGCTTCCTCCAGAACCCCTTCGTTGAGGCATTCCTCGTAAAGCACCACGTCCGGCTTGATGATCCCGCCGCAGGAGCAGATGGGCACGCCCGCGCTGTCCCGGACCGTCTCGGGCGGGTAAAAGGCATGGCAGCGGGTGCAATAGTTTCGGTAGATGGAACCGTGCAGCTCGAGCACCTTCCGGCTTCCCGCCTTCTGGTGAAGGCCGTCGATGTTCTGCGTGATGACCGCTTTGAGCCTGCCCGTCTGCTCCAGCGCGGCCAGCGCCTTGTGGGCAGAATTGGGCTGGGCGTCCAGGCAGAGCATCTTGTCCCGATAGAAGGTGTAAAACTCGTCGGGATGGGCTTCAAAAAAGCGATGGCTCAGGATGGTCTCCGGCGGGTAACGGTAATGGGTGTGATAAAGCCCGTCCACGCTGCGAAAATCCGGGATTCCGCTTTCGGTGGAGACACCCGCGCCGCCAAAGAACACAATGTTGTCGCTCTGTTCAAGGAGCGCGTGCAATTGGTCGAGTTCGGTCATACCGATTCCTCCCTTCGGTTCTACTGCCATGATAGCACCGATGAGGCCCGGACGCAATGCGAAAAGGCGGGAATTGGGGAATCGCTGTGTTATTCTTCGACGACGCTGGATCGTCGGTCCCTTCCGTCCGGTTTCTACCTGACATCGTGTTCATTTCTTTCGCGTCGCCGAAAGAAACGAACCAAAGAAAGGGCGACTTAAGGGAGAAAAACGGCGTAAAGTTCGGGGAAAAGGTTTTTCTCCCTTAAGAATCCCTCTGTCCGCTCGGCTGGGCTGGTGAAAAGAATTCACCGCCTTCTCTACTCGTCATCTGGGATTGGTGATTCTATTTCACCAAATCTTGTTTTCTTCCCCCTGCCCTCCTCCGATAAGAGGGGGATTTTCAAGGGGGAAAAATTTGTGTCCCCGTTCCTAGCGTCTTTTTCCCCCTTGAACCGCCTTTTCTTTCGCCTCTTTCTTTTGGCGGAGCAAAAGAAAGGGGCAGCCTGGGAGTCATCGAAGCTCTCGCTTCTCGGTGCGTCCGGTCATCCAATCCACCGTGCATCCATACAAATCCACAAGCTTCACGAGCACAGGCAGCCGCATGGAATTGGCTCCTTTTTCCTCATAGCGCCGATAGGTCCGCAACGTTACGCCGATGGCCTTTGCCACCTCTTCCTGGCTGAATCCCGCCTCTTTCCTTGCTTCAAGTAATCGATACGTCATTCGCTATCACCTCGTCTTAACTATAACGAAAAATTATAAAAACAGGAACCCACCCATATCAGTAATACTGATGTTAGTTCCTACGTAAGCAGTATTTTCTGTTCTCAGGCTCATCAAGATTCCAACCGTAATATATCAAAAGGCCCTCCGGCGAAAACCGGAGGGCCTTTTGCGTTCTCCTTATGCGTCGCCCCGCACCAGAATAGGCTGAATCTGCTTGCCCAGAAGGGCCTGCTCGAAGGCGGGAAGAATCTGGGTAAAGTCCGCCACAATCGAGGTGGGCTTCTTGACAAAATCGTCCTGCCGCATGGGGACAAAATAGAAATGCTTGCGGTTTAGCAGCGTCCCAATGTTGGCCGCCGACCCGGACAGGGCGTCGTTGGTGGAAACGGCAATCAGAATCGGCCGCTCGTTTCGCAGGGTGGACTTGACCGCCAGTGTCACCGGCGTATCGGTGATGCCGTTTGCCAGCTTGCCCAGGGTATTGCCGGTGCAGGGGGCCACGATCATGGCGTCCACCATCTTTTTCGGGCCGAAGGGCTCCGCCTGGGGGATGGTATGGACAATGGGGTTCTGGCAGATAGCCTCGATTTGGCCGCGGAAGTCCTCGGCCTTGCCAAAGCGGGTGTCGGTGGAATAGGACACGGGGGACATGACCGGCACCACCTCATAGCCCGCGTCCACCAGCACCTGCATTTGTGGGATGACTTTGGCGAACGTACAGAACGAACCGCACATCGCAAAGCCTACTTTCAGCTTTGACATGGTGTCTCCTCCTCCAAAATATTCATCACCGCATCCTTGATGATGGCTCCCGCTGTGGCGGGAGCGACTTTGCCGGGCAGAGACAAAGCCAGAATGCTCTTGATTCCCAGTTCCTCCGCTGCGGGATAATCCACGCCGCCCGGTTTGGACGCTAAGTCCACGATGACCGTGTCCCGCTTCATCTTCTTGAGCACGGGCCGGTCGAACATCATCGCCGGGACGGAATTAAAGACCACATCTGCCTTGGCCGCCGCATCGGCCAGATAGGCGATGTTCACATGCCGGTAGCCGTACACGTCGCACCAGGCGGAGTCGCTCACCCGTCGGGAAGCCACCGTTACCTTAGCGCCCAGCGCAGAAAGCTTCGCCGCCAGCACTCTCGACACCCGGCCGAAGCCGGTGAGCAGGCATCTGGCCCCGTGAAGGGTGACGGTGGTTTCCGCCATGGCAATCTGTATGGCGCCCTCGGCGGTGGGGATGGCGTTTCGCACGATGAGCTCTTCGCGCTTATAGTAATCAATGAGTTTGAGCCCCTTCTCCCGGGCCTTCTGAGCCTGGGTGGGGGTCACCATACCGCCCAGCAGGAGCTGGCCGGGGCTGGCGGCGGAAAAGAGTTCGTGTAAGTAAACCGGCTGGCAGGACAGAGGGGCTGTAATGGTAAGGGAATCCTGGCTCAGCGGGATGGGCAGCAGGACGAACCGGCTTTCCACCACCGCTTCCTCCAGGTTGCTGGCACGCTTGATGGCGCTGCCCAGCTCGATGCCGTTGTCCAGTCCAAACACCTTTACCTCAAATCCGCTCTCTGCGAGCAGGCCCGCCGCTTTGGCAATGCGCATGTCGCCGCCCACGACCGCGCAGGATTCGGTTATATGGTTATGCATCGTAATGGATTGACACCTCCAATGATCGGAAAAGTCCAACCCACAGGAGCCGCTTCCCGGCGGCCTCGCGGCCCGGGACAAAGCGGGGAAATCGCGCCTTTGCACAGCAAAAGCCCTCCATATGTGTTGTACTACATCATACGGAGGGCTTCTTGGAAATGTGCATGTGGATTTGGGGGCGGTTTTCCCGCTTTTACTGGATGGAAAGAACGGCCTGCCGGGCGGCTTTTCGGTCCTTTTCAAAGGTGCCGTAGGCAAGAGAAAGACGGGCGAAGGCCGCTTCTTCGGTTAGGCCCGGCAGCGGTATGGCGCCGGCTTGTTCAAGGGCGCTGGTGGAGGGGTAGACTCCGCCGTCTTTGCCGATGGGGGCCAGGTACACGTCAATGCCCCTACTTACGCAGGCCCGGATAAACACGGCCGAATCGCATTGCCCGCCGCGCGCCCCGTCCAAACAGGCGGTGGCGGAATGATAGAGCAGGTGGAGCACGGCCTTGGGCGGATGGTTCTCAAGGTCGAAGTGGCGGTAGTCAAGCCCCGGATGGGGCAGGATGGTCAGAATCTCCCCGCTCGCTTTGGGGTTTGGGCCGAAAACCGGAGTTTGGGGCGCTTTTGCGGTCCGGGTAAGCCGGACCGTGCCTTCCTCCCATCTGCCGAAAGGACCGTCCACACTGCGAAAGACATGGGTGAGCCCCTGGGCCTGGAGCAATGTGCCGCCCTCGTAGTAGGCGGTTTCCCCCTGCTGGCAGATGGGGGCGTACACCCCGGGAACCCCGGCCTGCTTGATAAAATCCACGGCGGCGCGGAAATTCTGCCGGCCGTTTTGCCGCGCATCCTCCAGCGGATAATGGCTGGACACCAGCAGCACCGGGATGGACAGGTCGCTTAACAAGAGGGACAGCGCTGCCGCCGAATAGGCCAGCGTATCGGTCCCGTGGGTCAGGACCACTCCGGACAGGGTATCCAGAGGCAGGGCGCGCACCGCTCTGTCCATGGCGACCCAGTGCTGTGGGTGCATGTTCTCGCTGAGCAGGTGCAATGGCTCGCCGGTCAGGAAGGTAACGCCGCTTTGGGGGCACTCCTCCTCATATTGGGTTAATAAGGTATAGGGCGCGGTTCCTAAGTTGACCCGGTGTTCGTCCAAACGACGGCTGCCGATGGTGCCGCCGGTAAATAACACGGCTATTTGCTTCATAGTCCTCTCCTCCTGTCTTTTCTAGGATACCCGGTTTTCTTCTGCGTACCAGGGGATTTCTTCGATCTAGGGCCAGATACCGCCCGTATCGTTCCGGATTCTTCTCTGTCCCTCTCTGCGCGCGGCTTTGCGAACATCCTTGCGGCTTCGCGGGCACAAAAGCCCGCCGTCCCCTTTCATTCCACGCCGGGTCGCAAACGCTTCGCCCTACACAGGCACGCATTTTTGCCGGACGATCATCACCATCAGCGCAGCCGGCCTTTCATTCTTTTGCATGGTGCGCCTGCCGCCGTTGCAACGGCCTGCGGAGGGATGAGGGATTCATTTCTCTGCTCTTTTCTTGGCTGTCTGTTTCGCTTGAATCCTTTTTTCGGTCAAAGCGAACGTTTTTCTCGAACCACTGCCAAAGCCGGAACTTCTTTTACGAAAGACGAAAAAAGCCTCATCCTTTCGGATGAGGCTTTTTATTGAGTTGGCATCGTCCTATTTTCCCGGGCCGTCGCCAGCCAAGTATCTTCGGCACTGATGAGCTTAACTACCGTGTTCGGAATGGGAACGGGTGGACCCTCATCGTCATTAACACCAACCGATGTGTCGTTTCTCTTATCAGAGGCGACGCATATTAATATACCACAGGCTTTTCCAAATTGCAAGCCTTTTTTTCAAAAAAGTTTCCGATTTTTTCTCTTTCGTCCTTGTGCCACTGCGTCCCTATGGCCATACGAGCGCGCCAAAGCTGCTTCCCGCCGCTCTTTTCTGCCCACCTACTCCTCCCTGAGGCAAATCAGGCCGCAGAAGTACACCTTCGGCTCACTCCAGGAACAGGGCAGCCCCGCTTGTGCGGTCAGCGCCTGCACGTCCAGGCCGTAGCTTTCCACCGAAGGAATGGCAAGCTGCGGATACCGGCAGGGAGAATGGGGATAGGTGCAGGTCTTGCACAAAGTACACGATCCCGCTCCCAGCAGCAGCGCGCCGGGGCATTCCTTCTCCGCGAGCTTTTGCATGCGCTGCATCAGCCCATCGAAAGCCTGCTGGCCCTCATTCATGCCGTCTACATCTAGGCTGTCCTCCAGCGGGTGGATGAGCTGCACTACCACCGCCCGGGCATACTCCCGCAGGCGCGCGGCACACTGGTCCAAAGAACCGCAGCCAGGCGGGCAGGTCCAGCTTTTGCCGTACCGGCCGCAGTAGTTGAGAGCGCACAGGTCGCGAAACTGCGGGTCCGGCGTTACGTCCGCCAAGGAAACAACGCCTGCGCCGGTGGCGCCCAGCTCCATCGCCTTTTTGCAAAGCCCTTGTTCGTCCATCCGCCTTTTCCCTCTCTCTGTGCCCATTTCGGCAGGTTTTTCAGCCGCGCTCTGGTATCCTGGTCCATAGGATTTTCGGCACCACTTTACCACATCCCTGCGAAAAAAGCAAACGGATCCGGGTCTTTCTGCTGCTGCCCGGCTAAAAAGAATTGCCGGGTTTCGTGTGTCATGGTATAATAGGGACAATCGTACCAAGAATTTTAGGCAAATTGCCAATTCTTATCCAGATACCGCCTGATTTTGCGGAAAATTTTGTTCGGATAGGGAGGTCAACCACCATGCAGCAGGGTTCCCCTCTTGTCAAAGAGCCAAACCGGTACCTGCGGGTCTTTCTGATTGCACTGGGGACGGCGGCCGTGATTTTTCTGCCGTTTGTTCTCATCGACCAGGGGTATTTCATTTACTACGGGGACTTTAACGTTCAGCAAATCCCCTTCTACCAGATGACCCACGACGCCATCCGGGAAGGGAACATTTTCTGGAGCTCCACCACCGACCTGGGGGCCAACTTCATCGGCTCCTACAGCTTCTATAACCTGGGCAGCCCCTTCTTTTGGCTGACCCTTCCCTTCCCCAGCGAGGTGGTCCCCTATCTGATGGCGCCGCTGCTGGTCCTCAAAACAGCGGTGGCCGCCCTGACCTCTTACGCCTACATCGCCCGCTTCGTGCGCAACAAGGATTACGCCGTCATCGGCGCGCTCCTCTACGCCTTTTCCGGCTTTACCACTTATAACGTGTTCTTTAACCATTTTCACGAGGCCATCGCCTTCTTCCCGCTCCTGCTCATCGGGCTGGAAGAATTCATGCAAAACGGCAAGCGGGGCGTTTTCTGCCTGGCCGTGTTCTTAAACTGCTTTGTCAACTATTTCTTCTTCGCGGGCGAAGTGATCTTTGTCATTCTCTATTGGTTCCTGCGCCTGCCCAGTAAGGACTGGTCCATCAACCTAAAGAAGTTCTTCTGGCTGCTGTTCGAAGCGGTGCTTGGCGTGGCGCTCAGCGCGGTGCTGCTGCTGCCTTCGGTGCTGGTGGTGCTTTCCAACCCCCGCACCGACCAGCATTTCACCGGATTCTCCGCCCTTTTCTACGGCTGGGTGCAGCGGTACGGGCTTATCATCGAATCCTTCTTCTTCCCGCCGGACATTCCCGCCCGCCCCAACTTCTTCCCAGAATCGGAGGCAAAATGGGGCTCGGTGGCGGCGTGGCTGCCGCTCTTCTCCATGTGCGGCGTGTTCACCTTTATGTCCTACCACCGGGGACACTGGCTCAAGCGCATTCTGGGCACGCTCTTTATCATGGCGCTGGTGCCGCTGTTCAACAGTGCCTTCTTCCTCTTTAACAGCTCCTATTACGCCCGGTGGTTTTATATGCTGGTGCTGATGATGGCGCTGGCCACCGCCATTTCCATGGAGCAGAACCTGAAAAACTATTCCACCGGCATCAAGATCACCGCCGGGTTTACCGCCGCCATCGCCCTGCTCATCGGATTTCTTCCCGCTTCGGTGGAGAAGGGCGAGGAGCAGACCTACGGCTTGATGAAGTACCCCGACCGGTTCTGGGTATACGTTGCCATCGCGGTGGTCAGCCTGGTCCTTCTGGGGCTGATTGTCCACGGCTTTCGCAAGAATCCCAAACGCTTCTGCCGCACGGCGACCGCCACGGTGGTGGCCATCTCCGTCATCTACTCGGTGTACCTGCTCTCTTTGGGGAAAACGAATCTTGCCGACTCCCGGGACTTTATCATTCCCTACAGCCTCAACGGCGGAGAGGACATCACCATCCCCCGGGAGGACAATTACCGCATCGACGTGCTCGACGGCAAGAACCTGGGAATGGACAACCAGGCCATGTTCTGGCAGATTCCCACCATTCAGGCCTTCCACAGCATTGTTCCCGCCTCCATCATGGAATTCTACCCGGAGGTAGGGGTAACCCGGGACGTGGGAAGCCGCCCGGAAAAACGGTACTACGACCTAAGATGCTTTTTATCGGTGAAATACCTGTTTAACCGCCAGGAAATGGGGCCCGACGACGAGGACTACTACCATTACGACCTGCGCAATCAGGAAAACGGGTATTACGTTTACGAAAACCGCAATTATATCCCCATGGGCTTTACCTACGACAGTTATATCACCCGGGAGGAGTTTACCAACCGGTCCGACGCCGCCCAGCAGCGCCTACTCCTTGCCACTATGGTGCTCGAAGAAGACGGCGTCGCCCGCAACCAGGACATTCTGACCCATTATAACGCTTCCTCTCCCCTCTCCATGTCGGACGCGGGTCTGGAAACCTACTGCGCAGCCCGGGCCAAGACCACCTGCAAAACCTTTGACTACGATAACCGGGGCTTTACCGCCACCATCAACCTGGACAAAGAAAACCTGGTCTTCTTCTCGGTTCCCTGGGAGGAAGGCTGGACGGCTAGTGTCAACGGAAAACCGGTGCAGATCGAAAAGGCCAACATCGGCTTTATGGCGGTGCGCTGCCCGGCCGGGGAAAACATCACCATCCGGTTTGATTACATGACTCCCGGCCTGATTCCCGGCCTTGCCGTCACCTGCGGCGCGGTGGTGGTGTTCCTTCTCTACTTCTTCGGCATGGGCGTTCTTGACCGGCGCAAGCGCCGGCGCCTGCTCGAGCTGGAAGACGAGGAGACCGACGATTATTTGAGCGACCTACCGGTAAACGGCGAAGGCGCCGATGGCATTCAGTACGACTATTATCTCAAGGATGTTTCCATCGTCTTTCCGGAAATTGAGGAAGACAGCGCCAAGGAGCAGCCAAACGATCCGTCCCCTTCCCTGGAAGAGGAACTGGTGGACTTGGCCGCACAGGCGGAGGATGCGCCTTCTTCAGACGAAGAGCCGGAGAGCCAAAACGAGGCTTTGCCGGAAAAGGGAGCCTCGCCTGAAGCCAGTGCCGGCGTGGATTCGGCCACTCCCCAAGAAGAGAAAGAAAACCCATCTGATAAGGAAGGTGCGTGATCGGGCATGGCGGCTGTGGTTTACTTGGTCGTTCCCTGTTACAACGAAGAAGAAGTGCTGCCTGAAGCGTCCAAACGGCTGATTGCCAAGCTGGAAGGTTTGATGGAAAAAGAGCTTGCCAGTGAAGAAAGCCGGATTTTGTTTGTGGACGACGGCAGCAAGGATAAAACCTGGGAGCTGATCGCCGGGCTGCACGCGTCCACTCCCTATGTTTGCGGACTAAAACTCTCCCGCAACCGAGGCCATCAGTACGCCCTGCTGGCGGGGCTGATGGCGGCCCGGGAGCTTTGCGACTGCGCGATTTCCCTGGATGCGGATTTGCAGGACGACATCGAGGTATTCGACGAATTTCTAGAAAATTACCAGGACGGGTGCGACATCGTCTACGGCGTGCGCAAAAGCCGGGAAACCGATACCCGCTTCAAACGGGGGTCTGCCCAGCTGTTTTACAAGTTTTTAAACTTGATGGGCGTAGAGGTGCTCTACAACCATGCGGATTACCGGCTGATGTCCCGCCGGGCGCTGGAAGCCCTGTCGGAATACAAGGAGGTCAATCTCTTCTTGCGGGGAATCGTCCCCTTGATCGGATACAAAAGCGCAGTGGTCTATTACGAGCGGCATGAGCGGCTTGCCGGCAAGTCCAAATACCCGCTTTCCAAAATGCTGTCGCTGGCGGCGGACGGGATTCTTTCCTTTTCCATCAAGCCCATCCGCATCATTTCCTCCCTGGGCTTTCTGATCGCCTTTTTCAGCATCATTGCCCTGTTTTACGCGCTCATCAGCAAGCTGTGTGGCGCGGCGGTGTCTGGTTGGACGGCCATCGTGGTATCCATCTGGCTGTTGGGAGGTATCCAGCTTCTGTGCTTGGGAGTTATTGGGGAATACATCGGTCGGATATACAGTGAGGTCAAGCAGCGGCCCAAGTATTTTGTCGAGCAGTTCTTGAAAAAATAAGCCGGGTTGGCGCTTTCCCTGTCCCCCGTCTTTTGGGCAGGGGATTCTCGACAAGCGAGGGGATTGGCTTCCTCTTACGGAAAAACAGATTGTACGAACGTCGTGGATCGCATTGGATTGCTGTAAGGAGGTCACAGTAGAATGGATAGGAACCCAAAAATCAAAATGTACTCCTTCACCTTGGATTGCACAGACCCCTACCAGTTGGCAACCTTCTATGCCCATCTGCTCGACTGGGAAATTCCGTTTTATAATGAGGAATTTGCGTGCGTAGGCGCTCCGGGAACAGGTCAGGGCGCTTATCCGGGCATCACCTTTCAGCGCAACCCGGCGTATGAACCGCCCGTCTGGCCGGAGGAGCCCGGAGCGCAGCAGCAAATGGCGCATTTGGACTTTGCGGTAAATCATCTGGAAGATGCCGTTCTGCATGCGATCCATTGTGGAGCAACCGTCGCAGAAAAACAATTTTCAGAGGACTGGAGAGTAATGCTGGACCCTGCCGGGCACCCTTTCTGCCTGTGTGAAATGAAATCCGTATTCGAAAGCGCTCATTTTGCCCTGTTATAATAAGACCAGAATCACAGCAGATAACCATGAAAACCGTGTCTTTATCCAGCTTGACAGAGTCCTCTATCTTTGTTTTTAAACACACAAAGAAGGTGAAAGCGGCAATCGGCTTTCACCTTCTTTGCGTATAAGGCTAGCAAACCGGCAGAGTCCTTTCTATACGTTCTGTGATGCGGCGGTGCAGCAAAAGCCCCTTTGCCTGCGTTTTCTTAGGGGACGCAACTAGAACCTTTCATACCTTTCCCGCGTCTCGCCCCAGATTGCGTGATGGAAAAGCGATTGCCGGCCGAAAATCAATTCCTGCCGGTTTGCGTCCGTTCGCACGCAATCGTTTTTCCCGGCCAAACAAAAGGCCGGCTTGGGTTGGCCTTTTCTTCCCTCTGCCAGGCAGCCAAAGCTGACCAGGTG
This sequence comes from uncultured Eubacteriales bacterium, assembly GCA_951801675.1. Classification (GTDB taxonomy): domain Bacteria; phylum Bacillota; class Clostridia; order Oscillospirales; family Acutalibacteraceae; genus Solibaculum_A. The sequence continues at coordinate 28,671 of CATONX010000002.1, read as the reverse complement.
AAAAAGGAGGCCGATCCAGGCTGCCTTTATTCTTTTTCAATAAGGCTCGAACGGATTTGAAAAATATGATATAATAAACGGGATTTGGAGGAGGGAACAAAATGAAAGAGAAAACTGGACACTTGAAGCTTCGCATCGCCCTGTTGGTGATCCTGCCGCTTTTGGCGATAGGCGCGGGTCTTACAGGGTTAAGTTTTTACGTGCAAAACTGCGTCTTTCTGGACGGCGGGGTTCTTTCTTCATCACAGCTTTCTTCCTATGAGGGTGCGTTTCCCCAGGTGCTGGACGCCAGCCGCGAGCCGGACCGCCTGTATCAGGCGCTGTATTACGGGCTCGAGCATCAGGAAGAAGAGATAACCCTGCCGGGTACCTACACCTTTGAGCAGGTGCAAGCGGCCTGCACGGCGCTGGCGGAGGACTATCCCCATCTGGGGCCCGCCGTGGACAATGTTGCGGTATCTCCAGGGGAACTGCCAGTGGTATGGCTTCGGATAGCGGGCCCTATTCGCATACCGGCGCCGCGCTTTCTTTCTCCGGAGGTCACCATCCTGCACGTATCTCAAACCGCTCTCGACGAGATAACGGATTCGGTTTTTATTTTGCAGGCGGCACGGGAGGAGATTTCGTCCCATCCCGATCTGGCAAAAGACCCTCAGGTACTTGCACAAGCTTACCAGTGCATCTGCGAGGGGCAGAACGCGGCCGCCGCGGTGGACGGACAGCTTTTGACCAAGGAAGAGGTGGCCGCGCATACCGGACCCTTCGACGCGTACATCACCCCCTATTACCGCCCCCAGTTGGACGAACGGATGGGGGTATTGTACGACGCGCTGCGATGCACCTTTGAACAGGGGAAATCGGTACTGGACCTAAAGGGCAGCTACACCATTGAGGAAGTAGATCTTGCTTTAAACCTGATGAAGGCAGACTATCCCCAATTCCCCTCCTCCACCGCCTCCTACTCCAGCATCGACTCGCAAGTCCGCGCGCATTCTCTGGAGATTGCCGACGGGGTTTCCATTGAGATTCCCTCGATGGACTGGACGGTAATCGCTCTATCTGAAATTGAGATGGGGCCTGTCCGCAAAAACAGGGAATCCATTCCGGTGGCCCAGGCCATCGTGGAAGAGATGCCTTCCTTTGAAACGGAGTTTGAGAAGGCGGCGTACCTGTACGACTATTTGGTCACCCACGTGACCTATCAGGAATTCGGCGAATATGGAAACGACTTTTCCTCAGACCCGGAGCATTATACGTTAAACGCCGCCCTGCTTCGGAACAAGACCAACTGCGACGGATTTGCCTCCGCCATGCAGCTTCTTTTGCAGATGAACGGCATCGAGTGCTTCAAGGTGTATTACGATGGGGAGGACGTGGGCGAAGAGGCCGGCCACGTTTGGAACATGGCAAAGCTCGACGGCCAGTATTACCACATGGACGCATCCTCCGGGGCAGTGGACAGGCAAGACCTGCAGGAATGGCTTCAAAAAGAAGGGCTGCCGACAAATGGATATACGGCGAGGGAATACTTCTGCCTGACTACCGACGAAGCGCTCACCATTTATGAGGCGATCAGCGAGCAGGTGTTCCCCTATCTGCCTGAAAGCGGAGACAATTCCATCAAGCAGCGCGTGTTTGACGTGGTGGTGTCCGATTCCTCCACGTTTCTGGCCCGTGGGCATCAGGCCCTGGCAAATGCAAAGGCTTCCGGGCGGGACTATATTTACGTTTCTTTTGCAAGCGACGCGCTCTTTTCGGAATTTTTTAACCCGCCCGGCTACCGCCGGTACGGGGACGCGCTCACGGATCCCTATTCCAGAAACGGCTGGTATCATTCCGCAAATAAATCGCTGCGGGTCATCCTTTACGGGATTTATTGAGCTCTGTCTCTTCGCCCAGAGGGCGGGCGCTGTAAACGAGCTTTCCATGAAAACCACTCTTCCTATTTCTAAGCTCTTACGCGTCTTTTTTGAATCCCAAGGCATACAAAAGCAGAAAATAGGGGGCTTCCTCTTTCCCGTAAGAAAGGCAGCGCCTCTTCAAAGAAACCTGCTCGCCGTGCGGCTCTTTCTTTGCGGCTGCACAAAAGTAAGCGGAAGGCCCGTGGTACCGCGGGCCTTCCGCTTACTTTATCCGCGTTCTTCTTCGAACAGCGGGGTGGATAGGTACCGCTCGCCCGTATCCGGCAGCAGCACCACGATGGTCTTTCCCGCGTTTTGCGCACGGCGGGAAAGCTCTGCCGCCGCGTGAAGCGCCGCGCCGGAGGAAATGCCGCACAAAAGCCCTTCCGTCTTCGCCAATGTCCGGCTGGCGGCATAAGCTTCCTCATCGGTCACCCGGATTGTCTCATCGATCAGGGAGGTGTCGAGCACCTTGGGTACGAAACCTGCGCCGATTCCCTGCAAGCCGTGGGGGCCCGCCTTCCCGCCGGAGAGGACCGGGGATCCGGCCGGCTCCACCGCTACGAGCGTTACCGCCGGGTTTTGCTCGCGCAGGAATTGGCCCACGCCGGTGAGAGTGCCGCCGGTCCCCACTCCCGCGACAAACAGGTCCACCTTCCCGTCGGTATCCCGCCAGATTTCCGGGCCGGTGGTAGCCTTGTGGGCGGCGGGATTGGCTGAGTTATCGAACTGCATGGGAAGGAAGGCCGACTCATATTCCTTCGCCAGCTCCCTGGCCTTTTCGATGGACCCGCTCATTCCCTTCTCTCCCGGGGTAAGCACCAGTCTAGCCCCCAGCGCCGCCAGAAGCGCCATGCGTTCGTGGGACATGGTTTCGGGCATGGTGAGGATCAGGGGATATCCCTTGATGGCTGCCACAAAGGCAAGCCCTACCCCGGTGTTGCCGGAGGTGGGCTCGATGATGACGCTGCCGGGTTTGAGCAGGCCCTGTCGCTGTGCTTCCTCAATCATGGCATAGCCCACCCGGTCCTTGGCCGAGGAACAGGGGTTGAAGCACTCAAGCTTAGCCAAAAGCCTGGCGCCTGCCTGCACCGCGGCTCCATACCGGGACAGCTCCAGCAAAGGAGTGTTCCCGATGAGCTTCGTCAAATCGGACGCAATTTTTTCCATAGATACCTGCCGCCTTTCGCCGCCGCCCTTTGCAGGCGGCGGGGATCTTTGGTATCATGGTAGCATACCCAAGCGGGATTTTCAATTTTCTTAGAAAGAAAGGACGAGCCGAATGACCTTTTATGACGCGGTTTATGCTGCCGTGCGCCGCATTCCAAAGGGCAAAGTGGCCACCTATGGGCAGATCGCCGCCTTGGCCGGAAGTCCCAGGGCCTCCCGGGTGGTGGGCGGTGCCCTGTGCCGCTGCAAGGACCCTGCGGTTCCCTGCCACCGGGTGGTCAGCCGTCTGGGCGGCATGGCGCCGGAAGGCACCTTCGGCCTGCCCGGGGAGCAGGAACGGCGGCTTTTAGCCGAAGGAATCGCACTGCGAAAGGACTCCACGGTGGACCTTTCCATCTATCTCTGGAACCCGTAACCTATTTCCCTTCGCAACAAAACTGACATGAGACGCCACGTTTGGACATATCATTGACTGATACCTTTGTACCAAAATCCCCCTAGGGATCGTGAAGGTGTGAATCGATGAAAAAACGAGCGTTTCTTCTAAGCGGGCTGGTTATGACCGCCACCGCCCTGTTTTTAAAAACGGTGGACATTTCCTATACCGTGTATATCTCCAACAAAATCGGCGCGGAGGGCATGGGACTTTACCAGCTCATCGTGTCGGTTTACTGTTTGTTTATCACGGTGTCCACCTCCGGCATCAGCTTGGCGGTTACAAGGCTTACCACCGAAGAGTCGGCCAAGGGCAATGAAAACACCGCCCGCTACGCCATGCGAAAATGCGTGGCCTTGAGCATGCTCTTAAGCGTGACGGCGGGGAGCGTTCTTTTTTGTTCGGCGGGACTTATCGGAAACCAGTGGCTCGCCGATTCGCGTACCGTCCTCTCCCTGCGGGTGCTGGCCTTTGCCCTGCCGTTTCTGGCAGTGTCCTCCTGCTTTAACGGCTACTTTTTAGCTAAGCGGCGGGTGGTCAAATCCTCAGCCGCCCAAATTTTCGAGCAGTTCGCCGGAATGGCCGCCACCATTTTGGTCATTACCCTGTTTATGCCCGATTCGCTGGAATACGCCTGCTGTGCCATCGTCATCGGGTCGGTGGCGTCCGAGGTACTTTCCTGCCTCTTTGTGTTTGTGCTCTACTGCTTCGAAAAGCGTAAGACCGGGACCGACCAGCCCACCAAGCGCGGGGTTTTCAAGCGGATTTTTGCCATCATTCTGCCGGTGTCCGCCAGCTCCTACCTGCGAAACGGCCTGATCACTCTGGAAAACACCATGATCCCTGCCGGACTCAAAAAGCATGGGGCTTCCACGGAAGGGTCTTTGTCGGTATTCGGCATGTTAAAAGGGATGGTCATGCCCATCCTCTTCTTCCCTGCCGCCTTTCTCTCTTCCTTCACGAGCCTGCTGATCCCTGAGATTTCGGAAGCAAACGCCGTCAAAAACAAGCGCCGTATCAGCAACATTGCTTCCCGGGCCTTTCAGATCACCCTATTGTTCTCCATCGTCATGACCAGCATTTACATTTGCTTTTCCGACGAATTGGGGCTGGCGATTTATAACTCCAAGGACTGCGGCCATCTGCTCAAGCTCCTTGCCCCGTTGGTGCCGCTGATGTACCTGGACAACGTGGTGGACGGCATGCTCAAGGGCCTGGGCGAGCAGCTGAGCACCCTGCGCACCAATACCATCGACTCGGTCATCCGCATCGGCCTCATCTGGTGGCTGATCCCGATGAAAGGCGTGGAAGGATACCTGATCGTTTTGTATTTCAGCAATGTCCTCAATTCCCTTTTGAGCATCAGCCGGCTTGTAAAGGTGTCTCAAATCAAATTAAACGTCTCCTGCTGGATTCTGCGGCCCGCCCTCTGCGCGGCCCTCTCTTCCCTTTCGGTTTCCCTGTCCTTCCGGCTGATTCCGCATTTTTTATCCCAGCCCGCCTGGTTTACGGCCATTGAACAGATCGTGGCCACCCTGCTGCTCTACGCCCTATTGCTGCCCATCACCGGCTGCTTTAACGGCGAGGACCTCAAATGGTTCCAGTCCATCTTCAAAGCGTCTGCCGGGCGCCGCGAATAACTTAGGGGCCCGCGCCGCACACTAAGAAACGGGCCTTCGCCCGGCGTTTGACAAAGCGGGCGCTCACAGGTATAATGGGACACACAGATACCGGTATACCGCGAACCATCCATAAGCGGGTTGATACCAGTCGATTGCAAAAGAGGCGCCCGCTTATTTCGCGGGCGCCTTTCTGTTTATTCACAGACGAATGTCCCTTTCCCAAAAAATGAGCCATAAGGAGGATTTCTCATGAACTTTACGGAAGAAATGAAACGCGTGTTATTGGCCGGCATCGGTGCGGTAGCCTGCACGGCGGAAAAGGCCGGCAGTTTGGTGGAAGAATTCGTCAAAAAGGGCGAGCTGACGGTGGAGCAGGGCAAGGTGCTCAACGAGGAGCTCAAGCACAAGGTGGACGAAGCGGTGAAGGAGCATGTCCATGTGACGGTGGTGAAGGAAGAGGCCGCCGAGCCGAAGGCGGAGGATCTTCTAAACGCCGTGGACAAGCTGACCCCCGAGGAGCTGGAGGCTCTCAAAAAGAAGCTCAACGAGATGGAGAAAACCAATGAGTGCGAGTGCGACACCGACGAAGAAGAATAAAGAGAATCCTACCCGGCAGCGCCTGAAGGAAATGCTGGAGATCCTGGCTAGACACGGCGTGGTCAAAGGGATGACCCCTCAAAAGCTGCGCTTGATTCTGGAGGATCTGGGGCCCACCTATGTCAAGCTCGGGCAGATCATGTCTATGCGCACCGACATTCTGCCCGAGCGGTACTGCCTGGAGCTGACGAAGCTGCGCGCCGACGTAAAGGCCTTTGCGTTTGAACAGGTAAAAGCGGTTATCGAGGAGCAGTACGAAAAGCCGGCGGCGGAAATTTTCTCCTTTATTGACGAGCAGCCTCTGGGGTCCGCCTCCATCGCCCAGGTGCACCGGGCGACCCTTCTGGACGGGTCGGACGTGGTCATCAAGGTGCAGCGTCCCGGTATCCGGGAAACCATGTCAAGGGACATCCGCCTGATGCAAAAGGCGGTGGGCCTTCTGCATTTCGTCAGCGGTCCGGCGGGGGATGTGATCGACCTGAAGGCGGTACTGGGAGAAATGTGGAACGTGGCCCAGCAGGAGATGGATTTCCTGGTGGAAGCCGACCACATCCGGGAATTCGCCAAGTGCAACGCGGACATCGCCTACATCGGCTGGCCTCAGGTGGTGTGGAAGCTGACCACGCCGCAGCTGCTGGTGATGGAGTACATCGACGGCTATTCGCTCGACGACGGGAAGGCCTTGGAGCAGCACGGGTACGACATGGAGGAAATCGGGATCAAGCTGGCGCAAAACTACGTTAAGCAGATACTTGACGACGCCTTTTTCCACGCCGACCCTCATCCGGGCAACATCCGGGTACGAGGCGGGAAGGTCATCTGGCTGGATCTGGGAATGATGGGGCGCCTTTCTCCTCGGGACCAGGCGCTTTTTCGCCGCGCGGTCAAGGCCATTGTCACCTCCGACGTTTATGAGCTCAAAACCATCCTGCTGACCATCGGCAACCACAACGGCCGCATCAACCACGCCCGCCTTTATACCGACATCGACGACATGCTGACGAAATACGGCAGTATGGAGCTTGGCAGTATGGATTTGGGCAAAGTCGTCACCGAGCTAACCACCCTTGCCGCTGACCACAACATATCCATGCCCGCTGAGATCACCATGCTGGGCCGGGGCGTAGTCACCATTGAGGGAGTGCTCAGCCGGGTGTGTCCCCAGGTCAATTTCATTCAGATTATGGCCAACCATCTCTCCGGCAACCTAGCGGAAGAGTTCGATTTCAAACGGGAAATCCGCCATGCGGGCCGGTCCTTTCTGGCCACCTCCCGCAAATCGCTGGACATTCCCGCGCAGGTTTCCGACGCCTTGAAAATGGCCATCAAAGGGCAGGGAAAGCTCAACCTGGAGATCACCGGCTCGGAAGAACCATTGAACCAGCTGGACAAAATGGTCAATAAAATCGTGGTCGGCATCATTACGGCCGCTCTCCTCATTGGCTCAAGCCTCATCTGCACCACGCAGATGCAGCCTCAGATTCTGGGGATTCCCTTCCTTGGAATCTTAGGATACTGCGCCTCCATGGTGATGCTGATTTGGTTATTTGTGAAATTCATCCATAAAAAGCACGGATAGAACGGATATCTTGCTGCCAGACTGGGAATAAATACTTGACAAGCCATGCTTCCATTGCTATAATATTTTAGTCACTTTATGGCTTATCCAAGCGATCGGTAGGAAAGGCCTGTGACTGAAATTTGACCCATTAGCTCAGTTGGCAGAGCACTTGACTTTTAATCAAGGTGTCCGGAGTTCGAATCTCCGATGGGTCACCAAAAAAAGCCACCCTGTAAACGGATTGTTTACAGGGTGGCTTTTTTGTTGTACATGGAAATGCAACATACCAGGCGCAAATAGCGCTGCCGTCGGCCCGAAGCAAAACTCATTGCCGCCCGCTTTCCCCTTTTTTCCGGAAACTTCAAGAGGTAGGTCTGAATGCTTATCACAAACATGTGATTTTCTCTGGATGTGATTGAATTCGAGGAACCCTGTTCTTCCCAAATGATAATTCGATCGCAAGACCGCATTGGTTCATCTGCGGCCGCCTTCTTAAACCGTCGTATAAAAGCGCCCGAAACGGCTGATGACAGCTGATTCGGGCGTTTTTATACGACGGCAGAGATACCGCAGCGCATGTTCTAATTGTACCGGTAAACTTAGATATTTCATGAAGTAACGTTTATATTTGGTAAATCTTATATATTTTTACCACTATGATTATGGAATATGTCAATAGTATTCACATCCATAAACTGGTACACTTTATGCGTCTAGATCATAAAAGGCGATTTTCTCCAGTTGTGGAAGAAAGATAAAACCGGTACGCTTGATTTTTCAGATTAAAAGGGAGAATTTTAAAAATCTGCAGTATTCCATAAAGATCGGGGGCAGCCTGCAAAAAAAGAGGATATTCTGCAAGCTGCCGCAGATATCATGCGGCTTTCCGGCCCGACTGATGCGGATGCTGGAATCATATACGCACAAATCCGCAAATATATGGCATGAAAAGGAGGGAAAACTGCCGGAAAAACATAAAAAACCATGCATAAGAAGAATGGAGGCGTAGAAAAATGGCAAAAAGCAAGAAAATAGCATCCCTGATTTTGGCACTGACTCTATGTCTATCCCCGCTCGCCGTCAATACGGCTGCCGCTGAAGGCACGGTTTCCTCCTTGCCGGAGGCCGTATTCGATGTCTACGAAAGCGAAATGGACCGCGGCTTCCTTTGCGCGGCCGTGAGCAACGGTGTGTTCCTTTCCTGGCGTCTCTTTCCCGAGGAAGCAACCGGGTTTGACGATGCAGCCAAACGCCTGACGGGAACCGACTTCGCCGTTTTCAAAAATGGCGTAAAGATTGCCGATGTCACCGACAGTACCGACTATCTCGACGCTGCCGGAACGGTCAACGACGAGTATGTGATCGTTACGGTTATGAACGGCGAATACGTCAGCCGTTCCAAGGTGCTCAAGCCTGCCCCCCGTCTGACGGACGGCTACGCCGATGCTAACGGCAATGGAGCCGATATTTCCGGCTATCTGGCGTTCCCGCTGCATCGTCCTGCCGACGTGACGCTGCCGCATAGCACCATTGCCGGTGAAACCCAGACCTGGCCTTACTACATGGACGAAATGCAGGTTGCCGATGTGGACGGCTCCGGTCAGCTTTCCTTTGTCATCAAGTGGCAGGGCCACAACCCCGACGTGATCAACCCCGACTATACCACACCGGTTATTTACCAGTGCTATAAGCTGGACGGCACCATCTTGTGGGAGATTAACCTTGGCATCAACATCCGCGCCGGCCAGCACTACTCCGCCCCCAACCTGGAGGATCTGGACGGAGACGGCAAGGCCGAGTTCTTAGTCAAGACCGCTCCCGGCTCCAAGTGGAGAAGCTTTGAAAACGGCGTGTACGACGACTCCGTTCCCTACACCTACATCACCATGGTGGAAACCGGCCAAACCCGGTGGGACGGCACGAGCAACTGGAGCCACGAGGACGATTTCCGCACCAACGACGGCACTACCACTCCCGCTACCCGGGAAAACGGGACGCTGTTCCAGTGGATGGTCCAGTTCTTTAAGAACTGGCAGGATCACCCTGAAGTGCGGGCTGCCTATTACGGCCCCAACCTGGAATACAACGCCTACGAAGACCGCGGCGGCTACGGCTGGTGGGCCTATCCTCCGCAGGTGCTGCTGGGCATGTACCCGGCCGACTATGAGCGCCTGGGCCTGGACGGGCAGGAAGCCGGTCCGGTAGGCACCGCCGGAACCTACAACACCTTTGTCGAAAGTGCGGCCGACACCGGCTGGACTCAGGAGCAGTGGGAAATCCTCAACGCCATGCCTAAGGATCCCGCTGCGTTTAAAAAGCACGTCATTACCGACGAAGAAGCCCTGGCCCTGGCACATCTCTTCTATGCCAACCGCAATCCCCAAAACCGGTTTGTCAGCGGCCACGTGATCGATGCGCCGGAATTCTACACCGTGTTCAACGGCACCACGGGCGCAGAGATGGACACCATTCCCTATGCCGTGCAGGCCGGTATGAAAGACCCCGTCACCGGCAAGTACTATCCGGACATCGGCATTCTGTGGAACGATTTTACCGCCACCGTCGAGCCCATGAACCGGGTGGAGCGCAGCAAGAGTTCCGCAGCATACCTGGACGGCCCCGGCAAGAACCCCAGCTCTCTGGTGGGACGCGGCTACTATTCCCGCACCACCTTTACCCGCTATGATTGGGACGGCGAAAATCTGACCAGCAAGGTCATCGCCGACACGGGCTTTGAAGTATGTCCCAACCCGTTTAAAAACAGCGCCAACAACAACAGCGGCGGACGCGTCGCTTACAGCCGGACCCACGGCGGCCCGGGCCGCGGTGAAGGTCCGAACGTGTTTGATCCCAAGACTCCCCGCGATGTGGTCCGGGACGAAAACGGCAAGGGCTACTCGGCCACCGAACAGGGTCAGCATCAAATGAGCATCATGGACGTGGACGGCGACGGGTACGATGAGATCATCCACGGCGGCGTCACCTACAACAGCGACGGCAGCATCCGCCACGTGGAATACTACTGGCATTTTGCAAACGGTTCCACCTCTACCGAACCGGGCGTGGGCCCCGGCACCTGGGATAAGATCCAGCACGGCAACGCCATTCAGGTGGCGTACCTCCATCCCGACCAGACCGATCCCATGACCTGGATGGATACCGCGGAAGGCGGATGGGTCGGCGCGATTATGCAAAACGCCAACACCGGCGAAATCGTCTACTTTGACGCAAACGGCACCGCCGAAGCCTGGTCCGGCTCCAGCCTCTACCATGGACGCGCCACCATGGGCAAGTTTACCGACGAGCCCGGCTGGCAGGTGGTAGGAAACAACAACCGCACCCGTACCACGCCCATCGGCATTTTGGGCGGTCTGCGTCAGTATGACGGCACAAAGTCCGCGTATAACCCCTCCGTGGGCACCAATTTCACCATTAACTGGCGGCCCAATCTCACCACGCAGGTAGTTGCGGGCACCAACGGCACCTTAGGCGCCGCAGCCAACGTGACCCTTCAGGATTCCGATGGAAAGGGCGGCGCGTTTACCAACATTCTGCGCACCAAGGATACCCTGGTCCACGGCGGCACCAAGGGCCAGCCCGCCATCAAGGCTGACCTTCTGGGCGACTACCGCGAAGAGCTGGTTCTGGGCACCACCAACGAAGCAGGGCCAGAGCTGCGCATCTATTTTAACGCCGAAGATTCCACCCACAAGCTGGCAACTTTGATGTCCGACCGGCGCTACCGGGTGGAAATTAACCGCCAGCAGGGTGAGTATAACCAGCCGGCATACACGGGCTACTATTATGGCTCGGATATGCGTATGGACGTTTACTTCCAGTCCATCCAGCCCAAGCTTTCTTCCACGGTTTATAACGCAAACACCGACCAAGATCAGTATCTGGTCAACGAAACCATCACCGCGACCATCTCTACGCCTACAAACGTCAACCAGGTAGCGCTGCAAACCGAAGCCGGCCTGGGCCTGGCGGCCTTTACGGGCGTGGAGACGGTGGGCAACTACAAAGTATGGACGCTTCAGTTCCCGCTGGGTACCGCTGGCAGCCGTACGCTCAACGTTTTAGCAGCCGGGGAAGACGGCGTTTTGACCGCGTCCGGCGTAGCCGTGTCGTTTGCGGTTGGCAGCAAGCCGGTTGCACCTCCGGTGGGGGACAATCCGCAGGTCAATGGGGTCAAACTGGTATCGGGAACGATGAAGGTCAATACCCCGATTACATTCGAGATCAGGACTACCACCGCAGTCACCAAGGTAGCGTTCTTCAACGAGTCCGGCGCAGGCCTTGCCGCTTCTACCACTCCCACTTATGTGGACGAGGGCGGCGAACGCATCTGGACGGTGACGTTGTCGCTGGGTTCTCCCGGCTCGCGTACACTGACAGCGAAGGCGCAGGGCGCCGAAGGCAAATGGATCGATTCGGATAAGACCATCCAGTTTAGCCTGACCAAATAATTAGTTTCATTCCTCTTTTCTCCTTTCTACCGGTTCAGCCCGGCCTGTCTGATCAGGCCGGGCTGAATCATTTTCCTGGGCCGCTTTTTGCTTTTCTATGAAGGAAACGCGCTTTATTCGGGCAAAAATTAATTCCAAAACGCATAATCAAATTTATATAATACTATATGTATTTAAGTAGCAACGAATTTTTTATACAGTTGCTTTCCTCATCAGGAAGTCGTCTTTGCATACAGGCAGAACCAATGCGTTTTTATCAAGTCTTTTATATGGAAACTGTTTTTCCGGACCCGTTTTCCTGATCGGAAATCTTCCGCCAGGCAAAAAAGCCCCGCCATACCCGAAAGGGCAGGCGGGGCTTTCTTTGTGCGATGGGATTGATGTTGTGCCGTTACCGGGTAACGCGAACCTGCAGGCTCAGAGTATTCTCCGCCCAGGTAAGGTCAGAACCGGCAGCCTTTACCGTAAAGTTACGGGGGCCAGGAGTACCGACGCTGAGGGTATAGGTCCAGGTACGAACATCGCCCTCGTCCACATAGGTGCAGGTGGTGGGAGCGAGGCCCATGCCGCTCTCGTTGAAGAGGCGAACCTTGGCAACGTTGGTGGAGGTCTTGATGGTAGCGGTGATGGGCTCGTTGACCTTGCCGGTCGGATCCATCGTCGCGCTGATCAGCTTGACCTCGTCGGTGCCCGGGGCAACCGATGCTTCGCCGACATAGAAGCTGACATCCACGCCGGTATCAACGCCGTCGGTGTACACGCTCAGGGTACGAGCGCCCTTGGTGGCCAGAGAGAAGGTCAGGGTCCAGGTGATGGAACCGTCTTCATTCTCCACGAAGGAACGGGTGGTGGCCAGGCCCATGCCGGTCTCGCTGACCAGGTAGGCCTTATTCACGTTCTTATCGGTGGTGACATTGACCGTAATGGTCTCATTGGGCGTATAGGCTTCCTTGTCCGCAGAGGCAGAAATCTCAATCGGTGCATTGGTGTAATGCATCGCATAGGTGGGAAGCTCCATAGCCAGAACCTGATCCTTGTTGTCCTCGCCCAGGTAGTAACCCAGGTGCGGCGGCTGGTTGTACGCAGTGTTCTGTCTGGCGATGGCCAGGCGGTATGTGGGATCGTGCATGAGGGTGTAGATCATGTAATCGGTCGGGATGGTGGTGGAGTAGATCCGCAGGGCGGAAGAATCCTCTGTTCTCGCGACGATTTCCTCACGCCAGTCGCCCAGCAGGTCGGCGGACAGGTTCGGGGTGTTCTTGGTGCCGTTGTTGGTGAAGGTGCCTTCGAAGACATCCAGAACATCCATTTCATTGGTTTCCCAGTTGTACTTATAGACGGTCTGGGCGGTATCGCCGTTGGCAGCAGTCGGATCCTGGCCGTCGGGCAGTTCGGCGAGCAGGTCGCCGTCCCAGTAAGCGGTCCAGTTGCACAGGAAGCCCATGGGCTTCTCTTCCACGACTACCTTGCCGTCCGCAGAGTAAATGGAACCGGTTCTCGCCTGATCGGGGTTCTCACTGTTGGGACGATGGGCCCAGACTTCGTAGCCCGGGTTCGGGGTAATGTTGCCGGCGCAGCCGCGGCCGGTGTCGTAGCTGCCGACCTTCCGGTCACCGAAGACAATGGAGCCGGAAACGCCGTCCACTACAGTGAAGTCATAGGTAGAGCTCTTGTTCTCATAGGGCTGCATAACCTGCAGGTTGGTGGTCTGGGGGAGCATGGCGGCGATGTGCAGAGCGTCGCCGTGCAGATCGGCGCTTGCCTTATCGGGATCCAGCGCCCACAGGAGGGTGCCGTCCTGATCGATGGCCATGGCGCCGGTGATGTACTCGTCAAAGCCGTCACCGTCGATGTCCGCAGCAGCGGAGGTATGCACGCCGCGGCCATAGACATAGGGATTATCTTCGGTGGAAATCTTCCAGGCCTGCTGCAGCTTGCCGTCGATGAGCACGTAGGCGGCAATGGCAGTTCTCTTATAGTAACCGCGCTGCATGATAGCGGCCGGGATGGCCTGCTCTTTGTTGTTGGGGTTGGGGATGTAACCAACCGCGCCGCAGAAGCGGTCCGCACGGTTGAAGGTATCGTCGCCCCACCAGCTCTGGTTGCCGGTGACCTCGCCTTGTACCGCGGGATAGTAGTTGGTGGTGTCGATGATCTCACCGGTCATGCCGTTAAACGCGGTCAGATATTCCGGGCCGCCCCAGGCGTGACCGGTCTTGCCGCGGGAAATGGTGCCATTGGCAATGGCTTCCTGCATGGCAGGGTTGGCATCGTAAGCGATGTAGGTGCCGTTCTTGGTCGGGTCACCCACGACGCCGATGAGGCCCTTACCGGCTTCTTCTTCCTCATAGGTGGGAAGCTTGCCGTTTTCGTCAGGCGCATAAACCTTGGTGCCGTCCGCCGTCTTGACGACGAACTCAGCCTTGCCGTCCTGATCGAAATCATAGAACATGAACTGGCTGAAGTGAGCACCGGAGGAAATGTTGTAACCCAGGTTGATTCTCCACAGGGCGGTGCCGTCGAGCTTATAGCAGTCGAAGATGGTCGGGCTGCTCAGCTTGCCGGAGGCGGAGTCAAACTGGTTGGTGGGATACCATTTCACCAGAATCTCGTACTCGCCATCGCCGTCCACATCCGCCGCGGAGCAGTCGTTGGCGGTGTAAGTAGCACCGGAACCGGCACCGGTAACCACCGGATGGTTGCCCGGGTTCTGGATCGGGAGCTCGAGATAATTATCCTGGAGGGCGCTGACTTCCTTCGAAAGGGTGCTCTTGCCCTCTAAGATGGTTTCTACACGGTAAAGATCGCCTTCCTTGCCGTCCACATCGACGTAGTTGGTCTTATCGGTGATGGGCGCTGCGTTGATCTTCTCGCCGTTGCGGTAGATGTTGAACGCAATGTCCGTGCCATACTCGGAAGCGAGCAGGCGCCAGGAGATGAAGATGCCGTCGGTGGACTTCATGGCGATCACGCCGCGGTCCAGCCATTCCATGGAACGGTCCTTGGAATTATAGGCAGGGGTTTCCTGCAGATAGTTCACCTTCTGGGTTGCTTTGAGGTTATTGATGTTATTGAACGCGTCCGTAACCACCAAGTCGGCGGTGTAGGTGTAGGTGCCGAACACGTCCGGATTGAAGGGATTCTCGGAGGTCCATTCGCCTACCTGGACGGTAGCGATGGTACCGTTATTGAGCTTAACCTCCACCTGCGTCGGGAAGGAGGGCAGCGGCTTACCGGAGGTAAGCAGGATAGGTGTGGTGTCCATCACGGTGGAGATATAGGGCTTCTCCAGGTAGGTGACCTTGAAGGTTGCCGTCATATTCCCGTCGTTGGTGAACACACCTTCCACCGCAGGGATGGTGCCGGTATATGTATAAGTGGTGAAGTTATTGGGATCAAATTCCTTGTCCAGTTTCCATTCGCCGATGGTGGCATCCAATTCCTTGTTGTCACTCAGCTTGACCTTTACAGTGGAGGGAGGAGTGGGGAGGGATTCGCCCTTGTAGATAACCGCCTCAGAGGGGTTGGTCACGCTGACAAGGGAGGGCGTACGGCTGGAACGGGGATCGAAAATCTCGATGCCGTTGACGTAGCCGGAATTGGTGGAGGTAAAGTGGAAGAGGAAACTGCTGTTTTCCGCCGTCACGGTCAGGTTTTCGATCAGCGCATAGGTCATGCCCTGATTGGTTTCCACCTTGACAGCCTTCATGCTGGCATAATCCTGGCCGTTGATATTGATATCCACGTTGTTGGCGGTGCCGGCCAGCATATCGGTGCAGTACACGATGACGTTGTAGGTGCCGGGCTTCACGTCCGCCTTAAACTGCCAGTCCTTGGAGCCTACCCAGTCCCGTTCCATCTGGTTGGCGCCATAGGTGTTGCCGCTGCTGCGGTCACGGGAAATCAGACTGCTAATCGGGCTGATGAAGCCGTACCCGCTTCCTGCCGAGTACATGGTACTCGACGCCTCTGAGGGATTCTTTTGAGCGTTAATGGTGACAGGAGTCCATCCCGCCATAACCGGCGTTGACGTCATACCAAAGTCGAACTGGTAGGTCGGCAGCAGGTCGGACGGTTCATCCGCACCAAAGACAACAACCGGGAACATGGTCGCGATCATCGCCAGGCTCAGAAGAACTGCCAAGAGTTTCTTTGCTTTCATACTCTGTCCATCTCCTTTTCTTTTTTGTTCGTTTATTCTGTGTATGGCACACAGTTGAACATTAATTATCTTATCAACATAAAAAAATTTAGTCAATTGATAGAATGCCTTGAATTGTCTGTACCTTTTTGTGAATCTTGCATCAAATTTTTGTAAACCAAACTTTAAGACAAATATCCCAAACCAAAACATATATTTTTGTATAAGAATATGAATTTTTTTGTATCACTTGCCATTACATTTCTTTTTCCTGCTCTTTTTATATCAAACAGAAACTTTTCGCCGCCTTTCAGGTAATATTTGGATTGGTAGTCTATTGATTTTTTTATATCAGTTATCAGTACAAGTTTTTCAAGCACGCAGCGGCATTTTTGAATGCGCAGCCAGTGTCTGCACGCCTTTGCACGACGGTATAAACCCGGGAGTGCCATCCGGTCCCTGCGCCGCTGCCGCTATGATCGTTTTTTTGGGTGCTGTTCTAACGTCAATACTACCGAGTGATTCTCACCGTGTAGTTGACATCAGTGGCTTCGTACACACGATCCGCTCCGGCTACGCGCACGTTAAGGGTACGAGTGCCAACGGAACCGACACTGGTGGTGTACGTCCAGGTACGGGTGCCGTCCGCATTGTCCACATAGCTCAGGGAAATCGGAGCAAGGCCCATGCCGCTCTCGTTGAAGAGACGGACAAAGGAAACCGCCTGGTTGGTCTGAATGGTAACTGCAAAGGGCTCGTTAACCTTGACGGTCGTCTTTCCTTTTGCAGAGATTGCCTGGGGGGCTTCCTGGGCGGGAGGCGCGACCGACTCGTTGGTGATAACGAAGCTTACCTCGCACTGACGCAGGCCGTCTGCCATAACCGTCAGCGTACGGTCGCCCTTGGTGCCGAGGGTAAACTCAAAGGTCCAGATATCCCGGTCGGTGTCCTTCGCAACGGTGGTATCAGCAGCCAGGCCGTCGCCCCACTCGTTGACCAGCCAAACCTTTTCCATCCCTGCCGGCGCATTCACCGTAATGGTGATCTTCTCGTTGGGCTGATAGGCGAGAGCGGAAGCGGTGGCAGTAGTGGGGAGCTTGTTCTCCGGAGTAACAATGGAGATGTCGTCTCTCTTGCCAGTCGCAATGATCGGATCGGAGTTGGGAATGATGGAGCCATTGACCTTGTTGACCTCGGTCACATCGCCTTCATAACCCAGGAAGAAGCCCGGATGCGGGCTCTGGTTGTAAGCGGTGTTCTCGCAGGCAACGCCGTTGCGGTAAGCCGGGTCATGCATCAGGGTACGGATCTTATACTGGGTGGGCATATTTGTGGTGTAGATACGGATGGTGTCGGCGCCGGAGCGCAGAACCAGCTCTTCGCGCCAGTCACCGAACAGGTCCGCCTGCAGGCCGGTGTTGGTCTTGGAGCCGTTGTTGAAGGACGCGCCGGAGAAGCTCATGACACGTTCGGTTCTATTGTTGGCGCCAACCTGATCGATGGTGCTGTTGAGGATCTGGGTAACCAGAGAACCAGTCCAGTAGATGAGGCCGTTGGAGCCGGCACCCACGCTGCTCTTTTGACCGGTTTTCAGGTTGATGGAGATGTTGCCGGTCGCAACGATGGTATCCGGATTCCACGGATCCACGTTGCCGGCCGCGCCGCGTCCCTGGTCGCCAGAGCGCCAGGACATGGCCAGCACTTCGCCGGTGGCCGCGTCATGCACGTCCATAGAAGCCGCCCAGCCGCGCACCGCGTCGCCGGAGTCTTCATGCGGGGTCATAACGACCATCCGATTGGTCTTATCCATCGGAAGGATGTGAATGGCGTCGCCATGGTAGTTATAAGAGAACCGATAGCCTTCCTTAATGGAACCGTCCTCATTGTAGCCTGCCTTCGGATCCATAGCGGTTCCGGAAGCCGGAGCCTTTTGCGTGTCAGGCATCGAGACACCGACCACATACTTGGGAACCAGCTTGTTGCCGTCCAGATCCCACGCCATGGAGCCGTAAATCACCTCGTCCATGCCGTCGTTGTCGATGTCGGCAGCACCCATGTTATGGTTGCCGCGGCATTCGTAATCCAGATGATTCTCATACTCGGAGGAATCAAAGGTCGCGGTGGGCACCAGCTTGTTGTCCTTGATGGTGTAAGCCGCGATGGTGGTTCTGGCATAGTAACCGCGCACGATCAGCGCGCTGGGAGTTTTTCCGTCGAGGGTCGCAACCGCGCCGAGGAAACGACCGGACCGGTTTCCGGTGGAATCGTTGAACATCATGTAGTTGTTGCCGATGTCGTTGGCATTGTCGTTTTCCACCCAGAAATACTGAGGAACATACGTCGGGTCCGCCTTGATATGGGCAGCGTCGGATTCCTGGATTTTACCCGAGCAGCCTGCGCTTCTGCGGCAGTAAGGCGTGATGCCCCACATATCTTCCGTAATGGCGAACTGATAAGGAACCGCATCGAGGATCTTACCGGTTTCGCCGTCAAAAGCGGTGATGTATTCGTCGCCAGGTCCGGAGGAGGGACCGTAGCAGAATACCTTACACCAGGTCTGGTCCATAAAGTTGCCCTTATAGGAACCGGTGGTGATGTAGCCGTCCTGGCCCGCTTCACCGGCATTGTTGTTGTAAACCGGATCTTCCCAGACGATGGAATAATTCTTCAGAATATTGGTGGTCAGGGCGTTTACCTTTTCGGCGTTACCCTGAATCAGGTACTGCTCGATGTTGGCGGCGTCCTGATTGCCCACCACATAAGCCGGGGTGTAAACACCGTCGGTGACGGTGCCGGAGGTGGTGCCGTCGGCGGTGCGCAGGATGATCTCACCCTTGCCGTCGCCGTCAAAGTCATAGACCTGCATCTGCGTGTCGTGAGCGCCGGCACGGATGTTGTAACCCATGTCGATTCTCCACATCAGGACAGCTTGTCCGTCCACGATGTCGTATGCGTCGATCACGCAGGGAGCGGAGGTCTCATAGGAGATCATGGAATCGCGGGAATCGGAAGGATCCCACTTGACGATCAGCTCGTATTGGCCGTCGCCGTCCAGATCCGCGGTGGACATGTCGTTGGAGGTATAAGTGGCGGTGCGGTACATCAGCTTGCCCTCTGCATCGGTGCGAAGAGGCGTAACGCCTTCCTCGGTATAGCCGAGCTGACGCAGGGTCGGACCGTTGCCGCCGGTCTCATCGAGGCCCAGCTTATTGGTATAATCACGGAATTGTGCGACCGCCGCATCGTAGGCTTCTTTGGTAATTCTTCCTTCGTTATAATTTTTGACTACCGTCTGCATCTGGTTGAGTCTGTCCAGATCAACCGGCATATAGTAATACTTGCCGGTGGCCGCATACAGGTCCGCTCTCGCGTTGCGGAACTGGATGGACGCTCTCGGGCCGGGATTTTCGAGTTTGAGCTCGATAAAATTGCCGTTTGCGGAACCATTTTGGGCCAGCACCGGAAGGTTGGAGCCTTCCGCAGGGCTTTCCACGCCGTCGATGATTGCGGATACCGCGTACTCAGAATACTCGTCGCCGTCCGGATCGGTGTAATTGGTGCAGTCGCTTACGGTTGCGATCTTGACGTTGTCACGGTAAATGTTGAAACTGACGTCGTCCGGGTCGGTTCCCAAAAAGCGCCAGCTCATGTAGATACCGTCCGCCTTCTGCATGGTGACCAGACCTCTGTCCAGGTATTCCATCTGCCGTACCGGAGAGGAATCGCCGGGAGCCGCGCTTACCGCGCCGGTGGTGACGGTTGCCATCATCGCCGCCGCTGCAAGCAGTGAAATCGCCTTCACAATTGGCTTACGCTTTGACATTTTGTTGCCTCCTTCTTAATCATCGCTGTAATTTGTACTTACAAAATAAAGAACTTATTTTCGAAGTACGGAACAATTATAATACAATTGTTTCCATTTTGCAAGCAAAACCAGAGAAATAATTCCCAAATTTTCGATAAGTATGTACATATTGCACAATATATTTCGAATCAGTCTAGACAAAATTCTGAAAATGAATTGAATTTTTCTGTTTTTCTTTATGAATCATACAAAACATTACTTTTTTTGATCTACTCATTCTAAATTTCATCTCATTTCTAACGCTTACGGCAGTCTATCAAAAGGCAGGGAAACAGGCGGAAAAGCTTTCGGATTCCCTTCCGAACAATTTCCATTTTTTGGCGTTTGGCTGCATTTTCTTTCTTCCCGTATGATTTCCGCGAAACCGAGAACACTAGTGACATCAACTCATGGGAGGTATTGTGCCGATGTCAGAAATGCAAGCGCTGCATCTGTCCAAGGAGGACTTTGAGGAACGCATCCTGCCCGCCCAAGCGGCACTGGTCGACTTCTGGGCCAGCTGGTGCGGCCCCTGCCGCGCGGTCGGTCCTATTGTAGACCGGCTGGCGGAACAGTACGAAGGCAAAGCGGTAGTGGGAAAGGTCAACATCGACGAGGAAATGGAGCTTGCCCAGCAGTACGGGGTATCCACCATCCCCTCTCTCCTCTTCTTCCAGAATGGCAAGGTGGTCAACACGCTGGTGGGCGCCCGGTCGGAAGGGGAATACCAAGAAGCGCTCAACGAACTGCTTTCCTAAAAGGACAAAAAGGCTGTGGCACCGAAACGGTGCCACAGCCTTTTTGTCTTTTATCCCGCGCCTATCCTATCCGCCCGTTTTCAGTACCGGGCAAAACCAACTGCCGCCCAAATACCTCCTTCGCCGTTTATGGACGGCGGCGAAAACGGCAGCGCACAGAGACATCAGGGCCCATCAATGAAAACAAAGCGCGCAAATAGACAGCCGTATCAATTTTCCTTCTCGAACATTCCCATATCTTTATAGAGCGAGCGTTTTTTTCGAGATTTTACACCGCAAATTTCTTTCTTATAACCCGCCTTTTCCCTGTAACCGTTCGATGAGGCGGGGCAGCTCCCGCTCAAAGTCCACGCCCCAGCGCCGGTCGGTGTCCTCAGCCTTGGTGCGCAGGATGCAGCCGTGGGTAAAATCCACCGCCAGACGGGCGGCATCGGTCAGGGAAGCACCGTTCATCAGGCCGCTCAGCAGCGTGCTGCCGAATACATCCCCGGTTCCATGGTAGTATCCCTCCACCCTTTCTCTGCCGTAAAATGCAAGCCGGCCGGTATCCCGGTCAAAGCTGGCAGCGCCTAACAGCCGGTCGTCGAAACTGACGCCGGTGAGCACCACTTTTTTCGGCCCCAAATCCGAAAGCTTCTGCGCGGTTTTACGGATGTAGCTTTCCTCATAAGGGCCGGGGCGGTAGTCTTCCCCCAGCAGGAAGGCGGCTTCCGTCAGGTTGGGAACAATGACGTCCGCCTTGGCGCAGAGCTTGGCCATACCCTTGGCCATGTCAGGTGAGTAAACCGAATAGAGCTTGCCCTCGTCTCCCATCACCGGATCCACCAGAATCAGGTTGTCCGAGGTGCGAAAGCAGTCAAAAATCTCTCCCACCAGCTTAAGCTGCTCAAAAGAACCCAGAAACCCCGAATAGAGCGCGTCAAAGGTAAGGGAAAGAGACTGCCAGTGCCGGGCGATGGGAAGCAGGTCCTCGGTCAAGTCCCGATAGGTAAAGCCGGTAAAGCCTCCTGTATGGGTAGAGAGGACGGCAGTGGGCATGACGCTGCATTCCACCCCAGCGGCGGACAGAATGGGAAGGGCCACCGTGAGAGAGCACCGACCGAAGCCGGAAATATCGTGAATGGCAGCGACCCGTTTTTGTTTTTGCATAGCGGTTCCTCCTAAAAGGCCATCCCTGTGAAGAGAGCGGCAGCCTTACCCGGCAGCCGGGTTTTCTCTCTTCGCAGAGCCTTTGTTTTATTCCATGTTTCCCGTGGCGAAAAGGATGGCGCACAAGGCGGCCAAGGGTGCGGTCTCGGTGCGCAGGATGCGTGGGCCCAGGGTAACGATTCTTCCTCCCGCTTCCTTTAAAGCAGCGATTTCCTCCGGCGCGATGCCTCCCTCCGGCCCGATGAACAAGGCGGCCGACGAAGGAGACGGCTGCATGAGCGAAGAGAGCGGTTCCCCGCCTCCTTCGTAGCAGACAGCGGCGACCGGGAAGGCGGAAAGCGCCTTCACCGCTTCGTTAAAGCCGGTCACCGGCGCTACCTGCGGAATTTTTCCCCGGCCCGCCTGCATGGCCGCCTCCCGGGCGATTTTCTGCCACCGCTCCCGCTTTTTGACGGCGGCTTTTTCGTCCGGCCGGGAAATGCTGCGGCAAGAAAGCACCGGAACGATCCGCTCTACACCCAGCTCCACCGATTTCTGCACGATGGTGTCCATCTTCTCCCCTTTGGTCAGGCACTGAAACAGGGTGACCGCAAGAGACGGCTCGGCTTCGCACCGTTTCTTTTCCAGCACCTGCAGCGCCACCCGGTCCCCCTGCACGCTTAAGACCGTACAGCGGTGGTCGTAGCCTTGGGCGTCACACACCGTCAGCTCTTCCCCTTCCCGCATGCGCAGGGATTTGGCGATATGCGCCCCGTCCGGTCCGGTCAGTTCCACCGTATTTCCGGACACGGCGTCTACAAAAAATTTCGGCATTGTCGGTTCCCATCCTACTCCTTAGTATATACCGGCCTTCCGGAAAAAAACCGCGCGGGCCGAAGCGGTCCGCGCAGCTGTGATTCTCATTCATCCTGCTCGTCCAAGGAAAGGGAATAGGAGGGCAGGAACTCCTCCAAAAAGCACCGCACCTCCGGCAGGTTCATCTCGTCGAGAGACCGGCGCAGAGAACGGGACGCTTCCATAAACTCCCGATTTCCCGTCTTTTCCTCTTCGATGCACTTGATAAGGGCGGAAAGCTTGTCGGCCGCCTTGACGATGCGCCACAGTTCCTCCTCATCCGGGCGGTGAAAAAACAAATCCTCATAATCCGGCGCCAAGTCCTCCGGCAAGGAAGAAAGGAGCCGCCGGCTCGCTTCCTCCTCCACCGTGTGGTAGGCATCCCGAATTTTCGGGTTAAAGTATTTGACCGGGGTGGGCAGGTCCCCGGTAAGAATTTCCGGTACGTCGTGAAAAATCGCCAGGGTCGCCGCCCGCTGAGGGTCTATCTCTCCGCCGAACCTGCGGTTTCGGATCACTGCCAGCCCGTGGGCCAGCACCGCCGTTTCCAAGCTGTGCTCGCTCAAGTTCTCGCTGCGGGTGTTTCGCATCAGGCCCCACCGGCTGATGTACTTCATCCTGGAAAGCATTGCGAAAAAATGCCGGCTGCGCTTCATCGGTTCTCTCCATATTGCGGGGTATAAAGCGCGATGGACTGGCGCTCCACTAGAGGCATGTCCATCACAACCGGCGCGTCCCGCATACCAGTGTCGATCATATTGCAAAGGCGAAGGGCAGCCTCCCGTCCCATCGCTTCGCTGGGATGCTCAAACGTAGTCAGAGGGGGATCGGCCAGCTTGGACATACGGGCGTTGTCAATGGAAACAATGGAGATGTCCTCCGGCACCCGCCGCCCGCAGCGTTTTAACAGCTCCATAAGCCGCATGGCCACATCATCGTTGTAACAGACCACGCCAGTACAGAGTTCCAAGCGTTTCATCACCTGCTTGTCGTAATCTCCGCTGAGCAGGCTGATGAGATCTCCGGTGGAGTACCACAGCACCGCATCCTCGTCGAGCTCCGCGCCCGACTCGTGCAGCTGCTGGATAAAGCCCGCATACCGCTCGTGGCCCTGCATATCGTCCGTCTTGAAAATGCCGCCGATATGGCTGTGTCCCGCTTTGCGCAGAAGCTCGGTGGCCTTGTAGCCGGTGCCGCGGTCATCGGTCACCACATAGCAGCAGGGAAGCGCCCGGTAATACCCGTTCATGAACACATAGGGAATCCGGCAACGGTTGAGCTGCTCATACAAATGCAGGTTGGGATTGGGCAGGGCGGTCTTGGTTCCCTCCGCGATGATCCCGTCCACTCCTTTTTCCAGAAGGGAGGTTAAAAGGCGGGTTTCATTCTCCACCCGGTTGTGGGTAACGCCCAGAGACATGGTGTACCCTTTGCTGGTGAGCACCTGCTCGATTCCTTTGATAATATCGGGAAAGATGTAGCTGTCCACATAGGTGATGATGACGCCAATGGTCATGGTACGGTGGCTTTTGACGGGGGAGGCGTTGATATAGGTTCCGCTTCCCCGCCGGCGAACCAAAATTCCCTCCGTCTCCAGTGTGCCGATGGCCTGGCGCACCGTCTGACGGCTGATGTTAAATTCTTCCGCCAGGGTATTCTCCGATGTGAGCTTATCGCCCCGGCGGAAAACGCCGTCTGCAATCTGCTGGCGGATGTATTCGCTTAACGCTTTGTGCTTGGGTACGCTGGGATCTAGCTGCGGCAAGTTTAATCACCTCAAAACAGGCAAACAAACGCCGCCTGTCATATATTTGTCAGAATATTATATCATGAATCTCTGTCGAATTACAACTGAAAATATGCCGGTAATCGGAATTGTTGCAGTAAGATTCATCATCATTTTTTGGATTTTCGACTGTTTTTCTTCCGGGACCAGCAACGAAAGCCTTCCGTTGGAAGCATATGTAACAACCGCGTCCTCTTGCCGGCCCAGCCGCGCCGCCACCTCACAGAAGGAGAAGAACTGCCGGGCGCTGCGGCGCACCTGCCAGTCAGGGCCCAGACGCTGCCCTTCCCGGCCAAAACAGGTAAATTCCAGCAACAGGACACCGCCCGGCGCCGCGGCCAAGCTTCCATCCGGCGCAAAAAGAGGGCCGGCCCCTTCCTGCGTATAGAGGGAGTATCCGCGCGTATCCCCCTCCAGTAATCCGGTTTGTACCGGTCCCTCTCCCCTGGACGGCGCAATCTCCCAACGAATGGGCAGGATGGGGCGAAAATGCGCCTCGAGCAGGGCGGGAAGGCGGTCCGCCAGCGGCTGTGACACCCTCGCGCACAGGCAATCCCCCCAGAAAGCGGGCTGGGTCTGGGATAAGAGCAGCGCGTCCGCATAAGGGAAAAGAATGTGGTCAAAAGGGACGTTTCCTTCCCGATAGAGAAGGGCGGCCAGCTCCTGCATCAGGTACCCGGCCGCGGCGAAGCGCGCATAACAGGCGGCAGGAGTGGCAGCCTCCACGGCGGGCTGGGCGGATTCTGGAACAAAGGCGGTCAAGTACGGCATAGCGGGTTCCTCCGGTGGGTGGATTTTTCGTTTTCCTGGCGGCCAAGGATTGGTGCGGTTCCCCCCTCCGGCCGGCCTCTTCATAAAAACGGTGTTTATTTGCATTATTGTAGCATAAATACGAAAAAAAGAAAGGCCGGGCGGCTGACCGTCCGGCCTTTCTTTTCCGAGTTCAGAACTCTTTTTTTGCGTAAATACGGCAAGAGATGTAAAAGGAGAGCAAAAGCGCCGCCAAGGCGATGGGAAGGATGAAAATTAGGGCTTGCTCTATTGTTTCCTCCGAAGGAAACAGGCCAAAAACCGAATCCTTGAAAAAGAGCAGCAGCATGGAAGGCAGGAGAAACACCAAGATCATGAAGAGCCTGCCCCGTTCCGGCCCAAATTTATAGAGGAAGGGCAGGATCAGGCTAAGAAACAGCACTGCTACGGACAGGATGACATAGGAGGACAGCAGACTCTCCGCCGGATCGCCCGTATTGCGAAAATACCCGAATCCCAGGCGGAACACCAGGGTCACAACCCCGCCGATCAGCGTAAACAGCAGGCACACCAGGTATCGGCTGGCTACCACCTGGTTGCGGCTGACCGGCATGGTCAGCCCGAAACGGTCCCATTTCGCCAGCTCGTCGTAAGAAAAGGTGGCCACCGACATCATAGCCAGCACCAGCGTCACCATGCCGGAGATAACATCCACCGAATCAAGCATGGAGAAGATCACAATATAAACCAAGACGAACACCACCATGGTGCGCGCATATTTGCGAAGCACCAGCAGGTCCTTTACCAATAAGCCTTTCATTGCTGTTCCCCCCTAACGTAGAAAAGCATAATATCCTCAATGGTAGCCGCGTCCACCACAGCGCCGGGATACCGCCGGCGGATGGCCGCCCGGTCCTTCACCAGCACCTCGTAGCCGAACTGGCTTTGGCGGTAGCCCACCTTCTCGGACCGGTCCAGGCGGCGAAACACCTCCGTGCCGCACCGCAAAATCCCATATCGGGCCAGCAGGTCGTCCTTGGGCTCCTCGAACACCACTTTCCCCTTATGGAGAAAGACAATATAGTCGGCGATTCTTTCTAGGTCGCTGGTGATGTGGGAGGACAGCAAAACGGAATGGGTCTCATCCTGGATAAACTCCATAAACACGTCCAGAATTTCGTTGCGCACCACCGGGTCCAGGCCGCTGGTGGCTTCGTCGAGAATGAGCAGCTTCGGTTTATGGGCCAGGGCGGACGCAATGGAGAGTTTCATCTTCATCCCACGGGAAAATTCCTTGAGCACCTTGTCTTTGGGAACGGAAAACCGGTTGAGATACCGGTCGAACAGCCCATCGTCCCAGGTGGGATAAACCCGGCTAAGCACACTGGCGATGTCTTTGGGGGAAAGCGTGTCGTGAAAATAACTCTCGTCAAACACGACGCCGATCTGCTCCTTGATGTGCCGCTCTTCCTTGACATGGTCCATCCCGAACAAGGTCACTTCTCCGCTATCCTTATGGATCAGGTTCAAAATCAGCTTGAGGGTGGTGGTTTTACCCGCGCCGTTTTCGCCGATGAACCCCAGGATACAGCCACCTGGCAGGGAAAAGCTCACATGGTCCAGAGTAAAATCCCGATACTGTTTCACTAGGTCCTTAACTTGTAAAATCGATTCCATACGCGCACCTCTCTGTCCTGTCCTAAGCCTACCGGGATGCTTTCTGTGCACCGCGATGCAGATTCGGACGGCAACGGTTCTTGTTTCTATTTACTCGCCTTCATAAAGGAGCTTTAAAATCTCTATTAGCTCCTGCTGGGAAATGCCGCTGCTCTTCGCCACGGCAACCGCCTTTTCCAGGTACTCCTGGGCTAGGTGCAGCTGGCTTTCCCGGATGAGGGCAGTGTTGCGGGCAGCCACAAAGCTGCCCTTTCCGGTTACCGTTTCGATGAACCCTTCCTGTTCGAGCTCCTCGTAAGCCCGCTTGGTGGTAATGACGCTGATGCGCAGCTCTTTGGCCAGCAGGCGCATAGAAGGCAGGGCGTCCCCCGCCTGCAGCGCACCGGTCATGATGAGAGATTTGATCTGGGACGCAATCTGTTCATAAATGGGCCGGGCGTCCGCATTGCTGATGAGGATATCCATGGAACTATCCTTTCTGCATATATTGTATATATCGTATATATACAATATTCCATTTATCTGCTCTTGTCAAGAGGGTTTCATGGGACAAATTATGGAATAAACAATTCTGTTTATACAATAAGTTATAGTAGGCGGAAAAAACAATAAAAATTGGCCGTACAAGTCGGAAAATTCTGGCGGAATTTTGCATCTTTCCGCCAAATTTGTATTGATAATTTTAAAAACTACGGTATAATATACCTATATCCGTGATTTTGGATATAAAAATTAGAAAAGGGAGCTGTAAACTGTATGAAACCGAAAAAGATTCTCGCTTTGGTCCTGTCCATGCTGATGGTTCTTGCCGCCTTCCCGCTGGCAACCTTTGCAGCAGCGGACGCCGATGCGCCCATCGCGCGGTATAATCTGGGCGTAAGCACTGTTCCCGAGAAAGAGAATTGGATCCCGGTCGATCAAAATACTTCGTACAACGCTGAACGCGGTTACGGCCTGGATCCGGCCTTAACCTTTAGTTCCAGCAACGGCCGTAACCGCGGTGCGGTGGACGGACTCTACTACGATCCCATGACTTCCTCCTGGCTGGGGAGTGACAACTGGAGCTTCTTTGTGGACATCCCCAACGGCTCCTATGATGTGGTCATCTTCTGCGCCGACATGAACGGAGACAACGCCAGCAATATGGCGAAAGCTACCAAGAACGGCACCCGCTTTACCATCGAAGGCGTGCAGCACGAGTACCTGCATATTCAGACTGCCAAGCTGCCCAAGGTGGACGGTATCATCCAGCCCTACTTCATCACCTATCCTGTCACGGTAACCGATGGGCAGCTGAACATTCAAGTCGGCGGCATTACCGAGGCGGAAAAGAAAGCGGTTCTCGCTCAGATTAATGTCTACGACCCGGAATTTGACGTGACCTATAACTGGGGCAACGCCGTGCAGGGCTACATAAACGGCATTGCCATCTATAATGCGGGCAAGGCCCCTACCGCTCTGGCGGACCTGCTTTCCGCTTCCGGCACCGGTTCGGTCACTCCTCCGGTGGAAACCTATGATGTCACCGTGGTCGGCGGAACCGCCAATCCGGCGAACGCCGAGGCCGGCACCGCCATCACCGTTACCGCTACCGTGCCCCAGGGCAAGCGGTTCGTTTCCTGGACCGTCAACGCCGGCACTGTTACCCCCACCGGCAGCACTTCCCTGACCACCGAGACTTTGACCTTCAACATGCCCGCCGAGGCGGTTTCCCTCACCGCGAACTTTGAGGACATCCCCGCTTCCACCTATGACGTTACCGTAGTCGGCGGAACCGCCAATCCGGCGAACGCCGAGGCCGGCACCGCCATCACCGTTACCGCCACCGTGCCTCAGGGCAAGCGGTTCGTTTCCTGGACCGTCAACGCCGGCACTGTTACCCCCACCGGCGGCACTTCTCTGACCACCGAGACTTTGACCTTCAACATGCCCGCCGAGGCGGTTTCCCTCACCGCGAACTTTGAGGACATCCCCGC
>CATONX010000001.1 GCA_951801675.1 uncultured Eubacteriales bacterium | reverse complement strand
TTCCCTCTCTTATCGCAAAACAATTACCTGTCATATGTATCCCTTTCTTTTTGCCAAAGCAACGAAAAACAGTTTCCGTTGATTCCGAAATTTATTCTCGCCCCATGTCATGCCGTAATTTAAGCGCATTACATATCCCGGTAAATCACAGGTCACCGCTTTCAGGAGGTTTGGATATTCCTCCTTCCCCGCTTCCACGGCCGCCTGCTCGATCATTGCGATATCTGCGGATAAGGCGATGGCTTTTTCTGCGTTGCGGCTTGTGATGCTTCCGTCTGCGTTTCCGCGCGGCTGGCCCGTGAGGCTTGGCGATCCGATGCTGTAGCAATCATATAGTTTTGCTTTTTTCTCGGTGTACTGCAAGCAAAATTCGTATAGTTCGCGGTACATGTGTTCCGTGATCCCAAAATCTCTTAATTTTAAGTCTCTCCTAGGCATCCGATTACCCTCTGTCGTATTCGGTTTTTACCAGATAAACCATCCCAAGGTTTAACAAATCGCGGAATTTTTCTTGATGCGCCTCCATGTATGCGGCTGGCCCCATCGGCGAGAGCAATACAAGCTCCCTGGTGCGTTTATCTACCACCAAGTGCAGCGGATGCTTTACTTCGCGGATCATTACCGCGCCGTCGTCTCGAAATCCATGCCAGACCAATTCCTGCAAGGGCACATCCTTGTGGATCATTGCTTTCATTTTTGTCCCTCCGATTTTCTCGTGAGCCTCATAACTTCTGCTGGCGAAAGACCGGTATCCTCGTATGCCGCCAAGCGGTCAAGGGCGGATTGTAGGATACAGCCCTCGCATTTGGTATTTTCGTTGCAGATGGCGTTGCAACTTGCGTTTCCATATTTGTCCATGACACCATATCCGCCCTTGAATTTCTGCGTGATTCTGTTCACGGTTATTCCCCTACCTCCAAAGTTGTCTTTTTTGTTTCCGATCGCTCTACTTTGATAACCCCTTTTGCGCCTCTGGTAAGCTTTGCCCGCGTCCCGCTCGAAAGCACAAGCGAAACGGCGTGCATCTTGTAATTTGCGATTTGCACCGCAGCTGCGTCCATGATTTCGATGTTTTCTGCCGAGACGGGTTTATACCCTTCATCCTGGCAAGCCCGGCCGAAAACTTCTTGGATGGTATTTTTCGCCCTAAGTATTTGATCCTTGATTCTGCGCTCCCGCTTTGCCTCCGGGCAATTGCATTCTTCGCCCGGCATTGAGATTTGCCCGCAATATTGGCAAACGGCCTCATTCTCAAATCCGGATTGTTCCGGCTCTGGTAATTTCGCCTTGGTGATCCCTAGCGCGGAAGCACGGCCGCGTACCGCCCCCGGTGTCCTCCCCAAAGTTGCGGCAATTTCTGAAGCGGTTCGGTGAGCCTCATATCCCGCTTTTAACACATCGTCCTCGTATTCGCTCCAATTCATTTTTAATCCTCCCATCCTAACAAATAATCCGTCGTAACCCCGAAGTAATCCGCCAGCCAGATGAGATAGGATAGCCTGGGCTCTGTTCTGTCGGATGCATATCGATATAACATGGCAATACTAATCCCTGTTTCCTTTTCCATCCGGGAATAGGAGACCCCTTTGCCTTTTTTGAGCGCCCTCAGCCTCTGCGCGAACGTCATCATCCTTGCCGCCCTCCTCGGAAAATCACAATCATGTTAGGAAACGGGGCGCTGTATTTTGCCCCCACGAACTTGATGCGTCCACGTATGAAACGAATTTCCGCCTTGCCGTATATGTAATCATGAAATGCGGCTGTATCAGTCCTTGCTGGTATTAGCATAACCACCGTGGTACCCAGCTTCTTGGATTCAATGTAACATTTCTTTATCCATTCTGCTTGCCCGGGATTCCCTTTTTTCTTTGGTGAATACGGCGGGTTGCAAAACACCGTTTCGCCTTCCCAATTCTGCGCAAGCCCATTATCGGCTATTGTAAAAAACCTATCACATTTGTGATTTTTAGAGTCAGCGCACGGATCTAGCGTAAAGTGAAATTCTCTATTAAGTTCGTCAAAAATATACTGCGGGGTTTCCCAATCATCTTTCCCGCTTGAAAACAAAGCCTCATTCATTCCTGCCTCACCTCCCACAAATACAGCCATAACCACGGCCCCAAGTAATGTACCAAGAAATGCGCCTACTACCAGGCCGCCCAGAAAGATCATGGCTCTGCCTCCTCGATTTCCGTCAGGGTTACCGTGGTTTCGCCGTAGCGGTCCAAAAACATCACAGTGCTCCCTTTCTGCGGTACGCGAAACGGCTCCATATCATCCGCAGTGAGGTATTTGCGGCCGAAATACCTCTTCATGCTTTTCCATACTCCCCAAGGGACCCTAAAAAAGTCTTGCGTCTTAATGGACACCAGTACAAAGCACCAAGCGCCCATTGCTTCTTGGCGATCCAAACATCCCCATTGTCTGGGTGTCACGGCTACTTGCATTATCCTATCTTTGCTCGTATGCTTTGCCTCAAACGCAATAGCTCGGCCGCCGGAATAAGTGCCTTTATAATCGCACTGTGCCTTTTCCGTAAAGACCGCGACAAAGCGGTTTTGTTCCATCCTGCGGATAGGCGCCATTGGCTCCGGGGTTTTCTCAATGTAGGCAATGTTTTGTTGGTCGTAGTAAATGCACGCAGCATTAATGATTTCTTCAAAGCAAGCTCCGGCGTACCGATTTTGTTTTCCTTGTATCTGCTTGTATGGGTTTTTGCGGCTATCCTGCCGCGCACGGTATTCCTTGGCCGTCATGCGGTCTGCCTCTTGCATATTGCTTCCTCGCCTTTGCGTCAATTTTTATCATACGGTAAAACTGATACGGGATTCCCGTCACGGGCGAAATGCCGTTTTCGATGGAATTTGGATCGATGTAATACCCCTTGATTGGCTTCGGCTCCTCTTTCCAGGCTTTCGCGTCTACCTCTTGGATGGACGGTTCCACCCGCCGAAGGTTTTTGCTTTGGCTCCATCGTTTCCCCGTGATTCGTTCGGCGGCGGCCGGATGGGTACGTGCCTGGCGGATCAGATACCAAGCCAGCGCCGAATACTCTCCGTCGCCATATAGATACTCGCAGTGGCTCCCCCCGTGTGGCCAAAGCTCCCGGATGTCCCTGGCATCCATCGTATTGATAACAAGGTGGTGATGGATCGCCCCGCGCGTCCCGTATGCTGTTACCGCTATGTATTTGAGCTCTTGCCCGCGTGCCTTAAAATAGGCGCGAAGCTTTCGCAAAAATCTTTCCAGGCTTTTTTTGGCTTCGGCAGCCTCCGGCCTGGCCTCTCTGCGATATGTCAAAACCAAATGGATATCCTTGGGGGCAAAGTTTTCGTTTATCAGGCGGGTGAGGGTGCGAAACGCCATTTTTTCGTTATACCTTGCCATGGCCTCCGGGGTGTGCCCCGTGTTTTTCCCCCTTGCAATGTTCCGGCCGTACCGCGCGGAATATGATTTATGTACCTCGATAGTCCTGCCCGCCTTGTACGTCTTTTTGAGATACAATGTCCCTCCTCCTTGCTCTCTGCCTTGCATCTCCCTTTTTAGGTCGTCGGAAAGCTAATACCTTAACCAAGCAGGCAATCCCGACATACCTTTATAAATACGCCCGCCGACGGCTATCGGGTTCCAGCGTCAACGGGCGTTTTTCGATTTTG
Organism: uncultured Eubacteriales bacterium; assembly: GCA_951801675.1. Classification (GTDB taxonomy): domain Bacteria; phylum Bacillota; class Clostridia; order Oscillospirales; family Acutalibacteraceae; genus Solibaculum_A. The sequence goes on along the minus strand of CATONX010000001.1, from coordinate 240,818 downwards.
GAAATACTCTATTACTTTGTTGTCAAAGTCCCTGCGTTCAGCGTCCGACAGCGGGCACCACTTTGGTATTTGGCACTTTACTTTGTACCGGTCATACAGATGCCGGATCAAAGGATCGGTAAGGTTTGTGCGATAGTACGCCTTAACTTTATTCATGGGGTTGGTTCCTTCGTTTTTCCCTTGGGTGCGGCTCCCGTCCATCGACTTTTCCCTTTGGCTGCAAGCATATCTCCGATCCGGCGGCGCACATCAGCGTCAACCGCATCGTGGTATGAGGCCCAGGCGATTAATGGGTTGTCCGACGCGGAGGCGGAGACATAGGCAAACCCTTGCGGCGCCTCCGGCGCCCGCCGATATCCTCTTAAAACAAGATACCTTTCCCCTTGCTGCACGAGTGCAAGCCCTCCGCGCGGGTGATGGTACAGGACCACCATCTTTTCAGCGGTATCTATATTTGACAATTGATCCATTTTTGATTACAATGTAGTTGCTTATCTGATTTTGCGCTCGATTGCGGTTGCCGCCGCGTCGGGCGCTTTTTCTGTTTCGAAAAGGTTCAAAATTTTTGATACCAGATTCATAATTTCCTCTCGCTGCGGATGGTCCGCAATCGATTTTTTGAGATCACCCAAGATCGCCTTAGCCTCTTTGCCTGTATCATATTTCCTAAAAATAACGCTACGGTCGTCAACGAAAATTTCCAGCGGATCATTTTCACGGATGTACAAAGTCTTGCGGATTTCCCTGGGGATCACGACCCTGCCAAGGTCATCAATGCGTCTTACTATGCCGGTTGCTTTCATAGTTTCGATTCCTTCTTTTTGATTACTGTTGTTTGCGGCGCCCGCACCAATACTTCGGCGGCCTCCTTGGCATCTGGATGCAGTTTTTCCACCTCATTCGCATAAATGCGTAGGATTGCAATAACAAACGGCGCAGTCTCCATGGACAGAGGCTGTATTGCTGCAGACACCTTTTCGGAGTAGTCCATCATGACCTCCTTAAAGACCTTGTTTTCCGGCAATACGCCCTGCACGGCAAGACGTAGTTTTTTAACGTTATTCATTTTGATCTCCTCTCATTTCTACTCGTTAATATCATCCATCTGCCTGACATATCGCCTGACCCGTTGCTCTCGCTGATCGAGCTTGGATATGTAGCACCCGCGCAGAGCCATGGCCGTCAAAAACGCCACGCCAATGATTGCTAGGATCGTTTGCATGGGGTTCCCTCCTTTTCGATGAAATACATGGTGTGCTTGCCCTCTTGCTTGCAATTGACCGTGATAACATCGCCGGCCATAAGCATATTTGCGTGGTCGATCAGTACGTCCAGAATGTGCGGTAGGTGCTTTTTGGAGTAGTACCGTTTATCCAACGGTCTGACGGGGTCTGTCAGCCAACAGCGTAAGTCCATGAGGGCTTTGACGTATCCTTCATAGTAGTCCAGCGATGCGTTCAGGGGGTTTCCTCCTTTCTCCTTAATTTCATAATCTCTGCCCGAAGATACTCCAGGAATTCGTCTTGGGTTTTCCCGGCTAGCTTGGCCGGCAGTTCGGGTGTCGGCTTACTTGGGAGAGAAATTGTTATAGTGTGTTCCGTGGGGTCTCCTTTCATTCCTTGATCGGACGAACGCCCGTTTGCTCAATTCGTTGCGTCGCTTTGAGGGCGGCACATATATCTTCGGCCAAGTTGTCGATGTCAACAAACAGTCTCCTCCCGTCCCGCAGCGAAGGGACCAAGCCTTGTTTGACCAGCCTTTGGAGCTGGTAAAGCGTGATTGGCGATCCTGGGTCTGACTGCTTTAATGCCTCGATTGCCTGCGGCAACCTCCTAAGTCTCATGATTTTCTCCTTTCCCGCTCCCGTTGAGCGTTTTTGTCTTATTGTGTTGATTTTTCACACACTTAGTAGTAATATTTGGATATACAAGGGGCGGCTTTGTGCCTGTTTTAATGTCACTTGGACAATCCGATACAAGGAGTTGTAACTATGGGGCTGTTGGGTAAAAAGGAATCTTGTCCGATCTGTGGCGGGAAATTAAACATGTTCAAAACAAAGATCAAAGGTGGGATTTCAATTTGCGAAAAATGTGCTTTTGATATTAATATGTCGAAAAACATGTTGCAGTTTCACGATGTGGATGCTATCAAGGAGCACTTAAAATACCGCCAAGAAAACCGGGCTATTTTTGAAACATTTCAACCTACCCAAGAAGTAAAATCTGGGAACTTCTTCATCCGTGTGGATGCTTATAAAAAGTTGTGGTATCACTTTGTCGAAAAGAACCCCAAAAATCCTCCGGTTTATCGTTTTGATGAAATTGCGGATTATGAAATTTTGGAAGATGGCGAATCAATCGCAAAAGGAGGTCTTGGCCGCGCCGTTGCAGGCGGCATCCTATTTGGAGGTGTTGGCTCGATAGTAGGGGCTGCAACAGGCGGAAAAAAGAGCAAATCAGTTATTCGCGAAATGAAATTGCGCATTTCCCTTACCAACAAATATAACAATCAGATTTTAGTTGACCTAGTTCCTCCCGGCATTGCCGCAAAACAAGGTTTGGTACTCTACAATTCTTACAAAAAGGTAGAAAACGAGTTTAAGTCCTTGCTTGATTTCATGTGCAATCAAGCAACTCCAATATCGCCGGAGGCTTCCCCTTACGTTTCCGCCGCCGATGAAATTAAAAAGTACAAGGAACTGCTTGACATGGGTGCCATTTCGCCAGAGGAGTACGAAGCCAAGAAAAAGCAACTTCTGGCTCAATAGCCCTCTAAGTTGCCCCTCCTCACCCGCCCCGCTTTGGGGCGGGTTTTCTTTTTAGCTTGCTTGATTATTTTCTTGAGTCTGAACATTAAGGCCGATGTCAAGTAATCTCCTAACTATTTCCGAGTAAGAGCAATGGATAAACTTATCGTCTTTCCTAAGCATAAGTATTTTTTCTGCCATTCCTTCCGGGACGGAAAATGTCACGCGTTTCATCTTAGTCATAGTGTATTCTCCTTTCGGTAAAGTTCTTAGGTTCTGAACCTTGTGACATCATTATAGTTCACAGGTGATGAACTGTCAAGTGCAAAAGTGATGAACTTTTAAACAAATAATAAGCTTCATATTTGTACAGTTTTTCTCTTGGCGAAAGTGATGAACTGATGTATAATCAGAACAAAGGAGTGATGAACATGCCCACTCAAAAACCACGAGTGACAATCACAGTCGACGAGGAACAATTAAACGAAATCGAAGATTACAGATTTAAGAATAGGATGAAAAACCAAACTCAAGCAATTCTTTCTCTCATCGAAAAGGGGCTTGATGAGCTTTCGCGCTCGAATACTAATAACGAAATAAAAGGATATAGACCAAGACCAGATCCTGATATTAGGAAGGAAAGACTTTCTCGCAATTACGATGCGCTAAATAATGACGGTCGCCAAAGGCTCGTTGATTACTCCGACGACTTGGTGTCCGGCGGCAGGTATGTTAATAAGATGCCACTTGCAGCGCATGGGGGCGGCGTCACGCTCGTTGACGCTCCCGATCCTAGCAAAAAACAAAAAATCGAGCGCCTGACAAAAGAGGCGCTCGATGAATCCTACGACGAGGACGAGGAATTTTAATTTACAGTATTTCCCTGTGCATTTGTGATAGTTTTACACGGTTGTTTTTGTCGTGTTATGGTATTATTTTATCAAATAATACCTTGGCAGGTGACTAACAACATGTATAGTGTACGGGAGTATGCAGACCTATTTATCAACCGCGAGGGCATCCATGCGATGCCGGTAAACGTCAAAAAGATTGCGAAATCAATAGGGTGCATAATTAAATCATACAGTAAAGGTGCGGCACTGATTCAAAACCTTGGCCTTACCGCCCATGCCAACCGTTTTGACAGCTTTTCGTGCCGCTACGAAGGTAAGTGCTATATCTTTTTGGCCGACGATATTGACGGGCAATGCGAACAAAGGCTTATCGGCCACGAGCTGGGGCACCTGGAAATGCATATGTCGGAGGATTCCGAACGCGTGCTCATCGGCTATGACGACGACGAGGAAGCCATGTGGCGATTGGAGCGAGAGGCGGACGAATTTGGGGCTTTTATCCGCGCCCCTTTGGCGTTGCTTTATGCGATGGGCGCCTCGACCATCTCCGATATTGCCGAGGCGGCCGACGTTGAGCGCAAAGACGCGATTATCTTATCACAAGCCCTTGTATCCTACCGCGCCGCCCTCAAATCAGCAACGCAGCAGCTTGGGGAATACCGACAACAGCGCCGCGCACATCTGCGGCGCGAGAGTGCGAAAATGGCGTCAAAGATTATGGGCGTTGCCGTGGTAACGATTACGGTATGCCTTGGGCTTGCCTGCCTGATTGCGTCCGTAGTGGCTGGACAGAGGGCGCCCGAATTACTTTTGGATGATTTTAGCCAGGCGTCGAGCTCGATTGTAGAGTCCATTGCAGACCAGGGAGCGGAAAGCCCCGCCCCGGAAAATGAGCCGGTAATCGAGCGGCCGGAGGAACAGCCACAAACCTTAAATAATGACACGCCCGCGACAAGCTCCCAAGCTCAAACGTTTGCGCCGGGGCGTGCTCAATCTACGGTGCAGCAGCCGCAAGCGCATTACACGCAGCCGCAGCAGTCCGCCGCGTCATCGAGTAGCGCGCCTACATATACACCGCCGGCGGCATCCATCGCTCCGCCTGCATCGTCATCGACTCCCGATATCGTTATACCTGCAAAACCTAAAGAGCCGTACATCAATATCACGCCATATACGCGGTATTATTGGACGGGCGGCGGGACCAAGTACCACTTGTTTGAGGATTGCTATCATATCAGAGACTCGCTTTATCGATTGGAAAGCGGCTTGCTGTCGGACGCCCAAGCGGCGCGAAAGGATGGATTGTGCGCGGATTGCGCGCGCAGAAATAACAAAAATAAATGAATTATTTTTTGAATACGTATTGACTTAATACGTATTATATGTTATTATAATACTGCAAGGAGGGAATACAAAATGCCGCTAAAACCAAAGGAAATGGAAAAGATAATCCTTGCAGATGGTTGGGTCTTTAAGTCCCAGGAAGGTTCCCACAGACATTACACCCATCCCACAAAGCCCGGAAAGGTTACGATTCCTTTTCACGGCAAGGACATCCCGAAGGGCACCGAAAATTCCATCCGAAAGCAGGCGGGGCTTAAATAGCCCCGCCCCAGCACCTTATAGATTGGAGGTAATAGCATGTTGTCTGCATATCCCGCTTGCTTTTTCGGTGAAGAAGTCGGCTATTCGGTCATCTTCCCGGATCTTAATTACTTGGCGACCTGCGGCGAAACACTGGACGAGGCTTTGCGTATGGCGGTCGATTGCCTTGCCGGGTATCTCTATCGGTTAAAGCAGGACGGCGAAGCCGCTCCGGCGGCATCGGCAATGGACAAAATCAGTCCGGATGACGTGGCGAAGGAGCTTGAAATCGAGCCGGGCGAGGCATTTGTGAACATGGTGACGGTGGATGTTGCCGAATATGCCAAGACGCATTTCGAAAAGTCCGTTAAAAAGACTTTGAGCATCCCTGCTTGGTTAAATGACGCCGCTTTAGCTCAAAACATCAATTTTTCCCAGGTGCTGCAAGAGGCTCTTAAAAAGCAGCTACACGTCGGCTAAGCTGCCGAAAATAAAAACCGCCCCCTGGTGTTGGCGCACCAGAGAGCGGCCACCGACCGGACGGCCAGTGATGCAATTACTCGCGTTTTGATTGTATCACAAACCGTCCATTTTCACAAGCGCGAAAGGGCGGATTATATAATGGCGACCGTGCAAAAAAGAGGAAATGCATACCGAATCCGGGCGTCCGCAGGCTACGACGCGGCCGGGAAACAGATTATGCGGTCTATGACCTGGCGCCCATCACCGGGTATGTCCGAAAAACAAATTGCAAGGGAACTGGAAAGACAGAAGGTGCTTTTCGAGGAAAATGTTAAGGCTTGGCACCACTTAGATGGCAATATCAAGTTTAAGGATTTTGCGGAAAAATGGTTTGATGACTACGGCAAGGAGCACTTGCGGGATCGTACCTATTACCGATATAAGGAGCTCGCGGAGCGAACCTATACAGCTATCGGTCATATACGGCTGGATCGGTTGCAACCTCACCACCTTTTGGAGTTTTATCGGCAATTGGCCGAGCCCGGCGTCAACATGCGCACCGGCGGCGGGCTGTCTCCTAAAACGATCAAGCATTATCATACGTTTATCTCGTCGGTGATGGATCGGGCAGTTAAGTGGCAGTTGATCCAAGACAACCCGTGCAAGCGTGTGGATGCTCCCAAAGTCGAGGCGCATGAGATTGATTGTCTCGACGAGGCGGAAGCCGTTCGATTTATGCGATGTTTGCAGGACGAGCCGGTCGAGACGCAGGTTATTTTCTCGCTGCTCATCCTGACAGGGATGCGGCGCGGCGAACTCCTTGGACTAGAGTGGACTGATATTGATTTTGATAATTGCACTATCACGATACGGCGTACATCTCAATACGCTGCCGGGCGAGGCATCTATACGGACACGACAAAAACCGAGAAATCTAAGCGAACGATTACAATACCCGCGGAACTCGCCGCACTGTTGCGGCAATATCGGAGGTGGCAGGGAGAGCGCCGTTTGCGTCTTGGCGATGTGTGGAATACTGAATGGGTGGATCACCCGCGTCTTTTTTGCCAATGGGATGGCAAGCCAATGCACCCAAACACCCCCTACCAGATGCTACAAAAATTTCTTGACCGCCACGGAATGCGGCGGGTATCGCTGCATAGTTTGCGGCATACCAACGCTACTCTGTTGATTGGATCGGGCGCGGATGTACGGACTGTATCATCCCGTCTTGGACACTCGCAGACCAGTACCACTCTAAATATCTACGCCCACCAGTTGCAGAGCGCCGACAAGGCAGCATCCGAAACACTGGCAAACGCTCTGATCCGTAAGCTGCCAGGATGATCTTGGTCGTTATTTGGTCGTTATTGTTTCAAAAACACCCGTTTTTTAAACCAGCCTTAAATCCTATCAAATCGTATGAAACCCGCTTAAATGCTAGATTCTTTTGGTTTTGGCATCTTGTCAAAATGTGCTTTTCCGCTTTCAAGTCCCGTCTCTCGCACCACCAGGCTGAGCCTGGACGCGTATCGCGTTCTGGGTTCAGCTTTTTCTTTTGCTTTTTGTTCTCACGTTTGGGGCTGGATATCCTTTTTGTAGCATAAACCCAGACAGCACCCCAGAAAACCTTAGTTTTACAAGGTTTTCTGGGGTGCTGTTTTTTCGTCTTTTCCCGCTTTGATCGTTATTTGTTCTCTATTCTGATTTTCTGGCATGGCTGCAAAGAGCGAATGATCCGTCCCTTCCGTTATAGAATCACACTGCCGTTCCATGGCGTCTGTTTTCTGCGCTTTTGGCGGTTTGTGCCGGTTGCAAATTTGGGCGAAGGGTGTTATACTTTGTAAGAACAAACCTATGATGGAGAGGTAAAACTGCAAAACGGTCGCACAGAGAGCCGGCGGGGCTGGGATGCCGGCGGATACGAGGCAGACAAATGGGCTCCGGAGGGCGCGGCGAACAGGGCCGTTTCGCGGCCAGTAACCGGCGACGCAGCATCGGCGTTATGGATGAGGGATGTGCTGGCATCCCGCTTTTAAGCATGGTCTTTCCCTTTGGGAAAGGCAAAACAAGGTGGCATCTTTACAGGTTTCGCGCCTGTCCTTGGGCTTTTGGCTTACAAGGGCAGGCGCTTTTTCTTACGAAAAGGGAGGTCTTTTAAGTGGCGAAACAGCTGGTAATGGGCAACGAAGCCATCGGCCTGGGCGCGCTGCGCGCCGGTGTGGGGTTCGTGTGCGGGTATCCGGGAACCCCGTCCACCGAGATTCTGGAAACGGTGGCCAAGCACAACCCGGGCGACGTGTATGTGGAATGGTCGGTCAACGAAAAGGCGGCGATGGAAGCGGCGGCCGGGGCGGCTTATGCAGGCGCCAGGGCCATGGTGACGATGAAGCAGGTGGGGCTCAACGTGGCCTCCGACCCGCTGATGAGCCTTGCCTACATCGGCGTCAAGGGCGGCATGGTCATCGTGGTGGCCGACGATCCGGGCCCCATCTCTTCCCAAACCGAGCAGGATACCCGGCATTTCGCCCGGTTTTCCAAGCTTCCGGTCTTTGATCCTGTTTCCCCGGAGGAAGCGTTTGAAATGATCGGGGACGCTTTCGATTACTCGGAAAAATACCAGACCCCGGTGCTTCTGCGGCCCACCACCCGGGTGTGTCACGGATGCGCGTCCATCGAGATGGACCAAAGCCGCAAAAAAATCACGCCGGAAGGGTTTCTCAAGGATTCCAAGTGGGTCATCTTCCCGCGGCTTACCTATCAAAACCACAAAAAAGTGGAGGCGCGCCAGCCGGTGCTGGGGGAGGACTTTTCTTCTTACCGGTTCAACGAAGTGACGGGCGGCGGCAAAAAGGGCATCGCTGCGGGCGGCGTGAGCGCAGCTTATGCGAAGGAAGCCCTGGCGCAGATGGGCGAATGTCCGAAATTCTTTAAAGTGGCGACGCCCCATCCCTTTCCGGAACGGCTGGCCCTCTCCTTCCTGGAGGGGCTCGATGAAGTGCTGGTACTCGAAGAGCTCGACCCGGTGATCGAACGGGAGCTTGTCTACCTGTGCGGCAAGCACCATCTGCCGGTGAAGATAATGGGAAAGCTCACCGGGCATACCCAAAACGCTGGGGAGAATTCCACCGAAAGTGCAAACGCAGCCATTCGTTCCTTCCTGGGGCTTTTGCAGGAGGAATCAAAGCAAGCGCCTCTTCCCTCTCTGCCGGTTCGTCCGCCGGTTCTCTGTGCGGGATGTCCCCATAGGGCGTCCTTCTACGCGGTGAAGGCGGCGATGAAGGGGAAAAAGGCGGTCTTTTCCGGGGACATCGGCTGCTACACCTTGGGAAACGCCAGCCCTCTCGACATGGTGGACACCTGCCTTTGTATGGGGGCGGGAGTAACGGTGGCCCAGGGGCTTCACCGAATCGAGCCGGACGCGGTGAACTTCGCCTTTATCGGAGACTCCACCTTCTTTCACACGGGGATTCCCGGCGTGATTAACGCCGTTTATAACGAAACCGACATTGTTCTGATTGTGCTGGATAACGCCACCACAGCCATGACCGGGCATCAGCCCCATCCGGGCACCGGCAAGACCATGATGGGCGAAATTTCCCAGAAGGTGGACATTGCGGGAGTGCTGGGGGCGATCGGCGTCGGGCATGTGGCCAAGGCCGACCCGTTGGACCTGAAAGCGGCGGTCGCGGCGGTCAAGGAAGCGGCGGCGGTCAAGGGCGTGTCGGCGGTTATCTTCGAGTCTCCCTGCATTGCGGTGACAAAGCCGGGACCCACCTATGCGGTGGACGCTGAAAAATGCACCGGCTGCAAGCGGTGTATCCGGGAGCTGGGATGCCCGGCGATGGTGCTGGAAAACAACAAGGTGAAGATCGAGCCGTCCATGTGCTACGGGTGCAGCGTTTGCGCCCAGGTTTGTCCCTTCGGGGCGATTGGAGGGGAAGCAAAATGAAAAACTGCATGCTGGCAGGCGTAGGCGGGCAGGGAACCGTCCTCGCCTCTAAGATCATCGCCCAAGCCGCTATGAAGGAAGGGCTTTCAGCCCACACGGCGGAAACCATCGGTATGGCCCAGCGGGGCGGCTGCGTGGTCAGCCATGTTCGCATCGGAGAGGACGCCTTTTCGCCTCTGATTCCCAAGGGGACGGCGGATGTGGTCATCGGGTTTGAGCCGGCGGAGGCGGTGCGGTGCCTTCCCTATCTCAAGGAGGGCGGCGCAATGGTGGTGAGCACCAAGGCGGTGCAGCCGGTGACGGCGTCCCTTTCCGGGTGCTCTTACGACGCACAGGGGATGCTCGCCTTCTTAAAGGAACGGGTGAATCGGCTCATTTTGGTGGACGGCGAAGAAGTCTGCCGCCAGTGCGGGTCGGCAAAGGTGTTAAACGTGGCGCTGCTTGGGGCGGCGGCGAAAGCAGGCGTCCTTCCCATGACGCTCAAGCAAATCGAGGATACCATCCGGGAAAAGCTGCCCGAGCGGTTCCTTTCTATGAATCTGAAGGCGCTTGCGGCAGGGGCCGAAGCGGTGACTGGGGGAAAGATGCAATGAACATGAAGCAGGAACAATTTGATCTCATTAAAAAGCAATTGACCCGTCTTGCCGCCATGGACGGCGGGTTCTACCAGAAAAAGTTTCAGGAATTTGACGTAACGTCCATCCAAAGCCAGGAGGATTTCGAGAAGCTCCCCTTTACCAACAAGGACGAGCTGCGCGAAGCGTATCCGCTGGGCTTGCAGGCGGTGCCGGACGAAGAAATCGTACGCATTCACTCCTCCTCCGGGACCACGGGCACCCCCATCATCATCCCCTATACCAAGCAGGACGTGGAGGACTGGGCGGTTATGTTCGAGCGGTGCTACCGCACGGCGGGGCTTACCAACCGCGACCGGGTGCAGATTACCCCCGGCTATGGCTTGTGGACGGCGGGTATCGGGTTCCAGGCAGGGGTTGAGCGGCTAGGCGCCATGGCCATCCCCATGGGACCGGGCAACACCGACAAGCAGATTCAGATGATGATCGACTTAAAATCCACCGTGCTGGGAGCCACCTCCTCCTATGCGCTGCTGCTGGCGGAGGAGATTACGCGGCGAGGCGTCAGGGACCAGATTCATCTGAAAAAGGGCATCATCGGTTCGGAGCGGTGGGGCGAAAAAATGCGCAAGCGCATCGCAAATGAGCTGGGTGTGCAGCTTTACGATATTTATGGGCTCACGGAGATCTACGGGCCGGGCATTGCCATGAGCTGCGACGAGGAATGCGGCATGCATTACTGGGACGACTACGTCTACTGTGAGATCATCAACCCACACACCCTGGAGCAGGTGAAGGACGGGGAAATCGGCGAGCTGGTCATCACCACCTTGCGCAAGGAAGGAGCGCCTCTCATCCGCTACCGCACCCACGACCTGACCCGGTTCTTGCCGGGCGAATGCGCTTGCGGACGGGCCTATCCGCGCATCGACACCCTCATCGGCCGCACCGACGACATGGTGAAGGTCAAGGGGGTCAACATCTTCCCCGGCCAGATCGACGAGCTTTTGAGGGACATCGAGGGTGCCAGCAGCGAATACCAGGTGATGATCGACCATTTAAACGGCAAGGATATTATGACCCTGTTCTTCGAAACCGAGGTGGCGGGCGACCGGGAGCCGCTGGAAACCAACGTGCGCCAGCATTTTAAGACGAAGATCGGCATTACCATTGTGCCCAGAGCGGTATCCATCGGGGAGCTGCCACGCAGCGAGAAAAAGTCCACCCGTATTTTTGATAACCGGTATTAAGCGATGGCGGAGTTTACGAGAGTTCCTTTCACGCAGGCGGATTACGATGAGCTGGTGACTCAGCTGGAGGCCATGGCGGAAGAAGGATACCGGGCATTTAATGCCCGCATCGTTCCCGACACGGCGGCGCCTATGCTGGGGGTACGGTCCCCGGCGCTAAAAGTCTTGGCAAAGCAGATCGCCAAGGGAGACTGGAACGGGTATCTTTCGGCGGCGCAAAGCCCGCGGTATTACGAAGAAATCCTTCTCTACGGGCTGGTGCTGGGATTCTTAAAGGAACCGACCGAAATGGTGATGGAGCAGGTTCGCGCCTTTGTTCCCAGGATCGACAACTGGGCGGTCTGCGACAGCACCTGCATGGGGCTCAAAACCGTAGCAAAGCACCGGGAGGAATGGGGGCCGTTTTTCGGTGAGCTTTTGTCCTCGGAAAATCCCTGGGCCGTCCGGATGGGGCTGGTGCTGCTTTTAAGCCAGTGCCTAGCCCAAGACACGGTAACGCGGATTTTAAAGGCGAGCGGAAAGATAAAAAGCGAACACTATTATGTGCGCATGGCAAACGCATGGCTTATTAGCGTGTGCTATATAAAGTTCCCGGAGGAGACCGGGCCCTTTTTGCAGGACTGTCCTCTGGACGACTGGACTTTCAACAAGGCGCTTCAGAAGATCACCGAATCCTACCGGGTTTCTCAGGAGGCTAAGGCATATATCAGAAGCCTGAAGCGGTAGGCACTTTCATGCTGCGAAAAGCTGGACAAATACAAAAGGCCCGGAAAACAATCGTTTTCCGGGCCTTCCTATTATTTCACTTTTGTCTTATGCTTTGCCGGCGCAGCCGAGAACGGTGTTGATCTTATGAGCGACCATATCCTTGATGGCGGCACGGGCGGGCTTTAAGTACTGCCGCGGGTCAAAATGATCCGGATGCTCGGCAAAATGCTCGCGGATGGAGGCGGTCATCGCCAGACGCAGGTCGGAGTCAATGTTGATCTTGCACACGGCCATCTTGGCGGCCTCGCGGAGCATTTCCTCGGGGATGCCAATGGCGTCGGGCATGGCGCCGCCGAACTTATTGATCTTCTCGACAAACTCCGGAATGACGGAGCTGGCGCCGTGCAGCACGATGGGGAAGCCGGGCAGGCGCTTGGAGACTTCTTCAAGAATGTCAAAACGCAGCTGAGGCTTCTGGCCGGGCTTAAACTTATACGCGCCATGGCTGGTGCCGATGGCGATGGCCAGCGAGTCAACGCCGGTGCGCTCGACAAAATCCTGCACCTGGGCGGGATTGGTATAAGAAGCGTCCTCGGCGGAAACATTCACCGCGTCCTCAATGCCGGCCAGACGGCCGAGCTCGCCCTCTACGGTAACGTTACGCTCATGGGCGTACTCCACCACCTTGCGGGTCAGGGCTACGTTCTCTTCGTAATCGTAATGAGAGCCGTCGATCATGACGGAGGAAAAACCGCCGTCGATGCAGCTTTTGCACAGCTCAAAGCTGTCGCCATGGTCCAGATGCAGAGCGATGGGCAGGTCGGTCTCGATCAAGGCGGCCTCCACCAGCTTGATCAGATAGGTATGGCTCGCATATTTGCGGGCGCCGGCGGAAACCTGCAGGATCAGCGGGGCGTTCAATTCCTTGGCAGCCTCGGTGATTCCCTGAATGATCTCCATGTTATTGACGTTAAACGCACCGATTGCATAACCGCCATCGTACGCTTTCTGGAACATTTCTCTGGTGTTTACGAGAGGCATTCATCCATCACTCCTATTTCTTTTCTGGCAGCGGATTGCCGCCGGCCTTCGGCGGAGCCGTCCGCCTTATGTACCCTTCATTATACTCCAAGAAAGACAAAAAAGAAAGGGATTTTTTGCGTGAAATTATGCTTTTCCCCCGCTTTTCCCGTTCTGACGCACCCAGTGAAAAAGGACCTGCTGGGCAATTCCCGCGCACGAACGGTATTCCTCTGGGAAGCCCTGGGGAAAATACTCAAGAAGGGCCCGGCGCATCCAAACGTCCACGGGGAATGCTTCCATCCGTCCCAGGCCGTAGAGGAGCACGCATTCGGCCACCTTGGGTCCTACCCCCAGGACGGTTTGCAGGGCGGCCCTGGCTTCGGGCATGGGACAGGCTTTGAGCTCCTTTTCGTCAAGCTCTCCGGCCGCCATGCGTCTGGCGGCATCCAACAGGTAGGAAGCTCGGTAGCCACAGCGAAGGGGGGCTAGGTCCTCCTTCTCCAAAGCGACGAGGGCGTTCGGGGCGGGAAAGCCGAAATGCCCGTCCTCCAACGCGGGGCCGAAGCAGGCGCACAGGCGCTCGATGATGCCCTTAATGCGGGGAATGTTGTTGTTGGCAGATAGAATAAAGGAGCAGAGGGTTTCGAAGAAGGGTTGGCGGAGAATGCGGATGCCGGGAGCGAAGGCACAGGCCTGCTGCAAAACCGGATGGGAGGCCATCTGCCGGCGCAGGGCTTCATAGTCTCGATCCAGGTCGAAATAATCCCGCCAGAAGGCGGCCTCGCCCTCTTTTGGCGGGGTGGCCGGGTCGATGAACAGGTTTCCGTCCCGGCAGGAGACGAACGCCGCCCGGTCGGACACCACACCGAAAAAGCCGGTCCCCTGCTCCTCCCAGCGAAAACACTGGCCACACAGGAGCGTTGCCCTAAGGTCCAAGTCAGGCGCCTTTAAGACAATGGTACCGTCCAGTTGAGCTGCGGGAATGGGCATGGTATTTTCCTACTTTCATTCACAGGTTTGTAACCGTTATTATAGCAGCTTTGTGGTATAATTGTAATGTTATGCAGGAAACAAATTTATCCATAGGACGTGATACATCCATGAGAGAGGACATTTGCACCATTCCCGTCAGCGAGGTGTTCGAGCCTAAGGACGGCTGTCCCATCTGCCGGATGCGGGACACGGTGGAGACGCGGATGGTGGAATATATTATGGGCGCGGCCATGATGGAGCCGGACGTGCGTGTGGAAACCAACCGGCGTGGCTTTTGCGAGGTCCATTTTCGCAAAATGCTCGGGCAAAAGAACCGGCTGTCTTTGGCGCTGCTGCTGGAAAGCCGGCTGATCGAAATTAAGGAGCAGGTATTTGACAAAAAGAGGCACGCCTTTCTCACCGAGGAAGCGGGCTGCTTTGTGTGCGATAAAATCGAGTGGGGCATGGAGCGGATGCTGGACACGGTATGCCGGCTTTGGGTGCAGGAAGCGGAATTTCGCACCTTGTTTGACGAACAGCCTTTTTTGTGCCTTCCCCACTACGAGCGGCTTCTCAAAGCGGCGGGAAAACTCAAAAAGCGGGACCGGGCGGCCTTCTGCGAAGCGGCAGGACGAGTTTCCGGGCGATACCTGGAGGCGCTCAAGGAGGACGTTTCTCACTATTGCAAAATGTACGACTATCGCAACGCGGGCAACAACGAGGACTGGGGCAATTCCCGGGACGCGGTGGAGAGAACCATACAGTACCTGGTGGCCCGGTCGGTCAAAGAATCCCGCTGACGGCGGAAAACAAAGGAGCAAATATGAACTATTCCTATCTGTTATTCGATTTTGACGGGACGCTGGCCGATTCCTATGGAATGGTGCTCGAGATTACTCACACCCTGCTCGACCGTCACGGTATCACCAAGGTGGAACCGGAGCACTTTCGGGACCGGGACGACCTGCCGGTGACCCAGAAGATGCGGATGCTTTCCTTTATGATGAAAATTCGGCCGGAGTTTGTGGCACTCTACGGCGAGAACCTGGAGAAAATCCACTTGTTTGACGGGATGCTGGAGCTGCTCCTCGCCTGCCGCAAAAAGGGGTATCGGATCGCGGTGCTATCCTCCAACGCGGTGGAGAACATCCGCGCCTTTTTTGAGCGGTATTCCCTTCCCTTTGAGCTGGAGATCGTTTCTTCCAACGGGCTGTTCGGCAAGCACAAGACCATCAAGGAATTTGCAAAGGAGCACGGGGCTGCGGTATCCGACCTGTTGTACATCGGGGACGAAGTCCGGGACGTGAAGGCCTGCAACCGGTGCGGGGCGGACATTGTGTTCGTCCGATGGGGCTTAGACGCAGGCGCAAACCTGGAGGAGTTCGAAGTGCGCTACGAGGTGGACACGCCTAAGGCGCTGGCGGAGCTTCTGCTTGGAATAAAAGAAACCGCACAAAACACATGATCGGCTCGGCCGGCAGCAACTTTGCTGCCGGCTGTTTTTTATCCCGATTGTCCTTAGATGCAGGGTTTTATTTGCCTGGCGGACAAGTGCGTTCCGGGATGAAATCAACACCAGCCTTTCCAAATGTCTCACCTGTTTTCCACAGGTCGGTTTTCACAGGGAAACGGACAGTATACCAGACAACATTTAACTCCGGGTATCGACACAAGTTTACATAAATTTTGACCTCGCTTTGTCATGTGGAGGAAATCAAACGGATTTTCCACCATCCCATTCTGATTTCCGCCGACTTTTCCACCTTTTCCACGGAGTTTTCCACAACTTTTATGTTAACCCTCCTATACCCCGTGTATATGCACTGCTTTTTTCCCGTCCTGCCAGGTTTTTTTCCGGGGTCGCCTTGCATATTCACCGAATATACAGACAAAAATACCAGCAGATGGAAAACCCATGGATTTCCTTTTCACAGACATTGTGGAAACTTGTTGAAAAGTCTGTGGAATTTGTGGAAACCCCAGGAAAAATAAGAGGAAGACGAGGTGGTTTTGCATGATTCGCGGGGTCAACAAACATATTATTGAGGTTTCGGAAACAGAAAACGAGTATTTTGAGCGGGCGATTCTTTTTGTGCGGCCGGATATGCTGCATTTAAACGACGCCGAGCTGCGCCGCAGGGCGACCAAACTGCTCATCGGCATGGGCCAGCCGGGCGGAAGCCTTAAACGGGCGGGCCGGCTGGTGATGATTTCCCGGATGGTCTGCTGTGCGCTCATCGGCGCGGCGATAACGGCGCTGATTATGAAGCTGCTGCTCTTCTAAAAGAAGAAGCAAACGAAAAAGGGTCTGGAAACGGCGTCCAGGCCCTTTTTGCTGCGTTTATGGAAGGGGCAAACCGAAGCGGGCAGCGGGTCATAACAACGGACATTCCCCCATACAATATAGCATCCGCGAACGATGGATGCGGCATGGGATTGGAGGAGTGATCCGAGCGTGATTGGAAAGAAAACGCCGGCAAAGCCGGTGGCTATACGGGGGCTTAGTCCACAGGAGGTGGAAAAATCCCGGAAAACACACGGTTCCAACGAGCTGACGCAGAAGAAACGAAACGGGTTTTTTAAGCAGTTCCTGGCGAGCTTCGGCGACCCCATCATTAAAATCTTGCTGGCGGCGCTGGCCATCAATGTGATCTTTCTTTTTCGGGATTTCAACTGGTATGAAACGGCGGGCATTGCGGTGGCGATCTTTTTGGCCACCTTTGTCTCTACTCTATCGGAATACGGAAGCGAATCGGCGTTTATCAAGCTACAGGAGGACGCACAGAAAATCCAGTGCCGGGTCAAGCGCCTGGGAGGCATTCAATCGGTGCCCATGGGGGAAATCGTGGTGGGCGACCTGGTCCTTTTGCAGGCGGGCGAACGGGTGCCTGCGGACGGTGTGGTGGTCTCCGGGGAGCTACATATCGACCAATCGGCCTTAAACGGCGAAAGCAAGGAGATCACCAAAAAGCCCGGGTTCGACCTGCCGGAGGACTTCGACCTGATGTCCCGCAACCAGGTGTTCCGGGGAAGCATCGTGTGTGCGGGCGAAGGGGTGGTGCAGATCCGCCGGGTGGGCGATGCCACCTTCTACGGGGACATGGCAAGGGAGATGCAGGAGGAAACCAGGGAAAGCCCGCTGAAGGTACGGCTGGCGGGGCTTGCGAAGATCATCAGCCGGCTGGGATACTGTGCGGCGGCGCTGGTGGCGTTTGCGGATCTGTTTCACTCCTTTGTGATGGATAACGGTTTCGACATGGTCCGGATGGCGATGCTGTTTTCCGACTGGCCTGCGGTACTGAGCCATCTTTTGCACGCACTGACGCTGGCGATCACGGTGGTGGTGGTGGCGGTGCCGGAAGGGCTGCCGATGATGATTACGGTGGTGCTGTCCTCCAACATGCGCCGGATGCTCAAAGACCAGGTACTGGTGCGAAAGCTGGTGGGCATCGAGACCTCCGGAAGTCTCAACATCCTGTTTACCGACAAGACGGGAACGCTGACCAAGGGAAAGCTGGCGGTGAGCCAATTTGTGTTCGGAGATGGGAAAGAGCCGAGGAAGGCGGGAGGAATCAAGAGCTGCAAGGGGCTTTACGAGCTTTTAGAGCTAAACTGCGTCTATAACTCGGGGAGCGTGGTGTCCGACGGGAAGGCGCTGGGCGGGAACGCCACCGACCGGGCGCTTTTAAACTTTGCGCTCCCCCTTTCCAAGAACATACAGGGGTACACGAAGCTGGAGACGGTGCCCTTCGATAGTGCTCACAAGTTCTCCGCCGCTCACATCAAGGGCAAACAGGATCTGATTCTGATTAAGGGAGCGCCGGAACGGATTGTGTCCGCCTGCACGCGGTATTACGACGAGAAGGGGCGGGTGCGGCCGCTTTTGGACAAAAGCCCGGTGCGCCACAAGTGGAACGAGATGACTCAGAACGCGGTACGGGTGCTGGCGCTGGCGGTGTCCGACACGCCGGTGACCCAGAAAGGGGAATTTAAAAATCTGTGTCTGATCGGGCTAGCGGGCATTCGCGACGAAATCCGCCCGGAGGCGAAGGGTGCGATCAAGGAGGTGCAGGGGGCCGGAGTCCAGGTAGTGATGATCACCGGGGACAACAAGGAGACGGCCACAGCCATTGCCAGAGAATGCGGCCTGATTGGCGCTCACAGCCAGGGGGCAGTGCTCACAAGCAGCGAGATGGCGGCTATGGACGATAGCCAGCTCAAAGGAGTTCTCAGAAACATCCGGGTGGTGGCAAGAGCGCTGCCCACCGATAAAAGCAGGCTGGTGCGCTTGTCCCAAGAGATGGGGCTGGTGGCCGGGATGACGGGCGATGGCATCAACGACGCGCCGGCTCTCAAAAAGGCGGATGTGGGGTTCGCCATGGGAGCGGGCACGGAGGTGGCCAAGGAAGCGGGCGACATTGTCATACTGGACAACAATTTTGCCTCCATCGTCAAGGCGATCCTGTACGGCCGGACCATTTTCAAGAGCATACGGAAATTCATCGTGTTCCAGCTGACGATGAACTTGTGCGCGGTGGGGGTGTCCATCATCGGGCCGTTTATCGGCATCGACACGCCGGTGACGGTGATCCAGATGCTGTGGATCAACATCATCATGGATACGCTGGCGGGGCTTGCCTTCGCGGGGGAACCACCGCTCAGGGAATACATGAAGGAGGCACCCAAGCGGCGGGACGAACCGGTGCTCAACAGCTATATGCTCAACCAGATTGTGTGCATGGGGCTGTTCACCATATGCTTATGTGTGGCGTTTTTAAAGCTGCCGTCCATTGCCGGGCTTTTCCGGCCTTCCGATGACTCCATTTACCTGATGACGGCGTTTTTCGCGCTGTTCATTTTCTGCGGGGTGTTTAATAGCTTCAACGCCCGGACCCACCGGCTTCACCTGCTTTCCCACATTTCGAGAAACAAGTCCTTCCTCGTGATTATGCTGGCGGTGGTAGCGGTGCAGCTGCTGCTCATCTACTTTGGCGGAAGCCTTTTCCGCACGGCGGGGCTTACCACAAAGGAGCTTCAAACGGTGTTGTGGCTCTCTTTCCTGGTGGTGCCGGCAGACCTCATCCGCAAAATTTTCCTGCGTCTGGCTCACAAGAAAGGCGATCTATAAGGCAAGCTTTGGCCCTCTGGGAAACCAGGGGGCCAAATTTTTTTGCAAAAACAATTGCTATATTTACTATTAGTAGTGTCAGGCCCTGTTTTTTTACCGGAGAACGGAGTACTCTTGCAAAAAAAGGAGGCGGTTTTATGACCATCGAGCGCATCAAGCAACTGCGCCTGGAGGCGGGGATTTCCCAGGAGCAGGCCGCCGCGTACATGGGGACCTCGAAAAAGCGGTACCGGGCAATGGAAGAAGGCACGGCGCGAATTCGGATTGGCGATATGGTGGAGCTTTGCGATCTTTACCGGGTCAGCGCAGATTATCTGTGCGGCAGGAGCGACCGGAAGGAAGCGAGACCGGACGTGGTCTTTTCCGACCGGGAACGGCCAAAGCCTTGTGAATAAGAAAAGCAGCCGGGTATTTTTTCGCCGTCCATGGAAACAATATCCTGTGAACTGCGGGCGCAAAATCACCGCGTCCGGTACTTTCAAGGGTAAGGATGGTACATTTCATGGCTGCAACACAGAAAAACCATCAGGGTCTCGGCCTTGCCGCGCAGATCGGAGCGCCTGGAGAACTCCAGTTTCGCAAGGCGCCGGCGATCAAGCGGCAGGTGGAGAGCGACCTGAATATACTGCGGCGGCATTACCGCGAAGAGCTGCAAAACGACGACCGGCACGGGGTGGCCGAATGGCTGTGCGACAACTTCTACCTGCTGGAACGGGAGGGACGCGCTCTTTTGCGGGTGATGAAGACGGCGCGGCCTCTGCCTGCCCGGCGGGAGGACCGGATGTGGGCGGTGTACCGGCTGTGCGAACTGCTGTGCGCGAAAACGGGTGGGTTCACGGAAGAAACGCTGGTCGAAACCCTCAAAGCGGCGGGGAAGGTACGGCCGCTGGAGGGGTGCGAGCTGGATTTCATCGAGCCGATGCTCAAGGCGGCGCTTCTGCACCAGGCGGCCAAGTGCTGCGAAGGGAAACGGGACGCGGCGGCGGCTTTGCGCATGGGTGCGGCGGTAGGATCCATCCAGGAAATCCCGAACCTGGACTTCGGGCTTATTACCGAGCCGTTTAGCCCGGTGGAGGAGATCCTGCGCAGGGATCCTACCGGAACGTATCCGAAGATGGCGGAGGAATCGAGGGCCCTTTACCGGGGCAAAATCAGCGATCTGGCCATCCGGCGGCGGGTTTCCGAAATCAAGGTGGCACAAGAAGCGCTTACAAGGGCGCAGGCGGCTTCTGAAGAGCGGCAGCGGCACATCGGCTACTGGATTTTGGAGGAAACCGGGTTTCTTCACAAGCGCAGACGGCGGGGCGTGACGGCCCTTACCGTCAATGTGGTACTGGCGGCGGCCATCGCTACGCTGGCAGGGGTATTGTGCGGGGCGTATTGGAGCATTCCGCTTTTGTTCTTCCCCCTCTGGGAGGCGATCAAGCCGGCGGTAGACTATTTTGCTTTAAAGGGAGTACCCCCCACCATTCTGCCGCGGATGGATCTTCGTGAGGGAATCCCGGAGGAAGGGAAAACGGCGGTGGTCATCTCCACCCTGCTCTCCACGGCGGAAAAGGCCCAGCCTCTGCGGCAGCGGCTGACGCGGCTTTGTTTTACAAACGGCGGGGAGAATATTCTCTACTGCATCCTGGCCGACTTAAAGCAGGCGGACACGCCCACGCTGCCGGAGGATGGGTCGGCCATTGCGGCGGCGAAGCGGATTGTCCGGGATTTAAACCGGCAGTACGGAAACCGGTTTTTGCTGCTGGTGCGGCCGCGGGTATACAGCAAGACCCAGCGGGCCTACAGCGGCTGGGAGAGAAAGCGCGGCGCCATCACCCAGCTTTGCCGGATGGTGGCGGGAGAGCGGCAGAAGCTTTTGGAAAGCGAAGGGGATTTGGGGCAGCTTTCCTCGGTGCGCTACCTTCTGGCGCTGGACGCGGATACGGAGCCGCTGATGAACACGGTATCCGAGTTGGTGGCGTGTGCTCTGCATCCGCTTAACCGGCCGGTTTACGGCGAAGACGGCGGACGAGTGGCGGCGGGGTACGGCATTCTGGCGCCCCGGATGGAGACCGACCTGCAGTCCTCCGCCAAGACCCCGTTTTCCCGGATTATGGCGGGGCTCGGGGGCGTGACCGCCTACAACACGGCGGTGGGGGATTTGTACCAGGACCTGTTCGGCGAAGGGATTTTCGCCGGCAAGGGGCTCATTGACGCGAAGGCGTTTTATACCCTGTTAAACACCGCCATTCCGGAAAACCAGGTGCTCAGCCACGACATTTTAGAAAGCGGGTTTCTGCGCACGGCCTTTTTGTCCGACATAGAGATGACCGACGGATGCCCGTCGGCCATGCTGCCGTGGATGGCGCGGCTGGGCCGGTGGATCCGGGGAGATTGGCAGAACATGCTATGGCTCTCGAAGGGCTATCAAACGGCAGACGGAAAGAAAAACCCCTTGGACGGGCTTTCCCGCTATAAGCTCTTCGATAACTTAAGGCGCAGCGCGACCCCGATAATCGCTTTGGGCTGCGTGATCGCATCGGCCTTCTTCTCGGGGGATGTGGCGGCGGTCCTGGCGGGGGCGGGGCTTCTCTCCTGTGTGGGAGGCGGGCTGTTCGGCCTGATTTCCGGGCTCATTCACGGCGGGTTGTCCATGCTGTCGCGCAAGTATTATTCGAAAGCCATGCCTCAGGCCATGCACGCGCTGGCTCAGGCGGTGTTTCAATTCATTATGCTGCCCAAAAACGCTCTGCTTTCCCTGTCCGCCATCAGCCGGGCTTTGTGGCGGCTGTTCGTGTCCAAGAAGGGGCTGCTCGACTGGGTGACGGCGGCGGACGCGGAGCATGGAAACGACTTGGGAAGCGCCATCCGGCAGACCTGGCTGTGTGAGCTCATCGGGCTGGGGCTTTTGCTGTTCGCAACCGAAGGGCTGACCAAGCTTGCGGGGCTTGCGTTTTTGTTTTTGCTGCCTTTGTGCCTGTTTACCTCCAGGGGGGCAAAGCCGGTGGGCAGCCCTCTTTCCTTCAAGGACCGGGAAAAGCTCCATTCCTGGGCGGCGGCCATGTGGCGGTATTACGACGAGCTGTGCGGCCCGGAGGACAATTACCTGCCGCCCGACAACTGCCAGGAGGCGCCGGTGGCCGCTGTCGCCCACCGCACGTCCCCGACGAACATCGGGTTTCTGCTTCTGTGCACGGTGGCGGCGCGGGATTTCGGGCTCATCGAAGGCGAGGAGCTGGCAAGCCGGATGGAGCGGATCGTTTCCTCCATTGAGCGGCTGGAAAAATGGCACGGGAACCTGCTCAACTGGTACGATACGAAGACCCTGCGGGCTATGGCGCCGCGGTACGTGTCCACGGTGGATTCGGGGAACTTTGCCTGCTGCGCGGTGGCGGCGCGGGAAGGGCTACTCGAATACAAGGGTGAGGACGGGCGGATTTCCGAAATCGCCGGGCGGCTTCACAAAATCATTGCTGAGACCGATCTGTCTCCTTTGTATAACCCGCGGCGCAAGCTCTTTCACATCGGGTACGATTTGCAGGCGGGAGAGCTGACCTCCTCCTACTACGACCTTTTGATGAGCGAAGCGCGCATGACCAGCTACTTTGCGGTGGCGTCTAGGCAGGTGCCCAAGAAGCACTGGGGCGCTCTGGGGCGGACGCTGGCCCGCAGCGGCGGGTACACGGGGCCGGTCAGCTGGACGGGAACCATGTTCGAATACTTCATGCCGCATCTGCTGCTGCCGTCGCCGGAAGGGTCTTTGGGGTTCGAGGCGCTGCGGTTTTGCGTGTACTGCCAGCGGCGGTGCGTGCGGGGGAAGGACGTGCCTTGGGGCATCTCTGAAAGCGGGTTTTACGCCTTCGACGCGCAGCTCAATTACCAATACAAGGCCCATGGGGTGCAAAAGCTGGGGCTCAAGCGGGGGCTGGACGCGGAGCTGGTCATTTCCCCGTACTCCGCCTTCCTTACCCTGCCCTTTGAGCCGGTGGCGTCCATGGCGAACCTCAAGCGCCTGTCCCGGTTAGGGATCCGGGGACGGTGCGGGTTCTACGAGGCGGTGGACTTTACCAAGAAGCGGGTGGAGCACGCGCCCTTCGCCATTGTGCGCAGCTACATGGCGCACCACGTGGGCATGAGCTTGGTGGCGGTGGCCAATCTGCTCAAGAACGACATTTTTCAGAGGAGGTTTCTCAAAGACCACCAAATGGACGCGGCAAGAGAATTACTAGAAGAAAAAATTCCGTCGGGGGCGGTGGTGTTTGAGGACATCGACCGCAGAGAGGTGCCTCAGAAGCCGGGGCGAGTGACCGGCACGACAGAGGAATTTCAGCAGCTAAACCCGGCCTTTCCCCGGATGCAGCTGCTGCAAAACGGGGAATGGACGCTGGCGGTCACCGACACGGGCGCGTCGGTTTCCAAATACCGGGGGCTGGATTTAACGAGGCGGTCTTTTGACCTTTTGCGCCGCCCGCTGGGGATTTTTGCTTTTATCAAAGCAGGCGATGAGATGTTCTCGGTGACCAAAGCGCCCCTCTACCGGTGCAAGGCTTCCCACCGGGTGGAATTCGCCCCCTCCTACACGGCCTTTTATGCGAAAAAAGGAGAAGTCGAGGCGGGAATGATGGCGGCTTTGCATCCCCGCATGGCGTGCGAACAGCGTTTGTTCCAAATCAAAAACCATGGGAGTTCCCGAAAAAGCGTGGAGCTGCTGCTGTATCTGGAGCCGTGCCTGGCAAAGGATGCGGATGATTTGGCACACCCTGCCTTTTCCCGGATTTTTGTGCAGACCGAGTACGACGAGGGAAGCGGGGTCGTTCTGTTTTCCCGCAAGAAGCGGGGAAGCCAATCGGGCGTGGCTCTGGCGGCGGGAATCTTAGAGGATGTTCCCTTCACGTTCGACTGCAGCCGGGAACGGATTCTGTCAAGGCCGAAAGGGATATTCTCTTTGCCGGAGGCGTTTGAAAAGGGGCTCAAAAAGGGACAGGGCGTGCCGGACCCGGCACTGTGTCTCAAGTGCCGGCTGGAGCTGCCCGCCAAGGGGCAGAAGACGGTGACCCTCTGCCTATGTGCGGCGGGAAGCAACGAAGAGGCGCTGGAGCGGTTTGCCGCGGTGCGGCAGGAGGGACCGCTCGCGCCGCAAAAGGCAGCAATTTCTCCCCTTTCCGGCAGCGGCATGGAAGCACGCTTAGGACAAACCATTCTCCCGAAGCTTTTCTTTCCCTTGCGGGACAGCCCGGAGATCCTCGAAGCCCAGCGCCACAACCGGCTGGGAATTCCCGCTTTGTGGGGAGCGGGTATTTCCGGGGACAATCCCATTGTTTTAGTGGAGCTGGACACGGCGGCGGACGCGGCTCGCTTGCAGCCCTATATCCGGCTGCTTTCCTGCCTGCACCGGGCGGGAATCCCGATGGATTTGGCGATTCTCTTCGAAGAAGGGGGCGACTATGCCCAGCCGGTCCTGGCTGCCATCAAGGACGCGGTCAAAGCCGAGGAGGCCGAGCCTCTTTTGCACGCCAACGGCGGGGTGCATCCGGTGGATCGGACGCGCTACGGTGAGGAACTGATTACGTTACTCAAAGCGGCAGCCTGCCACGTTGCGCCAAAGTCTATGATTCGGGAGGACGCGCCGGTTCCCAATTTCATTCCGGCGGTCTTTTCGTCCGCCGAACCACGGGTGGAGGCAGAGAAGGCGTTGCTTTCGGTGGAAGGCGGGGTATTTACGGAGAACGGGTTTACGGTGGAAACGCCGCCGGCTCTTCCCTGGGTACTCATTCTCGCAAACCAAGCCTTCGGTACCTGCCTATCCGACCGGGCGCTGGGCTTTAGCTGGGCGGTAAACGCCCGGGAAAACAAGCTCACCCCCTGGTATAACGACACCCGTTCCGACAACCGGGGCGAAATGGTACTGCTGCGCATGGACGGGCACATCTACGACTGCGTGGACCAAAGCCGGGCACATTTTTCGCCGAGTGAGGCGGTTTATGAGGGAACGGCGGGAAAGGTCTACACGACTGTCACCGTACGGGTCCCGCAGCAGGGCTGCGCAAAGGAGGTGACGCTGGAAATGGAGAACACCAGCGCGGAAGAAATCCAGGTACAGGCGGCGTATTACACCGAGCCGGTCTTAGGCGTCAACCGCACCACGGCGCGGCAGCTGGCGGCAAAATGGGAAAAAGGGGTTCTGACTCTGCGAAATCCCTTTAACAGCGCCGTACCCGGCGCCATGTGTCTGACCTGCGAGGGCGGGGCGGAGGAATGCACCTGCGACCGGGGCGCTTTTTTGGCGGGCCGGTGGAACGAACGAGTGCTCGCCCCCGTTCCCGATCCCTGCGGGGTGGTGATCGTACAAAGAAAGCTGCCGCCCAGACGGCGGGAGACGGTCAAGTTCATCCTTTCCTGGGGCGCGGGCGAGGAAGCGGCCAAGGAAATCCTTTCGACAAAGCTGCGGTTTTCGCCCTCCAAGGTGCGCATTCAGGTGAAAACGCCAAACGAAGCCATCAACCAGCTCATCAACCGGTGGCTGCCGCATCAGGTGCTGTCCTCCCGCTTTTTGGGTCGCACCGGCTTTTACCAGTGCGGCGGCGCGTGGGGATTTCGGGACCAATTGCAGGACTGCCTGGCGGTCATGCTCAACCGGCCGGAACTGGCGCGGGTGCATCTGATTCGGGCGGCGGCTCATCAGTTCGAGGAAGGGGACGTGCTCCACTGGTGGCATCAGCTGCCGAAAACCGGCGGGCGGATGCACGGGGTGCGCACCCGATATTCCGACGACCTGCTTTGGCTGCCTTATGTACTGTGCGAATATCTGCTGGTGACAGAAGACAAAAGCATTTTGACGGTACAGGTGCCGTATCTGGCGGGGGCAGAACTGAGCGAGGACGAGCAGGAGCGGTATTTTGAACCGGCCCAGTCCCTGGTGAGCGGGGATATGTATAACCACGCGGTCAGCGCCATCGAACGGGCTATGCAGTGGGGCAGCCACGGGCTTCCCAAAATGGGCGGCGGCGACTGGAACGACGGGTACAACCTGGTGGGCGCAAAGGGACAAGGCGAGAGCGTTTGGCTTGCTATGTTCTTAGCGATGGTGCTTAATCGGTTTGCACCGGTATGCGAAGGCCGGGGGGAAACCGAACGGGCGGACCGCTACCGCGGGGAAGCAGAGCGGCTGAAAAGAGCGGTGGACGAAACCGCATGGGACGGCGAGTGGTACCTGCGGGCCTTTTACGACGACGGCACGCCTATGGGAAGCCGGCAGTCGGACGAGTGCAGGATCGACAGCCTGTCCCAGTCCTTCGCGGTGCTGTGCGGGATGCCGGACAAAGAGCGGCGCAACCGGGCGCTGGACGCCTGCCTGCGGCTGCTGGTGGACGAGCAGGGTGGGTATATCCGCCTGTTTTACCCGCCTTTTGACAAGTCGGTCAAAAATCCGGGCTATGTCAAGGCTTACCCGGCGGGGCTGCGGGAAAACGGTGGGCAGTACACCCACGGGGCGTGCTGGCTGACCATGGCCATGCTCAGGGAAGGCCGGGTGGAGGATGGATACCGGCTGCTTGAGATTTTAAACCCGGTCAACAAGTACCTGGATGAGGAACGGGCGAAGGCCTACAAAACCGAGCCCTATGCCATGGCGGCGGACGTGTACGCCCATGAGGGCGCCCAGGGCCGGGGAGGCTGGAGCCAGTACACGGGCGCGGCGGCCTGGTATTACAAAATCCTCGTCGAAGAGCTTTTGGGGATTCGCATCCGCGGGGACAAGGTGGAGTTCTCTCCCCGGCTTCCGGACGACTGGGAAGGCTTCGAGGCCCAGGTGACGTTAAATGGAAAGCGAATTTGCTACAAAGACGGTACGGTGACCGAAAAACCGGCCGAATAACCGCAGGAAAACAGGAAAAGCCCCGCAACCAAGGGAAGTTCTCCCAAGGCTGCGGGGCTTTTCGCCTCACCACTTTATCAAATTTTATCCTTATAATACAGATGCCGGGGCAGGCCGTCCACCATAATGGGGGTAAGCTCCGCCTGAATGAGGGGGCGCACGTAATTGACAAAGTCAGGGGTGACATAGGTGCCGTCCTCATTGATCCACTCCCGTGGGACCAGCTTTTCCACGTTGGCGATTTTATGCACGTCATAGATATCGGTGGTGCACTGATAGGGATCGTTGGAAAGGCGCTTGAGGGTAATCATCTTGCCGCTTTCCCCTTCAAAGGCGGCCTTGACCGCCGCGCCGCCTACCTGGAAGGCCTCGGTGATGTCCACCCGGGAAACGATATGAGACGCGCACCGCTGGAGGGTACTAAATTCAATTGCGCGGGTTTTGCAGCCGATTTCCTTGGCCGCTTTGTTGGCAAGGAAGCGGGCGGTGCCCGCCAACAGCTTATGGCCGAAGGCGTCCACATACTGGGCGTAATCGGTCAATTCGCAGACATAGCGGCCGTCCGGCAGCTTAATGCCCTCCGACACGGCGATGACCACCGACTCCTTCTCCCTTTGGATTTTGTCCACCCGGTCGATGAAGCAGTCGATATCAAAGCTGATCTCCGGAAGGAAGATCATGTCGGGGCCTTCGCAGTCCTCACAGCGGGCAAGCGCCGCGGCACCCGCAAGCCAGCCGGCGTTGCGGCCCATGATCTCCACAATGGTGACGTTCTTCTGGGCGTACACCAAGCCGTCGCGGATGACCTCCTTGAGGATAGAGCTGATGTATTTGGCGGCACTGCCGTAGCCGGGGGTATGGTCGGTCGCGGCAAGGTCGTTATCAATGGTTTTGGGAACGCCGATAAAGCGAATGTCAATCCCGCGGATCATGGCGTAATCGGACAGTTTCTTGATGGTGTCCATCGAGTCGTTGCCGCCAATGTAAAAGAAATACTCGATTTGCAGCTTTTTGAGGATAGCGAAGATTTTTTTATAGGTTTCTTCGTCCTCCGCGATGTTGGGCAGCTTATACCGGCAGGAGCCCAGATAAGAAGACGGTGTGCGTTTGAGAAGCTCAATGTCCAGGTCGTTGCGGATGTGCTCCGACAGGTCCACCACCTTTTCTTCCAAAAGCCCCTGCACCCCGTGCAGCATGCCGTATATTTTTTTCGCACCCCGGTCCTTGGCCGTTTTATAAACGCCCACCAGACTGGAATTGATCACGGCGGTCGGTCCTCCCGACTGCCCGACAATGACGTTGCCTTTCATATGTTCCGCCTCCCGCAATTGCCTTAGTGAATGGATATATTATAGCATAATTTCACAGAAAAAACAATCAGATATTCCAAATATTATGTCTAACTCACAACGAACCGCTTGTTATTTTGAAGCTAACAAGATCCGCCTTAAGAATACCACAAGGGAAAAGGCCGCTGCTGTCGATTTTAGAGAAGGGGGGTTCTTTTGCACCGGCACAAGAATGGGAGGGCTCTCACCCTCCCGTTCTTTCTATTAAGGCGTTGTTATCTGAAAGGCAGTGTCCACATCTTCCAGGATCTTCACGTTGACGGTAAATTCCCGCTCCGGTGTATTCCCCAAACGGCGGCGAAATACCTTGAGCTCCACCTGTTCGCCGGGCTGCTTGCCTTTGATGAGTTCTTTGAGCACCGACACATCCGTGAGCTTTTGCCCATTGCAATGGGTGATGACATCCCCGGTCTGCACGCCGGCGTTTAAGAGATCACTGTCGGACTGGATGGAATAGACATAGAGGCCCTCGGGCAGATTATTGGCTGCGGCGCGGGCGGCGTCGATCACCTGGAAGGAGGCGCCGATGCGAACCCGGCCCAGAATTCTGCCGTTGACCAAGAGCTGGTCAATATAGGGCTGGGCCTGGGTGATGGGAATGGCGAAACCAAGGCCCTCATAGGAGCTGCCGGAAATCTTTACGGTGTTGATCCCGATGACCTGGCCGTACTGATTGATTAAGGCGCCGCCGGAATTGCCGGGGTTGATGGCGGCATCGGTCTGGATATAGGGGATTTCCGAATTGCCGTTGACGATGACCTCACGGTTAATGCCGGAGATATGCCCTACACTCAGGGAGCTTTGCAGGTTGGGGCCGCCCGGATTCCCGATGGCATAGGCGTCGTCTCCGATGACGATACTATCCGAATCCCCGAAGTTGGCGGGGACCAGATCGGGCGCATCAATGCGGATGATGCCAAGGTCGGTCTTGCTGTCAGCGGCGATGAAACTGGCCATATACTCTTCCCCGCTGGAAAGCTTTACCTGGAAGGTATTGCTGGCGCTGCCGAGCACGTGGGCGTTTGTGAGAATATAGCCTTCCTTGTTCATGATAATGCCGGAACCGTAGCTGTTGGAGCTTTCCTCAAAGGTCCCGCTCTGGGGGACGATGGCGGTGATGGCCACCACGGAGGGGGAAACCTTTTCATAGATCTGGGTAGGGGTCAGAATGCCGTCCTCCGAAATGGGCTGAGAGGTGACGGGAGTGTCGCCAATCTGGAACGGCGGCGCACTGACAGCTCCACCCTGAATGCCGTGGTTGTCGTTGTTATCCGGCTGGCTGGGAGCCGAGCTGCTGGAGGGAAAGCCGGAGAAGAGGTCCTTGCCAGTGGCCAGGTTATAAACGCCGATGCCTCCAAAGCCCAGCACCGCCGCGCCGAAAATACAGCAGACGATGATGGCGAGTACCTTGAAGGGTCTATTTTTCTTTTTTGCCGGAGGCTCCTGCTGAAAGCCCATAGGTGAGCGGGGCGGATAGGGCGGCGGGGGCGGATTCTGCCCAGGAGTTCCCGGCTGCCAGAAATTTGCGGCATTCGAATAAGGGGGCGTCCCCGAAACAGGCGGACGGTAGGCAGGAGGGTATGATCCCGCTTGCCCGTAGGGCGGATAGGAAGAGGATCCGTAAGGGGGCGGAGGCTGCTGGCCATAGCTCGCAGGCGCCGGACCGGCAGGAGGATTGCCGTAGGACGGCGGAGTTTGGCCGGCATTGCCGGGCTGCTGGAACGAAGGGGATGCCGGCTGGGGCGGCTCTTCCCCGAGTGCTGCAAACCCTTCCGGGATTTCCTCGGTTCCCTGCGGCTGTGAAGAAGGGGCCAGAGAGGGCTCTTCCCCGTTTGTCTGTGCCGCTGGACGGGGCGGTTCCTGGGCGGATACCGGGTCAACCTGCTCGGTGGAAGCCACCTTTTGCAGCTCCTCCTTGACCGCTTCCAACGGCGCGGTATCAGCCTTCATCTGCTCCGACCGGGCGCTTTCCTGTTTTTCCTTCTCTTCAAACTCTTTTAAAATGTCATATATGTCCTTCATGTACCTGCTCCTCTCCGATTTCGCCTCACAAGGGAAACGACGCACCTGCTAAAAATACTAGTATTGTTATGTCCAGTTTTTTGCCGCATTTGCAACGAAACGAAATTTACTGGACGTCCTTTGGGGGTTTTTCCCCTTTGCCGGTGCGTTCAATTTTAATCGGCTTATCTGGCTTTTCCACCTCTTGCTTGATCGCCGGAAGCCAAAACTCAAATTCCGCGTATTCGCCCTCCACGCTGCGGGCGGTAATGTCTCCTCCGTGCAACTGCATAAGCATGCGCACGATGAACAATCCCAAGCCCACACCCTTTTTGTCCAGGCCCCGGGACTTATCCGTTTTATAAAACCGCTCGAAGATTTTCCCCAAGTCGGCCCGGGCGATTCCCTGGCCGCTGTTGCGGATGGTAAAGTACACCCAGCCGTTTTCTTCTCGGACGGAAATGGCAATATAGCCGCCTTGGTTGGTAAATTTGATGGCATTGTCCACTAGGTTGAAGATAATCTGGTGAATCCGGTCGGGATCCGCCTTCACGTGGATTTCCGGCAGGTCTTCCAGGCCGCGGACCTCGATGTTCTTATCATTGATGAGCTTTTCACAGGAGAAGAAAACCCGCATAACCATGTCCGACAGGCTGAAAAGAGAGGGGTTGATCTTCAGCTCGCCCGCTTCCATACGGGAGATGTCCAGCATGGAGCGGACCAGGCGCGACAGGCGCTTGATTTCGTCGGAAACGGTGCGCAGGTATTGCTCCTGCTTTTCCTCGGGAATGGTGCCGTCGAGAATCCCGTCGATGAAGCCGCCGATGGTGGTCATGGGGGTACGCAGCTCATGGGAGACGTTTGCTACGAAGGAACGGCGCATTCCCTCCACCGATGCAAGCGAGGTGGCCATGTTGTTAAGCGCGATGGCGAGCTCCGCGACCTCATCCTGGTTATTGACGGGAATTTTCGCGGAAAAGTCCCCTTCCCCGAACTTGCGAGCGGCCTGCACCATCTGGCGCAGCGGCTTTGCCATCTGATAGGTGAGCGCATAAGTGGCAAGGAAGGAAAGGATCAGCACCAGCACCGCGGCCAGCAGAAACATACGCAGGTTATCCCCAATGTAGCCGGACAGGTCGCCGGTGGGGGTGGACAAAAGCACTGCGCCGATCACGCCGGCCTCCCCGGCTTTGATGGGTTCTCCAGCGGTATAGTAGGTTTCCGTGTAATTCTCGCCAAGGCGGCCCACCGTATAGGAGGAACCGGCAAGAGACTTCTGGGCCACGTCGGCGGGAATGGCTTTATAAAGCATCTCATCCGGGTCCATTTTGTCGTTTGCGGTGGCAAACAGGAGAACCTGCCCTGCCGAGCTGACGATGCGCACATCCGAATTGGAGGCGGAGGCCATGACGAGGATGGCGGCGTTCATGGATTCGGGAATGAAGCCTTCCGCAAAAAACAGGGAATACTGCTTTGTCTGGGGATTCTGCTGAATCAGGGCCTGGTTTTTCAGCGCCAAATCCCCCAGGATATCCGCCATATCTTTGGCATTGCGGGTGAGCATCTCCTGCTTGTCGTTGACCCAGTACTGCGCGGCAAAAGAAATAAGCAGAGTACCCAGAATCGTCAGGCAAATCAGGATAATGGAGGTGATGACGGTAAAATATTTGACAAAAATACTTTTTCGCATTACTCGCGGACCTCGAATTTATATCCGACGCCCCAGACGGTTTTCAGGCTCCATTTGTCCGACACGCCCTCCAGCTTTTCACGCAGGCGCTTGACATGCACGTCCACCGTCCTGGAGTCGCCGTAATAGTCAAATCCCCACACCTCGTCGAGAAGCTGGTCGCGGGTATAGACGCGGTTGGGGTTGCTGGCAAGATGATAGATCAGTTCCATTTCCTTGGGCGGAACGTCAATCTGTTTGCCGTCCACCTTGAGCTCATAATTGGTCATGTTGATGGAAAGCTTGTCGAAATGGACCTCCTTGCTGTCGCTGGCGGTTTCCGCGGGCGCGGCGCGGCGCAGCACGGCCTTGATGCGGGCCACCACTTCCTTTGCCTCAAAGGGCTTGACCACATAATCGTCCGCTCCAAGCTCTAAGCCCAGGATTTTATCAAAGGTTTCTCCCTTGGCAGTGAGCATGATGATGGGGGTCGACGCCTTCTTGCGGATTTCCCGGCAGACCTGCCAGCCGTCAAGTACAGGAAGCATGATATCCAGCAGCACCAAATCGGGCTGCTCCTTGTCAAACGCCTCCAGCGCCTTTCCTCCGTCGTACGCAAGCGCCACATCAAAGCCTTCCTTTTCCACGTAAAGCCGCAGCAGCTCGCAGATATTGGTATCGTCGTCCACAATTAAAATTTTGGTATTCGCCATGAGAATATCCTCCCTTTTGCACCTCTTGCCTCTATTATTGCCGCATTTCCAGGGTCTTGCGGAATCAATTGTCCATAAGACCATTATAACAAGCCGCCGGGCCAAGTGATGAAATATTTATGAAGGAACCGTAAGCGGTTTATTTCCTGCAGCCCTTTATTCCCCGATGATTTTGACAAGGACCCGTTTTTCCCGTTTTCCGTCAAATTCGCCGTAGAATATCTGTTCCCAGGTTCCAAAGTCCAGCCGGCCCTTGGTGACGGCCACCACCGCTTCCCGGCCCATGATGGTGCGTTTGATATGCGCATCCGCATTGTCTTCATAGCCGTTGTGCTGGTACTGATCGTAGGGTTTTTCGGGCGCCAGTCGTTCCAGAAAACGTTCAAAGTCCGCATGGAGGCCGGATTCGTCGTCATTGATGAACACGCTGGCGGTGATGTTCATGGCGTTGCACAAAAGAAGGCCTTCCTTGATGCCGCTTTCCTGCAAGCACTGCTCCACTTGGGGCGTGATGTTGACAAAGGCGCGGCGGCTGGGAATACGAAAAAACAATTCTTTTCGATAGGATTTCATACGGGCACCATTCCTTTCTGTTTCGAATAAGGCGATCCTCGCTTTCCCGCGGGACTTTGCTCGTACAAAATGCCGAGCGAGCCGCGGAAGATAGGCATAGTATACCACGAATTGGGGCAAAGAGCACGGGATTTTACGGGCAAATGCTGCACGCTCTTTGCACGCTTCATACGAACGTATGTGCTATAATCAGCTTGCAAACATAAGTTTGGCAACGGCGGCGGCTCGTCAGGTTGGCTCACCCTCCTTTCTTGTTTCCATACCATGCGAAACCGCCGCCCGCGTCCTTCCCCGCCGCTTCTTTGGCGGGGAGATGTTTGTCAAATGGCATGGGAGGTGAATGCATGGCACAATACGACTGGAACAGCCTGGAGGCGGATTACGTCAAGGGCGGTTATCGAAGTCTGCGCGCTTTTGCTGAGGAGAAATCCATCAGCTATCCAAGCCTCCTGCGGGAGGCAAAACGCCGTCCCGGTTTTGTAAAAAGCAAACGGGGACGAAAACCCCATAATGTGGTGCGTCCAAATGGACCGGTTCAGCTGCAAAACGCTTGGAGCAACCTTCTGGAAGCGCTGGAATACATTACGGACGCAAACAGCGAGTGGGCAAAAGAAATCTCTCCTCGCAACATCTACGAGCTGGCCTGCGCGCTCGAACGCATCCAAAAAGGATGCCAGGATTCTATGGCAATGCAGGAAGACGGCGCAAAGGCAATTTCCGAGGCCATCGGCGCGCTGGCCAGGAGGCTTTCTTAAATGAGTTTTCAATGGGGCCAATTCAGCGATTACGCCGTGCGCTCCATTGCCTTAAGCGACGCGCGCCTGAATATCTGGGATGGCGCTGTCCGGTCCGGAAAAACGGTTTCTTCCTTACTCGCCTGGCTCTATTTTGTCACCGAGGCACCGCCCGGCCCCCTTCTGATGGCGGGAAAAACGGTGACCACCCTCAAGCGGAATATTTTGGACACCTTGTCCGACATGCTGGGGGAAAGGGATTTTAAGGTGCGCCTGTCCGCCAGAGAAGCTGTTCTCTTTGGGCGCAAGGTTTATCTGGCGGGCGCGTCCGACGCGCGGGCGGAGGGCAAGCTACGGGGAATGACCTTGGCGGGGGCTTACGGCGATGAGCTGACCCTTTGGCCCCGGTCCTTTTTCCAGATGCTTTTGTCGCGTTTGTCCATCGAAGGCGCCCGGTTTTACGGCACCACAAACCCCGACAGCAGCCGCCACTGGCTTTACACCGATTATCTGCAAAAGCCGGGGCTCGATCTGCTGCGCTGGCACTTCTCCCTGGCGGACAACCCGAATCTGCCCGAAAGCTACAAGGCTGCGCTGGCGGCGGAATACACCGGCATGTGGAAGCGGCGGTTTGTGGACGGAGAGTGGTGCGCGGCCCAGGGGGCGGTATACGATCGGTTCGAACGGGAAGCGCATGTCCGCGTTTGCAAGCCGGGGCCAAAGGCCCGAACGTTTCTCTCCTGCGATTACGGGATTCGCAATCCCTGCGTGTTCGGCCTGCTGACCGAGGAGGCGGGGCACTACCATTTGGCACGGGAATATTACCATGACGGAAGGGTGCAGGGACAGAAAACCGACGAGGAATACGCAAGCGATCTGCTGGCCTTCTCCCAAAACGAAGCGCGCTGCGTAGTGATCGATCCTTCCGCTTCTTCCCTGATTGCGCTGCTGCGCAAATCCGGCTGGCAGGTGATCCCGGGGAAAAACGCGGTGCTTGAGGGGATCCGGCAGGTAAGTGCTCTCTTGAGCGAAGGGCGGCTGACCATTGACCCGGGCTGCGTACATACGCTGCGGGAGTTCGACTGCTACTGCTGGAACGAAAAGAGCGAACGGGATATGCCGGTGAAGGAAAACGACCACTGCATGGACATGCTGCGCTACGGCATCCTGACCGATCTGCGCATGCAGAGCAGGCGGCGGGAAAGCTACTCGGGCAAAAACAAACAATGAGCCGGGAGTTCCCGGCAAAGGGAGGTTTCGATTTGAACGCGACCGCTTTCTATGAGGAACTCGGCGGCCTTTATGGAAGCCGGGTGCTGGAGGAATTCGGCGAGATCATCCGGCTGTACGACTTTTACGAGGGCAAGGGGCAGCTATGGCCGAAAAACGGACAGCTGGATTATCTGCCCACCGTAAAACGCACCAATTTTATCAAAAAGCTCATCAAGGCGGAGGCCCGCTTTCTCTTCGGGCGCACGCCGGAGCTTTCCGTGCGCGCCATCCGGCAGGAGGACGACGGGATTGCACGGGAAATGACCTTGTTTTTAAACCGCCTGCTGCGAAACAACCACTTCGGCGACCGGCTGATCCGGGCGGCCAGAGACTGTTTCATCGGCAAGCGGGTGGCGCTGCGGCTGTGGACCGACGAGGAGGACATTTCCATTGGATTTCGCCCGTCCTTGGAGTTCTTATTCGAGCCCAAGGAAGACGACGCGGACCGAATCAAGAAAATTATTTTCTTTTATCAGCTTAACACGGAGGTTTCTCACCGCAAGCAGCGGATTTGGAAGCAGAAGTTTGAGATGGTGGAAGGACGCTGCATCCTGGACGAAGGGGTGTATGACGGGGACGGGCGGCTTTTGGAGAGCCGGTATGAAAACTTCGACACGGGGCTTGCCTTCATTCCGGCGTACGTCATTTTAAACGACGGGTTGTGCGGGGATTTGAGCGGGGAAAGCGACGTGGCGGAGTTGATCGAAAACCAAAACGCCTACAACCGTCTGACCTCCGATGACATCGACGCGCTGCGCTTCAACCTCTTTCCCCAGCGGGTGGCTACCGACGCGAGCGTTTCCTCTTTGGAGAAGCTGGTGATTGCGCCGGGTGCGCTGATCGATTTGCAGACCGATCCGACGATGATGGACGGAAAACAGGCGTCCATGGAGATGCTGGAACCCAAGTTCGGATACGATGACCGGATCGAACACACACTGTGCCGCATCAAGTCGGACATGTACGAGCTGCTGTCGGTACCGGACCTTTCCACCGAGCAGTTAAAGGGGACGTTGAGCTCGGGTCAGTCCATCCGCGCCATGTACTGGGAGCTGTTATGCCGGTGCGAGGAAAAGTGGACGGGTTGGGAAGCGGCTCTGCGCTGGATGGCCTACGGCGTGTTTCACCTGGCTAGAGCCACGGGGCTCGCGTCCTTCCCTCCCATTGAATGGGAGCTGCACATCGAGCACGGGTACCCCCTTCCCGATGACGAGGAAACCGAACGGTTAAACGATCTCAAGGAAGTGGAAGCCCAGGTGCGCAGCCGGCGCTCCTACATGGAAAAATGGAAGATTGCGGCCGATCCTCAGGGAGAGCTGGAAAGCATCGACGGCGAAGCGCAAACCGAATGACAGGAGGAACCGCTATGGAAAGCTTACAGGAAATTTTGAGTGATCTGGGGTTGGAGATGGGCGAGGAAACCAGAGAAACCCTCTCTCTTGCCCTACAGGAGCTGGTGGACGAAAAGGCAGCTTCTCTCGCCGCCGAGCAGGCGGCGCGCCAGGAGGAAACCCTGGAGGAACAGGATGCCAAACGGCAGGCACAGGCCATTGCCGCCCAGGAGGCGGCAAATAACAAGATCGACGCACTCAAAGCAGGACGGTGCAAAGATCAGGCTTTGCTTGCGCTCTACCGGGAAAAGGCCATTCAGCCGGAAACGGCGCTGGCGCTTCTTCATCTGGATACCCTGGAGATTTCAGACGACGGACAGGTGGAAGGGCTTAAAGAACAGGTCGCGGCCCTGAAGGAACACGACCGGTATCTGTTTCATTCGCCGGTCACAACCGGGAGCAAGGGAAACTTCATCCGGTCTCATCCGTCGGCGCCAGAGCGTTCTTTAAGCGACGCGCTGGCAGAGCATTACCACAGATATCCCTATTAAGGAAAAAGAAAGGACTTGGATCCTATGGCTATTACGTTAAATGATATTAAACTTAACACCACTGATAAGCTGGTTGCAAGTGTGGTCGACGAATTCAGACGGTCAAACTTTCTGCTGGCGAACATGCCCTTCGACGACACGCTTCTGCCGTTGGGCAACGGTTCTTCCCCGACCTACAGCTATTATCGCATTGTAACCCAGCCCACCGCGGCCTTCCGGGCATTAAACGGCGAATATACCGCCAGCAACGCGGTGAAGGAAAAGGTTTCGGTGGAGCTCAAGGCCTTCGGCGGCAGCTACACCATTGACCGGGTGCTGGCGGCGGCCGGCGGATTTGTGGATGAGGTGGACGTACAGACTAGGCAGATGATCCGGGCGGCCCAGACTTTGTTCAACGCCACCGTCATCAACGGCAACACCACAAGCAACGCGTCCGCCTTCGATGGCCTGAGCAAGGCGCTGACCGGCAAATCCACCGAGTATAACGCCCAGACTGGTTCGACAAATGTGGATCTGTCTGCCTCGGGCATCGACAGCAATTATAAGACCTTCCTGGATAAGCTCGATGAATTCATTTTGTCGCTCGACCAGCGGCCCACCGCCCTGCTTGCAAACGCCGGCCTGATTGCCAAAATCCGCGCCTGCGTGCGCCGCTGCGGCATCGAATACAAAGCCGCGTCCTTAGAAGGCGGCGACATTCCCACCTACGACGGAATTCCGCTGGTGGACGCGGGCCAGATGGCGGGTACAGATGGGGCCACCGACGTGATCGCCACCACGTCGGGCGTCACCGAGCTGTATGCGGTGCGACTGGGGCTTGACGGCCTGCACGGCGTATGCATGCACGGGGAATCCCCCATCAAAGTGTGGGTTCCTGATTTTACCACGGCGGGCGCGGTAAAGAAGGGCGAAGTGGAGATGGTGGCGGCCATCGCTCTGAAGAATACGGCGGCGGCCGGGGTCTTCCGCAAAATCAAAATTGCGTAAATGAGGCCTTTATTTTGAAAGGAGTACTATTTTATGAGTACCAATCAAGTTTTTAACACGGTAGCCTTGATGAAGGCAGCGGCCCTCGCGGAAGGCGACTGCGTCATGACCCGCGGCTATTATGCCGCAGGAGATGGGGGCAACGGCGTTTATGTGGTGACCAGTTCCACGGCGGCGGCTGACAACGGTTCTGTCATTGCGCTTAACAACGGCAAAAAGGCGGAACTCGTCATCGACGGGGATACCATCAACGTCAAGCAGTTCGGCGCGAAGGCGGATGACACCACGGTGGACAACATTCCGTTCATCAATGCAGCCTTCGACTGGCTCACTACCAACGGCGGCGGTACATTGGTTTTCCCATATGGGACTTACTCCGTCAATCCAGTGGGTAAGACCAGCGTTTTGGAGCTGTATGGTTCCAACATCACCATTCTGGGAAACCAGGCGACTCTGCAGGTGAGTGCTTCTACCGGCGATTTCGAGTATTTACTGTTTGTAGATAGAAACCCGAAGAACATCGTGTTCGATTCGCTGAATTTCGACGACAACATTTTAAATAACACGGGCTACCCGGTAACTGGAGACAACGCCAAAAAGCAGCAGCTTCTTCACTTTGAGACCTGCCGCGACATCACCGTACGCAACTGCCACTTTAAGACGGGCGGCGTCTGGTGCATCATCGGCAAATTTTATGGCTTAACAGCGGAAAACTGCCGGTTTGACTTTCGCACCAAGACAAACATCGCTTGGTACGACGTCAGCACTCTTTATCTGATTGGTGAACGTGTTACGGTCCAGGATTGTATCTTCGAAAATCAGATGGAGACGAAGGTGCCGCAGACGGCTGTGGAATCCCATGCGACCCAGGTACGTTTCCTGCGCAACCGCTGCACCGGATACCAGGGCTCTCTGCTGATTGCCTGTCCCACTTCCGGTGAAGCCAGCGCGTTTGCCGACGTGGAGGCCGACGATATTTTGGTGGAAGGCAATGAGATAATCTGTGCCAATCCCGGCACCGGAAACGGCAGCGGTATCTGTATCTGGCCTTTGTCTGAAAAGGATATCACCAACGTCCGCATCCTCAACAACACCATTGAAACCGATTATTGCGGCATTCTGACCAAGTACATCGACAACGACAGCGTTATCGACGGCTTGATGATTGCCAACAATTCCATCGCCTATGTGGGGAATGAGGACAGCAACATTGCGAGCCAATTCGAATATAAGGTGCACGGCAAGAACGGCGTCAAGCTGTTGGGTGCAACGGTGATCAAAAACGTGGCGATTTTCGATAACACCATTTCCAACTTCCCGGAAAGCTCCGTGCTTGTCAGCAGCATGGAAAGCGATACCAAGGGACTCATGCGTAAGTATCGCAACATTTGCATCCATGACAATCTGATCCGTAACTGTGGATATAACACCAAGTATTTCTATTTTGGAGCCGTCGTTCTCGGGGACGGTGTGGAAACCGGCGAAGTTGTAAATAACTTCTTTGATTTTAACAAAAACGTCAGCGCATGCCAGCTTCCGATTTATGCCTTCAGCGACTATTATTTCGACAGTGCAGTCAAAATCACTGTCAAAAACAACGTTGCCGGTGGATTGTACCCTGCTGGCTGCATGGATATTCCCCAGCCGGACGACCGTTACGATTTTGGTCTGACGCCCACCGACAGCGTTCTCATTTGGGAGGGCGTCACTCACTTTAACAAGGGCGATATCTTTGACTACAACAACAAGCGGTATCGCTGCACCTCCAACTTTGTGCTGGGCATTCCTTCTGCGACCAACCCGTCCGATATTTCCGGCACCAACGTGACGGTAGAGGAACTGATCGCGGTGCGGCAACTGAAGGTAAGCGATGCCTCTGTTTTCCGCCGCGGCGATGTGATCAAGCTGGGCGGCGGTTTTGTGCCTACCCGTCAGGCAACCATCGCAGTCGTGGATTATATCAACAACATTCTCTACGCGGAAGGCTATTCGTCTTCCTGGTTCGAGCTCAAGTCCGGCGGGACGGCGGCCGGCTCTCCGGTCTACTTTGTCACCAATCTCGCGGCCTCCTGTGAAGAAATTTAAGGAAACCCATTCCTTTTGACAATGACGGGATAAAAAGCCCGTTTCCCAATCAAGCGGCGGCCGGGTCTACGCGCGACCCGGCCGGCCGCACGGCATTTTTCGCGCGCAGAAATGGAGGAGGATATGACCCCACTTGAACAGCTTCGATCAAACCTATGCGAAACCCAGGATGAGATTCGTTTCTTTTCGGACAACGAACTGCTTCAGCTGCTGATGCACAACAACGAAAATGTGAGGGCCGCATCTTACGAGGGGCTTCTCAAAAAGGCCCAGGCGGACGGCGTATCCCTTCCCGATGGCACAAAAACCGCCGATGCCAGAAGTTACTGGCTGTCCCTTGCCAAACAGTACCGTCCCTGCTTAAACCAAATCCTGCAGCGGGCGGATGAAGAGGCGAGGTGAGGGGCGATGATGAAGGCACGCCGACATCGGTTTTCCTTTGTGCGGGCCATCCGGCCGCTGCTTCGCACCGTATCGGTTTATCGACCGGCGGCAAGCGAACTCGGTGAACCGGATTATGAGGCGCTTTCCATTCTGTATCGGGGACTCGGCTATCGCTTTTATAAGTTCGAGCGCATTACTTCTCACTTATCCATTCCCGGACGCATCGCCCGGGAACGGACTCAACGCATTCTTCTTCCCCATCCGGCAGCTGCGCAAGGACAGGGGCAAACAGGCGAGGCGTTGGATGTTCCAAGCATACTGCCCGGAGACCTATGCAAAATGGATGCGGCAAGCTACATAGTCCGAGCAGTGCAAAATGACAATGAACTTTATCTGACTCTGGTGGTAGAGGAAGTGACCATAGATGACGCCACTCAAACAAATTTATGAGACGTTAAGGCAGGCGGGTATTCCCGTCTTTTTCCCCGGCCAGCACAACGGGGTGTGCATGACTCCTTATGTAGTGATCCGGGAAGGGGAAACAAAACCAAACGGTGGAGATCTGACCGGCACCACTGTTTTTGAGCTGTTTGCTTATGCGCCCATCCACAATTATTCGGGGTTATTGAGCCTGATTGCACGGATTAAACAGGCCATGAAGCCTCTGTTCCACATTCGTCCTACCGGGCGGGTTTACGGGCAGGGAATCGAATCAGACTATCAAATGCATCGGGCCATTCTGGAATACGAAGCGCAAAGGAGGCTATGACGGATGAATCTGGACACCTGCCGGTTGGAGGCGGTGGCGGTGGGATCGCTCATCGCGGTACAGTTCACACCAGAAACAGGCAACTCGTTTCTTGGCTATTCCAAAAGCGCGAAGATTACCCCGGTGATATCCAAGGGGACCTACCGGGAGTTGCGGGAGAACACTACGGTTGCGGCGGTCAAGCAGACCCCAGATATTTTACTGGGGTACGACATCGTCCTGACCGACACCTGTCTCAATCCCCGGGCTTTTGCAGCGGCGGACGGCGGGGAAGTCTCTGTTTTCGAGCATATCTTTTCTTCCTATGCGGCGCCGGAAGCGGGGAATGACCCTGCGCGCACGCCCTTTTCCTTACAGCTCTTCGCCGCGCAAAAGGACGAAAACGGCAGTGACGCGGGATACTTGCAGCTATCTTTTTCTGCGTGCACCGGATACCCCGCTTCCCTTTCCCTATCCCAAGGCGAATTCTTTCTAACGGACTACACCATACGAAGCCGGTCTTTCGGCGCACAAACTTCTATGAGCATCATCCGGCTTTCCTCGCTACCTTTTGAAACCGCCTAAGAAAGGAGACAACCAATCATGACGAATCGTGACGACGGATTTCTCTCCATGGGAGCGCTGGCTCTTCAGACGCAAGCACAGGAGGATGCGGCTTTAAAAGAAATATCTCAAAGACTCGGCGAGCTGCAGGCACAGCTGTGGGCGGACGAACGGCGCTTGACGGGAGGTGGCTGCCTGTGAGCTGGTTCTCCTTTCGCGGGGTCGAAAGCAGCACCATGGGGGTGCTTTTGCTGGAGCGCAAATGGGATTTATGCGGAAAAACCCGCAACCAGTTTCTTTCCATCCCCGGACTGGACGGTTCCATGGCGGTACCGCAGGCCCGTGAGGACATTACCATGACTTTACGCTGCGCGGTGCTCAGCGACGATGATGCCGATCTGCAAACGGCAGCCCACGAGCTGGCGGCATGGCTGTTCGGCAGCGGCGAGCTTGTCTTCTGGGATGCACCGCAGCAGACGAGAAGCGCCTGCGTTCTTTCGGTCTCCAGCTTCGAAAGCTTTGAGAAGTGGGGCGAATTTCAGGTGACCTTGCGCTGCGCGCCCTATGCTATGGGAGTCGAAACGACGGTGGGGATCAATCAGCTGGTCTCCTTTGAAGGGAACGCACCCTCTAGGGGCGCTTTCTCCTTTTCCCTGTCTTCGGCTGCTGATTTGATTGTCCTTGCCTGCGCGGCAGGAAACGTGACGCTGCAGGGCAGCTTCCTGGAGGGAGATGCCTTTGTTATCAACACGCAGACGGGAGCGGTCTGGCGAAACGGGCAGGTTCAAAACGAGCTTCTACAGGTCGGCAGCCGCTTTTTTGAGGTTCCGGTGGACACCACCTATTTGCACCTGCTATGCAAAAACGGGAACCTTTCTGATTACCCGGAAGGCGTTTATACTTACCGGCCGAGGTGGTACTAATGGAATTCATCTTGTATTTTTTTGACCGGGAGGAAAAGCTGACGGGGATTATGCAAAACGGGGCGGGCGGTTCCATCCTTTCGGCAATTCACGACGAAGCAAAACAGACGCTGACGGTCACGCTAGCATGCATCGCGGCAGAGGCTGCAGGGCAAGGCGACTATATGGGATTTACCGACTTGGACGGGCAATTCCAGCTTTTTGAGATCAAGCGGGTGCGGCAACGCCATCAGGAAAGCGGAATGCTGTGTGAGCTCTACGGCGAACACGTGTGTTACGAACTGCTGGCAACGGTGGTAAAGGATCTGTCTGTGACCGATACCACGGCGCAGAAGGCCGCCCAGGCCATTCTGGCATCCACCCGCTGGCAGTGCGGCAACTGCGACAATTTGCTTCTTTCTTCCCAATCCTTTTACTACGAGAGCGCCCTTGCCTGCCTGTACCGGCTGCAGGAGCAGTGTAAGGCCCGGCTGACCTTTCACCTCACCCTCGATGGCAATCAGATTACCAGCCGAACGGTTTCCATTCTTGCGGATACGCCCCGGGAGACAGGGAAACGCTTTACCTGGAACAGGGACCTATTGCAGATTACCCGGCAGGCGGACACCACCAATCTGGTCACCGCTCTGTACGGCAGAGGAAAGGCCATCGGGATCAAAGAGTCACCCAGTCAGGCAGCCAGAGGAGCCCGGCGCACCTTTGCAGACGTTGTTTGGACGGCGCCGGAGCATCCGGTGGACAAGCCTGCCGGGCAGGAGTGGGTGGGCGATCCCCAGGCATTGGCCCGGTGGGGTTACGGCAGCGGGACAAAGCAGCATCTTTTTGGAGTGGCAGTGTTCTCCGACCTCGACGATCCGGCGGCGCTTCTAAAAGCCACCTATGAGGAACTGCAGAAACGATGCACTCCCATCATGCGCTACACCATGAAGGCGGTGGACTTAGAGGTGCTGG
Organism: uncultured Eubacteriales bacterium; assembly: GCA_951801675.1. Classification (GTDB taxonomy): domain Bacteria; phylum Bacillota; class Clostridia; order Oscillospirales; family Acutalibacteraceae; genus Solibaculum_A. The sequence continues at coordinate 196,871 of CATONX010000001.1, read as the reverse complement.
CTGGGCTCTCCTACGAAGCGGTGCGGCTCAACGATCAGGTGACGGTCATCGACGACGGGTTTGATCCGCCCTTGGAGCTGACGGCCCGGATTACCGGGCTCAAGCGGGATTATCTCAATCCGGCGGACACTGAGCTGACCATTGGAGACGCAGCGCCTGCTTTGGGCAGCCTTCTTGCGAAAATGGAAGCGGAGAAAGATCGGCTCTTGGAAAAGGAAGGAATCTGGGATGACACTACCCAGAACGCCGGGCCAAACAGTCCGGTGGATACGTCCCGGCTAGAAGGCGCCATTGACGCGCTGCAAAACAAAATCATCGCCTCCGGTGCCTATGAAAGTGCTTCCGTCACCGACAATGGGGGCATCCTTCTGGAAAATAACCAGGCGGACAGCCCTGATTACGGGGCCATCTACCTGGGTCCCGGTCTTCTTGCCATTGCCAACCGCAAAAACGGTATTGACTGGGAATGGCGCACGTTTGGCACGGGAGCGGGGTTTACAGCCAGCGAACTGATTGCCGGGGTGCTCGACGCGGGGCTGATTAAAACCGGGCGGCTGGAATCGCTCAACGGGTCTTCCTGGATCGACATGCAGTCAGGCGCCTTCTCTTTCGACAACGGAAAACTGTCGCTGGACGGGAACGGAAACCTTCTGGTTGCCGGTTACCTGAACGCGCAAAGCGGCGGGCGGAGGGTGTCTATCAACGACGACTTAAATGGATGGCCGATGATTACGTTTTCCGTTGGGGAAAATGACGCGGGCTACCTTTATGCCGATCATTATAATTCCCTCGTCCTTGAAGCCGGCCGTCTTAGCCTTTCTACCAGCGCTCTGGAAACCCCGGCCGGGCATACCGGGTATACCGGTACGGTGGAGGTCGGCGGAAAAACGCTTCACTTTGACTGCGGAATTCTTTATGAAGTGAGCGGATAGCTTCTGATTTCATCGTGTGTTTTCTGTCACAAGGCAAAGAAAGACGATTTGCAAAAAAGCCTGCCAGCTGGCAGGCTTTTTTGCATGAAGAGCCCTTTTCCGGTAAGCAGACGGTGAGCGCCTTACCGGCTAGTTTCTCTTTCCCGGAGACAAAAAAAGAATGCCTCTGAAATACAGAGGCATTCCAATGGTGTTCTTTTCGTGTTGAAGCTGGACAAGGCAAAAGCGCCTTGTTCCTTTTCCAACGCTTGTGCGGCAATTATCTCTTGGAGAACTGCGGCGCACGACGGGCACCCTTGAGTCCGTACTTTTTGCGCTCCTTCATACGAGGATCGCGGGTCAAAAGGCCTGCCTTCTTAAGGATCGGGCGCAGCTCATCCGAGTTCACCTGCAGCAGCGCGCGGGCCAAACCATGACGGATGGCACCGGCCTGGCCGGTTACACCGCCGCCGGCTACGCGGCAGATGATGTCGAACTTATCGGTGTTCCCAGTCAGCGCGAGAGGCTGGCGGACAATCAGCTTTAAGGTTTCCAGGCCAAAATAATCGTCGATATCGCGGTCGTTGATGGTGATGTTACCAGAACCGGGATAGACTCTTACACGGGCAACCGAGCTCTTTCTTCTGCCAGTGCCGTAAAAATAGGTCTTCGTATCGTACATTCCGATTGCCTCCTTCCTCAAAATTCTAACGTTTCGGGCTTCTGCGCGGCATGCTTATGCTCTGCGCCGCTGTAAGCACGCAGGCGGGCGCAGGCTGCGCGGCCGATGGTGGTGTCCGGAATCATGCCCTTGACGGCAAGCTCCATGGCTAACTCGGGACGGGTCGCCATCAGAGTTGCGTACTTGGTCTCACGCAGGCCGCCGATCCAGCCGGAATGACGGCGGTAATACTTCTGATTGAGCTTGTCGCCGGTGAGGACCGCTTTGGCACAGTTGATCACGATGACATGATCGCCGCAGTCCACATGGGGAGCGAAGGTGGGCTTGTGCTTCCCGCGCAGAAGAACAGCAGCCTTGGCGGCGGTGCGGCCAAGGGGCTTGCCGGCGGCGTCAAGCACATACCATTTGCGGGTGATCTCCCCCGCTTTTGGCATATAGGTCGACATAAGGGTACCTCCTACTTAAAATGTTCTCGTTTCGCAATGAAAGGCTTTTCATTCTCGTCGTATGGACCAAGCTGCTTTGCCAAAGGCAGGCAGGCGAATGTTCACAAAAACCGGCCGGTATTTGGCCGGACGCAAACATGATACTATCACAGGAACCTCCCGGTGTCAAGAGGATTTTTAGATTTATTCAATTTACATCCACACAATCTTTAAAATCCTCTCTCAATCTCTCTCAATCTCTCTCAATCTCATTTGTCATTTTACTTTTCTCGTCTTGCATTCCGTTGCTTCTTTCGTTTTGTTTATCAGCCGCGCGGATATACTACCCATATCGGTCTTTATACGTGCGCGGCTAGCTCCGGCCGGCTGTGCTGGCGAATCATTTTTTGTTTTACGGTCTTCTCCTGGGCGAATACGGTTTATCGAGCTTAGGAACCAAGAAGCTCAAACGGCGTCTCTTTTTGGAGTGTTTATGCACATGCCCCTTCTTCCCGTCACTCACCGATTGGCAGAAACGTATCCAAACTGCATCCTTTTCGCCCGTTCGTTGCATCGCACCTTCCTTTCTGGTATAATGGGACAAACGTGGAAATGGGGGTGGGTCCTATGCAGCGCATCGACGGGCTGCTGCGCAGTGCCATCGACCAATACCAGATGATTGCCGACGGTGACCGGGTCGCTGTGGGCGTATCCGGCGGGAAGGATTCGGTGGTCCTATTGACCTCTCTGGCGCGGCTGCGGGCTTATCTTCCCCAACGGTTCGAGCTGGTTGCGCTGACTATGGATCCCTGCTTCGGCGGCGAATGCACCGATTATACTCCCATTGCCCGGCTGTGCGGGGAGCTGGGGGTGGAATACGTCCTCAAGCGCACGAAGCTCGGGCAGATTGTATTCGACGAACGAAAGGAGCAAAATCCCTGCTCTTTGTGCGCCAAGCTGCGCCGGGGGATTTTGCATAACATGGCCAAAGAAGCCGGGTGTAACCGGCTGGCACTGGGGCATCACTTTGACGACGCAGCGGAAACCTTTCTGATGAATCTATTGTGCGGCGGAAAAATCGGCTGCTTTTCCCCGGTGACCTGGCTCGACCGCAAGGAGCTTTTCCTGATCCGTCCCATGATCTTCGTGGAGGAGCGGCTGGTGCGCTCTGCCGCCAAGCGGGAAGCGCTTCCCATCGTCAAGAGCAAATGCCCCGTGGACGGGAACACCAAGCGCCAAGAGATCAAAGACCTGCTCTGGCACCTGGAAAAGGACTACGACCGGCTTCGCATCAAAATTGTGGGCGCGATGCAGCGCGCAGGAATCGACGGCTGGTAATAAAAAAGGAGAATGGAAGATGAAGATACGCACCAAGGTTTCCTGTCTTTTGCTTGCGCTGATGGTGGCGCTCACCTTTGCAGGCTGCACGGACGGCGGCACCTCCTCTCAGAGCGAGGCGCCTTCCCAAACGCAGAGCCTCCCATCCGTTCAAAGCACCCTGCCGGTTTCGTCCGAGCCGGAGGAGCCTGTGTCCCCTTATCCACTGCACCCGACCAAGAAAGAGGACGAGGTGTCCATTCAGTTCTGCGGGGACATTTTGCTTCATTACCAGCCGGTCCAATCTGCCCTGTTGGCGGACGGCAGCTACGACTTTTCGCCGTATTTTTCGGAAGTGTCCAAGCTGCTGACGGCGGACTTGAAAATCGTCAACCTGGAGGGCGCGGTGGACGTTTCCAGGAAGCCTTCCAGCTACCCGTGCTTCAACTATCCTTCCGAGATCATCCGCGACGCCATGGGCGCGGGCTTTAACTTCTTTTTGACCGCGAACAATCATTCCTTCGACATGCGCTGGAGCGGCCTTTTGGCCACCCGTGCCGCTCTTCAGGCGGCCGGGGCGGAGTTTGACGGAACCTATGAGACCCAAGAGCAGTGCGACACGCCTTGTGTCCTCAATTACGGCGGCATTGAAATCGGCATCGTCACCTATTCGTACGGAGACAACGGCATGATCGTTACCATTCCGGAAGAGCACCGGCCGTACGCCATGCGGGAATTTAACCACGACAGCACCGAGGACCTGGACCGGCTGCTGGGCGACGTGCGCAAATGCCGGGAAGCGGGGGCGGACTTCGTTATTCTCTCTCTTCACTGGGGCGCCGAGTATCAGGACGCGCCCAACGCCACCCAAAAAGCGCTGGCCAAGGCCCTGATTAACACGCCCGACGGCCCGGACATCGTACTCGGCAATCACGCCCACGCCGCCCAACCCACCGAGCTGCACCAAGTGGAAACCTTAAATGGCACCGCAAACCGGATGATCGTTTATTCGTTGGGGAACTTCATCGCCGACCAATCCTCGGTGCAGGTGGACAAGACCCGCACCAGCCAGATGGTATCGGTGACCATCCGCAAAACAAAGGACGGGGTCAAGATTGCAGACGCCGCGTACACCCCTTTGATGACCTACATCCGGGAGGATACCAAAACCTCCGACCGCTATCGGGTCATCCCGGTGGGCAAGTACGCACTGGCTCCGACGAAACCGGACATTTTTATCAATAACGCCGACTGGGAGTTCTGCAAACGCGCTTGGACGCGGCTGCAAGGCGTCATTGGCGATTCGGTCCCCTGCCTGACCGGGGAATGATCGCATTTGTTTCATTGACAAAGGCCCCTGGGATCCAACTGGATCCCAGGGGCCTTGCTGTATGTTCGTTTCTAGAGCAAAAGCGCAGGGATTGCCCGATGGGGTAAGCCTCCGGTTTTAATGCAAGGATTACCAGGCGCCGTCTCCTTTGGTTCCGGCAAAAGCCGCCTTCTCCGCTTGTCTTTGAAGGAGGCACGATTCCTTTTTCCTTGGGGCAAAAAGACAAACGGTTCTGCCCCTTGCCTGAGAGCCGGATGAAGCTTTGGAGCCCGCCGTCCTCGTCACTCCTCCTGCTCGCGCAGGTAGGAGATGTACTCCATGCAGTACTCGTCGTTGCCCGCGACCACGTCGGCTGAAAGCAGGGCCAGCCGGGTCTTTGGAGAGGTGACGTCCAGGATGGCGCTATCCAGCCCTACAAATACGCCGGCAGACAAAGCGGCGATGTTGATATTCACCCGGCCGGGCAGGCCGAAGGAGACGTTCGAAAGGCCGCACACGCTTTTGACCGCCGGGAACCGGTTTTTGAGCTCCCCGATGACCCGCAGAGCCAGAGCCGGGCTTTCGCTGTCGAACGCGGCGGCTTCCATCATGATGTCCACGTAAATCTGCTCGTCCTTAATGCCGAAGGAACGCAGCTTTTCCACCAAAAGGCTGATGTTGTGCATTCTTCCGTCCAGGCTGGCCCGGTCCCCGTCGCCGCCCACGGGCATGCCCACCACGCCGGCGCCCGATTCGGCGATGAGGGGGGCGATTTCCTCCATGCGGTCGGTAATGGTGACGGAGTTGACGATGAGTTTGCGCCCCTTGCAGGCGGCCATGGCTTCCTTCATCACGGCGGTGGAAGGAGAATCGATCATGATGCCGCAGCCGCTGTGTTCCATGGCCAGGCCAATGACCCAGAGCATGGTTTCCAGTTCCTTATCCGCGCACAGGGCGGTATTGATGTCCAGATAGTCGGCACCGGCCTCCTCTTGCTTTTCAATCAAAGCAACTACCGCGTCCCGGTCGCGCTTTTCGAACATGTTCTGGGTGGTGGGGATGGAGCTGTTGAGCTTTTCTCCAATACGAATCATAGGGTTTCTTTCCTCCCTGTTTCAAAATTCCGGATTTCCCGGGCCAGGCGTGTGGTCAGGTCAATCCGCTTTAACGGGGTCATGAGATAGAAGCCGTCGCAGCAGTCAAACACGCGGCGGATGACCTCCATACCAAAGCGCACGGACAGATCCGCCGCCTCTTCCCGGCTCTTTCCTTGCAAGGCGGTAAGCAAGTCCTCGGGTACGGAAATGCCGGACACCTCGTTATTGAGAAACAATGCGTTTTTGTACCCCGCTACCGGCATAATCCCGGCCAGCAGCTTACAGGAAAGGGCGTTCCTGGCTTTCCTTAGGTTTTCCTCCGCCTGCCGGGTGAAAATTGGCTGGGTCAGCAAAAACTGAGCGCCGCATTCCACCTTCTTGACCGCCCGCTTGAGCTCCGCGTCAAACCGCTCGGCATTGACGTTGAGCGCGCCTCCCACCGCATAGGGGGAAGCGGCCAGCACATCCTCCGACAGGCTTTTGATATAGGAAATCAGGCGATAAGAATTGAAGGTGAAGACGCCCTTGCTCACGCCGTTTTCCAGCGGGATGATGGGGTCGCCGGTGATGGCGAGGACATTGCGGATCCCCTCCATGGCGCCGCCTAGCAGGGTGCCTTTGACGGCGATGTGATTGCGGTCCCGGCAGGAAAGATGGGGCAGCACGTCGATCCCCACCTCTCGCTTGATGCGGGCGGCGACCAGAAAGCTGTCCGCCCGGGTGCGGGCAAGCGGAGAGTCGGCCACGGTAATCACATCGGCGCCGGCTTCCTTCGCAGCTTTCGAGAAGGACAGCACCCTTGCGATATCCAAGTCCTCCGGAGGATCAATCTCTACCGCCACGGCCTTGCGCCCGGTCTGCATCCCTGTCAGGAAGAGGCTGGGGCCCTGCCGCTGTGCTTGCTGCAAAGACGGCGCGGGCGGCGGAACCTCTTGGGAGGGCTTTCCCTCCACCGCCTGCACCGCCATGGCGATGTGGGCGGGCGTGGTACCGCAGCAGCCGCCTAAAATCGGCACGCCGAGGCCCGCGATGTCACAAAGCTTGGCGGCAAAGTAGGCTGGATTGTCCTCATACACGGTACGCCCGCCCACGTTGGCGGGGTAGCCGGCATTCGGCATGGCCAGCAAGCGAAGGCCGGCCCGGTCCATCTGGGACAGAAGGCGATAGACATGAGACGGGCCGCACACGCAGTTTAGGCCCACCGCTTCGATTCCTTCCACCTGGGACGCCCGGCGCAGAAGTTCCTTGTAATCGCAGCCCTTCTGGGTATACCCGTCGGAAAAGGCGGCAAAGGAAACAAAGATCTGCGCCTCCGGGTCCTTCTGCCGGATGAGGGCCACAGCCGGCAGAATATCGTCGAGCTGGGCGAGGGTTTCAAAGAGAAAGTTTTTTGCCCCGCAGACGCAAAACTCCCGCGCCACCTCCAGGTATTCCTCCCCTGCCGTCTCCTCCGACTGGATGGAGCCAATGTCGGCAAACACGGCTTTTCCTTCTCCAGCCGCTTCTTTGGCCAGATGGTAGCCTGCGCGCAGCACCTGCCGCCAGTTCTCCGAAAAGGAGGGGCGCACGGCGAAGGTATTGGTTTTGATCCCGCCGGCCCCTGCCTGCAAATATTCCCGGTGAATGCGCAAAACCGTTTCGGGATCGAAGAGGTTTGCCTCCTCACACCGTTCGCACCTGCCGCTTACCTGCCGGTAATAGGTGCCGAACGCCCCGTCCAGAAAAAACCGTTCCACCGCATGCACTCCCTTCGCAGAAATTGAAAAGAGTATAGCATATTTCCGAAAGGATTACAAATAGAGCATTCTCTATGGACGGAAGACGTGCCATACTTGCATGGTTTGATGTCCGGTTTGGATGATCGATCTTGTGTGCAGCTCGATTCTTCCCCTCTACCGGCGGCTTGCATCGGCAGGACGCGAAACACACCTATAAAAAAGAACCCGGTGCGGCATTTCGCCGCACCGGGTTCTTTTGCAGGAACAATTACAGAATCGAGAACGCCACCACGACGCCCGCGAAAACGATGGACACCATGGAAAGAAGCTTAATCAGAATGTTAATGGACGGGCCGGAGGTATCCTTGAAGGGATCGCCCACGGTATCGCCCACGACCGCCGCTTTGTGGCAGTCGGAGCCTTTGCCGCCCAGCTTGCCGCTTTCGATGTACTTCTTCGCGTTGTCCCAAGCGCCGCCGGAGTTTGCCATCATGATGGCCAGCAGGAAGCCGCAGACGGTGGCGCCCGCCAGCATGCCGACCACGCCGTTGACGCCCAAAATCAGGCCCACCACGATGGGGGCGATGATGGCGATGAGGGCCGGGGCGATCATCTCACGCAGAGAGGACTTGGTGCACAGGTCGACGCAAGCGGCGTAATCGGCATCCGCCTTGCCTTCCATCAGACCCTTGATTTCCTTAAACTGACGGCGCACTTCCATAACAATGGACTGAGCCGCACGGCCCACCGACTTCATGGTGAGGGCGGCGAACAGGAAGGGAAGCATACCGCCGATGAACAGGCCGATGAGCACGGCCGGGTTTTTGATGCTCAGGTCAAAAACAAAGTTGGGATCGATTTCCGCGATATGGTCGGTGTAAGCCACGATGAGGGCCAGCGCCGTCAACGCAGCGGAACCGATGGCAAAGCCCTTGCCGGTAGCCGCGGTGGTGTTTCCAAGAGAATCGAGGGCATCGGTGCGGCGGCGGACTTCCGGATCAAGGCCGGCCATTTCCGCGATACCGCCCGCGTTGTCCGCAACCGGGCCGTAAGCGTCGGTCGCAAGGGTGATGCCCAGGGTGGAAAGCATACCCACGGCGGAAATCGCAATGCCGTAAAGGCCCAAGCCTGCGTCATTGGCACCGCCGGAAATGAAGTAAGAAACCAAAACCGAAGCGCCCACAATGACGACCGGGACAAAGGTGGACTTCATACCAAGAGACAGGCCGCCGATGATGATGGTGGCGGAACCGGTCTTGGAGGTTTCGGCAAGGTCCTTGGTGGGCTTATAGCTGTCAGAGGTGAAGTACTCGGTGAAGAAGCCGATACCCACACCCGCAAGGAGGCCGGAAACCACCGCGCCGTAGATGCCGATATATTCCTGCCCGAGCATGAACCACACCAGCGGGAAGGCGATGATGGCGATGAGGATAGCCGCAAAGTTGGTACCCCGGCGCAGAGCCGAGAGGAGTGACTTCTGGCTGGCGTTTTCCTTGGTTTTCACAAGGAAGGAACCGAGGATAGAGGCAATGACGCCGATGGCGGCCATGGCCATGGGAATGGTGACCGCCTGGTCACCGGAAACCGCCTCAATGTGCGAGAAGGCGGAGACGCCCAGAGCGGACGCGGAAATGATGGAGCCCACATAGGACTCGTACAGGTCGGCGCCCATGCCGGCCACGTCGCCCACGTTGTCGCCCACGTTGTCGGCGATGACGGCGGGGTTTCTCGGGTCATCTTCCGGGATGCCCGCTTCCACTTTACCGACCAGGTCCGCACCCACGTCGGCGGCCTTCGTGAAGATACCGCCGCCCACACGGGCGAAGAGGGCCATGCTGGAAGCGCCCATGCCGAAGGTCAGCATGGCGGAGGTCACCTGCTCAATGGGAAGAGAAAAACCGTACTTGAGCAGATAATACCAGATGGACAGGTCGAGAAGGCCGAGGCCCACCACGATGAAGCCCATGACCGAACCGGCCGAGAACGCAACTCGCAGGCCGCGGTTGAGGCCTTCCTTGGCCGCGTTTGCGGTACGGGCGTTGGCCGCGGTGGCGATCTTCATACCGATAAAGCCGGAAAGGCCGGAGAAGAAACCGCCGGTGATAAAGGCGAAGGGAACGAACGGCGTGATAAAGTCGGTAGAGAATCCGAGAACCAGGAGAATCAGGAACATGGCGGCAAAAAAGATACCGACGATCATATACTGCCGCTTTAAGTACGCGTTGGCGCCTTTGCGAATGTTCATCGCAATGCCCGCCATTTTGTCTGAGCCTTCGGAGAACTTGAGCACCCGCGCCGCCATCATAACGGCAAACAGGATGGCAAGCACCGCTCCCACCGGCGTCAGGAACATGAGATCCATAACATTTGCAACCCCTTTAACAGAAAGAATGCCTCTGAATGATGGAATCCAGAGGTTATGTTCCATATCCGATTGCAGCTGCCGGGCCGAAACCGGCCGCCGCAATCGGATAAATGGTCAAGTGCAACTTGCGCCTGGCATTTTTAGAAAAACAAGCCCGGCTTATTCCTCGGTCACGAAGCAGTCGGACAGGGAATTGACGACCCCTTTAAGGCCCGGCATGGGCATCTCGCGGATTTTGATGACCCGTTCAAGGTTCATCACGTCCGCCATGGGGATGGCCTTGGGATTTCCGAGGACCTTCGCCACCAAAATGGACTTGCCCATGGCTTCCATCATCTCCAAGAACTCCAGCGCACGATAAACGCCTTCACAGCTGCACATCAGCGCGCCGTGGTTCTCCATTAAGAAGCCGTTGGACTTTTCGATAACCGCGTCGAACTTCTGAGCCAGTTCCTCGCTGAGAGGTTCGGCATAGGGAACCATAATCATCGGGCCCACCTCAATGGCAGGCTCGGGCAGGAACGGCTTCGCCATCCAGTCGCCCCCGGCAATGGCAAAGCCGGTCAGGATGGGCGGATGGGCGTGCACAATGCCCTTGATGTCAGGGCGATGGGCAAAAATGCGGGTGTGGAAAGGCCACTCGCCGGTGGGACGGCGTCCTTCGGACGCATAGAGGACCTCGCCCTTGAGGTTGACCGCGCAGATGTCGTCAAACTGGATGGAGCCCTTGGCTACCTTGGTGGGGGTGATAAGGATGACATCCTCGGCCACACGGTAGGAAAGGTTGCCGCCCTGGCTGGTGACAAACCCAATCTGGGCCAGCCGGTTGCTGGCGCGCACCAGCTCTTCGATTTGCGCCTTGTAGGTTTCCTGTAAGGAATGCATACGATTCACATGCCTTTCTGAACAAATATTTGTTTCCCCGCAGAAGCCGCAGGAGCTGTCCAATCTTCCCAGGATCCGCGGATTTTGAAACAAAGGATAGTATTTTGATTATAACATCGTGAGTAGATATTTACAATTAAATTTTTCAAAAAGACAAAAAAATTGTGAAATTACCGGTTTTGCGCCGAATCATTCAGAAAAAAGGTACAAAAATTCAAAATTTGACGGGAATACGTTGACATTTTCCCACTTGTGTATATAATATTAAACATGAAGGTAAATTTAATTTCCTTTCCGCTGCGTTCGATCGGGCCCAACCGGCCCCGGGGCAGAAGGCAGCGGCCGCTTATTCTACCGAAGGCCGGGGAAAAAGGCTCGCTCAAATTTATGCACATATGCGGGCCGCCCGGTCATACTGTCCGCACCGCGCGTGCAGCGGTGCAAGGAAAGGGGTACACACCATGAATACAACGTTTTCCGGAAAGAAGATCGCCAAGATCGTCCTCATCGCCGTGGCTGCCTTGCTGGTTCTGCTCATCGTTTTTTCCAGCTTTACCGTGGTGCCGGTGGGTCACCGCGGTGTTCTGACCACCTTTGGTGCCATCCAGGCGGGCACCTTGCAGGAGGGCGTCAACTTTAAGATTCCCTTTGTGCAGAACGTGCAGAATGTGGACGTTCGGGTGCGCAAGATGGAGACCGACGCCAGCTCCGCCAGCAAGGATTTACAGGAAATCTCCAGCACCATCGCGGTCAACTACCGCATTGACGCAGGAGCGGCCGACCAGTTGATGAAAAACGTGGGCACCGCCTACGAAAGCACCATTATCAGCCCGGCTATCGCCGAGTGCGTCAAGGCGGTTACCTCCCAGTATACCGCGGAGGAGCTCATTACCAAGCGCACGGCGGTCTCCGCCCAGATGAAGGATGAGCTTTCCACCAAGCTCATGGACAAATATATTCTGGTGGACAGCTTCAATATCATCGATTTCGGGTTCTCCGATCAGTTCAACAAGGCCATCGAGGAAAAGCCTTGTTTGAAAATCAAGTAATACTCCGTCAGATTCTTTTCTTTGAGCGTCTGATAAAAGGGTTGGTAGCTAATCATAGGACAGCACCTCTTTCCGGGCATTGGCAAACGGCTGGCGACATGCGCCCAACGCTGCAGGAATGCGGCAGAAAAAGCCAGTGTATCCGGCTTGATCCCTTTTGCAAAGAACGTGGTCCTAATCGGACACACTTGCTCTTCCCGTCCGGCAGCCGCTTGCCTTTTTCGCTTATGGCGGCTGTCCGTGGTTCTTCCCTTGCGTGAGACCGCAAAGCTGCCCGGTTTCGGATAAAAACGCCCCGTTCGGGGAATTCCTATCTTCGAGACCATTTGAAAAAGGCGGGGAAAACGGGCATGAAAAACGATCATCGGGAACATTGGAACTCACGCAGTTCCTTTATCTTTGCCGCCATCGGTTCAGCGGTGGGGCTTGGAAATCTCTGGCGCTTTCCCGGCCAGGCGTTTCAAAACGGCGGCGGCACCTTTCTGGTAGCCTACCTGGTGGCCATCCTGACGGCGGGCATTCCCCTGCTGACTTTGGAACTGGCCATCGGCCGTAAGTTTCAGGCAGCGGCGCCCTCGGCTATGGGCCGGATGAACAAGCGCTTTGAATGGATCGGCTGGCTGGGCGTAATCGCGAGCTTTATCGTAGTGACCTACTATATGGTCATTCTGGGTTGGGCGTCTGATTTTTTCGTCAATTCCTTCTCCCTGAAATGGCTGGGAGACGTGGATTATTTTACGAACAACGTGTTACAGCAGACCGATTCTCCCGGCGAGCTTGGGTCCTTTAACCCCCTGCTATGCCTGCTGGTAGCGGTGCTGTGGGTGATTGTGTGGTTCTGCCTGCGAAAGGGAATCAAAACCGTGGGGCTGATCGCGAAAATCACGGTCATTACGCCCCTGATTTTGCTGGCGGCCCTTCTCATCCACGGCCTGACCCTGCCGGGCGCCATGGACGGCATCCGCTACTACATTACCCCCGACTGGAACAAGCTCTGGGACGTAAACCTTTGGGCGGCTGCCTACGGGCAGGTCTTTGTGAGCATGAGCATCCTCATGTCGGTCATGATCGTATATGGAAGCTTTTTGGGAAAGAAAAGCAACCTCATCGGCGACGCGCTCATCATCGGCGGCGGCGACGCGGCCATCAGCTTCTTTTCCGGCTTTGTGATCTTTACCACCCTGGGCTATCTTTCCACCATCACCGGCACGCCCATCGGGGACATGGAATACCAGGGAATCATGCTGGTCTTTGTGACCTATCCACAGGCCATCGCCGCTTTTCCGGGCGGGCAGGTGGTGACGATCCTGTTTTCGCTGTGTTTTTTCCTGATGCTGCTGACCCTGGGCATCGACTCGGCCTTCAGCATGGTGGAAACGGTGACCCATTCGCTGACAGACAAGTTCGGCTTCAGCCCCAAGCGCACCCTGATCGGCGTGTGCCTGGTGGGCGGGATCATTTCCCTCTTCTTTACCAGCGGCGCGGGCCTTTACTGGCTGGACATCATCGACCACCATATCAATAACTTCCTGCTTCTGCTCATCGGCATCGCCGAATGCATCGCGGTGGGATGGATGTTCGGCACGGCGCCCATTCGCGAGCACCTGAACCTTTACGCAAAACCAAAATTCGGCCGGTGGTGGGACGTGATGATCCGCTATTTCTGCCCCGCCATCTTTATCCTCATCGGGATTTCCTTTGTCATATCCAATATTGTAACGCCCTATATGGGCTTTGATTACCAATATCTAATCATCGGCGGGTGGCTGTCGGTAGCGCTGGCCCTGGCAACCGGTATCGGTTTGCAGCAGGCCAAGGGCAAATCTCTTTCCGCCGTGGACAAGGAGGAAACCTGACGTGTTTTCCCCCAACGCCGTCTATTACGAAGAAGCGGCTCTTTCCTACCCGCTGGGCCGGGAACTTTACGATCGTTACCAGCAATCAGGTATTCCCTGCATCCCCATCGAGAACCACAACAACATCCCCGAAATGCGCCGGCAGCCCAACACGGCCTTTCCAAAAATGAAACGGGCGCTCATTCTCGGCATCCGCAAGACCCACCGGTATGTGGAAAACCACAAGACCTCCGATTATCTGGTGCCCTACACCTCGTCGGGGTGCACAGCCATGTGTTTATACTGCTATCTGGTGTGCCATTACAACAAGTGCGCCTATCTGCGGGTGTTCGTCAACCGCGAGCAGATGCTCGACCGGCTTATCAAAGCCGCCGACCGGGCCGACCGGCCTCTGACCTTTGAAATCGGCAGCAATTCCGACCTAGTCCTAGAAAACACCATTACCGGCAACCTGCCCTTTACCATCGAGGGGTTCCAGAGAGCCAAGCAGGGGTTTCTGACCTTTCCGACCAAGTTCGACATGGTGGACGGCATTCTGGGACTCAACCACGGGGGCCGGGTGACGGTTCGCATGAGCGTGAACCCTTCCGTCCTCATCCGCCGGGTGGAGCTGGGGACCTCTCCCCTCTCGGGCCGGGCGGCGGCCTTAAACAAGCTCAAGGCGGCGGGATACCCGGTGGGAATCCTGGTGGCACCGGTGATGCTGGTGGAAGGCTGGGAGACTTTGTATCGGGAAATGTTCGAACAACTGGCGGACACACTGAGCGACGAGGTGAAGAAAACCGCCTTTTTCGAGGTAATTTTCATGACCTACAGCTACGTCCACCGGGCCATCAACCAGGAAGCCTTCCCAAACGCCCCGGACCTGTTCGACTCAGGGCTCATGACCGGGCGGGGCAAGGGAAAATACGCGTACCAGACCGCGGTACGGGAAGAAGCGGGCAAGACGGTCCTTTCCCTCCTGCGCCGGTATTTCCCGGGAAATCGGGTGTGGTATGTGGTTTGACTTCCGTTATGTGAATTGTACTCACAATATCAATACCTGTAAATACTTTTCGGCTATTATGTCGTGTTTTTCACCATTTCTAACTGCTTTTTTGCAGAAAGAAGCGGAGCTATGAACTTGGTTCATAGCTCCGCTTCTAAATGGATAACGGGAACGCCCTTTTTGCGGCAGTATTCGACGGTATAAAAGGTGCCGCCGGTTCTGCGGGTAAGGTAGCTCAGACAGCAATCGCTCCCTTCCACCAGGGTGCGGTTGCGCCGGTGCATGCAGCCGGGGGAATACCATTGGCCGGTATAGACCACCTTATCCGCCCGGCGCTTGATGAAGTCGTAGAGGTCTATGTCCTCCGGGGGCCAGCCGCGGGTCTGGTCCAGGCAGGGGAGGACGAGAATCAGGCGAAGGCCGGGCAGTTCCTTTCGCAGGGAAAGGACGGCGAGAGCGGCCAGGGTATCGAAGCCAAGGGCGCCGCCGGCGGCAAAATAGTGGAAATTCTCGTGATAAAGGCGGCGGATTTCCTCCTCGAGCCGCTTGCGCAGGGCGGGGATTTCCTCGGGCGGCAGACGGCGGTGGCCAGTGAAGCAGCAGGTTTTATAATGCATGGCTTTCCTCCCGGCGGGCCTCCTCCACCTGGAGGGCGGCGCGGACGGCTTCCACCACGAAAGCGGAAAAGGTGCAGTCCTTCCCTTGGATGGCCTGCTCCACCTGTTCGACCAGGTCGTTGGGGAAGCGGATGCTTTTGCTGGTGGTGGCTGGTATAGAGGGAATTTGGAAGCGTTTCATGGTATCACCCTGTTGTACAGATATGATACAATTGTAATAAAGATTTCCATCTTTGTATGTGTTACGTTTGTCTTACATATGGGTTGGTAAGAAGGCGTTGGTCACGGACGCGATCGGGCTGCTTTTCCCTGTCGGACGGGGCTGGGCACCCTTGTGGTGGGCTAAAGGGACCGCTAAGCACCGCCTCAATGAATACGCATAGTAGAAAGGGGAAGCCCTTGGCCTTTGTCATGGAGGCGGTTCGGGTGGCCATCGAGAACGTCAAGGAAGCCCAAGGAGACGAATGAGCATAGCGGGCGCTTTAGCTCCGCCGAGCTGGGCCCAGCCGCCCTTCTGCTGGGCTAAAAGAACCGCCTGCACGTGAAAATATTTCACGTGCAGGCGGTCACAGGGCAAGGCAATCTATCAACCCAAGCGCAGGGCCGAAGGCTATGCCGCGCCTGGATACCGGGCGCGCGGATTGAAATAAGGCGCTGACCGGTGACGACTTGATTACGGCGGACCGCTTCCCCTACGGGAAGCAAGGGTTTAAACCATACCACGGGGCATGTTATACAGGAATGGGAAGGTCGCCCCGCATGGGGCGCGGATTGAAATCACAGCTTGTAGAAAAAGTCGGCGCTACATCGGTGTCACCCCTCGCGAGAGGGAGTGTGGGTTGAAATGAATTTACGGCGCCGGCCATCCTATTTGCCGGCCCAGGCGCAAAAAGGCGGCGGGGGAGGCTTCCCCCGCCGCCTTCCTATCCGTTCCTTTAAATCACGTCTACAAACTCGCCGTTCAAAATCTTATTCATATTGCGCACTGCGCACATTTTGCCGCACATGGTGCAGGTGTCCGCGTGTTCGGGGGTGGATTCCTCCCGGTAGCGGCGGGCCTTCTCGGGGTCGATGGCAAGCTGGAACATCTTCTCCCAGTCGAGCTCCTTTCTCGCGGTGCTCATGGCCTTGTCCCAGTCCTTCGCACCGGGGATGCCTTTGGCAATGTCCGCCGCGTGGGCGGCGATTTTCGCGGCGATGATGCCCTCCTTCATGTCCTCCAGGGTAGGCAGGCGCAGGTGCTCGGCGGGAGTGACGTAGCACAAAAACGACACGCCGTAGGTGGCGGCGATGGCGCCGCCGATGGCGGAGGTAATATGGTCATAGCCGGGGGCCACATCGGTCACCAGCGGGCCGAGCACATAGAAGGGCGCGCCCTTGCAGACGCTCTGCTGAATGCGCACGTTCGCCTCAATCTGGTCAAGGGGCATGTGGCCGGGGCCTTCGATGATGACCTGCACGTCCTTATCCCAGGCGCGCTGGGTCAGCTCGCCGAGCACCATCAGCTCCTCGAGCTGGCAGATGTCGCTTGCGTCCTCAATGCAGCCGGGACGGCAGGCGTCGCCCAGGCTCAGGGTCACGTCGTGCTCGCGGCAGATGTCCAAAAGCTCATCAAAATGCTCGTAGAAGGGGTTCTCGTTGCCGGTCATGGCCATCCAGGAGAAGATGAGGGAGCCGCCGCGGGAGACGATGTTGGTCAGGCGGCCGGCCTTCTGGAAGCGCGCGGCGGTGCTTTTGTTGATACCGCAGTGGATGGTCATGAAGTCCACCCCGTCCTCGGCGTGCATACGGGCCACGTCCAGCCATTCCTGGGAAGTAATTTCGTTTAACGGCTTATTGTAATAGACAATGGCGTCGTAGATGGGCACGGTGCCCAGGGTGGCCTTGCACTCGGCGGTAAGCTTGCGGCGGAAGGTGCGGGTGTCTCCGAAGGAGCTCAAATCCATAATGGCTTCGGCGCCCATGGCCTCGGCAGCATGGACCTTCTCAATCTCCGCGTCCATGTTCAGGCAGTCCTTCGAGGTGCCCAAGTTTACGTTGATCTTGGTTTTCAGGGCGTTGCCGATGCCGTTGGGGTCAAGGCAGGTATGGTTTTTGTTGGCCGGGATGGCGACTTTGCCGCTGGCCACCAGCTCCATGAGTTTCTCGACTGCCATATGCTCCTTTTCGGCCACCGCCTGCAGTTCCTTGGTGACGATTCCTTTGCGGGCCGCGTCCATTTGCGTGGTATAGTTCATTTGGCTCCTCCTATTTGCCTTCCCGCTTTGGGCGGGGTATTCTTTTTGGCCGGAAAACAAAAGCGGCCGTACCCTGCAATGGATACGGCCGCATACGCTTTGGTATGGCTTTAGCAACTCCCTACGACGGCATTATCCGTATCAGGTTTAACGGGTTTAGGATTGCTCCAATCTCAGCGGTACGCTCCCCGGTTTTCCTTATTGTACTTTTATTCTATCCCATTCGACGGGACTTGTCAAAGTGTATTTACAAAAGGCCCAGCTGTTTGAACGAAAACACCCACAAAAAGATGGTCAGGATAGCGAAAAGCGAGCCGAACACCACCAATTGCCCGGCCAGCTCCGCGTCCCCGTCCATCTGCTGGGCCATGGTAAAGGAGGAGACGGCGGTAGGCGAAGCGAACATAGCGATGAGTACCGCCAGTTCCGGCCCGCGAAAGCCCAGAGCGATGCCGATGGGCAGAAAGATGGTGGGCATCAGCACCAACCGGCCCCCCAGGCCCAGCAGAAGCTGTTTTCTATGGCCTTTGACGGCGGAAAAAGAGAAGGACGCGCCCAGGATTACGAGGGCCAAGGGGGTGGCGATGCCGCCCACGTCCGCCACCACTTCTTCGAGCATCGCGGGGAACCGAAAGCCGGTGACCATGGCGAGCACCCCCAGGGCGGAGGCGATAATCAGGGGGTTTGTCACAATGCCCTTGAGAATCTTCTTCGGGTTCATTTTGCCGCCGCGGAAGAGCTCCAGCGCCACCACCGAGAGGGCGTTGAACAAAGGGATGATGACGGCGATGAGGAGAGAAGCGGTTCCTGCGGCGCCGGGGCCGAAAAGGGATTCGGTGACCGGCAGGCCGAAGATGATGAAGTTACTGCGGAAGATGCCCTGGATGAGCACGCCCCGGCGGGGGTTTGCCTTCTCGATGCGGGGGATGAGGAGAAGAAGAACCAGAAAGGAAACCGTCACGCTGACGGCGGCAAAGGCCATGAGCTTATAATTCAAGGCGGTGCTCACGTCGGTCTTATAGATGTTATAAAAGAGCACGACCGGCAGGAACACACGAAAGGTGAGGTTATTCATCACCTTGAGGGAAGGATCGTCCACCATGCGGATGCGTTTGACAAAGTAGCCCAGCGCAATCATGAAAAAGAGCGGCAGCACGACGCTCGCGGATACGATGAGGTTTTCCATAAGAGGCAGCCCGTCCTTTTTTGGGTTTTTAATGAATAAAAAAAGCGGCCCGGCGCGGGGCGCTTACGCTTTATTATAGCATTCTTTTCCCGAAAAGGGGAGGCGGGCACGAAAAACGCTTTGCTTTGGCAGGCAGTTGTGATAAAATAAGGAACAAATTGATAGGAGAGGCGAATCATTATGACGTATTCCTTTGCTGACCGGGTGATGGCGCTGCAGCCGTCGGCCATCCGTGAAATCCTTAAGTTCACCTCCGATCCAGAGGTGATTTCCTTCGCGGCCGGAAATCCCGCGCCGGAGGCCTTCCCGGTGGAAGCCATCCGGACCATTTCCGCCGATATTTTTGAGCATCATCCCATCGAAGCCCTTCAGTACAGCATCACCGAAGGGTATACGCCGCTGCGCAATACGCTGAAGAAGTATATGGCGGAAAAGTACGACAGCGTCAAGGATTTTGACGAGCTGATCATCACCACCGGCGCTCAGCAGGTGATGGAGCTGACCACCAAGTCCTTGTGCAACGAAGGGGACACCATTCTCTGCGAGGCGCCCAGCTTCATCGGCTCCCTCAACGCCTTCCGTTCCTACGGGGTAAACCTCAGAGGCATCCCGGTGGACAACGACGGCATCAACCTGGAAGCGCTGGAAACGGCCCTCAAGGAAGAGAAAAAGGCCAAGTTCCTTTATGTGATTCCAAACTTCCAGAATCCCTCGGGGGTGACCATGTCCCTGGAGAAACGCAAGGCGGTGTACGCCCTTGCCAAGCAGTACGGCGTGATGATCCTGGAGGACAATCCTTACGGGGAAGTCCGGTTCTCCGGCGAGCCGCTTCCCAACATCAAGTCCATGGATCAAGACGGGATTGTCATTTATGCGGGCAGCTTTTCGAAGGTGGTTTCCTCTGGCATGCGGGTGGGCTACGCCATTGCGCCTACTGAGGTTATGCAGAAAATCATCGTATGCAAGCAGGTGTCCGACGTGCATACCACCATCTGGGCTCAGATGGTAGTCGACCGGTTTATGACAGGCGGCGGCTTCGAGGCCCACCTGGAGCGAAACCGGGGCATTTACCGGGGAAAGTGCAACCTGATGATTGAGCTGATGGAGCGGCATCTGCCCGACTCGATCCGCTTCGTGCGGCCCCAGGGCGGTTTGTTCTTATGGTGCCAGCTGCCCGACTCCATCGACATGCCCGTCTTTGCAAAGCGGGCGGTGGAGCAGTACAAGGTGGCGGTTGTTCCCGGCAACGCCTTTTTGACCGACGAAAGCCAGCCGTGCAACGCGGTGCGGCTGAACTTCTCCACGCCCACCGATGAGCAGATGGTCAAGGGAATGGAGCTTCTGGGCAAGTGCTTTGCGGACTTTGAGGCGTAAAGCAAACCGTAAGACGAGAGGGAGATTGCGTTATGGAACCGACGACGACACAAAAGAAACCGATTTTGTTTTCCGGCATTCAGCCAAGCGGCAGCCTGACGCTGGGCAATTACCTGGGAGCGCTGAAAAACTGGGTGGCGTTGCAGGACGAATACCGGGGGATTTACTCGGTGGTGGACCTGCATGCCATCACCGTGCGGCAGGACCCGGCGAAATTCCGCCAGCAGATTATCCGCACCTATGCGATTTTGCTCGCGTGCGGCATCGACCCGCAGAAGAGCATGCTGTTTATCCAAAGCCAGGTGCCCGCCCACGCGGAGCTTTCGTGGCTTCTCAGCTGCTACACCCAGTTCGGCGAGCTTTCCCGCATGACCCAGTTTAAGGACAAGTCCGCAAGGCATGCGGACAATGTAAACGCGGGGCTTTTCACCTATCCGGTTCTGATGGCGGCGGACATTCTGCTTTACCAGGCGGATGTGGTGCCGGTGGGGGCCGACCAAAAACAGCATCTGGAGCTTTCCAGGGACATTGCGGCCCGTTTTAACGGCCTTTACGGGGATACCTTCACGGTGCCCGAGCCCTATATTCCGAAAATCGGGGCGAGAGTCATGTCTTTGCAGGAGCCGACCAAGAAAATGTCCAAGTCGGACGAAAATGTGAATGCTTATGTGGCGATTCTCGATAAGCCCGAGGATATTCTACGCAAGTTTAAGCGGGCGGTGACCGATTCCGAGGCACAGGTCCGCTACGCCGAAGGCAAGGACGGCATCAATAACCTGATGGGCATTTACTCGGCGGTGACCGGCAAGGACTACGGGGCCATTGAATCCGAGTTCGACGGCAAGGGCTACGGCGACTTCAAGACGGCCGTGGGTGAAGCGGTGGTGGAAGAGCTGCGCCCGGTTCGGGAGAAGTTCGACCAGCTGATGGCGGATAAGGCCTATTTGGAGGACTGCTGGAAGGAAGGCGCAAAGCAGGCGTCTTACCTGGCGGAGCGGACTCTGCTCAAGGTGCAAAAGCGCATCGGCTTTGTCAAGCGGTAGGGCTTAGCGTCATCGGGTTCTACCCGGCCGGTTTATAAGCCGGATGACGATTCTATGTTATCGGAAAAAGAGGAATAGAAAAGAGGCGGCTCGCAATCCGAGCCGCCTCTTTGTGTTGTTTTTATAGCTGATCCGATTCACATGCCTTCCTCCTCTACGCCGCACACGCCTCTAAGAAGGGTAGCATCTATGGGGCGACTGCCTTTTCTTTCAAGAAAAGGGCGGTGCAGAGTGTTCACACCGCCCAAGACCCGAAATCCACGTGCTACTCCTTCGGCGCAAAAGGCAGGCCCAGCTTCATGACAATCTCCCGGGCTACCTGTTCAGGTGGTTGGTTCGCGTCCACCGCCAAATCCGCCGCTTTGCGGTAAAGAGGAAGGCGGGCCTCATACAGTTTTCGCATAGCTGCTTCCTTATCCGGGCGGTTGAGAAGAGGACGGGTTTTGTCCCCCTGAAGCCTCCGGGCGATTTCCTCAACCGGCACGTCCAGCAAAATAATGCGGCAGCCGGCCTTTTGGAGCGCTTTCACATTTTCATCAAAGGTCAGGGCCCCGCCGCCCGCCGCCGTAATCAGGGCGGGTTCCTCTGCGCAGGCCCGGACCGCTTCCCGCTCCAATGCCCTAAAATGCGCTTCCCCGTCCTCATCAAAAATGTCCGCTACGGTTTTTCCCGCTCTCATTTCAATCCATTCATCCAAATCCCGGTATGCAAAACCGGTAAGCCGAGACAACTCCCGTCCTACCGTGGTTTTGCCGCAGCCCATGAAGCCGCACAGTACGACTACTTGTTTCATATGCCTCTCTCCTGACCACCATGCCTGTCCTTCATTGGACAGGCATATTTTTTCGCCCAAATCCATAAGATGTGGTACCAATCTTATGATACCTGCATATCCTGTCCAATGCAACCAAAGAATGCACAGAGTGTGCACCCGCATACGTCCTCCAAAGACTATAATGAAATCGAACTTATGTTTGAAATTCTAGTTCAGGAGGACGATCCATGGCAAAGGATATCATTGTGATTCCGGTCCAGATTGGGGCCGCCCTGCCCGACGTCGCCGTAAAACAGGGCGACGCCGGTTCCAGGCTGCTGCGCTTGTGTTTTCGCGGCCGGGACGACAAGCCCATCGACCTCACCAATCATTTGGTCACGTTATATGCGGTAAAACCGGACAAGACAAAGGAATTTACGTCCGTCTCCATTTCCGATGCCGCCGCAGGTGAGGCGCAGGTGGTTCTCTCCTCGAGCCTCCTTGCGGTGGCCGGAATCTGCGAGTGCGAGCTGACCTTAACCGGGCCGGACGACACGGTGCTCTCTACCAATTCGATGCGCATTGCGGTGCTGCCTCTTTTGCGGGACGACGACGCCATCGAAAGCCGGGACGAGTTTCCCGCCATGCTCGAAGCCCTCGCGCGGGCGCAGCAGTATAACGCCCAGATTTTCACCATGAGCGTCAACGGCGGGGCGCCGCACGGCCCGGACGAAAACGGGAACGTAGACCTGGCCATCACCGGCGCTCAGGAACTGACCGGATACCTTCGCGCCGACCATCTCAACCAGCCGGGTAACCCGCCTGCTCTTGACGAAGACGGGGTACTTGACGCGTCGGTGCTACCTCTTTCCGGATTTCTCAAAAAAGCAGAGCTGGACACCGCGGGGAACCCCCCTTCCTTGCAGCAAAACGGAAAGCTTTCCCTTTCGGCCCTTCCCCTGGAAGGATATCTTCCCTATGCGGCGCTGGGAACGCCGGGCAATCCGCCCGCTCTTTCGAGCAACGGGAAGCTTTCTGAAGCGGTGCTCCCTCTTTCCGGTTACGTGAAAAAAAGCGACTTCAACGAGCCGGGCGGCCCTCCGGCTCTGGGAGCGGACGGGAAGCTTTCCAGCACCGTGCTGCCGGAAAACGATTACCTCTCTTTCAGCGCGCTGGGAACCCCGGGAAATCCCCCGAAGCTAAACGCAGACGGGAAGCTCCCGGACGCGGTGCTTCCCTTTGACCGGCTGGTCACCTACGGGAGCCTGGATTCGCCGGGAAGTGCGCCCCTGCTTCAGGGAGACGGCACCCTTTCCCCGTCGGTCATTCCCCCACTCAACGGTTATGTGACCACCGACGCTCTGGAAGAAAAAATACAGTCGGGAGACTTCTCCCAGGTTCTCAGTGAGGAGACCTGCGCTCTTCCGGTGGGATATGACTATGTGACCGACGAAACGGTGCAAAGCGCTTCCATTGCGCAGGCGGTAGGGAAAACCTTGTATGATCCGTCCAGCCACCTGCTCAGCCACGCCCAGCCGTCCCTGACGGTAGGGGAAACGTCCGTTTTGCTTCCCGCTCTCGGAGAATGGGACCGGATCGCGGACGGCACGCTCTACCGCGGCACCTCTGAAGTCCTGTCCCTGGCGGCAATGCCCGGGACTTGGTCGGTACTGGGCAGCTATTCCTCTGCAGAAAGCGGCGTGTGCATGGAGCTTTCCACCCCGCTTTCCGACGCCTGGCTTCCCCCGGGGATTTCCTGGGGGCAGGAGGCGGTCAACGAACAGTCTCTGCGCATTCTCTGTTCCCATTTTGATTCCTACGCCACCCGGTATGTGATTTATCCGGGAGACGAGCGAAAAAATGGGATTTGCATTGAGAAGGCAAAAAAAATCCGAGTACGGGTTCCCCTGTCCTTTATCGGGGTGGAAACGGTCGCACAGGTAACCGGCGCCAACTTCGCAGCCGCTTTGCAGCAAAATAACGTGCGTATCGTTTACGGCTTTCTCACACCAACGGCATCGACTTTGGAAAACGGTTCTCTTCCCATCACGCCAAACACTGCAAACCGCATGACACTGACCGGTCTGCCGGTACAAGAACAGACGGGCCTTTCTTCCCTGCAGGTTTCTTTCATCCATTTGCGTACTTTTAATCACACGGTATCTCTTACAGAGAGGCGCGCTGCTGATCGCTACGCAAACGCCCTCATCGGCCTTTCGGAGGGTACGGAGCTTTCGGTCAGCGATTTGCAGAGTGGCACCCGGTTTTCTTCCCTGACTCTCTCTGGAATCTGCCAGCAGGATTCGGTTCCTGGAACCATCTCTTTCGCCGGACAGGGCGGAATGATTTCCCTGATGGTGGATGGGGAAACACACGAGGTTCCCCTTTCCCTTTACGGGATTCCGAACGGCGCAGGCGGCTTTACGGCGCAGGACCAGCTTCTGGTCGACTATGTACACAACGCCGTTTACGTACTGCGCCGGGTAGGACGGATCGTATTGAGCGGAGAGGAAACCATTTTTGCGGATCTGGCCAGCGCCAGAGCCGGATCCAATTACGTGTATATGACTTCAAACGATCTGGCGGCAAATGGCCGGCTCTTATGCAACCTCCTGCCCTGGCGTTCCAACGGATATGATACTACCCTGAGCTATTGCTGGACGTCAACCGTAATCGCCATTACCCTGCTAAACAGCGATACTGGGATTGTGACCGGCGAGGAGAGAAGCGCCTATCTGGAGAAATTCCGGGCATGGTTTCGCGCAAAAGCCGCAGCCGGTACGCCGCTGACCATTTACTATCCCCTTGCGAAGCCGCAGCTCGAACGGGTGGACGACGAGACGAGGTCCCTCCTTCTCTCCATTGCTCCGAAGGGGACCGGCGCAGTGCTTTCCACCGTCGGTACGCCTCACCCGGATCTTTCCCTTTCCTATCACAAGGACGCAAACAAAACCATTGCCGCCCTGCTCAGCCGAATCGAGGCGTTGGAAGAGCAGGTGGTAAACGCGCAATGATAACAAATTGGAAAGCACAAGGCGTTTTCCAAAAGGAACAGGAAACGGCTGCTTACAAAGGCCATTTCTTTAAAAACGGATAAGGAGATCTATTATGACGGACGCATTTCTCAAAATTTTGACGCAAGTAGTCACACGGGGCCAGTACCGCTTAACGCAGATGCTCGAAAAGCTCCATGTTCTGTGGGTGCAAAACCTTCTAAGCGACGAAGAACTGGAAACCCTCACCGCTTTGGCTCAGGCGAGCGCCGATCCCGACTACCGGGAACCCGAACGCATCGAGGACCGGGTGAGCGCATTGGAGACGGAAAGCGTCAACACCATGCTGGCTCTGACAGAGCTTTATGAGATGATTTGAAATAAGTGAAGGAAAGGATGAATAAGAATATGAGTATGATTTACGCCACCCTCATCATCAAAGGGGTCAAGACCTTCGCAGACGTACCGGACACCCTTAAGAATGCGGTCCGGCAGATTCTGGTGGAAGCCGGCTGCGAGCATTTGACCGTCCAATAACAAGCGAATCTAGGAGGACAAATCTATGTTTCGAATCTGCATCGACCCTGGTCACGGCGAGTACGGCAATCCCTATCCCCAGCGCCCCGGCTACTATGAGGGGACGCAGATGTATAAACTCGCCCAGTACCAAAAGGAGGAATTGGAAAAATATTCGGACGTGGAAGTGATCCTCACCCGCAAAACCATCACCGACGACCCGTCGCTGGACGCGCGGGGAAAGATGGCGGCGGGCTGCGACCTGTTTTATTCCGACCATTCCAACGCCGCAGACAGCTCCGGCAACTGGAGCGCCGCCAGGGGGGTAGACATCTACGGCAGCAACCGCAAGCCTGCGGAGGCTTTGTGCAATCAGCTGGGCGCAGCCATTGCCGCCGTCATGGGCAATAACTTCCGCGGTACCTTCTACCGGGACTATCAGACCGGGCGCACCTACTCCGAGCCTCAGCCCGGCATGCTCGATTATTACGGTGTGATTCGTTCGGCGGTGGCCACCTCCTGTAAAGCGGCCATCATCGTCGAGCATGGGTTTCACACCAACGAGCTCGACAGCGCCTTTCTGATTAACGACGACGACCTGCGCCGGATGGCCAAGGCGGAGGTGGAGGTACTCGCCCGGTACTATGGGCTTGGCTCCTCCTCCGGCGGGGAAACCCCTGTGCCGGATCCCACCCCTTCCGGGGACACCTACACCGTACAGACCGGCGACAGCCTCTCCGCCATCGGCGCGAAGCTGGGGCTCGACTGGCGGGAAATCGCCGCCTTAAACGGCATCACCTCCCCCTATATCATCTATACCGGTCAGGTGCTCAAGCTCCCGGGCTCTTCCTCCGGCGGCGGCACGCCTGCGCCCGACCCCACTCCATCCGACTCCACCTATACCGTGCAGACCGGCGACAGCCTCTCCGCCATTGGCGCAAAGCTGGGGATCAACTGGCGGGAAATCGCCGCCCTAAACGGCATCACCTCCCCCTATATCATTTACACCGGCCAGGTGCTCAAGCTCCCGGGCTCTTCCTCCGGCGGCGGCACACCTGCGCCCGACCCCGCTCCATCCGACTCCACCTATACCGTGCAGACCGGCGACAGCCTCTCCGCCATCGGCGCGAAGCTGGGACTCAACTGGCGGGACATCGCCGCCCTAAACGGTATCTCTTCCCCCTATATCATTTACACCGGCCAGGTGCTCAAGCTCCCGGGCGGTGCGGACGACACCCCCGACGCCTCCCAGACGCCCGACACCTATACCGTGCAAAAGGGAGATTCTCTCTACAGCATCGGCAACCGGCTGGGTGTAAGCTGGAGCGAGCTTGCGGTGGCTAATTCCATTGCCCCGCCCTATATCATCTACGCCGGCCAGGTGCTCAAGGTTCCCGGCGGCACGGCTCAGGTGGCCACCTCCTACGCGGTAAAGACGGAAGATACCGCCGACGAAGGGGACACCGACTACCAAGCCCTGTACCAGTCGGAAAAGACGGCCCGGGAAGCCGCGGAAAACAAGCTCAAAACTCTCATCGACAAGATTACAAGCCTCCTTTCAGGCATGCAATAAGCATTCCTATTTCGCATTTCTCCTCTTCTCTCCTACCGAAGGCGGCGCGCAAAGCATAGGCTCTGCGCGCCGCCTTCCTCGTTTTTCCCCGATCCCCCTTGCAACTGCGTCTTGGTACGCTTATACTAAGTGCATACCATAATTCCCCACTTTTATACCGCAGCCCGCCGGTTCCGGCGGGGTAAAAGGAGCGTATTGCCATGGGATTTTGTAAGGATTTCGCCTGGGGCGCCGCCACCGCCGCAATCCAGATCGAAGGGGCCGCCTATGAGGATGGAAAGGCCCCGTCTCTTTGGGATGTGTATGCCCGCTATCCCGGCGCCGTCTATCGGGGCCAGAACGCCGACACCGCCTGCGACCACTACCACCGCTTCCAAGAAGACGTGGCGCTGATGAAGCGCATGGGACTCAACGCTTACCGCTATTCCATCTCCTGGCCCCGGGTAATCCCCCAGGGGACGGGGGAAGTCAACCAAAAGGGACTGGACTTTTACGACCGGCTGCTGGACGCCCTCCTCGAGGCGGGGATCGAACCTTACCTGACTTTGTTCCACTGGGACTATCCTTACGCCCTCTACCAGCGGGGCGGATGGATGAACCCGGACTCACCCGACTGGTTCGCCGCCTATGCCGACCGCATGACCCGCCGCTACGGCGACCGGGTGAAGCACTTTATCACCATCAATGAGCCGGAATGCTTTGTGGGCGCGTTCGAGTCAGGAGAGCTGGCCCCGTTTTACCGGGTGCACCGGCGGGACTATCTGCAAATGGCACACAACGCCCTGCTGGGCCACGGCAAGGCGGTGCAGGCCATCCGGGCCAACTGCCCGGGAGCGGCCTGCGGCTTTGCGGCCACCAACTGGCTCAAATACCCCATCACCGACGACCCGGAGAACGTGGAGCTGGCCCGCAAGCGGTGCTTTGAGCTCAACGAACCCACCGTCACTCCCTTCACCTGGTGGACGGAAGCGGTATACCTGGGCCGGTATCCTGCCGCGGCTGTGGCGGCCGCAGGTCCCGACATGCCGGTCATCGGCCAGAATGACATGGCCCTCATTTCTCAGCCGCTGGACTTCTTCGGCATGAACCACTACACCGGCATTCCCGTAGCACCGGATGGGACGCAGGGCGACCCGGTCTTTTCCGACAACGTCTCACGCAGTACCTACGACTGGCCCTTGCAGCCCAGGGCTTTCTATTACGCGGCCAAGTTCATGTACGAGCGGTACGGCCTGCCCATTCTGGTGACGGAAAACGGCTATTCCGGCAACGACCTTGTCAGCGCGGACGGTAAGGTTCACGACGCCTACCGCATCGAACAGCTTTCCTCCTATCTGAAGGCTCTGCGCCAAGCGGCGGACGAAGGAGTTGCGGTGCTGGGATATTTCCACTGGGCGCTGATGGACAATTTTGAATGGGCCCAGGGCTACGGCAAACGGTTCGGCCTTGCGTATGTGAATTTCGACACCCAAGAACGGATTTTGAAGGACTCCGGGACATATTACCGGAAGATCATCGAATCCAATGGGGAAATTTTGTAGAGAATATAACTATATGTTTTTCTTTCTCGGATGCGGCTGCTGCTTGTGCGTCAATCCCGCCAGGTAATCCACGCTCACTCCATAAAGCTCCGCCAAACACACCACTACCCGCAAAGGGATTTTTCCTTTTCCGGATTCGTAGCGGGCATAGGTACGGGCTCCCACCAGGATGGTTCGGCCACCTGGCTTTGGCTGAAGCCTTTTTCTTCCCGAAGCTGTCGGATTCTTTCGTGCAAAGGAATCTCTCCTTTCAAGTTTTCTGGAAGCCTTCCGCAAGCAGGATACTGTATTTTCCCAGCGAAATCTATAACCGGATCCGGTACCAAATCCGGTGAGAAAAGCCAAAAGAAAGCCGGGAGCGCAGGGCAAAATGCCTGCGCTCCCGGCTTTTCTATGGCTTTTGCATGTTTGCCTGGAATTTGTGATTGTTTTTTTGCAAAGCTTCTTCTCTTTCCCCTGCCCTCCTCCGATCAGAGGGGGATTTTCAAGGGGGAAAAACAAGTATCCCAGATTCTAGCGCCTTTTTCCCCCTTGAATCGCCTTTTCTTTCGTCTCTTTCTTTTGGCGACGCAAAAGAAAGAGGCAACTAGGAATCATACAAAAGTGGATTTCGAAGAGAAAAAGTGGCCCTATGATTTTCAGCTTTTCTTATACCGGGTTTTGAAAAAATCCGGTTTCCGCTTTGCCGCAGTCGGTCCCTTCCGTCCGGTTTCTACCTGACATCGTGTTCATTTCTTTCGCGTCGCCGAAAGAAATGAACCAAAGAAAGGGCGACTTAAGGGAGAAAAACGGCGTAAAGTTCGGGGAAAAGGTTTTTCTCCCTTAAGAATCCCTCTAGGCATTCAGCCGGGAATGTGAATAAAATTCACTACTAATTTTATTGGCTGTCTGGGTTCTGTGACTGTATTTCATCGACACTTCTTCTCTTTCCCCCACCCTCTTCTAGTAAAATGGGAACGTTCAGGGGGAACTCTTGTATCCCCGTTCTCAGCGTCTTTTTTCCTCCCGCTGCGAGCGCCGTGGATCAAAAACCGTATTTTCCCACAATGCATCTTTTTCATGGACAAATCTCCTCAAGAATGCTACAATAAGCTAAATTGGTTTCTTTGCGCAAAAACGCAAGGTTTTTTACACGAATATCTGTAACATTTTAGGAGGAAACTTTCTATGAAGCTCGCAAAACGCATCACCACCTTCGTGCTGGCACTGGGTTTGACACTCAGCATGACCTCGTGCAGCAGCACGACCTGGGCCATAAAGGCTGGCAATGACACCGTTTCCACCGGCCTGTATCTATCCTACCTGTTTTATACCTTCAACGGCCTCTATAACAATTATTATAATATGGGCAACGACGTCTCCAACTTCTTTAACGAGAAGCCTAACAATTCCACCATGGAACAGTATATCATGGATGCCGCGCGGGATTCCGCCAAGGAAGCCCTGGCCGTCACCCAGTGGCTGCGGGAGCTGGGTCTGGAAATCTCTCAGGAGGACCTTGACAACGCCAACAAAACTGCGGAGGAATCTTATGAGGACAGCGCCGACTATCTCACTCAAATCGGCCTGACCAAGGAGGACCTTATCGCCTATTACAAGGATAACGCCGCTTTCCGCACCCTTTTTGATCACTTCTTTGGGGAAGGCGGAGAAAAGGGAATTTCTCTTCAAACGCTCAAAGACGATTTTTATGAAAACAATTACCGGGTAGAAATCTTCTATGTCCCACTGAAGACCTCCACCGGCGGCTCTCTTCCGCAAGAGGAGCAGCAGGCCATAAAGGACCGGCTTAATGGCTATGCCAAGGAGCTCAACGAGGAAGGCGCCACCTTTAAGTCCATCCGGGAAAAGGAAGTAAAGCTCACCCCCAGCGTGGCCAGCACCACTGAGGACAGCTCCGGTTATCTGAGCAAGGCTGACGTCAGTGAGGACGATTTGGTTTCCTATACCATCGCTTCCCTGGAGGAAGGGGAAGCCACCGCTTTTGATT
The DNA here is from genome assembly GCA_951801675.1 of uncultured Eubacteriales bacterium. Classification (GTDB taxonomy): domain Bacteria; phylum Bacillota; class Clostridia; order Oscillospirales; family Acutalibacteraceae; genus Solibaculum_A. The sequence continues at coordinate 166,445 of CATONX010000001.1, read as the reverse complement.
TCAGCAGCTATTATTATGTGTTGGCCCAGAAGCTGCCCATCAGAAGCGCCGAAACGGACAAGCACGTGGAAGATTACCAGTTCTCCCTGCGGTATGCCGCCGCTAAGGAGGACTATGAGACCATGATCAACGCACGGATTGCCAGCATCAATTATTCGCTCAATAACACCGTTTTGAAGAAATACAGCCCCCGCTCCTTCCTGGTGGACACGACCTCCAGCACCGCGTCTTCCAAATAAGTCGGCTCTAGGCCTATTTTGGTCTCCGCAACCGTCCCGGACTTTTTCACAAATCCGGGACGGTTTTTCCTTTTGGCGGTGAGGGAAAATCCCGCCGCAAAATGGCAATTTTACTCTTGCTTTTCCAGACAAACTATGGTATTATAAAATTCGTCTTGGAAATGCGGGTGTAGTTCAATGGTAGAACTCCAGCCTTCCAAGCTGGTCGCGTGGGTTCGATTCCCATCACCCGCTCCATACGTTTTTCAGTATGCGCTTGTAGCTCAGGTGGATAGAGCAACTGCCTTCTAAGCAGTGGGTCAGGGGTTCGAGTCCCTTCAAGCGCGCCAGATATGGTGGATATAGCTCAGTTGGTTAGAGCGCCAGATTGTGGCTCTGGAGGCCGTCGGTTCGAATCCGATTATCCACCCCATGCACAAAGGGTCTTAGGTCGAACGCTTTCAGACCTCAGGCCCTTTGTCTCATCTTGGGATGTAGCCAAGCGGTAAGGCAACGGACTTTGACTCCGTCATCTCGGTGGTTCGACCCCACCCATCCCAGCCAGCGATGCTCGGTCGCAAACAAAACGCACCCCATGTTTGGGGTGCGTTTTGTTTTTCTCAATAAATTTACAAACGAAGCCCGGACAGGAAACACATCCAGGCTTCGTTTGTTGTCTCACTCCGGCGGCGGCCGGACTCAACTTTCTGGCAGATTGCGGCCGAAGCCCTCAAGAAAATTGGGCTTTTTTCTTTAGGAAAAAAGCAGCGCATCCCCAACATATCGCGTTTTATTTTCTTACCGTACGGACATACTACGAATGTAGGCGTCACATGTGCGTCTATGAAATTATCTGTCAAAAGGAGTCTTCTTTTATGAGCAAGAATCAGAAGCAGAACAACAATTCCAGCAACAACAATTTCTCCAATTCCAACAACCAGAACAATAACAGCAAGAACCAGAAGCAGAACAACAGCTTCTCCAATTCCAACAATCAGAACAACAACAAAAACCAGAAGCAGAACAACAACTTCCAGAACAAGCAGAACAATCAGTTCGATGACTAATCGCAGCGCAAAAAAGCGCAATCCTTCGGTCGAGAACGTGGCCGAAACGCTCAAAAAGCAGGGCAGAGGTTCCATCCCCTCTGACGTGACCGGCAGCTATACCGGCCAGTCGGCCACAGGAGAGCGTCCGGAGCAGGACGCGGACGATTTGTAGACGTCCGCTTTACGAGCGCGGCAAAATATGCTATGATGAAAAGCAGAATCACAAGGATTTGTGATTCTGCTTTTTCTTTGTCTAACGCAATGGGCTGGAGGAAAAAACATGCTTATACGCGATCTTCGCATCCGCGACGTTTATGTGCTCCCCTGTCCCCAGGAGGAGTGCTACTACCTCTACGGAAGCACCGACCCGGACACCTGGAATGGCCCCGGCGTCGGGTTTGACGCCTATGTAACCACCGATTTCGAGCAAGCGGAGGGACCTTTCCCCGTCTTTCGCCCCGCGCCCGGCTTTTGGGCCGACCGGCACTTCTGGGCGCCGGAGATACATGTTTACCAGGGGCGGTATTACATGCTTGCTTCTTTTAAGAGCGCGGATCGGTGCCGGGGCACTCAGGTGCTGGCGGCAGATTATCCCAAAGGGCCCTTTGTCCCGGTTTCCGATCGCCCGGTGACGCCCGCCGAGTGGGAATGCCTGGACGGCACCCTTTACGAGGAAGACGGACAGCTTTATCTGGTCTTCTGCCGGGAATGGGTGCAGACCGGGGACGGCGAGATGTATGCCATGCCTTTGGACGAATCGTTAAACCGGGCGGGTGATCCCATCCTGCTCTTTACCGCTTCCAACGCGCCCTGGGCTCGGCCTCGTTTTCCCCAGCAGGACGGCCATGAGGTCACCGCTTATGTGACCGACGGCCCTTTTCTTCACCGCACGAAGGATGGTTCGCTTTTGATGCTCTGGTCCTCCTTTGGGGAAACGGGCTATGTGCAGGGGTATTCCTGCTCCTTGACCGGTAAGGTCAAAGGGCCCTGGACTGCCGCCAAAGAACCGCTTTATGCTGAGGACGGCGGGCACGGCATGCTCTTTCGCACCTTGGACGGCCAGCTGACTCTGGCGCTGCACACCCCCAATTCAGACCATGCCGAGCGGATAAGGCTTCTCCCTGTAAGTGACGAAGGCGGTCAGCTGACCGTGCTGAAATAAAAATAGCTCTTTGATCTATTTTTGTGCATCCGGCCGTTCCTGTGGCCGGGCGCAATTATCATGATTGCCCCCGGGCCGGGCCGGCCCGGATAACCGTTTTTTATCGCTTTGGTACGCAAATCGATAAAAATCCACCCATATTAGAAAGAGAGGAATGGTTAGATGGAACGCTATGCATGGAAAGCCATTGTCAAGGAAGGAAAGATCGACGAATACGTCAAGCGGCACAATGAGATCTGGCCGGAGCTTGTAGACGTACTCAAGGCGGCTGGAATCAAGAACTACACCATCTGGAACGTAGGCAACGAGCTGTTCGGGTATTATGAATGCGAGAAGGGCGTGCAGTTTGCCGCCGATACCCAGGCGAAGAGCCCGGTGGTGGACAAATGGAACGAGTTCATGAAGGACGTGATGATCATGGAGATGGACCCGGAAACCGGCGCCCAGCCCATGCTCAAACAGGTCTTTTTCCTGGAATAAGTAAGTAGGTTTCCCCGGCCCCATTTCTCCCAAACCAGGAGGATGGGGCCGGTTCTCTTTTTGCCGCCAGAGATCTGTCGTGTGGAAAGAAGCAAGATGCCAAACAATAACAGAAGAACTACACCAAAGCCGGCAGCCCTGGGTAGGGCATCGTAACGCCTTTTCCAAGCGCACACGAACCGCCTTACAACCCGTTAAAGGGCTGATGTCTTCCTGCGTTCATTTTCCAATCTTATTCTTCTTTGCCGCTCGCTTCACCTGATGCCCTTGGAGCAACTGCTGGCAAGATAGCCACTACTGGTACTGTGCTTGTGGTTTTCACGGCGGCAAGAAGGCCTCCTTCCGACTGAGTCGGAAGGAGGCCTTCTCTGGATAAGGATAGAAGTTAGCTGAGCATGACCTGGCCGCCGGTGACAGGCACCGCCTGACCAGTTTCGTATTTCTGTTCCACCACGTAGAACAGGGCGCGGGCTACGTCTTCGCCGTAGCAGCCTCGCTTCATGGGGACCTTGGACTCGTAGTAGTTCTTCACGTCCTGCACCGTTTTGGCGCCCGGAACCTTGCCCGCGTGCAGGTACTGCACGAAGAGGCCGCGGTCGGGGTCGGACCACAGGGGGCCGTCCAGGAAGTTGCCGGGGCAGATGGAGTTTACCTTGATGTTATACTCCACCAGCTCCAGCGCAAAGCTCTGGGTCAGGCCGATGCCGCCGAACTTGCCGCCAGCATAGGCGAAGTTTTTGTTGCTGCCTTCCAGGCCGGACTTGGAGTTGATCTGAATGATATCGGTCATGTAATCCTTGTTGTACCGGTGCTGGATCTTCATGACGCGGGAGGCATACTTGGCGCAGATAAAGTAGGCCTCATAATTGATCTTAGTGACAAACTCGAAGGACTTGGCGTCCATCTCTTCCAGGCTGCCCGCTTTGAGAACGCCGGCGTTGTTGACGAACACGTCCAGGCCGCCGAAGGCCGCCACCGTCTCGTCCATCATGTTCTTGACCGATTCCTCGTTGCCCACGTCCACTTTAACGGCCAGGGTCCGAGGAGAGGTCTGGTTCATTTCGTCGCTGACCTTTTTGGCCAGATCATAGTTCAAGTCCGCAATCACCACATAGGCGCCTTCCCGCACCATGGCGGTGGCAAGCTCCAGCCCAAAGCCCTGGGCGGAACCGGTGACGATGCACACCTTGCCCGCCAGACGGCCGGTCCCTTCCGGCTTTACCGCCGTGAAAGTGGCCACGTTCTCCACGCACACGCTCTTGGGAGCGGCGCCGTTTTTCTGGATGTAAGCGGGGATTTCCGCCGCCAGCAGGGTGTTGACCGCCTTGGCGTCCACACCGGATACCGTCAGGTCAGCAGGACCCGGCTCGGAGAGCTTCACCAGGTCGGCGGGATCGTTTTTGGAAAGGAGCACGCGCACGGCGGGCGCCACGGCTACGGCAAATTCTTTATTCATAGAACAAACGCCTCCAAATTTCACTTTTATAAACTTTCCTTACTGGGCCTTGTTTTCAAGCAGGTATTTCTCCGCCTCGGCGCTCCACAGGCCCTTGTTGCGCCCGCAGATTTCCGCCAGGCCCTTGAAGAACTCGTCGGTCTCGCCAAGCTTCGCAAAGTCGGCAATGGCGGTCAGCGGCATCTCAATGCCGGTGTAAATGAGCTTCTTGCCGCCGGGAATCTTGGGCAGGTTGAGAGTGGTCTCGATCACCGCGTTGAGGCCGCCTACGTGGGTGATCATGGCGGCGGGGTTGATGAGTCCCTTCTCCATCATCTGGAGGGATTCGATCATGTCGTCGGTGTTGCCGCCGCTGGTGCCCACAATGTGGGTGGCGGCGTAATGGACGTTATAGAAGTTAAACTCGGCCTTGAATTCCGGATTGGTCGGGCCGGCAAAGAAGTTCAGGCAGCCGTCGTGGGCTAAAATCGCGTCGCCCTGCTCCACCACCGGGCGCACCGGAGCGAACACAAACACGTCGTTGTACCCTTCGCCGCCGGTCAGCTCCTTGAGCGCGGCAACCGGGTCGGGCGTGGCGGCGGTGTTGAGGTAAATGAGCTCGACACCGCATTCCGCCGCCTGTTCGGGAGTGAAGAGCTCCTTGGCTCTGGCAAGACGTGCGTCGTCGATATCGGTGACCACCAAAAGGCGGGGACGCAGCTCGTTATGTACCGCGTAGTCAATGGCGCCCAGGCCCATGGGGCCAGCACCCGCTAAGATCGCCATGCAGCCGCCCTTTTTGATGCCCATGTCATGGACATAGGAGCCGCCGGTGGTATGATAGTTGGCATGGAACCCGCCCACAATGCAGGACATGGGCTCGGCAAGAGAACCGTAGAAGAAAGCCTCGCCGTCATAGGGCAGCAGGCATCCCAGCTCCATCACCTCGTGAGGGATGACGATGTAGGTGGCGTCGCCGCCGATGTAGGGGTAGGAATAACCCGGAGCGTCCAGGCTGCCTTTGTAGTTGAGAGCGGGCTGGATGGAGAACTTCTGACCGGGTTTGAACTCCTTCTTCCACTTCTCACCCACCTCGACGATTTCGCCGCAGAACTCATGGCCGATGATGATGGGGTTTTCAGCCACGTCGTTGTGCACGCGCTTGTGGTCGGCGCCCTGAGAGGTGGCCTTGTAGCTGCTCATGCACAGCGAATCGGAAACAACGCGGGCGAGGATTTCGTCCTCGCGGATGGGCGGCAGCTCAAAGCTTTCCAGCCTGAGGTCGTTCTTCCCATAAAGTCTGACAGCTTTCGTAATCATCTGTTTTCCTCCATTGTGTTAATATAAAAAGGTGGGTGTGTTATACGACTTTGGTTTGGCACCGCTGGGCCTCCGCCTGCACCTCTTGGGGAAGTTCCCCCTCGGACACGAGCACGTCGATGTCCGACATGGTGGCGAAGGTAAAGGGCATGTTGCGGTCGAGCTTGGAGCCGTCCATCAGCATGACTACCGTATGGGCCTTCTTGATGACCAGCTTTTTGAGCTCCGCCTCATCGAAATTGCCGGAGGTGAACTGCCCCGACAGCGAATACCCGGAGGTGGCCATAAAGGCAATGTCCACATTGATGGAACCCACAAAATCCACCGCCTTGGCCCCGGAAAGGGTCAGGTTATCGTGGTTGAGGGTGCCGCCGGTGAGCATGACGGTGGCGTTGGGTTTGGTAATCAGTTCGAGCGCCATATTGGGCGCGTTTGTCAGGATAAAGTAGTTTCCCTCCGGCAAGAGCCTTGCAAACGCCATGGTGGTGGAGCCCGCGTCAATAAAGACCGAACAGCCCCGGCGCATAAAGTCCAGCGCCTTTCTGGCAATCAGCAGCTTTGCCTCGGTGTTCTCCTGGGCGCGCTGGGAATAGATGGCCTCCTTGAACACCGAAATGTCCGACCCGGCCCGCACGCTGCCCCGCATGCGGCGGATGAGGCCCTGCTTTTCCATGAATTCCAGGTCTCTGCGGATGGTCATGGAGGACACCTGCGGAAAAAAGGCGAACAGCTCCGCGAGCTTTACTTCCCCGCGCTCCTGGATGTATTCGTTGAGCGCTTGTATTCTCGCCGTGTTCATAGCAGCCTCCGATCCGTTACTCCTCACAAAATAACAATGAATTGTGATATTTCACAGCTTTGAAAATAATTCTAACATCGATATCACAAAAAGTCAACATGAATCCCGTGAAGGTTTCCGTAAATTTGCAAAAGATTTGCGGCGGCTTCTTCCTTCTGGTATACTAAGGAAGAAAACGCGGGCGCGGTCCCGCAAAATCCCGTCGGAAAGACGGCAGAGAAAGGACAATTGCGATGATCGTAACACCCAAGGTTCGCGGCTTTATCTGCACCACCGCTCACCCGGCCGGATGCAGGGAAAACGTGAAGGAACAGATCGAATATGTCAAACGTCAGCCCAAGACCGACGGCCCGAAGAAGGTCCTGGTAATCGGAGCGTCCACTGGCTACGGCCTTTCTTCCCGGATTGCGCTGGCCTTTTCCTCCGGCGCCGCCACGCTGGGCGTGCTCTTTGAAAAGCCGGCCTCCGGCAGCCGTACCGCCACCGCCGGCTGGTACAACACCGCCGCCTTTGAGGAGTTCGCCCAAAAAGACGGGCTTTACGCCAAGTCGGTTAACGGGGACGCCTTCTCCAAGGAAATCAAAGACCAGGTCATCGGCCTGATCAAGCAGGACCTGGGGCAGGTGGACATGGTGGTATACAGCCTGGCCGCGCCCCGCCGCACCGACACGGACGGAAAGGTGTGGTCCTCGGTGCTCAAAACCACCGGCGCATCCTACACCAATAAAACCATCGACCTGAAAACCCGGGCGGTTTCCGATGTGACCATCGAACCTGCTACGGAAGAAGAGATCACCGCCACCGTCAAGGTGATGGGCGGGGAGGACTGGAAGGACTGGATTTCCGCTCTGAAGGCGGCGGACGTGTTGGCTGCAAACGCCGTCACGGTGGCTTATTCCTACATTGGCCCGGCACTGACCCATCCGATGTACTTGGACGGCTCCATCGGCATGGCAAAGCGGCATCTGGCAAAGACCGCGAAGGAAATCACACAAGAGTTCCCCGGCGTCACCGGGTATATTTCCGTCAACAAGGCGCTGGTCACCCAGTCGAGCGCGGCAATTCCGATTGTCCCGCTTTACATTTCCCTTCTTTACAAGGTGATGAAGGAAAAAGGGATTCATGAAGGCTGCATTGAGCAGATGACCCGGCTCTTCGGCGAAAAGCTCCACAAGGGTTCCCCTCAAGTGGACGGGGAAGGTATGCTGCGGCTGGATGACTGGGAGATGCGCGACGATGTACAGCGGGAAGTAAACCGCCTGTGGGAAACCGTCGCTACGGAGAACGTGGAACAGCTTGCGGACATCGACGGCTACTGGGAGGACTTTTACCGCATGTTCGGCTTCCATCTGTCCGGTGTGGACTATGACGCGGACGTGGCGGTGGATGTATCCATCCCCAGCCTCGCTTAACGCACAAAAAGGCCCGGCAACGACGCTGTTTTCGTTGCCGGGCCTTTTTCGTATGTACCTGGACCCGTTTTTCCCTGCAAGCTGGAACGGACGCGACCTGGTCACTGTGCGATGCCCGTAAAGGTTCTGCTTTCTCGGCTGCCTCTTCGCGGCGTGGATATCCTTTGCATCCCTACGCAGGCGGCCTCCCCCTTACCTGTGTGTGGTGTCTAAAAACCAGAGACCCGGTTCCATATGGAACCGGGCCTCTTTTTCTCCGGCAAAAGCCGGGCTTATTTCATTCCGCTGTTTTCCTTGACGATGACGTCGTGGGCGCCGCCCTCCACAATAGAGGTGGCGGACACCAGCGTGATCTTCGCATTCTTTTGCAGTTGGGGAATGGTGATGGCGCCGCAGTTGCACATGGTGGACTTGACCTTCCCAAGCGTCACCCGCACATTGTCCCGCAGAGAACCGGCATAGGGCACGTAAGAATCCACGCCCTCCTCAAAGGAAAGCTTCTGGGCGCCGCCCAGGTCGTACCGCTGCCAGTTGCGCGCGCGGTTGGAGCCCTCACCCCAGTATTCCTTGACGTAGTTGCCGTTGATGTTCAGCTTGTTGGTGGGGCTTTCGTCAAACCGGGCGAAGTACCGGCCCAGCATGATGAAGTCGGCCCCCATGGCCAGCGCCAGAGTCACGTGGTAATCGTAGACGATGCCGCCGTCCGAGCAGATGGGCACGTAAATGCCGGTGGCCTCGAAATACTCGTCCCGCGCCTTGGCCACTTCAATCAGAGCGGTGGCCTGGCCGCGGCCAATGCCCTTTTGTTCGCGGGTGATGCAGATGGAGCCGCCGCCGATGCCGACCTTGACAAAGTCCGCCCCGGCCTTGGCCAGATACAAAAACCCTTCCTTATCCACCACGTTTCCGGCGCCCACCTTCACCGTGTCGCCGTACTTTTCCCGGATAAAGTCAATGGTGATCTTCTGCCATTCGGTGAAGCCCTCCGACGAGTCGATGCACAGCACGTCCGCGCCCGCTTCCACCAAAGCAGGAACCCGGGTGGCGTAATCGCGGGTGTTGATGCCCGCGCCCACCATATACCGCTTCTTTTCGTCGAGCATTTCGTCCGGGTTTTCCTTATGAGACGCATAGTCCTTGCGGAAGACCAAATGAAGCAGATGCTGGTCCTTGTCGATGATAGGCAGGGTGTTGAGCTTATTCTCCCAGATGATGTCGTTGGCTTCCTTGAGGGTGGTACCCTCCTGGGCGTAGATAAGGGAAGCAAAGGGCGTCATGAACTCACTGACCGGCAGGTCGGTGGACATACGGCTGACCCGGTAGTCACGGCTGGTGACAACGCCCAGCAGCTTGCCGTGGGCGGTGCCGTCGTCGGTAACCGCAATGGTGGAATGCCCGGTGCGTTCCTTTAAGTCCAGCACATCCTGCAGCGTCTGGTCGGGGCGGATGTTGGAATCGCTCTCCACAAAGCCTGCCTTGTAGCTCTTGACACGGCTGACCATGGCCGCCTGGCTCTCGATGGACTGGGAAGAGTAGATAAAGGACAGGCCGCCTTCCGTAGCTAAGGCCACCCCCATCTTATCGTCGGAAACCGACTGCATGATCGCGGAAACCAGCGGGATATTCAGCGTCAGCGGCGGCTCCTCTCCTCTGGAAAACTTGGCAAGCGGGGTCTTCAGGCTCACATTCTGGGGCACGCATTCGTGGGAAGAATACCCGGGTACTAGCAGGTATTCGCTAAAGGTATGGGACGGTTCGCTGAAATAATACGCCATATCTGCTCTCCTCCTGTGCACGTCTCGTCGGTTTCACGTCTGTTTTCTGTTGAAAAGAAGCCGCCTAATTGGAGAGGACATTCTGGCGGAAAACCCGTTTTTCCGCTTCCATTAGGCGGCACTATATAACTTTAAATTTTACACTGATTTCCCCAAAAGTCAACCAAATTCCCATTCCTAAAGATACCAAAAAAACAGCCGGTTTTCCCATCGAAATCTAGCATATTTACGCAGAAAACAGACTTTTCCCTCTTTCTCAGAAAAAACCGGGCGCAAAGTTTTTGCTTTGCACCCGGTTTCGCTATTCCTGTATGGCCGTGTGACGGCTTTTATATCGGCAAAAGTACCAGGTCGCCCATCCGAAGGCGGCGGACAGAACAATTCCCAGCCCAAACCGCACGGCGGTATAGATACTGCTAAGCCCTGTCCCGGCCAGTACAATGACCGAACACAAATAATATGCAAAATTGGCAAGCAGGGTCAGCAAAGTCAGGCCGAAGCTTTCCTTTCTATAAAAGCGGAAAAGAAAAAAGTCCAGCACCATGAAAAGCCCCACGCCCAGCATGACCGCCGACACCACACAGGGATTTATAAGGCCGTTCAGAAGGGACGGACGCGCAAGCATAAGCCCGCCCAAGGAGGCAAGCGTCAAAAAAACGCCCCAGCCGAGGATTCCGAAATAGAACCGTTTCACTTCCACCCCTCCAGTTCATCCCCTGATGCAACTACAAGTTTATGGTTCATTTTATCAAAAGTCAATAAAAGAAAACGGCGAATTCTTCAAAAAACTTGGAAGGTTTAATCCGGCTCCATCAAGTCGTACACCCGATCGTAATCCTTGGTTTCTTCGTTATACTGGACAGCGCTCTTATTCTTCTGCAGCAGCTCGATAATCTCATACACGTCGATCCAAATCTGGTTGTCTCCGTCCTTCTGGCTCTCGTCAAAAATGAGCTGGAGGCCGAAATGCAGATGGGGCGTGTTGATGTTGTTGACGTTTTCTTTTGAGCTGTAGCCGGTCATCCCTAAGTATCCGATGACATCCCCGGCGTTCACCCGGTCCCCTTCCCCGATGGTATAGTGGAACGGATGGTCCCGGCGCAGATGGGCGTAATAATAGTACCGCTTCCCGTCCAAAGAACGGATGCCTACCCGCCAGCCGCCGTACTGGTTCCACCCCAGCGCTTCCACCACGCCGCTTTCCACCGCTATGATGGGAGTCCCCACGCTGCCCATTAAATCGTTGCCCAGATGCTTGCGCTTATACCCGTAAGACCGAGAGGCCCCAAAGTCGTTATAATGGGAGAAATAGTAGCCGCCGGCAATGGGAGAATAGGCCTTCAGGCCGTACCGCTGCACCACCGTTTTCTGCCCCTCCTGCTGCGGATCGTCGGTTTCGATGCTGTATTCTCCTACAAACCCGTCCAGGATGGCCGTGTAGGTCTCCAGATAATAGGAATAATATTGCATCCCATTTGTAATATCTTCGATTTTTTCTCCATCTAGTAAACGCTGTGCCACCGCGTCCAGGTCTTTGGAGGCGGATTTGGGGAGGTTACCGTAGTTTTTTGCCGACGTATAAGCCAGCAGCTCAATCCAGTTGAGATGGGGCTCCTTCCCGAAGCTATCCAGGTCGTAGGACAAAGCCTTGCTCATAATGGAGGCCGTCAGGTTAAAGTCCACCCATTTGATGTATTTCTGGGTTTCGCCGTTTTCCTGAGCCACCGTCTGATAAAGCTCCTCCCGGGAAGCGGCGGCAATGGACCCCGCCACGCAGATGACCCCCAGCAAAACCGCCACCACCACGATTGCAATCCATTTTCGCTTGACAATCAAAAACATTCCCATCACCCATACATGATTATGCGGGTGATGGGAATGTTATACGCTCGTTCTATCTAGGGAAGCCGGTTTACCCTTCGCCGTCGGCCGATTGGGTTTTACACAGGAAATCCGCCACCGCCAGGTCATATGGGGTGGTAATTTTAAAGTTTTGCTGCTCGCCTACGACGATTTTCACCGGCAGCCCTTTGAGCCGGTAAATCTTGGACGCGTCGGTGAGAGTTTTCGCTTCCCGCTCGGTCAAAGAGCGGCACACCTTGATAAAGGCCGCCATGCGAAAGCTCTGGGGCGTCTGCACCTGGTACATCAGTTCCCGGGGCGGAATGGTATCGAGAAACTCCCCTTCTCCTGTGGCGATGGTGTCGATGGCGGGGAGCATGGTGTTGGCCGCCCCCACCTCTTTGGCAAAGCGCACGTTTTCCTCCAGAATCCGCGCGCTTACAAAGGGACGCACCGCGTCGTGGGAAACGAGAATGTCCTCCTCATGAAGGCCATAGACCTTCTCTATGTAGCCGCACACCCGCAGAAGCGAGTCGTTGCGGTCCTCTCCCCCTTCCACCACCGAAACGGCAGCTTTGGGCAGGTACTTTTCCAGCAGCACCTTCGTATAATCCATCCATTTGGCAGGTACCGCCACCAGCACCCGGTCGATGCAGCCGGCATGCAAAAACCGCTCCACCGTATGAATCAAAATGGGGCGGCCGCCGATGGGAAGAAACTGCTTGGGGCGCTGGGTGTGCCCCATCCGCTCTCCCCGGCCCCCCGCCAGGATTCCCGCGTATACCAAACCGATCCCGCCTTTTGCTGTGTTTTCGAATGAGAAGCGTCCAAATGCCGCTGCCGCAGCACGGACGCTTCTTTGTCCACGTTGCGTAAAAAACTGCCTTACAGGTCCATCTGCTGCATGACCTTGTATTCGTCCGCAAAGCGCACGTATTCCTCGGCGTTGGCGCGCATTCCCTGCTTTTCCTCCTCGGTCAGAGCACGCACCGGTTGGGCCGGGCTTCCCAGCGCCACAAAGCCGTCCGGAATCTGCTTGTGCCCGGTCACCAAAGCACCCGCGCCGATCATGGCCTCTTCTCCGATGACCGCCCCGTCCAAAACAATGCTGCCCATTCCAATAAGGGCTCCGTCCTTGATGGTGCAGGAGTGGAGAATGGCGCCGTGACCCACCGTGACTCCATCGCCGATTACCAGGTCCTCTTCGTGACCGCAGTGAAGGATGCAGCCGTCCTGTAAATTGGTGCGGTTTCCTACCACAATACGTCGGCAGTCTCCCCGGATGACACAGTTATGCCCGATATACGTGTCCTCCCCGATGACCACGTCGCCGATGATCTGGGCAGTCTCTGCAATATAAGCGTCCGGAGAAATCTCGGGCGCTTTCTCCTGATATGGTAAAACCATGGTTTCTCATCCCTTCCGCCTGTCTGTTTTTTCCACAGGCTTTCCATTGTTATTATAGCAGGCTTTCCATCCTGCCGCAATCAACACCACAAGTATTTTCCGAAAACCCGGAAAAAATGCAACAAATCCCTTGACAAACGGATGAGGGATGTCTATAATTATCCATGCTGTCTTAAAAATCGATGCGGAATTGTGTAATGGTAGCACGGCAGACTCTGACTCTGTTTGTGAGGGTTCGAATCCTTCTTCCGCAGCCAGCATAGCGCTGGGCTCAATTTGTTTTGAGTCCAGCGTTATTTTTATGCTTTGGGGCGCGCGGTAACCGTATGATAACTATTTTGTTCACCAAAGCCACATCGCTGGATCTCATCTTTATTCTCAGACACCGGTACAACGCCGGACTCTCTTCTTTTGATTCAGCTTCGTGCACGTTTCCCGCCGCAATCGGATTCTTTGTAAGCCTGCATGCCGGCAACGGCAGGCGTTTCCTTTCGTCCTGGCTGCAAACAGCCATATCACCATTCTCCTTGCCGGATTCATAATGTTACACAAAAATAATCCTCCCCGTTTGGTGGAAAACCCGGAATTGTGAGAAATTACAACAAAATCCGGCCCCATTCGGCTTTACAAAACCCGCCGTACCCTTTATAATGTAGGATGTATCTTTAGGGGCTACTTTTCGAAAACACAGGCGGCAATGGGTTCGTTGTGCCTACGATGGGGGTTTGCAAATGAATAGCAGCTTTCCCAGAATCATGACCTTGCTTCGTAAGGAACGCGGCATCAGCCAGAAGGCCGCCTCGCAGGGGCTGGGAATTTCCCAGGCTTTGCTTTCGCACTACGAGAAGGGAATCCGCGAATGCGGGCTGGATTTTCTGGTCCGGGCGGCGGATTATTACCAGGTATCCTGCGACTATTTGCTGGGACGCACACCGGACCGCAACGGGGCGCAGATTACGGTGGAGGACATTCCGGAGCCGGATGCGGCGGGAAAGGAAAATGTGTTCCGCGGCAGCGTCCTTCCCACGCTCAACAAGAAGCTGATCGCCAATTCGCTGAACATTGTGTACGACAAGCTGCAAACCTGCAACAACAAGGGGCTGACCACGGAGGTATCCGCCTTCTTCATGCTGTCGGTGTATCGGATGCTCCGGGTGCTCTATGGGGCCAACCCCAAAAACCCGCAGTCCACCTTTGCTGTCCCGCCGCAGCTTGCCCGCGGATCGGCGTCGGCGCAGATGCAGCTGGCGGAAGCAAACGCCAAGTGCATTGCCGAAGGGCTCAACCTTTGCGGCTGTGAGGGTCTCTCCGATCCCGCCCTGCTGTCTATGACGCCCGAGCAGCTGTTAAAAGACTATCCGCTGTTTGCCTCTTCCCTCATGAACCTGATTCAGAACGCGGAGAACCGCATGGGCTATCACAAAAAAACATCGTCCAAATAAAGACGTTTGGCGGCTTGTACCGCCCGGAAGAAAGTTTCGGGGGTATGAGCCGCTTTTTTGTTTTGCTATCCGGCTCAAAAGTTTCCTGTGCCAAAAGACAAAAAAGCATTGCACCGGTTCAATTTTATGCTATAATTGTGTTCTATGCTAATTTTTACCAGTTATCAAAACGCGCAATTATCGAAGCCGCATCCCGTCTATTTGTATATATCATACAGAACTTTTCGATGATTTTCCACATGAGTTATGCGAATATTACCATAAACCCCTTGAAAACTGGAAGGAAAGTTGGTAAAATAAGTGCATGGTAACATGGAAACGGAGGGATATTCAATGCCAGAGAACCAATTGCTCGATTGTTCGGCGCCCTTAGCCTTGTTCCACCAGGGGAAAAACCCGAAAGCCTATGAATTTTTAGGCGCGCATCTGTTTTTGGATGGAAAAGAGACGAAAGCGGTGTTTCGCACCTGGGCCCCCAACGCGGTTTCGCTCAGCGTGGTGGGCACCTTTAACGATTGGGACACGCAGGCCAATCCCATGCGCCGCATTTCAGACGGCGGTGTTTGGGAAGCGGTCATTGCTGGAGTCAAGCGATTCGATATTTATAAGTACGCGGTGGAAACCCAGGACGAAGAGGTGGTTTTAAAAACCGACCCATACGGGTTTCACACGGAGACGGCACCGGACAACGCTTCCCGCCTCTATGACCTGGAGGGATACCAGTGGAAGGACGGGGCCTGGCTCGCAAAAAAGGCGAAAACCAACATTTATGAAAGCCCGGTCAACATCTATGAGGTGCATGCAGGCTCCTGGAAGCAGTACCCGGACGGAAAGCCTTTTTCTTATGAGAAGCTTGCCGACGAGCTCATCGAATATGTGCTGGAAATGGGGTATACCCACGTAGAGCTGCTGCCTTTGACCGAGTATCCCTACGACGGCTCCTGGGGCTATCAGGTGACCGGGTATTTCGCCCCCACCTCCCGCTACGGCACGCCCAAGGACCTGATGAAACTCATCGACCGGTTCCACCAGGCGGGGATCGGGGTGATTATGGACTGGGTCCCGGCCCATTTTCCCCGGGATGGGCACGGCCTGTTCCGGTTTGACGGCACCCACTGCTACGAATACGCCGACCCGCGAAAGGGCGAGCACAAGGAGTGGGGGACCTGCGTGTTCGACTACGGACGAAACGAGGTCGTCTCTTTTTTGACCTCCTCGGCCATGTTCTGGCTGGACAAGTATCACATCGACGGCATCCGGGTGGACGCGGTGGCCTCCATGCTCTATCTCGATTATAACCGCCGGGACGGGGAATGGATTGCCAACAAATACGGCGGCAAGGAAAACCTGGAGGCGGTGGATTTCTTAAAGCACCTAAACGAGACGGTGTTCGCCGAATTTCCCGACGTGATGATGATCGCGGAGGAATCGACGGCCTGGCCCCTGGTATCCAAGCCCACCTACATGGGGGGCCTGGGGTTCAACTTCAAGTGGAACATGGGCTGGATGAACGACATGCTGCGCTACATGTCCACCGACCCGTATTTCCGCCGTCATAACCACGACGCGCTGACCTTCTCCTTCTTCTACGCGTTCTCGGAAAACTACGTGCTGCCCATTTCTCACGACGAGGTAGTCCACGGCAAATGCTCCCTCATCGGGAAGATGCCGGGCGAATACGAGCAGAAGTTTGCAGGCGTGCGGGCGTTTCTGGCTTTCATGATGGCCCATCCGGGCAAAAAGCTTTTGTTCATGGGGCAGGAGTTCGGCCAGTTTAACGAATGGAACTACCAGACGGGGCTGGACTGGATGCTGCTCGACTATCCGGCACATAAGCAGCTGCAAACCTATTCCAAGACTCTCAATGAATTTTATCGGGCCCATCCTCCGCTGTGGCAGATCGATTATTCCTGGGAGGGCTTTTCCTGGATTTCCAACGACGACAACCGCAATTCGGTCATCAGCTTTCGGCGGATGGACAAGGACGGCGGCGAGCTGATCGTGGTGTGCAACTTCCTTCCCATCGCTCACGACAATTACCGCATCGGCGCTCCTTACTACGGGGAATACGCCGAGGTTTTCAATTCCGACGACAAGAAGTTCGGAGGCTCCGGGATGCACAACCCGGCCGTCATCAAGGCGGACGGGGAGATTCCCATGCACGGCTTTGAGCAGTCCATCAAGCTGGTGCTGCCGCCTATGTCGGTGGTGTACCTGCGTTGCACCCGAAAGCTCAAAAAGCCGGTCAAACCGGTCAAACAGGCGGTCCTTCCCAAGAAGGCGGCTGTTCCTACTCTTGTAAAAAAGGCCATAAAGGAGGAATAAATCCTATGTTTCGCAAGCAGGAATGTGTAGCAATGCTGCTGGCGGGCGGGCAGGGAAGCCGTCTGGGCGTTCTGACCAAGAATTTGGCGAAGCCTGCGGTGCCCTACGGCGGCAAATACCGGATCATCGACTTTCCTCTTTCCAACTGCGTCAATTCCGGGATTGAGACGGTGGGGGTCCTCACCCAGTACCAGCCCATGGTGCTCAACGAATATATCGGAACCGGCCAGCCCTGGGATTTGGACACCATGCACGGCGGCGTGCATGTGCTGCCCCCCTACCAGCGCAGCCGGGGAGCCGACTGGTACAAGGGGACAGCCAACGCCATTTATCAGAACATTCCCTTTATCGAGCGGTACGACCCTGATTATGTGTTAGTCCTTTCCGGCGACCATATCTATAAAATGGACTATTCGAAGATGATCGCCGAGCATCAGAAAAACAATGCCGACTGCACCATCGCGGTGCTGGAAGTCCCGATGGAGGAGGCTTCCCGCTTCGGCATTCTCAACACGAACCCCGACAACTCTATCTACGAGTTTGACGAAAAGCCTAAGGTTCCCAAGAGCAACCTGGCTTCCATGGGCATCTACGTCTTTAACTGGAACAAGCTGCGCCGGTATCTGGAGGCGGACGAAGCGGATAAGAAATCCTCCAACGACTTCGGCAA
Source organism: uncultured Eubacteriales bacterium (assembly GCA_951801675.1). Taxonomy (GTDB): domain Bacteria; phylum Bacillota; class Clostridia; order Oscillospirales; family Acutalibacteraceae; genus Solibaculum_A. The sequence continues at coordinate 149,109 of CATONX010000001.1, read as the reverse complement.
GAACGTGCTGCCGGCCATGCTGGCGGATGGTCAGCGGATGTTTGCGTACCGGTTCGAGGGCTACTGGAAGGACGTAGGCACCATCGACAGCCTCTGGGAGGCCAACATGGACCTGTTAAATCCCAAAGTGGACTTGGACCTGGGCGACCCCGCCTGGCGCATCTACGCGCGCACGCCGGTGCTGCCGCCCCATTACATCGGGGAAAACGCCCTGGTGCAGAATTCTCTCATCACCGAAGGCGCCAATGTGCTGGGCACGGTGGACTTTTCCGTATTGTTCGCGGATACGATGATTGAAGAAGGCGCGGTGGTACGCGACTCCATCGTTATGCCGGGCGCGAAGATCAAAAAGGGCGCGGTGGTCCAGTATGCCATCATCGGGGAAGACACGGTGGTGGAGGAAGGCGCGGTCTTCGGCGAGCGGCCGGAGGAAGCGGAAAACCTGGACGCATGGGGCGTGGCGGTTGCCGGGGCGAACCTGGTCATCGGCGCGGGCGCCAAAGTGCCGGCTAAGGCCATGGTGGAAAAAGACGTGAAGGGGGCGGAGAAATGAGAGGCAACAATGTGTTAGGAATCGTGTTTTCCAACATGCACGATGAATATCTCAAGGAGCTGACCGCGGTGCGCACCCTCGGGTCCATTCCCTTCGGCGGCCGCTACCGGCTCATCGACTTCGCCCTGTCGAACATGGTAAACTCCGGCATCACCAAGGTGGGCGTCATCACCAAGTCAAACTACCAGTCGCTGATGGACCATCTGGGCTCCGGCAAAGCGTGGAACCTTTCGAGAAAACGCCAGGGGCTGTACATCCTCCCGCCCTTCGGCCAGGGCAACGACATTTACAGCGACCGGATTCAGGCGCTGGAAGGCATCATGCCTTTCCTCAATCATTCCAATGAGGAATACGTGCTCCTCTCCGACTGTGATCTGGTCCTTAACTTTGACATTGACGCCATGATGGAAGCCCATATGGCGTCCGGGGCGGACATTACCATCGCCTACAAATACGGCATCAAGCCCGAGCGGCGCAACGACGTGATCGTGATGGACCTGGACGATACCGACCGGGTCACCAACATTGAAATTGATCCCCAGCGCACGCAGGCGTGCTGCTTTGGGCTGAACATTTATTTGATGCGCCGGGATTTCCTCAAGATGGCCATTTCCTCCGCCCGCAGCAAAAGCGCCACCAGCTTTGTGCGGGACGTGGTGCAGTCGCGGGTGCTTAAAAACCGCATCTACGGCTATGGCGTCAAGGAACACGCCAGCATTATCGACTCGGTAGCCAGCTATTTTTCCGCCAATATGGACTTGCTCAAGCCGGAGGTGCGCGCCGAGCTTTTCGAGCGCAGCCGGCCGATTTATACCAAGGTCCGCGACGATATGCCCACCCGGTACGGCCTGGGCTCATCGGTGAAAAACAGCCTGATTGCCGACGGCTGCGTCATCGAGGGAGAAGTGGAGAACTCCATTTTGTTCCGCGGGGTGCACGTGGGCAAGGGCTGCAAGGTGAAAAACTGCATCATCGGCCAAAATTCGGTTCTGGGGGTCAACTCTCAGCTTGCCTATGTCATCACCGACAAGGACGTGATCCTCAAGGGCGGACGGACTCTGATGGGATTTGAAACCTATCCGGTGTTCATCGGCAAGGAGGCCGTGGTATGACCGGGCCGCGCGGCGGCAAACGTCAAGAAGGAAGGGAGCCGAACCTGAAATGAAAGTGTTGTTTGTAACAAGCGAGGCGCTGCCTTTTGCGGCATCGGGAGGCCTGGGCGACGTGGCGGGTTCCCTGCCCCAGGCCATCCGGGCCCGTCTGGTGGGATGCCGTATCGTCATGCCTTTGTATGAAGAGGTCCCCCAGCACCTCAGGGACAATATGAAGTTTTTAACCAGTATCTCGGTGCCGGTTGCCTGGCGGCGGCAGTACTGCGGCATTTTTGAAGCCAAGTACGGCGGCGTGATCTATTACCTGCTGGATAATCAGTACTACTTTAAACGCCAGGGACTATACGGCCATTACGACGACGCGGAGCGTTTCGCGTTTTTGTCCCGTGCCGCCATTGAGATCATCCCGGCGATTGACTTTAAGCCGGATGTGATCCATGTAAACGACTGGCAGACGGCGCTGACGCCCATCTACTACAAGCTGTTTTATCAGGATCTTCCCGAGTTTGCCGGGATCAAAACCGTCTTTACCATTCACAACATCCAGTACCAGGGCAAGTACGGTATGGAGCTGTTGGAAGACGTGTGCGGCCTGCCGCAAAACGCCGCGCATATCGTGGAATACGACAAGTGCGTCAACTTCATGAAGGGCGCCATTGAAATGGCCGACGCGGTTACCACCGTCAGCCCCTCTTACGCTCAGGAAATCCTCGATCCCTGGTTCTCCCACGGACTCGACCCCATTCTGGCGAAGAATTCGTTTAAGCTGTCCGGTATCCTCAATGGCATCGACGTGGACAATTATAACCCCGCCACCGATAACCAAATTTATGCCAACTTCACCGCTGACGACCTGTCCGGCAAGGCGGAGAATAAACGCATGCTTCAGGAGCGGATGGGCCTTCCCACTAAGCCGGACATTCCGATTCTCAGCATGGTCACCCGCCTGGTGGCCCATAAGGGGCTTGACTTAGTTAAGTACATCTTAGACGAGCTGTTGGCGGCGGAGGACATTCAGATGGTAGTGCTCGGCTCGGGGGACTGGACCTATGAAAGCTTCTTTAAAGAGATGCAGCAGAAATATCCAGGCAAACTGTCGGTGGCCATCGGCTTTATTCCGGAGCTTTCCCGCAAGATTTACGCCGGGTCCGATCTGTTTTTGATGCCGTCGAAGAGCGAGCCCTGCGGCCTTTCCCAGATGATTGCCCTGCGCTACGGCACCGTTCCCATCGTGCGGGAAACCGGCGGCCTCAAGGACAGCATCCACGACTCGGGCGACATGCAGGGCAACGGCTTTACCTTTAAGAGCTACAACGCCCACGACATGCTTGGCGCCATCCGCCGCGCCATTCACGGGTATTACGACCGGGAAAGCTGGCAGGTTTTGGTCAAGCGGGCGATACAGTGTGACAACAGCTGGGGCAAGTCGGCCAACGAATACATAAGGCTGTACAAATCCTTGGTCCAGCACGACTGATCCTATCGAAATATACTTAGAAACCCCCGCCGTTTCCGGTGACGCATTGGTCATCGGAAGCGGCGGGGGTTCTTCTTTTCCCAAACCCTTTTGCTTCCTGATTCAAAGACAGAAAACATGCTTATTTTGGGCTCCTAAGCGGGCAGCCCGCGGCATTCCTGCAATCCAGATGCCGTCCTTTACCCGCTCATGGTACAGCATTGCCTCTTTTTATTGCTTGTCGATGTGCTTAAAGCCTTCCCCAATGATCTCCCCTACGTCGGACACCACGATAAACGCATCGGGATCGGCCTGTTTGATGACGGCACGGATCTGGAAAACCTCCTGCCGGCGCACCACACATAAAAGCACTTCCTTGTCCTCCCCGGTGTACGCCCCCTGCGCCTTGAGTACCGTGACCCCACGCTGAACATCCTCGAGAATGCGTTTGGCGATGGTGTCGTTATGGTCGGACACAATGAGCATCATCTTTCCAGTATCCGCTCCATAGAGCACCCCGTCAATCAGGCGGCTGCTGATAAAGATCATGATGAGGGCATAAAGGCCGCTTTCCATCGTACCATACACCAACGTCGCGGCCAGGACGATGATCAAATCCATTACCAAAATAAGTTTCCCCACCGGAATATGCGGAAACTTTATAGAAAGGAGCCTGGCTCCCAAATCAGTGCCCCCGGTGGTGGCGCCTCGCAGATAAATAAGGCCCAGGCCCGAACCGGACAAAAAGCCGCCGTAAAGAGCTGCCAGCAGGGTATCCCCCTGGTACTGGGGCAGAAAAGGCGCCAGCCCGTCGATGAAGACGGAGGTCAGGATGGTGGCCACCACGGTGCGGGCCAAAAACCGCCAGCCGAGCAGCTTCCATCCCAGCAAAAACAAGGGAAAGTTCACTAGGAGGATGGTGGTACCGATGGGCAGGCCGGTCAGGTAGTTGACAATAGTGGCAAGGCCAGTAGCGCCGCCGGGCGCGATGGCGTTGGGAGACGAAAAGATGTCGATCGCCAATGCAAACAGCACGCTGCCGCCTAGAAACGCGGCAGCGTCCAGGATGTATTCCTTCATCCGGTTTTTCTTCATGGAGTCCTCTCCTTTGGGGAACGATGCGCCCAGAGGGCGGCGGTTTTAAAACAGGTTCCTTGCTCTATAGTGTTTCGCAATCGGATGAAAAACATACCAAGATCGTTGCCATTGGGATTGGCGCTGCCGTCAAACATTTCATTTTCCGTATTTTGGGCACGAAAGGGTTCTTTCTTGTAACCATTTATCCCATACCTATCTGCATAGAACGCACAAAAGGCCCGGCAACGAATGCTTCGTTGCCGGGCCTTTTTCCGGTGCTTTTATTCCACTGTCACGCTCTTTGCCAGATTACGGGGCTTATCGATGTCGCACCCCTTCATGGAGGCCATATAGTAGCCGAACAGCTGAAGAGGAACGATCGCAAGCGAAGGCAGGAAAATATCCAGCGTCTCCGGAATGTAGAACTGGAAGTCGGTGGTCTCGGTGATGCGGGTGTTGTGCTCGGTGGTAAGGCCCAGCACTTCCGCTCCCCGGGCTTTGACTTCCTTGACGTTGCTCATGGTTTTATCAAACAGCCGGTCCTGGGTGGCGACCGCCACTACCAGAGTGCCTTCCTCGATCAGGGAAATGGTCCCGTGCTTGAGCTCGCCTGCCGCATATGCCTCCGAATGGATATAGGAGATTTCCTTGAGCTTCAAAGACCCTTCCATGCATACCGCATAGTCCAGATTGCGCCCCAGGAAGAACACGTCCTTGTCCGCATAGTGGCGGGAGGCGAAATACTGAATGTCTTCCTTCTTTTCGAGCACCGTCGCCACCTTTTCAGGCAGCGCCAGCAGCTCGCGGATCATCCCTAAGTTCTCCTCGTCGGAGATTTTCCCCAGCTGCCGCCCCACATATACCCCCAGCAGGTAAAGGACCGCCAACTGGCAGGAATAGGCCTTGGTGGTGGCCACGGCGATCTCCGGGCCTGCCCAGGTATAGATCACGTCGTCCGATTCCTTGGCAATGGAGCTGCCCACCACATTGACGATGGACAGGGTCCTTGCTCCCTGTTTCTTCGCATAGCGAAGGGCTGCCAAGGTATCCGCCGTTTCACCCGACTGGCTGATGATGACCACTAAGGTATTTTCGGTCAGGATGGGATCCCGGTACCGGAATTCCGACGCCAGGTCCACCTCCACCGGCTTGCGGGTGAGGCCTTCGACCACGTATTTGGCCACGATACCGGTATGGTAGGCCGAGCCGCAGGCCACGATGAGAATCTTATCCACCTTCTCGAGCTGGTCCTTGGTGAGCGTAATGTCGTCGAGCACCACCTCGCCGTCCTGAATGCGGGGCTTGATGGTGTCGGTAAGGGCCTTGGGCTGCTCCATGATCTCCTTGATCATAAAGTGCTCATAGCCGCCCTTCTCCGCCGCGGACACGTCCCAATCCACATGGAACACTTCTTTGTCCACAAGCTCCTTGCTGGTGTCATATACCTTCACCTCGTCGGCGCACATCACCACGATTTCCTTTTCCTCGAGATGATAAATGTCCCGGGTGTAGGAAAGGATAGCGGGAATGTCGGAGGCAATGAAGTTCTCGCCCTGCCCAAGTCCCACGATGAGAGGGCTGTCCTTGCGCATGGCGATGATCTCGTCCGGGTGGTCCAGGCACAAAATACCCAGGGCGTAGGAACCCTCCAGGGAGTTTTGCAGCATGACGACGGTGTCGAGAATATCGCCGTTATAATAATATTCGATCAGATGCGCGATGACCTCGCTGTCCGTCTCAGACGCGAAGGTAACGCCCTTTTCCATCAGGCGGTTTTTCAGCTGCATATAGTTTTCGATGATGCCGTTGTGAACAATGGCAAACCGGCCGGAAGAACTGATATGCGGGTGAGAGTTGACATCGGAAGGCTGCCCGTGCGTGGCCCAGCGGGTATGCCCGATGCCGATGGTTCCCTTGAGGTTTTGGCCGCCGTCGAGCATGTTGCGAAGGATCTCCAGCCTTCCCTTGGCCTTGACCACTTCCAGCTGTTCTCCGGTATATACCGCCACACCCGCCGAGTCATACCCCCGGTATTCGAGCTTGGAAAGACCGTCGAGCAAAATGGGCGCTACCTGCTGGCTGCCCACATAACCTACGATTCCGCACATAGAAACTGTGCCCCCTTACTAACATAGAATGATACGGTGAAAAACGCCGTCTGTCCTCCCAGCGCATTTACCTTTGCCCTTTTCTTACAGACGCGGCTGCCGGAAAATGATATCCTCGCGGCCGGGTCCGTTCGAAACCATTGTAACAGGTGTGTCAATGGCACGTTCGATGAAATTGACGTATTCCTGTGCCGCCTTGGGAAGCTCCTCGAACTTACGGATGCCCCGGATGTCCTGCTTCCAGCCGTCGAGCACCTTGAGCACCGGCTTTGCCCGCTCCAGGTCGGGGGTCACTGGGAAATTATCGGAAATTTCACCGTCGAGCTCGTAACCCACACAGACCGGGATTTTGTCCAGATACGAAAGCGCGTCGAGCACCGTCACCGCCGCCTCTGTGGCGCCCTGCACCTTGCAGCCGTACCGGGTTGCGATGCAGTCAAACCAACCCATGCGCCGCGGGCGACCGGTGGTGGCGCCGTATTCGCCCTTGTCGCCCCCGTGGCGGCGAAGCTCCTCCGCCTCATCCCCGAAGATCTCGCTGACAAAGGCGCCCGCGCCCACCGCGCTGGAATAGGCCTTGACCACCGTGACCACGCTCTCTACCGAGTGGGCGGGAAGACCCGCTCCCACCGGTCCGTAGCCGGCGATGGTGTTCGACGAAGTGACCATGGGATAAATGCCCCAGTCCAGATCCTTCAAAGCACCCAGCTGGCCTTCCAGCAGGATGTTCTTCCCTTCCTTGATGGCCTCCTGCATAAACGCGTGCACATTTCCAACATATGGCCTTATCTGCTCACGATATTCCAGCATGGTGGCATAAAGTTTTTTTGCATCCAGGAGGGGTTTGTGGTATAGGTGCTCGAGCAGCACGTTCTTGGTCTCGATGACCCGTTCGATTTTCTCAAGAAGCTCCTTCTCCCTGAACAGCTCGCACACCTGGAACCCTATCTTGGACACCTTGTCCGCATAGAAGGGGGCAATGCCCGACTTTGTCGAGCCGAAGCTTTTCGAAGAAAGCCGCTCCTCCTCATACTGGTCGAACAGGACATGATAGGGCATGACAATCTGGGCCCGCTCACTTACCAAGAGGCGGGGAGCCGGCACGCCACCGTCCTTAATCTGCTTGAGCTCCTTCATCAGCTGGGGAATGTTGAGCGCCACCCCGTTGCCGATGACGTTCATAATGTGGGAATAGAAAGCGCCGGAGGGCATCATGTGCAGCGCGAAGCGCCCATAGGGGTTGATGATGGTGTGTCCCGCGTTGGCGCCGCCCTGAAAACGCACCACAATGTCCGATTTCGCGGCGAACATATCGGTGATCTTTCCCTTGCCTTCGTCGCCCCAGTTTGCGCCTACAATCGCCTTTACCATGTGGTATCACTCCTAACAATCGGTTGGCCGCAGGGAGGTTTTCCCCCTGCGGCGTACGTTCGGCCGGGTTTTCGTTTCGCCGCTTCCTTGCCGCGAAACGTTCCTTTTCCCTTAGACCTTGATTTCTACATTCACCTGACCGATGCCTTGATACCGGTCCAGGACTTCCTTGACGTCATGCTCCAAAAATTCCGTTACCTGCTGGGGAGCCCGGCCCACATAATTTTCCGGCCGGATGAGAGCTTTGAGTTCTTCCAAGGTCACGCCGAAGGCCGGGTCCTTTGCAATCCGCTCGAGCAGATCGTTCTCGCCGCCCTCCTGCTTGATGACGCGCCCCGCCTCCATGGAGTGAACCCGGATGCGCTCGTGCAGCTCCTGGCGGTCGCCGCCCCGCTTGACCGCGTCCATCATAATGTTTTCCGTGGCCATAAAGGGCAGCTCTTTCAAAAGCCGCTGCTCGATGACCTTGGGGTACACTACTAAGCCGTCCACCACGTTGATGTACAGACTCAAAATCGCGTCCACCGCCAAGAAAGCCTCCGGCACGCTGATGCGCTTGTTGGCCGAGTCATCCAGCGTCCGCTCGAACCATTGGGTGGAAGCGGTGAGGGCGGGGTTGACCGCGTCGGCGATCACGTAGCGCGCCAGAGACGCGATGCGCTCGGTGCGCATGGGGTTGCGCTTATAGGCCATGGCGGAGGAACCGATCTGCTGCTTTTCAAAAGGCTCCTCGATCTCCTTGAGATGCTGCAGAAGCCGGATGTCGTTCGAGAACTTGGCCGCCGACTGGGCGATGCCGGACAGCACGTTCAAATACTGGCTGTCCACCTTTCTCGAATAGGTCTGCCCGGAAACCGGGAACACGCCCGGATACCCCATAATCTCCGCAATCAGGCCATCGAGGGTGCGCACCTTCTCCTGGTCCCCCTCAAACAGCTCCAGAAAGCTTGCCTGGGTGCCGGTGGTTCCCTTGGAGCCCAAAAGCTTTGCCTTGGAAAGCTGATGCTCCACGTCCTCCAAGTCCAGCAGAATGTCGTTAAGCCACAGCGCCGCCCGCTTTCCCACCGTGGTCGGCTGGGCGGGCTGGAAATGGGTAAAAGCCAGGGTGGGCTGGCCTTTTTGCTCGTCGGCAAACTTGGCCAGATGCCCGATCAGCGTCACCAGCTTGTCGCGGATGAGGGTCAGTCCCTCGTGCATCAGAATCAGATCGGTATTGTCGCCCACATAGCAGGAGGTGGCGCCCAGATGAATGATGGGGCGGGCCTTGGGGCACTGCTGGCCGTACGCGTAAACATGGGCCATCACGTCGTGACGGCATTCCCGCTCCCGCTTTTCGGCCACGTCGTAGTTGATGTCGTCAGCGTGCTGCTTCATTTCCTCAATCTGCTCTTCGGTCACCGGCAGGCCAAGCTCATGCTCCGCCTGGGCCAGGGCAATCCACAGCCTGCGCCAAGTGCGAAACTTTTTGTCCGGTGAAAACAGGTAGAGCATTTCGCGGCTGGCATACCGTGAGGACAGGGGGCTTTGATAGGTATCGTTCAAAATGGGACGCCTCCTTGCGAATTTGGGAAGAATCCGTTGCCGCGAAGGGACATACGCCCGTTCGCGCAGATTTTCTCCAGTTTACTTTAGTTTAATAGTAATACATCCGGGCGAATTTGTAAAGAATTTGCTTACGAAATGAAAAAAGCCGCGCGTCTTTGAAAAGACGTGCAGCCTGCCGGTCTTGCCCATGGTCTCCAGCTCCCGCGTGAAACAGTAGAGAAGAGATTGAATCAGTTAGGAAGCGAGATGGCGGGAGCGGAGACAGGGAGAAAAGGGTAAAGATGTAAGCAAAAAGAAGAATGTAACAAGAGGAATCCTTGTTATTCCTAATTATAAAAATGGGTTGGAATCCTGTCAATATGTTATGCTAAACTTTAATGTTTGTATACAATTTATACTGCGAGTAAATCATCGAGGAACCCTTTGATTTGCTCTGTCGCCTCGTTGGTCTCCGGCAGGTCGAACACGTGAAACACATGCCACATGCCTTCGAACACCGACAGGGTTACCGGCACGCCGCATTCCGTGAGGCGTTTCTTCAAAAGCAGCGAGTCTCCCAGCAGCACCTCATTGGTGCCTACCTGGATGAGAACCGGAGGAAACCCGGTTAAATTCCCGTACACCGGCGACAGGTAAGGGGTGTCAAGCGGTGTTCCCGCCGCATACCGCAGGGCGGACAGATGCAGCCCCTCGCTTTCGATGATGGGGTCGTCCTGGGCACGGGTGCGGTGGGAGGAAACCGATCCGGTCAGATCAGTCCAGGGGGAAAGGCAGACGATTGCGCCCGGCAGCGGCTCGCCCATGTCTTTGAGGCGCAGCGCCAGCGCCAGCGAAAGGCCGCCGCCCGCCGAGTCTCCTGCAAGAACAATCTGTCCCGGTTCGATTCCTTCCCTGCACAGGTGCCGGAAAACGGCCAGCGCGTCATCCAAAGCGGCAGGGAACGGATGCTCGGGCGCCAGGCGGTAGTCGTAGGAAAGGACACGCCGCCCCGTATCCTGGGCAAGAACCGACGCCAGCGCCCGGCTGGACACAAGCGACCCGCCTTCGTAGGCGCCCCCGTGGGAGTAGAGAATCACCCGGTCCCCCTTTTCCTTTGCCGGAATGATCCATTCCGCCGGCCGGGGACCGGGCGCCGGCGTCACCCGCAGGTCGGCCGGCATCTTTTTGAGCTTTCCTAAAAAATCCGACCCGGCCCGTTTGAGGTCCAGGTTGAGATTGCAGATTACCGGCTTTACGCTGCGCAAAAGCCCCAGCATCGCCGCGCTCTTCTTGCTTTGCATACTTCCCCTCCATGTTCCAGCCGTCTCTTCCCTCTGCATAGTGAAACGGCCTGCGTTTGCGATTTCTCCGCCCCATTCGGCTCCAAAGATAGGACAAACGCTTTTTGCGCTGACCATCTTCCCCCTTATTCCGGCAGGATCTCCAGAAACGCCGCCAGACCGCCCCGCCGTCCGCCGGTAGCCCGGTGGGAAAAGAGCAGGTCGCTGTGGCAGCAGGTGCAGACCTCTCCGACCGTGATCTGCGTTTGCGGAATCCCGGCGCCAACGAGCAGCTGGCGGTTTAGTTCCCACAAATCCAGCTGATAGCGGCCGTTTTCCTTGGGGAAAAGCACCTGTTCGTGTTTTATCCCCGCAAGCGCCCGCACCCGGTCGGCCACCGCGTCATCCACCTCATAGCAGCATTTCCCGATGGAAGGGCCCACAGCCGCCTTGAGGTCTCTAGGGTCGGTGCCGAACTCCTCCCGCATCCGCTGCACGGTAATGGGGCCGATGGACGAGACCGTTCCCCGCCAGCCCGCATGGGTTAAACCAATAGCCTTGTGCACCGGGTCGAGAAAGAACAGGGGGACGCAGTCGGCATAATGGGTGACCAGGGTAAGTCCCGGCACGTCGGTAATCAGCCCGTCCACACTCTGGTAGTCCTTTTCCCGCCAGATGCCCTTTCCACGATCCTCCTGCGTTACCCGGCGGATCACCGTATGATGATCCTGAGCGGAAAAAACCAAACTTTGCGGGTCAAATCCGGCAGACAGAGAAATGCGCCGGTAGTTTTCCCGCACGGTCTCGTCCGGGTCTCCCCGGCCGAAGCTCAGGTTCAAAGCGGCGAATTCTCCTTCGCTCACGCCGCCTAACCGAGTGGAAAAAGCGTGGCGGAACCCTGGTTCCTCCGAAAGAGCCGGAAAGGTCAGAAATCCCACTTTGTCCTTTTGCTCAAGTCTCATATTTCCAATGGAGTTCATTTGTGAACGCCCCTTTCTTTTGCTGCGTGGTTCGCAGGCCACCGGCCTGCCCGACTGTGCGTGGTGGGAGCGGCATTCCTCACACCGTCCATACCTAGGACAGCGTTTCCTCCGGCATGGGCAGGAGAATTCCTCTGGTTTTTGCACGTCATTCCCTCCTTCGTGGTCCCTTTGAGCCTAATGCAGGCTGTCAGGGTAAACTGCCGCACAAAATGGAAGCTTTTCGCGGCGCTTCTTCTATTGTATGCCGTTTTTTGCGTTCGTTTATAAAAAATAGAAAAATCCCGCGACGAAATCCTACCGCCGCGGGATTTACGTCCGTTTGCTTTCCATTTTGCCAGCGCAAACGAACACGTCATTTGTTTATTGTGAAGGAAGAAAAGGAGCTTGTCAAGCTCTTGCCAGAGCCTCCCGGATTATTTTGCTGTCCCAATCGTCATCGAACGGATCGCCGATGCACTCGGAGGACATCCGCCCGTCGTACCCGGCGGCTTTCAGGGCCGCAAAGAAGGGCATGCACTCCTCCAATTCCTTGCCCCGGGGGAAATACCGGCTCGGGGCGGAGATGTGGGCGTGGGCCAGCTTTCCGGATTTGGCCGCCTCGGCCACGATGGACACGTCCTCATGATCTACGCACATATGGTAGTAGTCGAGCAGAATTCCCACGTTGGGATGGTTCACCTGGCGCATGAGCGCGAGGCCCTCGGCGCCGGAATTGACGATGTTCGTTTCGTTGTGGTTGAGGGGCTCGATGACCACGGTAATCCCGTAGGGCTTTGCCGCCTCACCCAGTTTATAGGTAATGTCCGCCATCTGCTGGAAGCCTTCTTCTTTGGAGTAGCCTTCAGGCACCTTGCGGGCCGCGCCCGAACCCAGCACGGAGGTTTTGACTCCCAGGGACGCCGCCTTATAGAGGGCCTTGTCAGTATAGTCGAGCAGGCTTTTTACGTCCACATTCGGGCCGGTCAGCGGCGCCGAACCGGAGAAGAAAATATTGGTTGCCTCGGTTTTGAGGCCTGCGGCCTCACAGGCGGCGCCGAACTCCTTAAGCTGGGCGTCGTTCATGTCCGCCAGCTTGCACAGCGCCACTTCCACATAATCGTAGCCGAGCCGGGTTTTCGCGAGAGGGAGTTTTTCGGCGGCATGTTCAAAGTCGCCAAAGCAAAGGCCAAATCGCATGGTTGCTCCATCCTTTCCGTGATAGGGATCGTTGTTTGCTTACACGCCCGAATAAGCGGAGAACCCGCCGTCCACCGGGATGACCGTGCCGGTGACGAAACCGGAGGCCGCGTCACACAAAAGCCACAGCAGCGTGCCGGTCAGTTCTTCCGCTTCCCCGAAGCGGCCCATGGGGGTGGCCCGGAGAATCTTGTCGGTGCGGGCGGTGGGCTTGCCGCTTTCGTCAAACAGCAAAGCCCGGTTCTGATTGGTGACAAAGAAGCCCGGGGCGATGGCATTGACACGCACTCCCGCCTTGGCAAAATAGACCGCCATCCACTGGGTCAGGTTGGACACCGCCGCCTTTGCGCCGGAATAGGCGGGAATTTTGGTCAGCGGGCGGAAGGCGTTCATGGAAGAAATGTTGATGATGTTGCCGCCACGGCCTGCCATGTTTTTCGCAAAGGCCTGGGTGGTCAGCAGGGTGGCCATGTAGTTGAGATTCAAAACGAACTGCACGCCGGAAGGGTCTAAGTCAAAAAAGGTCTTTACCTGGCCGATGGCGGCCGGATCGAGCTGCTCGTCGTCGGTGGTGCCGCGGGGATGGTTGCCGCCCGCGCCGTTAATAAGGATGTCCGGGGTGCCCAGGCGCTTCTCCACTTCCCCGGCCGCCTTCTGGAGGCTTTCCACACTCAGGCAGTCGGCCGCTACCGCAATGGCCTCGCCGCCCTCGGCAGCAATCTCGTCCGCCACCTTCTGGGCCGCGTCCTGATTCAGGTCCAAAACCGCTACCTTCGCGCCGCACTGGGCCACGGTCTTGGCAAACGCGGAGCAAAGAACTCCGCCCCCACCAGTGACAACCGCCACCTTGCCTTTTAAATCAATGTCAAACGGAAGCTTTGCCATATCAATTGCTCCTCTTTTTCTTAAAAGTCCCGTGGTTATTTGCGCTTGCTGATGGCTTCCCACAGGCCGGTCAGATAGCAAGCGCCCAGCGCCCGGTCGTAAAGGCCGTAGCCCGGCCGCCCTTCCTCGCCCCAGATCATCCGCCCGTGGTCGGGGCGCATATATCCGTCGAAGCCGGTCTCATACAGGGCGGTCAGCAACGCCGCCATGTCCAGAGACCCGCAGGCGGAGGGATGTGCCGCCTCCTCAAAGGAACGCCCGCCGGTGTTCTTGATGTTGCGGGCGTGAACGAAATGGAAGCGGTGCTCGGGGCCAAACCGGCGGATGATTTCTTCCAGGTCGTTGTTCGGGTCTGCGGCCAGCGAGCCGAAGCACAGGGTAACGCCGTTGCGCTTGCTTTGGTTGAGGGCAAAAAGCCGCTGGTAGCTGTCCGCCCCGGTGATAATGCGGGGCAGGCCGAAGATGGGCCAGGGCGGGTCGTCGGGATGGATGGCCATGTTCACGCCCACTTCCTCGCACACCGGGATGACCGCGTCCAAAAACCGGCCCAGATTTTGCCACAAATCCTCCGGGCTCACCTTCGAATACCGCTCCATGAGCTTTCTCAGCTCGTCCTTGGTGTAGCTTTCGTCCCATCCGGGCAGGCTTAGTTCACTCTTGACCGGGTCAATGGAAAGAACGGTCTCGTCGTCGTAGGCCAAGGCGTTTGAACCGTCGGGCAGCTGTTTTTTCAGCTCGCTGCGTGTCCAGTCAAACACCGGCATAAAGTTGTAGCAAATACACTTGATCCCCGCCTTGCCCAGGCGGCGGACGTTTTCGCAGTAGTTCTCGATGTATTTCTCGCAGCCGGGCGCGCCCAGCTTAATGTCCTCATGAACCGGCACGCTCTCGATAACCTCAAACGCAAGGCCCTTTCCCTCAGCCTGCCGCTTGAGCGCATCAATGTCCTCCTGGGGCCAGACTTCGCCCACCGGGACGGTGTACACCGCCGTGACGACGCCGGTCATGCCGGGGATCTGACGGATGTGGTCCAGGGTCACCGGATCGTCCGGCCCGTACCACCGAAAGGTCATTTTCAAAACGGAGTTCCTCCTCTGTTTGATTCCAATATGGAATTAATTCCCAAAATATTCCCGGGCGTTGTTGATGCAGATGTCCTCAATGAGCTTAGGCGCCTCCTGAGGGTCATAGAGCCCCTGCTCCACCCATTCGCCCACCACCGAGCAGAGAATCCGCCGGAAATACTCGTGCCGCGCGTAGGAGGTAAAGGAACGGCTGTCGGTAAGCATGCCGGTAAAACGGCCCAATAGGCCGGTGTTTGCCGTGATGCGCAGCTGCTCCTTGATGCCGTCGAGATGGTCGCAGAACCACCAGGCCGCGCCCAGCATCAGGTGATTGGGGGATTTTCCCTGAAAATTGCCGATCATGGAGGCAATCTCGTAGTAGGCGGTGGGGTTTAAGGTATAGACGATGGTTTTGGGAAGGCCGCCTTCCTCCTCAATGGCGTTGAGCAGCCGGCTAAGGGAAACCACCGAAATCGCCGGGCCCACGCTGTCGAGGCCGCTGTCCGGGCCGGTGACGGCGAAAAGGCGCTTGTTGTTATTGCGGATGGCGCTCAGGTGCAGCTGCATGACCCAGCCGCGCTTCTGGTACTCCCGGGCGAAAAACCGCAGCATATAGTCGAGATAGGCGTCCGCCTGCCGGTCGTTGGGGCAGGTTCCCTGCATCGCTAAGTCAAACGCCTGTCTTGCCTGTTCAAAGGTGCCGCTCTCCTCAGGGATTTTCCCCAGGCTCAGGTCGGACATGTTACAGCCCACTTCCCCAAAGAAGGTCATACGCTGCTGCAGGGCCGAAATCCAGCCGTCAAAGCTGTCCGTCTCCCGGCCGCTTACCGCCCCGATCTTTTTTACGTACTCGGCAAAGTCTTCCCGCTGCACGCCGCACGCCGCCGCGTCCGGGCGGAAGGTGGGACGGACCTTTACGTCAAAGCCCTCATCCTTGAGCTTCTGATGATAGATAAGGGTGTCGGCCGGATCGTCGGTGGTGCAGATGGCCTCCACGCCGAACCGGTGGATGAGCTTTCTGGCGCAAAAGGAGCCGTCCGCCATCTTGCGGGAGGTTTCCTCCCAGATGGAGGGGGCAGTCCGGCTGTTGATCGGCGTGGTGATACCGAAGCAGGCTTTGAGCTCCATATGGGCCCAGTGGTAGATGGGGCTGCCGGCCATCCGCGGCACGGCCGAGGCAAAGGCGAAAAACTTATCCTTCCAGGAAGCGTCTCCGGTAATGAGCGCCTCGTCGATCCCTTCCGCCCGCATCAGGCGCCACTTGTAATGGTCCCCCTCCAGCCACAGCTGGCCGATGTTGTCATAGGAGGCGTCCTCATAGATCATCCGGGGGCTTAAGTGACAGTGATAATCGTAGATGGGGAGGGCCTTCGCCGTCCCCTCAAACAAGGCTGCCGCCGTATCGTTCTCCAGCAGCACCCGGTCGGATAGAAATGCGGTCATATCGGTCTCCTTTACTTTTTCTCCACGTTATAGGACCCGGAGGTATCCGCAAAGACTGCCTGGGTCTCCTTGACCACCGAAGTCGCCACCCGCTTTTGCAGCTCGTTATAGAAGAGGTCCTCGTCGAAGGGGATGTCCACGGTCTTGTCGAGCCAGGAGGACAGATGCATGGCGTTGGAAAGGGTTAAGCCGTTGATGCCTTCCTCGCCTCTGGCCACCAGCGGCTCTCCCCGCAGGATGGCGCCGCCGAAAGCGCGCAGCACACCCTGGTGCTGGGGGGACAAGCCGTCGGTCTGCACGTCAATGACCTCCACCTCCGGCTGGCCGAACACGTCGGCGCGGTTGGTGGCGTTAAACTCCTTCTGGCCAGGGGTAATCTTCCACAGCTTGAGCTTCTCATCCTCACATACCAGCTTGCCGCCGTCACAGGTAATTTCAAACCGGTTGGTGCCGGGCGCGTCGGATACGCTGGTGACAAACACGCCGGAGGCGCCGTTTGCATATTCAAAATAGGCGGTCACATCGTCCTCCACCTCAATGTTGCGCCACAGACCGTTGTGGCAGAAGGCCCGCATTTTTACCGGCATGCCGCAGATCCATTGGAGAAGGTCCAGGTTGTGGGGGCACTGATTCAAAAGCACGCCGCCGCCCTCGCCTTTCCAGGTGGCGCGCCAGGAGCCGGAGTCATAGTAAAACTGGGAGCGGTACCAATTGGTGATGATCCAGTTGACCCGCTTGATCTCACCCAGCTCGCCGCTGTGTATCAGCTCATGCATCTTGCGGTAGATGTGGTTGGTGCGCTGGTTGAACATCAAGGCAAACACCCGGTCGCTCTTGGCGGCGGCCTCGTTCATCTCACGCACCTGCTTGGTGTATACGCCGGCAGGCTTTTCGCACAGCACATGCAGGTTGTGCTCTAACGCCTCGATGACCAGCGGCGGATGGGAATAGTGGGGCACGGCGATGGTCACCGCGTCCACCAGCCCGCTTTCCATCAGGGCGGTGGCATTGTCAAACAGCTTTACGTCCTCACCCACCTGGGTCTTGGCCCACTCGAGACGCTGGGGATTGATGTCCGCAATGGCGGTGAGCACCAAATCGTCCCCGCATTCGTGGTCGCGGATCATGCGCACATGCCCCGAGCCCATATTGCCGATGCCGATTACGCCGACTCTTACCTTATCCATGTTCCATTTTCCCCTTTCGCTTCGTCAAAACTGCATTTGATCAGGATTTCCTTTAACGCGTTCACCGCCGCCCCGTAGGCTTCCTGGGCGCTCGGGTACACAAACCGGCCGCCCGCCTGTACCTCGCCCTGCTCCAGGTTCTTCATTCCCTCGAACAAGGTCAGGTGGGGCTCGCAGGTAAGATACCGCAGCCCTTCCTTGGCGGAAAATTTGCGGATGATCTTTTCCACCTCACCCACGCCGTAGCCGGCCGGGACCACGAAGCCCACGTTGGTGGCGTCCTTGACGTGTACGCTTTCCACAAAGTACTCCAGCTTCTCCCACGCCGCCAACACGTTCTCGCCGCACTGAATGAAGTTTGCAGGGTCGAAGATGGCCTGCATGCCGCCGTCCATCTCGGTGAGGATATCCAGGCACCGGTCGGCGGTATCGCCGTAAATGCCCTTTTCATTTTCGTGCAGAAGGGCGATGCCGCTTCCTTCGGCCGCGTCCACAAAGGCGTGCAGCCGCTTCATAACCTCATCGCGGTACTCTGCCGGATCCTCCCCCTTAGGGATGTAGAAGCTGAAGAGACGGATGCGCGTGACGTTTAGAAGCTTGCAGAGTTCCAAGGTCCTTTTGAAGAGCTCCAGGTGGGGCTCGAAGGGATCGGTGATGGAGATTTTGCCCAAAGGCGAGCCCATGCAGGTCACCCGCAGGCCCTCCTGGTCCAGGGTGGCCTTGAGCGCCTTCGCTTCCTCGTCGGTAAGCTCAGTGCAGTTTTTGCCGTATACGCCCCGCAGGTCAATACCGGCAAGCCCCAGCTTTTTGCAGCATTCGATCTGCTCGGCAAGGGCAGGCGCGTATTCGTCGGTAAATCCGGTCAGTACAAAACGTGCCATTATCATTTCCTCCTATCGGTATCCTAATTTCCTCAAATATTGATAACTGGCGTCGAGCGACGCGAAGGGGTCCCCTTCGCAGGTATCCTGTTCCACTAAGAGCCATTCGGTCCCGGCCTCTTCGCAGGCGTCCAAAATAGCGGGAAAGTCCAGGTTTCCCTCCCCCACCGGGGCCATCACCTGGGTCATCCCATGCACCGCCATATCCTTGAGATGCACGCAGCTAAGCCGCCCGGACAGTTTTTTGATCCATTCCACCGGGCTGCAGCCTCCCGCCTGGACCCAGTAGGTGTCCAGAATGAAGTGCATCTCCTGGGGCGAAAACATATCCGCAAGGCGGTCGATCACCAGCTGTCCGTCAAACCGTTCAAACTCCAGGTTGTGGTTGTGGTAGTGAAACCGGCAGCCCGCTTCCTTGATTTTCCGGGCCACGGGAAGAAAATCCCGGCAAAACCGCTCCACCCCTTCCATGCTCCCCCGGTAATCCTCCGGGAGCATGCCAAGGCCGATGTTTTTACAGCCGTAAACCGCGTGTTCCGCCAGCACGTCGTCAAGCTCATTCACGAGCCGTCCCGGCGGGATATGGGTCACCGCAATGGTGAGCCCCAGCCGGTCGCAGCAGTCTTTGAGACGTTTGGGTTCAATGGGCCCGAGCCCTGAAACCTGCACCGCCTGGTAACCGATCTGCGCGATCCTTTCAAGCGCAACTTCAATTTCTTCCGGGGTTTTACACTGCTCGCGCACCGTAAACATCTGCGCGCCCAGCCTCATACCATCCGCCTCCTTTTCCCGTCCGGTTCGGACGGATCCAACGGCTTTTCTTCCTTGTCCTCATCTTATCACATCCACGAAAATTTACGATTGCAATTTAAGCCAACAACATTGCAAATATAGCGGTTTGGTTGTAAAATATCCATAGAGCCAATTTGAAGGGGAGGGAATTTTTGTATGCCGGAGCGATCTGCCATCCGCACCGATCAGCTGTTCTATCATTATAGCGTAGACGAAACCGAGAAAAGCAGCGAATATGATCTTCATTGCCACACCACTTACGAACTTTTTTATATGATCCGCGGCTCGGTCAGCTACCTGGTGGAAGGGCGCCAGTACCATCCCGCGCCGGGCAGCGTGCTGCTCATGCGCCCGGGCGTGTTCCACGGACGAAAACACGAAGGCGGAACCTACGAGCGCTGCGCCGTTCATTTTTCTCCTTTTCTTCTGGAGGAAGCCGACCGGGACCGGCTGCTCGCCCCATTCCATAACCAGGGTGGGAGCGTCTGCTATTACACGGACGTGGACGCCTGCGGCTTTTCCTCCATTTTTGAAACCCTCGCCACCTGCGCAGGCTTTCCCGAGGCAGAGCGGGTGCTCTGCTCCCGGTTTGCCGTGCAGACGCTGCTGGCAAGCCTGGTGCACATGAGCAAAAGCCGCCATTCCGACGCGCCCGTCGTGGTCAGCGGAGTGGTCAACGATGTGCTTTGGCACTTAAACGAGGACATCGCCAGGCCGGTCACTCTCGATGAGCTGTCGGCCAAGTTTTTCATTTCCAAGCATCATCTCAACAAGGTGTTCCGGGCCGCAACCGGCACTACCGTGATGGAATACGTCATCCGCAAGCGGGTCATGCTCACCCAGCAGCTGATGCAGGAGGGGCATACCTCCACCGAGGCGGCGGAAAAGGCCGGGTTTGGGGACTATTCCAACTTCTACCGGGCCTACCGCCGGATTACCGGCCACGCCCCGTCGGTGGACAAGGTGGTGCCCGACACGGTCAACGTGGCGGGTCAGACGAGCCTGCTGTAAGCCCAGCTTTCTCCTGTCTTAGTGGCGCCGCCGGGGATTTCCGCCCGGAAGTGCTGCGGTGGTCCTTATTCAAATCCGCTATAAAAGCTTAATTTGTGAGACAAAAAAGCCGCCCGGCCGGGCGGCTTTTTTCTTTGTGCTTTTGTTTGCTTATCGTGCTTCTTCGGGCGGATTCCCCTGCATGCACATTTGGACAAATTCGATCGGATGCTGGGTGCGCTTGGCGGTTTCTTCCGGCGACAGGCCCTGCCCCAAAAAACGCAGGACTACCGCACGCATGCTGTCGGCCACCTCGATAATATGCCCGTCCGGGTCGTAAAAGCGGATGACCCGCTGCCCCCAGGGGAATTCCTTGAGCTTATGGACATAAACGATGTCTTCCTTTTGCGCGAGCTTTTCCAAAAACGAATCCAGCTGGTCCTCTTCGAAATAAAGCTCGAAGTCGTTTCCGCGGGTGTTGATCTGGGTTTGAGGCAGCTCGATAAACTCGGCCCAGGACTCTTTGGTCTGCAGCGAGAACCCCCGTTCAAAGGTAATATTCGCCCCAAAGTCAAAGATGACGTTCAGGCCCAAGATATCCTCATAAAACCGGCGGGTTGCCGCCATATTCTCCGTAACCAGAAGCGGACAATTGAGTTGCATCTGAATTCCTCCTATCGTTTTGTGTGTAGGTTGAGTATACATGACACCGGATTGGTTGTATTGTAAAAACCGGACAACCTGCTTATCCGATGCCGGCCATTGCGGCGGGAATGAGGGGGATTCCTCCTTTTCGAACCGGAGGCTTTGCAGCGGCGGACTACGAAAATCGGAATCGGTCCCCTGGGCGAAGAGGACAGATCCATCTTCGTCAGCTGGCGGATCCGGTTTTCCAGCAGTTTGCACTCGAAGGGGCGGATGTAAAGCTCGTATTCGGAATAGGCGGCGCTTCGTCCATATGCAAGGATCATCCACAGCAGGATCGCCAGCGTCGGACATATGAAAAGAGGAAGGACGAGCAGCGAAACGAGCAGGGAAACCAAAGGCGGGCCTTGCGGGATCTTTTCAATCAAGTTGACAACTGCGGAGCCGAACATGCCCATCAGGACCGAAATGAGAAGCGGGAGCATAATATTTTGGTTGTAGAGCCCGTGCTGTTTGAGCTTTCGCAGGCGTTTCATCAAGAGCGGCGCCATATCCCGGTCAACTTTCCGGTACTGCGCCGTGATTTGCTTTTTGGTCTCCAAAATGACCCGCGGATCGTTTTTGGGATATTGCCGTTGTATCCTGTGAAAAAGCTTCTTTCCCGGTATGTATTTCATTGCTTTGTTCTCCTTTTTGGCTGTCTATTTTTTATGGACGCTCATCTTTCCATGTCCCTCCTTTCCCTCAATCGGTATATCGGCACGAAAAGCCCCGCATTTTGCGGAATCATTTTTCCTCCTTTGGCATACTCTGTTGGTGTAAACAACGGCGTTTACTCCGCTTGGAGGAAACGCCGTTGTTTTTGATTGAACGGAGGTTTTTACTTATGTGTGCCATTTCTGGAATGATCCATTACGGCCAAAATGCACTGGCCAAGGAAGAACTCTGCCGCGCTATGATGAAAACCATGGAGCGCCGGGGACCCGATCAGCACGGCCTGTATCGAAACGGCGCCGCCGCCCTCATCCACACGCGGCTTTGCGTGGTGGACATAGAAAACGGCGTCCAGCCCTATCTTCTCTCCCACGGCACCGAACCTCTTGCCGGAGAGGAAACCTATGCGCTTGTCTATAACGGCGAGCTATATAATACCGAAGAGTTAAGAACCCTGCTCTTGCAAAGCGGCCACCGGTTTCGAGGGCATTCGGACACGGAAGTGCTGCTGCACGCCTATCTCGAGTGGGGGGAGAGCTGCGTGGAAAAGCTCAACGGCATTTTCGCGTTCGCCGTGTGGGAGCAAAACCGGGAGCGGCTGTTCTTCGCCCGGGACCGCATCGGTGTCAAGCCCTTCTTTTACAGCTTGGTGGGCGGGGAATTTGTGTTCGCCTCGGAAATCAAGACCCTGCTGGCCCATCCTCAAATCCGCCCGCGGGTGGACCGGCAGGGACTCTTGGAAATCATGCTCGTCGGCCCGGGACGTACGCCGGGATACGGGGTATTTCGCGACATTTTTGAATTGGAACCGGCCAGCTGCGGCGTTTATACAAAGGACGGGCTGAAAACCTGGAAATACTGGGCTTTGGAAGACCGGGAACACACCGACAGCTTTGAGGAGACGGTGGAGCAGGTGCGCTGCCTCGTGACCGACGCCGTTGAGCGTCAATTGGTCTGCGACGTACCGGTATGCACCTTTCTTTCCGGCGGCCTGGATTCCAGCATCATTTCCGCGCTGGCCGACCGGTATTTTACCCGCCAGGGAAAGACCCTGCACACCTTTTCCGTCAGCTATCAGGACAATGAGGCTTACTTTCAGAAAAGCAAATTCCAGCCCAACAGCGACGACACCTACATCAAGATCATGAACAAAGCCCTCCACGCCCAGCATCACAACATCGTCCTCAAAAGCGAAGACGTGGCGGCCGCCCTCTATGAGGCGGTAGAGGCGAGAGACCTGCCGGGCATGGCGGACGTGGACTCCTCCCTGCTTCTTTTTTGCAAAGAGGTGAAAAAGTACGCCACCGTAGCCTTATCGGGCGAATGCGCGGATGAAATCTTCGGCGGCTACCCCTGGTACCGGGACAAGGAAGTCCGGGAGCAAGACGGCTTTCCCTGGGCGCAGTCCACCGCCTACCGGGCGTCCTTCCTGCGGCCGGAACTGCTCGAAGGGATCGACCCCTACGAGTATGTGGACGCCAAATACCGGGACACCCTCTCGAAAACGTCGGCATTGCCCACAAGAAGCCGGGAAGAACGGCGGATGAAGGAGATGGTCACACTCAATTTTCGCTGGTTCATGCAGACTCTTCTCGACCGCAAGGACCGCATGAGTATGTATCACGGCCTGGAAGTCCGCGTTCCCTTCTGTGATTACCGGATCGCCCAGTATCTGTACGCAGTGCCCTGGGAGATGAAGGATTACCAAGGACGGGAAAAAGGGCTTTTGCGGGAGGCCATGAAGGGCCTGCTTCCCGAAAGCGTATTGCAGCGCAAAAAAAGCCCCTATCCGAAAACCCATCATCCGGTCTATCTGCAAACGGTAAGCCGGATGCTCCGGGAAACGATTGACCGGCCCGGCGCCGCGCTGCTGACGATTCTAAAGAAGCCCATGCTGGAGGAACTGCTGGAAGGCCGGGGAACCGCTTCGGATAACGTTCCCTGGTACGGGCAGCTGATGACCCGGCCCCAGACCATCGCCTATCTGGTGCAGGTCAATCATTGGCTGGAGCGGTACAAAATCGAGCTGGTGTAGTCACCGGTACCGCGAACGGGGTGTCAAGTTCTCCTTCCATGAAGCCGGCAGAAAAGAAGCCGGTTCGCATTTGGCCGGGCCCGGAAACCCGTTTGGTTCCTAGAAGGCTGCGAAAACGCAGACGAGCCGGCCGCCGGTCCTCTTTTGACGGGAGAAAAAACCGGAGCAAGCGGGTAAAACGCTTGCTCCGGCGTAAGAATCGGAAGAATTGCCTTCGTTTTTGGTACGCCGGACACAAATTTGTAGTTGTCTTAGGCGTTTTGGGACAGGGAGGACAGAATGCTGTCTTTGAGCTGCATCAGAGCGGTCAGCCCCTCGTTTTTCAGAGACGACTGGATGGTCACCACCGGTTCTAGAATCCGGATGTCCTTCAACTCAGACAGCAGGCTCATCGTCTGTTTTCCGGCAGCCGGCGCCCAGGACCCGTTTTCAATCAGCCCCACCGTCCGGTTTTGCAGATTCAGCGCCTTCATATCGTGCAGGAAATTCAGCATAGCCGGGTAGACGCCATTGTTGTAGGTCGGGGTTGCCAGCACCAGATGGCTGCACCGGAACACCTCGGAGATGAGGGCAGAAACGTGCGTGTTGGAAACGTCGTACACCGCAAGGTTTTTCACGCCGCCTTCGGCCAGGGCGCCAGCCAGAATGTTGACTGCATTCTCCGTATCTCCGTACATGGAAGCGTACAGCAAAGCCACCGCCTTTTCCTCCGGCTCATACCGGCTCCAGCGGTTGTACTTATCAAGCAGCCATGCGAGATCGCTGCGCCACACTACGCCGTGAAGGGGGCAGATCACACGGATATCCATCCCGGAAAGCTTTTTCAGCGCATTTTGCACCTGCGGGCCGTATTTGCCGACAATATTTCCGTAATAGCGCCGCGCGTCCGCCAGCCAGTCCTGTTCAAACTGCACCTCGTCGTTGAACAGGTTGCCGCTTAGCGCACCGAAGCTGCCGAAGGCGTCCGCGGAAAAGAGCAGATGCTCCCTTTCCTCATAGGTCATCATAACCTCCGGCCAGTGTACCATCGGCGTAAAATAAAAGCGCAGCGTGTGTTCACCCAAGGACAGCGTGTCCTGTTCCTTAACGATAACCGTGCGGCCCTCAAGGTCAAGCTCGTAAAACTGCTGGATTAAGCCGATGGTTTTGGCATTGCCCACCACCTTCATGGACGGGAACCGCAGCATCAGTTCCTCAATGTTGGCGCAGTGGTCCGGCTCCATGTGGTTGACAACCAGGTAATCAAGCGAACGTCCGTCTAGTGTATGCAGGATGTTCTCAAAAAACTGCCGGGAAATGGAGGAATCCACCGTGTCGATCAAGGCGGTTTTCTGATCCAGAATCAGATAGGAATTATACGTGATCCCGCGGGGAATGGGAAACAGGTTTTCAAAGAGTGCCAGGCGGCGGTCACAGCCGCCTACCCAGGTAACCGTCTGCGTAACTTTTCTCGTACAATACATGCATGATCGCTCCCTTCCAAACTTTTGCGTCCAGGAGGCCGGAATAAGCCCAATCGCATTCCTTACTCCGGCCGGACAAGAAGCACGGATGATTCTTTGTGGATTATAGCATAGTCCAAAAACCGGGACAAGAATCGAAACGTCTGCTAGGGGCTTTGTATCCTGCCCCGCCTGTGTGGAGTGTCTGTGTCCTCCGGCTGCGCCTGGAAACATACGCTTTTATCCTTGGACTTTCCCAGCGCTGCTAAACAGAAATTTTTGCAAAAGGAATTTTCTTTCCTAAGAATCCCCTTCTTCGCCTTGCGCAATTTCATGCATTGTAAAAAGGATGCAAAAGACCGCCGACTTTCGTCGACGGCCTTTCCATTTTGGAAAGGATGGTTAAAATCGATATTTTCAGCAACGAAAAAAGCCGCCAGCAGGGCGGCACTCGCAAAAAGTTGGTAGCGCCGCGGAGGCGTCGTGAGCACGCTTGCAAGCGAACAGCCGCAACAAGCGTGACTTTTTGTGAAAAAGGAGGAGCAGCGAAATGAGCGCGCTCTGACTTATAAAATAAGTCGGAGCAAGCCGATATGCAGCTTGCTCCGACATGGTCCGAGTGACAGGGTTCGAACCTGCGGCCTGATGGTCCCAAACCACCCGCGCTACCAACTGCGCCACACCCGGGAATCTGTTTTTCTCTTTCATGTTCTCCACGGAAAATAAAGGGCAGGAGAAACACGACTGTAATTATACGGCAAAGACTTTTGCGCTGTCAACCGTTATTTGCGCCAAAAAGGCGCCGCCTTTTGCGATTTCCAGACAAATCCGCGTGAAAAAATACAGCAAAAGGTTTGTATTGAGGAAGGAATGTTGGTATAATGAACTAATATAGTATTATGTGTCGTTTCAAAGGGGTTTTTACTATGACCGATCCCGCAAAGCAACCAAACAGCGAGGTCATCGCCGGACGCAACAGCGTCATGGAAGCGCTCAGATCCGGACGGCCGGCGGACCGGCTTCTTCTCGCGAAGGGGGAGCGCACCGGCGCGGTGCAGGCCATCGTCGCCCGCTGCCGGGACCGGGGAATCCCGGTCAAGGAGGTGGACCCTCGTAAACTGACGGCTTTGTGCGGCGGGGACACCCATCAAGGGGTGGCGCTTCTGGCGGCCGTAAAGGAATACGCCACGGTGGACGATATCTTCGCTCTCGCCAAGGAGCGGGGGGAACCGCCGCTGCTGATCATTGCCGACGAGCTGTCCGACCCGCATAACCTTGGCGCTATCGTGCGAACGGCGGAAGGGGCAGGCGCCCACGGAATCGTGGTTCCAAAGCGGCGTACGGCAGGTTTGACGCCGGCCGTGCTCAAGGCGGCGGCCGGGGCGCTCGAATATATCCCGGTGGCCCGGGTTTCCAATCTGGCGGCCGCCATTGAGGACTTAAAAAAGCGCGGCGTCTGGATTTACGCGCTGGATATGGACGGCACGCCCTGGTGCCAGACCGACTTTACCGGACCCACCGCTCTGGTCATCGGTTCGGAGGGGCAGGGAGTTGGCCGGCTCATCAAGGAAAAGTGTGACTTTACCATATCCCTGCCCATGCGCGGGCAGATCGATTCTCTCAATGCTTCGGTGGCGGCGGGAATTGTTCTTTATGAGGCCGCGCGCCAGCGCACAGGGCTCTCTTGCGTGAAAGCAGGGCAATAAATCGGCAGGCAAGCAGGTTTTTTTGGAGGTGACGACAGCATGCCAAACGAAAAAGATCCATTTTTGTCCGGTCAAAAGGAGCCGTTTGCTTTGGCCAACAAATATTCTCTGGACGATATTATCAAAGAGGCAAAGCATCACCATAAGGGGAACGACCCCATTGATACGTCCAAAACAGAGGAAATCCTGCTGGAATTTTCCGCAAAAAATATCCGCGCATCCGGAAAGAACGCTCCTGCCGCAGATACGCCCCCCCTACCCTTCCAGGAAACCCAGCCTATGCCCATCGCTCCCTTCCAGAAACGGCGAACGGTGGAAGGCGAAGAGCTGGAGGGACAGCTCAAGCTGTTCGATGACGGAGCAGAGGAACCCGAGCCGGTAGACGAACGGGTTCTCTACGAGAAGCGGCGGGAACGGGCAGAGAAGTTCGTTCTTTCCGGCACGGAGGAAGACACCGATCCGCAGGAGCTTTACCGGGCCGACAGCGAAGCCGAAAAGCAGATCGACGATTTTACCTCCTATGAGGACGCGCCGGTCATCGAGGCACATTTGAACAACCAATTTTCCGGCCTGCTTATGCGTCTGGGCTTGAGCCTGCTGGGCCTCATCATCACTGGCTGGCTGACCATCGCGCCCGCCCTCTTTCTCTACACCGGCGCGAAGCTTCCCCTTTACGACTTTCCCATCACCAGCCCGCTCCTGTTTGTCTCCATTAACGCCGCGGTGCTCATGCTGGCGGCTTCGGTGAACTCCGCCATTTTCGCCTCTTCCCTGCGCAGTGCGTTCAAGCTGCACACCGCCCCCGACATGCCAACCGCCATCGCGGTGTTCGCCGTGTTTGTACATACTCTTTCCATGCTCTTCTTCCCGGAGCACATCGCGGACATGACCGTTCCTTTGTACACAGCGCCGGCAATGCTTCTTTTGTGTGCAAACGCGGGCGGGAAACTTCTCAAGCTCTCCCGGATCAAAGAGAATTTCGCCTTTCTCTCACAAAAAAGCGTGAAGCACGGCGCCCGGATGCTTCCCAATGACAACACCACCCGGGACCTGTGCCGCAATATCCTGGGCGATCCCTATATCGTTATGCCGGTCAAGGCTTCCTTTCTGACCGGGTTTCTGGACGATTCCTATGCGGACGATTCCTGCGCCACCCTGGGCGGCTTTTTGTCCCCTTGTGTGCTGCTTGGCTCTTTGGTGACGGCAATCGCCTGCCTGATTGTGACAAAGGACGGGGCTCTCGCCATCACCGCTTTTGCCGCCGTCTGCTGCCTGGCCGCGCCGATTGCATCCCTTTTGTGCGGCAATCTGCCCATGAAAGCCGCTTCCCGCCGTCTTCTTAAGCGCGGGGCCATGCTTTCCGGGTTTCCGGCAGTGGACGATTATTTCCTGACAAACAGCCTGACGGTGGACGCAGGCGACCTCTTCCCCGCCGGATCGGTGACCCTCAACGGCATCAAGACCTTCAGCGGCGGGCGCATCGACCAGGCGATTCTGGACGCGGCGGCCTTGGTACACGCGGCGGGCGGACCGCTGACTCCGGTGTTCGAGCAGGTCATCCAAGGGGACGACAAGATTCTGCCAACGGTGGAGTCCCTGGTATACGAGCAGGGGATGGGCATCTCCGGCTGGGTGGATGGCCGGCGGGTGCTGGCGGGCAACCGGGAACTGCTGCAAAACCACGGTATTGTCCCTCCTTCTCTCGATTATGAAAGCCGTTACCTGCGCGCCAGGCGCAAGCTTGTGTACCTGTGCTCGGCCGGAGAGCTGTGCGCCATGTTCGTGGTGACCTATCGCTTCTCTCCTTACATCCGCCAGGAGCTCGACCGGTTCGCCCGCAACGGCATCGGCCTGATGGTGCGTACCTGCGACCCCAATGTGACCACTGAGCTTCTGTGCGACGGGTTTGACATCTCGGAAAGCGACGTGCTGATCTTGTCCGCCGCCGCTACCAGCGAATTCGACCAGTTAAGCGTCCTCCAGGAGACGGCCGAAGGGAGCGTCGCCTACGACGGAAGAATCGATGGGCTGATGGACATTCTTTCCTCCTCCATAAGACTTGGCACCATCGTGAAACTTTCTTCGGTGCTGCAGGTGATCGGGGTGCTGCTGGGATTTTTGCTGTCGGCCTTCCTCGCCTTCTACGGCGGGCTTTATAACCTAAACGGCGCCACGGCGCTGCTGTTCCAGCTTTTCTGGCTTTTAGCATCGCTGATTCCGTCCCTGCTTCGAAGCTCCAGCTAAGAAATGTGAAATAAAAGGCGTCCTGGCGCAACATGTGGCTGCGCCAGGACGCCTTTTTATCATGGAAAACCAACGGTCTTGCCGGTAAAGCCACTTTTGAGCGCGTGCTTTCAGGTCCTCCGGCAAAGAAACATACGGACTCGGAAAAATCGGCTCTGCCTGAAAGCACGCGGCCAGGGTACCTCGTTTATGAGAGGAATTGTCCGTGCGCCTGAAATGTACTTGCGCAGACCAGGTCCTTTTTGATGCTTGGTCGGCTTTCCCGCTTTGTTGGCGGTCCCCGCGTCTTATAAAAGAATCGTCCTCTTCCCTTAGCAGGACTTATCCGATCCTACGGGAAAACGGATGGTAATCGAGCACCGTGTCGATTTCCTCGAGCACCTGGTCGGGCAGATGTAGGCCGCTGGCCTCCATGTTCTGCGCCAGCTGCTCGGGCCGGCTGGCCCCGGTGATCACGCTGCTGATGACCTTCTTGCGCAAAATCCAGGCAAGGGCCAGAACAGAAGGCGTGGTATGCAGGTCCCCGGCGATCTTGGAAAGCTTCTCTACCTTCGAAAGGTTTTCCTCCGTCAAGAGGCGGTTGACCTGCTTGTCCTTCTGATGAGTAGCCCGGGATCCTTCGGGAAGGGGCTGGTCCTTTTTGTATTTCCCCGTCAGAAGGCCCTGCGCCAGCGGGGAAAAGGGAGTGATCCCCATGCCGTACTTTTCGCACACACCCATGATTTCGTCTTCAATATACCGGTCCAGCATGTGATACTGGGGCTGTATGACCGTCATGGGCCGCAGGCCGCGCGTTTCGATGATTCCATGGGCCTCTTCCAGCCGCGCCGCCGTCCAGCCCTCGCTCACGCCGTAGTAAAGGATTTTCCCCTGGGCCACCAGATCGTCAAGGGCCTGCAAGGTTTCCTCCACCGGCGTGTCCAAGTCAAAGCGGTGGCAGTAATACAGGTCGAGATAGTCCATCTTCAGGTTTTTCAGCGACCGGTCCACGTTCTCAAATATGTGCTTTCTGGAAAGGCCCCGCTCGTTTACCCCTTCCCCGGTGGGGAAATACACCTTGCTGGAAACCACCAGCTGACTTCTGGGGAAGTCCGCGAGCACCTCGCCCAAAAACCGCTCCGCGGCACCGTTTCCATAGGCGTCCGCGCAGTCAAAGAAATTGATCCCCTTTTCAAACGCCAACCGGATGGTTTCTCTGGCCAGGTTTACCTTTTCGGTGTTGCTTAGATCGGTCAGCCATGTGCCGATCGAAATTTCGCTTACCTTCAGTCCGGATTTTCCAACGTTGCGATACTGCATTGCATACCGCTCCTTTCTATCTTTCTTCCTACATACTATAACCGCCAGGAGGCGGGCCGTTTCGAACAAAGCGCTTCGTTTACATGTGAAGCCGCCGGCGCAGCTCTTCCTTGACCGTCCGGTACCGGCCCACGAACAGGAAAAATCCCGCCAAAATCAGGCAAGGCGCCAGTGCGTACAAGGACCAGGTGAGGTGGACCGTCCCGGACAGATAGGCGTCCACGATGCATTCGAGGCCCACGAGCAGCAGCGCCACCGTCAGCATCACCGGCACCCCGATGTACGCGCCTTTTACCACCCGCGGGAGAATCAGCGCCGCGTTTAAAATCAGAAAGCCCAGCACCATCCCGGTCACGGGCAGCGCAAAGGGCAGAAACCACGCGCCGTCTGTGAGCGTCTCGCACATCCACAAAAAGCCGCCGAGGGCCAGCGCGTCGAACAAGGCACTGAGCAGAAAGGTGACGGCCGGCTTTGTTTGCAGCATCAGCGGCGGGAACAAAAACACCCACAGCATACAAAGGGCCCCGGCGGGATAATAGGCCCAAGTCACCTCGCCCGCGTACACCGCATTGAGGAAAATACACATTCCGCCCGCAAAAAAGAACAGCAGGGTCATCACCAGCGCCGCAATCCGCCTTCCCCGCAGGGACACCAGCGGGGAATCCAGCTGCCTGGGGTAAAGCCTCTTTGCCTTGGGGTCATAAGGTTCGTTGGGATTGACCACCTCGGTCCCGCACAAGGGGCAGCGCTGCTCGGCTTTCCCAAGCTCCACCCCGCAGTTGACACAGTAGGACATACCGTTCCTCCCTCTCTATGGCTTTGGGCCTATTGGTCGTTGCTTTCGATCTTCACCGGAATCCCCAGCTTCACAAGCTGGGTGAAAAACTCCCGCTCGATAAAGGTTTCCTTGGTGGTGCGGGTAAAATTGAGCACCAGGCTGCCGTCGTAGCTGACGGCGGTCAGGTTGCCGCGGTTGATCTTGCTGGCTCCCAGCAAAAAGTCGAACCGTTTTACATAGGGGCGCATCTCGTCGGGAATCTTTGTCTCCCCTAAGTTCGAAAGGGTGGCGCTGAAGCAGGATTCCCCCACCACCCGGAAGGCCATGGACATGGCCCAGTCTTTCAAAATCAAGGGTACCATGCGGATGAACGGATTGCGCTCGTCGGAGACGTTGGTGCAAATCTGGGCGGCGATGTATTTCTGGTTGAGGCGCATGCGCATCTGGCAGTGAACCTGTTCGACGATTTCCTCCAGGGTATAGTCCCCGTAGCCCGGGTCGATGCCGGGGGTCAGGTACAAAACAAAGTTGCGCAGGGTGTCGCTTGGAAAAAATTTGCGCAGGTTCACCGGCACGCAGAGCTTTACGTCCTTCTCTCTCAGGTGCCGTTCCGCCGTCTGCAGCCGGTGAAGGGCCAGGATGTAGTTGGCGGCGAGAAACTCGGTGAGGGTTGCCTTGGCCGCCCGCGCCTTCTCCAGCAGCGGCCCGAGTGGAATGGTGGCGCTGATGATGTGCAGCGTGGGAAAGGGCTCCAAGGTGCCTTTAAAATGATAGGCCTTGGACTCCCGGCGGGGAGCCCTCTTCCGAAAAGCGGCGTATTTGGAGAAGGCGTCCTCCAATTCCCCCTTCTTCGGCCGCGCGCCCGTGTCGAGCACACCGTCGGTGAACGGGATTTTTTTGCCCGTCAGAGTCAGGTACCGGGCGGCCAGGGTCTTTAAAAACACCATGGCGCCGTTTCCGTCGGTCAGCACATGGAAAGGCTCCAGCGCGATGCGGCAGCCGTCCACCCGAACCCGGAAAAGAAAGCCGCCGTTCTCCCCCTTGCCGATGGGCTTGCAGGGATTGGCCACGTCCGTCTCTACCTGCGGGACTCCGTCGTTTTGCTCCAGGTAACGCCAGAAAAGCCCGGTGCGCAGACGCATGCCGAAAAAGGGAATGCGCATCACCGTGTCCTCCAGCGCCGCTTGGAGCACCTTCGGGTCCACTTCCTCGGTGAGAGTCACCGACACGCGAAACATGGTGGAAAACCGGGCATTGCGGATGGCCGGGTAAATCATGGCGGAATTGTCCAGCTTCATCCACCGTTTGACCCGTTTTCGCTTTTTCACCGGCATTTCCTCCTTTTTCTCAGTCTTTTGCAGAAACGCCCGATAACGAAGGCTCGTTACCGGGCGTATGGTCAGATATGCTTGAAGCGGGGCGAAAAGATTCCGCCTTCGCCAGCCGTCTGTTGCTAAACGCAACCTTACCGCTTGGTTCCCAGGAAAAAGAGGGCCACCGTTCCTGGTCCCGAATGCGCGCCGATGACCGGACCGATGGGATTCAAAAGGACTTCCTTGACCCCCAGCCGCTCGCGTATCTTCTGGGCGAGAATCTGCGCGTCCTTGAGGCAGTCCCCGTGGCTGATGAACACCGTCTGCTGCGCCGGATCCACGGCGGTTTTCTCCATATGTTCGGCCATCTTATCCAGGGAAGCGGCCCTGCCGCGCACCTTTTCCACCAGAATCAGATGCCCCTCGTCGTCCACGTGCAGCACGGGCTTGACACCCAAAAGGGACCCCATGATGGCCGATGCCTTGGACACCCGGCCGCCCCGGTGCAGATGATGCAGGTCGTCCACCGTAAACCAGTGGCACAAATGGAGCTTATTGTCCTCAAACCACTTGGCGTTTTCCTCGATGGTCATGCCCGCGTCCCGGTTTTTGACCGTGTGGTAAACAAGCAGGCCCTCTCCCATGGAGGCCGCCAGGGAATCGAGCACCAGAATCTTGCGGTCGGGATACTTTTCCCGCAAAGCGGCCGCGCCGTTTAAGCAGGAATGAAAGGAACCGGACAGGCCGCTGGAAAAATTGATGTGCAGCACATCCTTGCCCGCCTGTAAAAAGGGCTCGGCAAATTCCTCAAACTCCACCGCCGTCACCTGGGCGGTGGAAGGCATCTGCCCGCTGCGCACCAGGTCATAGAACGCAGGGTTGGAAAGAGGACAATCGCCGCAGTCCCGGTACTCCTTCCCGTCCACCGTGAAAAGCATGGGGATAAACGGAACGTCGTGTTCCTCATAAAAGCTCCACGGCAGGTCCGCTGTGGAATCGGTTGATACGACATAGGAAAATTCGGTCATGTTGCCCCTCCGCCATTTCTCCAGCGGTCAAACTAAAGTCCTCGGCAGCCGTTGAAACCGCTGGGAAACGGCCGCCGTGCTTCCGCGAAAAAAGCCAAAAATCCATCGAAAGCACTGGAAAATTGCGTTAAAATTGCATAAGGATATATCTGATTGTATTGTACCTGGTTTCTCTCTCCAAGTCAAGCAAGAATCCCGTCGAACCGGCGCGGCGAATCCCGCGGTTTTTTTGGAGGAAGGAGGCGGACCGATGTGATATTCCAGATTCTGTTACTCTTTTTGCAGGATTCTGTTCAATGCTCTCAAAAATCGGCATAAAAATTCATGAAACCCTCTAAAATACAGGTTTGGTCTTGTCTGACGTGGCAAGATAGTGTAAACTTTTGAATAGAGTCGTTTTTCGATATTTGAAAGAGATCCTGCATATTTTTGTAAGTAACTGGATTTTTTTGCGACTGATACCGCAGTACCGATTTTTTCTACCATCTTGGGGGGCAGACAATATGGCGTTCGGTTTTGGCGATATTCTGATGCTGATCGGCGGGTTGGGACTTTTCCTGTACGGCATGAAAATGATGGGAGAAGGCCTGGAGCTGGTGGCAGGTTCCCGTCTGAAAAAGCTGTTGGCGGTGCTCACCTCCAACCGCCTGCTGGCCGTGCTGGTCGGGATCGCGGTTACGGCGGTGATCCAGAGCTCGTCGGCGACGACGGTTATGATCATCGGCTTTGTAAACGCAGGGCTGATGAACCTGGCACAAGCGGTGGGCGTGATTATGGGCGCGAACATCGGCACCACCGTCACTTCCCAGCTCATTGCCTTTAAGGTGGGCGATTTCACCCTGACGGACCTGGCACCGATTGCGGTCGGCATCGGCGTGGGTCTCATTATGTTCTGCAAAAAGCCCACGGCCAAGCATGTGGGCCAGGTGGTGGCCGGTTTTGGTATCCTCTTTATGGGAATGGACACCATGAGCTCGGCGATGGAGCCGCTGCAGCAGGTGCCCGAATTTGTAAATCTGCTCACCCAGTTCCAGAATCCCTTCATCGGCATTCTGGTGGGTGCTTTGTTCACGGCTGTCATTCAAAGCTCCTCGGCGTCGGTGGGCATTCTCCAGGCGCTGGCTATGCAGGGTCTGATCGGGTTGGACGGTGCCATCTTTGTTCTGTTCGGGCAGAACATCGGCACTTGCGTCACCGCCCTGCTTTCCGCCATCGGCACCAATAAAACCGCCAAGAGAGCGGCCATCGTCCATTTGCTTTTCAATGTGGCGGGCACGGTGATCTTCGTGCCTCTGGCCATGTTCCTCCCCTTTGTGGACTGGATGCAGGCGATCACCGGGAACATTCCCCAGCAGATTGCCAACACCCATATTATCTTTAACTTAGTCAGCACGGCGGTGCTGCTGCCGGCGGCGCCGCTGCTGGTAAGGGCGGCTAACTTCCTCATTCCCGGCAAGGACAAAGCCTTCGAGCCCATGCAGCTGCAATACCTTGATCAGCGCATTCTGGCCACCCCGCCCATTGCGGTGGCCCAGGTCATCAAGGAAAGCGAACGCATGGCGGTGCTGGCGCGGCAGGAATTCCACGATTCCATCGAGTATTTCTTCAAGCCGAGCGGCGAGCTTCTGGAAAAGGTCACGGCAAACAAACAGGTGCTCGATTACCTCAACAAGGAGATCACCTCTTACCTGATCAAAACCAGCGCCTTAGAGCTCCCCGCCAGCGACAGCAAGGCGGTCGGCGCCCTATTCCACACCATTAACGACTTCCAGCGCATTGGCGACCACGCGGAGAACATCATAGAAGCGGGGCAAGCCATGCAGTCGGGGAAACTGTCGCTGTCGGACACTGCGGTGGGCGAGATGAAGGAAATGTCCCTGCGGGTGGAGGTGCTGTTGGACGAGGCGCTGCACATGTTCCGCACCCGGGTGTACGACGAGGAGCTGGCGGCGGCCATCAACCGGTCGGAAGAAGAAGTGGATCAGTGTACGGAGGAATTCCGCAACAACCACATCCGCCGTCTGACCAAGCACAAATGCACTCCGGAACAGGGCGTGGTTTTCCTAGATATGTTGGGCGACCTGGAACGGGTGGCCGACCACGCCACCAACATTGCCTTTTCTCTGAGCAACCAATAGACATTCAGCCGTCCCGGCGGGAGCCTTTGGGTTCCTTGCCGGGATTTTTTTACCTAGACAGACAGAAGCTTTCCTCTCGTCTGATTTTCTTTATTCTTTCTTAATATCCAAATTCAGGGTGACTTTTGTGCGTTTCTACGGTTTTCCTGCAAAAAATGAACGAATTTTATACGGGAATGGACGGGTTTGCCGCTTTCAAAATGGGACAAAATCGTTTAAAATAGGAAATAGTTCGAGTGGCGCGTTTTGCTCCGTTCGGCTTTGTTCGTTTTTATAACTCCATGATTGCTGGAACTGATGGCATCCGTTTGAATCCCGCCGCAAAACGGACGCTTTTTCTTTTGGCCGCAGCGGCAGCGGCAAGGGGCAAACGCCATGCCAGATTTGATCAGCGATTTTCAGACCATTCCGGTGGGCAGGCTGGGCATCATCGCCATGCACGGCTGCGAGGACCTGGTAGACAGCATCAACGACTACCTGGTGTCCTGGCGCCAGCAGCGGGAAAGCGAGCATAAAACCACCATCGCTTTCGCCGGCTACCAGCGGGATACCTATCTGATTAAAACCCAATGCCCCCGTTTTGGAACGGGGGAAGCCAAGGGCATGATCAAGGAATCGGTGCGGGGACTGGATTTGTTTATCCTGACCGACTGCTACAATTACGGCTGTACCTACAAAATGTACGGCCAGGAGGTCCCCATGAGCCCCGACGACCATTATCAAGACTTAAAGCGGGTCATTGCGGCGGTCAGCGGCAAGGCGAGGCGGGTAAACGTCATCATGCCCATGCTTTACGAGGGACGGCAGCATAAGCGCTCTTCCCGGGAATCGCTGGACTGCGCGGTGGCGCTGCAGGAGCTGATTAACGCAGGAGTTGCCAACATCATCACCTTTGACGCCCACGACGCGCGGGTACAAAACGCCATTCCCACCGGCGGCTTTGAGGACGTGAAGACCACTTACCAGATGATCAAAGCCCTCACCCGCTGTGTGCCGGACCTGAAAATCGACAAGGAAAGCATGATGATCATCTCTCCTGACGAGGGAGGCATGAACCGCTGCATCTATTACGCGTCGGTGCTGGGAATCAACTTGGGCATGTTCTATAAGCGGCGGGATTATTCCCGCATCGTCAACGGCCGCAATCCCATCGTCGACCATCAGTATCTGGGCGCGCCGGTGGAAGGCAAGGACCTGGTGATTGTGGACGATATGATTTCCTCCGGTGACTCGGTTCTGGAGATTGCCGAACGGGTCAAGTCCATGGGGGCAAAGCGTGTGTTCGTGTGCACCTCCTTCGGCCTCTTCTGCGAAGGCCTCGAACGGTTTGACGAGGCTTACGAGAAGGGCATCATTGAAAAGGTGTTCACTACCGACCTGATCTACCGCTCTCCGGAGCTGCTTTCCCGGGAATGGTACTGCGAGGTGGACATGTCCAAATACCTGGCCTATATCATTGACTCCCTCAATCACGACATTACCATCAGCCCGTTGCTCGACCCGTCCGACCGGATCGAGCGGCTGCTCAAAAAGCTTCCCAAATAGAAACCGGTCGATTGCGGGACGGATGCAACGGATGCATCCGTCCTTTTTGCGTGCAGGCCTCTCAAAAGCCGGTTCCGGGTAGCCCGGGGACGGTTTGCCGCCGGCAAAAGCCCGGCGGACGGCTTAGCAATTCCACCCGCGTGCTTTCTATGGGAAAGCCGCTGGTTTCGGGCGAAGTCTTTTCCCAAAATCCGCCCCCTTCTTTCTTGTGGAAGGACGGATTCTATGGTATGATATTATATTATACACATCCGGAAAGGACGGGAAGGCATGATCGTTTTGGGGATTGACCCGGGCTACGCCATTGTGGGCTGGGGGGTGCTGCGCTACGAGGGCAGCCGGTTTTCCACCATCGCCTACGGCGCCATCCTCACCGACGCGGACATGGACTTTTCCCGCCGTCTTGAGCATATTTATGACCGAATGTGCGCCATTTGCGCGAAATACCAGCCGGACGCGGTTTCCGTGGAGCAGCTTTTCTTTACCACCAACCAGAAAACGGCCATCAAGGTGGCGGAGGCCAGAGGGGTCATCATGCTGGCGGTGCGCAAATACGAAATCCCGTTTTTTGAGTATACGCCTTTGCAGGTCAAGCAGTCGGTGGTGGGGTACGGCAAGGCGGTCAAGTCCCAGGTGATGGAGATGACCCGGCAGATTCTCCATTTGGAGAAAGTCCCCAAACCCGATGACACCGCCGATGCTTTGGCGGTGGCCATCTGCCACGCCCACTGCGCCGGGTCTCGGATTTTCTGGTAACGACACAAAAGGAGATACGTCCATGTTTTACAGCGTAACCGGCGTGCTGCGGCACACCGAGCCGAATTTTGCCGTGATCGACTGCGGTGGGGTTGGTTTTCAGTGCATGACCACCACCTATACCCTTTCCAAACTCCCGCCGGTTGGGAAAACGGCCACCCTCTACACCTATCTGAACGTCCGGGAGGATGCGCTCATTCTTTTCGGGTTCGGGGACCAGGAGGAGCTTCACTGCTTTAAGCTTCTGATATCGGTCACCGGTGTGGGGCCCAAGGCGGCCCTGGCCATTCTCTCCGAGCTTTCCCCGTCGCGCTTTGCCCTGTGTGTGGCCGCGGGAGACAGCAAGTCCATCACCCGGGCCCAGGGGGTGGGCAATAAGACCGCCCAGCGCATTGTGCTTGAGCTCAAGGATAAGCTTTCCGCCAATCTAACCGCCGGGGAGGACGGGTTCGCTCCGCCGCCCGCGGCAGACGCTTGTGGCAATGCCTCGGAGGCGGTATCGGCTTTGACGGTGCTGGGCTTTTCCGCTCCCCAGGCTTCCGCCGCGGTGGCGAAGCTCGACAGCGCCTTGCCGGTGGAGGAGCTCATACGCTTGGCGCTGCGCTCTTTGGGCAGCGTATGACGAAGAATACCTTGCGATTGGGAAAGGGGATAGGACTACATGCCGGACGATATTGAAATGGACTTTGAAAACCGGATCGTGGCCCCGGAGTATACGCCCGAGGACGTGGATACCGAAAATCCCCTGCGTCCGAAATCCCTTGCCGACTACATCGGGCAGGAAAAGGCGAAGGAAAACCTGTCCATCTACATAGAAGCGGCCCGCGGACGGCAGGAAGCGCTGGACCATGTGCTGCTCTTCGGCCCGCCGGGCCTTGGAAAGACCACGTTGGCGGGCATCATCGCCAACGAAATGAACGTGCACCTGCGGGTGACCTCCGGCCCTGCCATCGAAAAGCCCGGGGATCTGGCGGCTCTGCTTACAAACCTGTCGCCGGGAGACGTGCTCTTTATCGACGAAATTCACCGGCTTCCCCGCACGGTGGAGGAAATCCTCTACCCGGCTATGGAAGACTTTTCGTTGGACATTATCATCGGCAAAGGCCCTTCCGCCCGTTCCATCCGCATTGACCTGGCGAAGTTCACCTTAGTAGGGGCCACCACCCGTTCCGGGCAGCTGGCCGCCCCTTTGCGGGACCGGTTCGGGATTCATCTGCGCCTGGAGCTATACACCCCCCAGGAGCTTGCCAACATCGTGTCGAGAAGCGCCTCGATTTTGGGGATCGAAACCGATCCGGAGGGCGCTTTGGAGCTTGCCTCCCGCTCACGTGGAACCCCCCGTATCGCAAACCGGCTGTTAAAGCGGGTGCGGGATTTCGCCCAGGTGACGGGGAACGGCGTCATTACCTGCGAAACGGCTAGGAAAGCCCTGGACCGGATGGAAATCGACGAGCTGGGGCTCGACGCCAACGACCGGCGGATGCTTCTGACCATCATCAACCTCTATCACGGAGGCCCGGTGGGGCTGGATACCATCGCCGCCGCCATCGGGGAGGAATCGGTGACGCTTGAGGACGTATATGAGCCCTATCTGATGCAGATCGGGTTTTTAAGCCGTACCAAACAAGGCCGGGTGGTCCTGCCGCCCGCTTACGCCCATCTGGGCCTAGAGTATAACGGACAATTGACCATGTAGACCATGTGTAGAGGAGTGTTTTTTCGCTATGGGAAGACTTTTTGGAACCGACGGTGCCCGCGGCATCGCAAACACTGAGCTCACCTGTGAGCTCGCCATGCAGATCGGCCGGGCGGCCGCCTGCGTGCTCACCGAAGCCACCCATCACCGGCCCCTATTTCTCATTGGAATGGATACCCGCGTTTCTTCGGAAATGCTAGAAGCGGCCATGGTGGCGGGACTTACCTCGGTGGGCGCGGACGTAAAGCTTTTAGGTGTAATCCCCACCCCGGCGGTGGCGTATCTGGTGAAAAAGTACGGGGCGGACGCGGGCATCATGATCTCCGCTTCCCACAACCCCTGTGAATACAACGGCATCAAGCTCTTTAACGGCGAAGGCTTCAAGCTGTCCGACCGGATTGAAGAGCAGATTGAAGAGATTGTTCTCGACCGCAAGCTCCAGCTTCCCAGCCCCGTGGGCGGGGATTTGGGCCGGGTCAGCCGTGCGGACTGCGCCGTGGACGATTATATCAACCACATCGCCTCCACCGTTCCTTGTTCTCTTTCCGGGCTGAAGGTAGCGCTGGACTGCGCCAACGGCTCGGCAAGCGTCACCGCCAAAAAGCTCTTTACCTCCCTGGGCGCGGACGTAATCACCATCCATGACGAGCCAAACGGAATCAACATCAACGACCGCTGCGGTTCCACCCATATGGACGACTTAATCGAAACCGTCAAGCGGTACCGCTGCCAGGCGGGCCTGGCCTTCGACGGGGACGCGGACCGGTGCCTGGCGGTGGACGAACAGGGAAACCTGGTGGACGGGGACCGGCTCATCGCCATTTTCGCCGACGAGATGATGAAGGAAGGCACTTTGAAAAACGACACGGCGGTGGTCACCGTTATGACCAACCTTGGCTTTTTCCGGTTCTGTGAATCCAGGGGCATCAAAACCTGCGCCACCAAGGTGGGGGACCGGTATGTGCTGGAAGAGATGCTCAAAAACGGCTATAAAATCGGCGGCGAGCAATCCGGGCACATTATTTTCCTGGACCACTCCACCACCGGCGACGGCCAGCTGACCGGCGCGCAGCTTCTCTACGTCCTGCGAAAGCACAGCGAGCGGCTTAGTAAGCTCTCCTCGCTGATGGAACGGTTCCCCCAGGTGCTCGTGAACGTGCGCACGGACGCCAAGGGCAAAGCCAAGTTCCCAGAGGACACGGTCATCAAAGAGCGCATCGACGAAGCGTGCAAGCAGCTTGGCCGGGACGGCCGGGTGCTGGTGCGCATCTCCGGGACGGAGCACCTGATCCGGGTAATGGTGGAAGGGAAGGACTTCGATACCATCAACCACATCGCGGTGGAGCTATCCGACGTGATTAAGGAACGGCTGCAATGAGGGTAGCGGAACATTGGAAGGATTATGAGCTGCTGGACGCTTCCGGCGGCGAGCGGCTGGAGCGGTGGGGAGAGGTGCTCCTCATCCGCCCGGACCCGCAGATTTTGTGGGACACCCCCAAAACCCACCCCGGCTGGAAGCGCGCCCACGCCCGTTACCTGCGCTCGAACACGGGCGGCGGCAAATGGGAGCAGCGAAGGCCTCTTCCCGCCTCCTGGCCCATCCGTTATGGGGAGCTGACCTTCCAGGTCAAGCCCATGGGCTTTAAGCACACGGGGCTGTTTCCTGAACAGGCGGTCAACTGGGACTGGATGGGAGAACGCATCCAGAAAACCGGGCGGCCCGTTAAGGTGCTCAACCTCTTCGCCTACACCGGCGGGGCGACTCTCGCCTGCGCGGCGGCGGGGGCGGCGGTATGCCATGTGGACGCGTCGAAAGGAATGGTGGCCTGGGGCCGGGAAAACGCGGCGGCTTCCAAGCTTTCGGACAAGCCGGTGCGCTGGCTGGTGGACGATTGTGTGAAATTCTTAAACCGGGAAATTCGGCGTGGAAACCGGTACGACGCCATTGTGATGGACCCGCCCTCCTACGGCCGGGGGCCAGGGGGCGAAATCTGGAAGCTAGAGGAGCAGGTTTACCCGCTCATTGAGCTGTGCGCCAAGGTGCTCAGTGACCGCCCGCTCTTTCTGCTTTTAAACTCCTATACCACGGGGCTTTCCCCGTCGGTGATGGAATATATGCTGGCGAGCGTGCTCCTGCCGCAGTTCGGCGGAAGGACCAGCTCGGACGAGATCGGCCTGCCGGTCAAGCAAAACGGCCTGGTCCTTCCCTGCGGGGGAACGGCCATTTTTCACGGAAAATAAAACGCGAAGGTCCAAAGAGGGAACAGGATGACAAACATCATTGAAACAAAAGACCTGCA
This sequence comes from uncultured Eubacteriales bacterium, assembly GCA_951801675.1. GTDB lineage: Bacteria > Bacillota > Clostridia > Oscillospirales > Acutalibacteraceae > Solibaculum_A. The sequence goes on along the minus strand of CATONX010000001.1, from coordinate 107,588 downwards.
GTTTGAATACACCTCCGAGGAGGAGGGGGCGCAGGTGGTGCTAAACGGGGTGGACCTTAAGATCCGCAAGGGCGAGTTTGTGGCGGTTTTGGGGCACAACGGGTCGGGAAAGTCCACCCTTGCCAAGCACTTTAACGCCATGCTCCTGCCTTCGGGCGGGAAATGCTTTGTGGCAGGGATGGACACGGCTGACGAGGAAAAGCGGTTTGACATCCGCCAGACGGTGGGAATGGTGCTGCAAAACCCCGACAATCAGCTGGTGGCCACCATCGTCGAGGAGGACGTGGCTTTTGGCCCGGAAAATATGGGAGTGCCTCCTGAGGAAATCCGCAAGCGGGTGGACGAGGCTTTGAAAGCGGTGGGGATGTACGAGTATCGCCGCCACGCGCCTCACAAGCTGTCGGGCGGGCAAAAGCAGCGCATTGCCATCGCGGGCATCATCGCCATGCAGCCCGCCTGCATTGTTTTGGACGAGCCCACCGCCATGCTCGACCCCAGAGGACGGGAGGAGGTCATCTCCACCATCCACCGGCTGTGCAGCGAAATGGGGATCACCATCGTCCTCATCACCCACTACATGGACGAGACCGTGGACGCCGACCGGGTGGTGGTGATGGACGACGGGCGGATTTTACTATCCGGCACGCCCAGGGAGGTTTTCTCCCAGGTGGACGAGCTCAAGGCGGTGGAGCTGGACGTTCCCCAGGCCACCCGGCTCATCTACCGGCTGCAAAAGGCCGGGGTGAAGGGTCTGCCGGCGGGAGTACTCACCGACGACGAATGCATCGAAGTGCTGTCAAATCTGCTGGAGGTGAACGGATGCCCATCCTCGAAACCAAGGAATTAAGCTACGTCTACGGCCAGGGGACCCCGTTTGAGAAAACGGCGGTGGATTCGGTTTCCATCGCCATCGACGAAGGGGAATTCGTGGGCGTCATCGGGCACACGGGTTCGGGCAAGTCCACCCTGGTGCAGCATTTAAACGGGCTGATCAAGCCCACCTCCGGCGCCGTACTGCTGGACGGGCGGGACATTTGGGCCGAGCCGAAAAAAATCCGGTCGGTGCGCTTTGAGGTGGGGCTTTGCTTTCAGTACCCGGAATACCAGCTTTTCGCGGAAACGGTATATAAGGACATTGCCTTCGGCCCCCAGAACATGGGGCTTAGTGAGGACGAGGTGAACAGCCGGGTCAAAAGTGCGGCTCAGTTCGTCTCTTTAAAGCCGGAGCTTTTAGAGAAATCCCCTTTCGACCTGTCCGGCGGGGAAAAGCGCCGGGCGGCCATCGCGGGGGTGCTGGCCATGGAGCCGAAGGTGCTGATTCTCGACGAGCCCACCGCCGGCCTGGACCCCAAGGGCCGGGACGTGATTTTAGGGCAGATCCGCGAATACCAGAAGGAGCGGGGCTCTACGGTGCTGCTGGTGTCCCACTCCATGGAGGACGTGGCCCGGGTTTCCTCCAAGGTGCTGGTGATGAACGAATCGAAATGCGCCATGTACGGCACGGTGGACGAAGTGTTCACACGGTCTTCCGAGCTTGCCGGGATGGGGCTGAATATCCCTCAGGTCACCCGGATTTTCCTCGGGCTCAAGGCCCGGGGCTACGATGTGAACACCTGCGTCTATACCGCCCGGCAGGGGCGCGACGAGATCCTGCGGCTTCTTTCTAAGGCGAGGGGAGGGGCAGCTACATGATTCGGGACATTACTTTCGGCCAGTTCTTCCCGGCCAAATCGCCCATCCACGCTTTAGACCCCCGCACGAAGCTGGTCCTGGTGGTGGCGTACATCGTCATGGTCTTCATCGGCAACAACTTCTTCTGCCTGGGGCTGGCCGCCGCTTTTCTCATTTTGGTCACGGCGTTGTCCAGGGTTCCCGTAAAGATGATTCTGCGCTCCATCCGGCCCATCTGGTTTGTCATCGCCTTTACGGCGATTTTAAACATCTTTTATATCCAAGGCGAGGTCCTCCTGTTCGAATGGGGATTTATCCACATTTATGACCGGGGAGTATTCACCGCATTGTTTATGGCAGTGCGTATTATACTGGTAGTTATGGGGAGTTCTCTGCTTACCTACACCACCTCCCCCACCGACCTCACCGATGGGCTGGAACGGCTTTTGTCCCCGCTGAAGATTTTCAAGCTGCCGGTCCACGAGTTTGCCCTGATGATGACTATTGCCCTGCGCTTTATCCCCACCCTCATTGAGGAAACGGACAAGATCATGTCGGCGCAGAAGGCCAGAGGGGCGGATTTGGAATCGGGCGGGCTGCTAAGGCGGGTAAAGGCGCTGGTCCCCATTCTCATTCCCCTTTTTGTCTCCTCCTTCCGCCGGGCGTTTGACCTGGCTACGGCCATGGAATGCCGGTGCTACCACGGCGGGGAAGGGCGCACCCGGATGAAGAAGCTTCAGATGCACGCGGGGGATTACTGGGCCTTTGGGGTGACTATTCTGGTTTTCGGCGGCATCATCGCTGCCTCCATCCTGCTGCCGAAGGTTTACTAAGGGAAGGAAAACGGGATGCGAAACATACTTCTAACCCTGCGCTATGACGGCAGCCGGTACCATGGCTGGCAGGTCCAGCAAAACGCCCAGTCGGTGCAGGCGGTGCTGCAAAACGCCATGGAAGGGCTTCTGGGCGCCCGCCCGGATGTAAAGGGATGCAGCCGCACGGACGCGGGCGTTCACGCGGACATGTTCTGCGTCAGCTTCCAGACGGACAGCCGGATTCCCTGCGAGCGGATGATCCCGGCCCTGAATGTGCGCCTGCCTTTTGACATTGCCGTGTACGGCTGCCGGGAGGTTCCTCTTTCCTTTCACGCCCGGTATTCCTGCAAGGGAAAGCGGTACTGCTATCGTATCTATAACGCCCCGGTCCGCAACCCTTTCTGGCAGGACCGGGCTCTCCATTACCGGCATTCTCTGGACGCGGGGCTTTTGCATGAGGCGGCCCAGGCGTTTGTGGGCCGGCATGACTTTGCCGCCTTCTGCTCGTCCAAAAGCGACGTGGAGGACACGGTGCGCACCGTTTGGGCGGCGAAGGTGGAGCGGGACGGAGATCTGGTAACCTTCTCGGTGGAAGGAGACGGATTTCTTTACAACATGGTGCGGATTATGGTAGGCACCTTGCTGGAGGTGGCCCAGGGAAAACGGTCCAAGGCCTCCATTAAGGCCAGCCTCGAAAGCGGCCAGCGAACGGCGGCGGGGCCGACGGCGCCCGCCTGCGGGCTGATTTTAGAGCGTGTTTTTTATGACGAACGTGATTTCATCGAAGAATAGGAGGTGACGGGCCATGTTCCGGCACAAAAGCGGACGGCTGCGCCGTCCGGACGAAGAACCGGCGCAGGATACGCCCAAAGAGGAAGAACCCAGGCTCAAGCTGGTAAAGGAACGGCCCAAACGGCGCCGGGGCGTAAAGCTGGTGATCTGGCTGTGCGTGCTGGTGTTGGTGGCCGGCACGGCGGTGTGGGGCATTGCCAACCGGGACCTGTTTTCCGGGGTGCGCATCGAGGAATGGTTCGACCAGACCTTCGGCAACTATGGAACGGGAGAGGGCTTCCCGGTAACGGCGGCGGGCAGCGAGGTGTCCGGTCTTGCCATCATCGGCGGGGACGTGGCGCTGTTATCCGATTCCTCTCTCCAGCTTTTTAATGATACAGCCAAGGAGATTTACTCCCGCCAGCATAAGTTTCAGACGCCCGTGCTGCGCAAAACCGATACCCGGGCACTGCTGTACGACCGAGGCTCTACCGGCTACCGGGTGGAAAACCGCAAACGCACGGTGGGCACCGGCAAGACCGATTATAACCTCCTGGCCGCGGACATCAGCCAAAACGGCGATCTGGTTCTGGTGATGGAGGGAACGGGCGGATATGTATCCGAGCTAACGGTACTGGGCAGCGACCTGAAAACAGTTCGGTTCAAATGGTCCTCCGCTTCCAACATGGTGGTGGATGTGGCTGCCGCACCCGACGGCAAAAGCGCGGCGGCAGCCACCGTTTTCGCCAAGGACGGTGGGCTCGGTTCCAGCCTGACCCTTTTGGACTTTGCAAGCGATACGCCCACCTATCTCAACTTCAACGACACCCTTTTCTTCGCGGTGCGCTACTGCGGCGGACGGATCGTGGGCATTGGGGACGACCGGATTGTCAGCGTCAAGCCGGACGGCAGCGACATCCAGGAATTCTCTTACGGCAACGCGTACTTGGCTGCCTGGGATCTGGAGGAAGGCGGGCGCCTCGCCGTCGCCCTCTCTCCCTATGAAGACCGGCGGGAATGCAGCGTAACCTTCTTAGACGCCGCGCTGTCCCAAACCGCAAGCGTTGCGGCAGGAGAGGTGCGGGCCTTATCGTGCAGCGGGGAACTGACGGCGGTGCTCGCGCCCAGTGCGGTCACCGCGTATTCCATCGACGGCGCCGCGGTGGCGTCGGCACAGGTTTCCGCCAGCGGCTCGCAGGTTGCCCTCAAGGAGAAAACGGCTTATGTACTGGAAGGGCGGACCGTCGCCTCCTATCCCCTTTCCTAACGGCTTTCGGTGAGGCTTAGTACGAAAGCAGAGACATGGACGCATGTAAAATTATAGAGTCCCATCAAGGGGACGGGGAATCATCCCCGTCCCTTTTTCTATGGATGGGTTTCTCTTTTATTTGCAGGGTTTTTTGCAGTCAAATTCCGGATTAAAAGCATAGAAATTCTTATAATCCAGTTTGTCGGTTGCCAGACGCAGGCCTTCGCCGAACCGCTGGTAATGGACTACCTCGCGCTGCCGAAGGAACTTGATGGGATCGCGCACATCGGGATCGTCGCACATACGCAGGATGTTGTCGTAGGTGGTGCGCGCCTTTTGCTCGGCAGCCAGGTCCTCGTGCAGGTCGGTGATGGCGTCGCCCTTGACCTGGAAATAAGAAGACGTAAACGGCGCACCGCTGGCGGCAACCGGATAGATGCCGGTAGTGTGGTCCACAAAATAGGTGTCAAAACCGCTCTTCTTGATTTCTTCCGGCGTCAGGTTCTTGGTCAGCTGATAGACGATGGCGGCGATCATCTCAAAATGCGCCAATTCTTCCGTACCGATGTCGGTCAACAGCCCTTTGAGTTCCGGATAGGGCATGGTATACCGCTGGCTCAGATAGCGAAGAGACGCGCTCAGCTCGCCGTCCGGGCCGCCGTACTGGGTGATGATGATCTTCGCGAGGGCGGGGTTGGTATTTGCGATTTTTACTGGGTATTGCAGTTTTTTCTCATAACTCCACATTCAGCTAGCACTCCTTTCCATCTTCCCACGGCCACGGGCCCTGGGTCCAGGCCCAGCGGTTATTGCAGTCGGCATTGTTGTTGGCGTCACTGATGTTCAGAATCAGCGGGCCGAACTTGCTCTCGTATTCCTTGAGCAGCGCCTTATACTTAATGTCGTACGCTTCCAGTTTGCGCATGGCTTCCTTGTCGCAATTGTGGGTATCCAGGAAAATATGCAGTTCCCACATGGCAAAGGAAAGGGCGGACAGCCTGCGAAGCATGGCCTCGCGTTCGTTGGTCGACTCCATCAGATGCACCCTCTCTTTCCGCCTAAAAACGGCTTATCCAATTCAGGGAAAATGGTACCCGCGTTAAATCCCTGTTCCGGCTCATAGGTCGCTTCCAGGAACTGAAGCGGCACATACGCCATAGCAATCGGCGTCTGGGCGGGGAATTTGGTCTGTGCGCAGGTATAGTCAGCAAACAAATCAAAATCTTTGTTCATGTCATTGCTCCTTTCGTTTACTGGATACGCTGCATATCCGTTAGCAGTATATGAAAGGCACCCCGGACAGGTACCGGGGCATTTCCATTGTGCCAACCGCCGCGAAGGCGCATAATTCCAAAGGCAGCCGCGTATTCATAAAAGGATGCGATCCCCGCGCCATTTTCCCCGGGAGCTTCACCCAGAAAAATTTTTCTAGACCTTGCAAAACAACGGGAAACTTGCTATGATTAAAATATAGTAACGAAATCAGGAGGTCGCTTTATGAGTAACGATCCTTTCAATCCGTACGAGGGCACCGATAATACCCAGCCCGTTCCGCCGGCAGAATCGCCGGCTGATTCTGCACCGCAGAGTCCTTCGCAAAACGAAGGCGCAAATGCCTACCAGGAGCCCGGCGCTCCCTATCAGGCACCTACGGGCCAGCCTACACCCCCTCCGTCCGCCTATCCGCCTCCCTACCAGGCACCAAACGATTCTTCTGCCTATCCGCCTTCTTATCAGGCGCCTCAGCAGAATAGCTTCTATGGCAATGAGAGCAATCCCTATCCCCAGCAGCCGGTATACACCGTTCCCCAGCCGAAGCCCGCCAACGGAATGGCGATCGCTTCTCTGGTGCTGGGTATTCTGTCGATTGTTTGCTGCTGCGCCGGTTTCTTTGGCGTCCTGCCCGGCGTCATCGGTTTGATTCTCGCCATCATCTGCTTCTCGAAGGGCAATAAGGGCGGCATGGCCGTCGCTGGTCTGGTGCTCAACATCATCGGCGTGGCCCTTGCAGTGGTAGCGCTGATCATGCTGGTCGCAGACGGGTCCCTCGCTGAGATTCTGTATGCGTTGGAGAGCGGCGATTTCGAGGATTTCTATTACTACTACCGTGAAATTATGATGATTTTCCCGCGGTAACGCTTATAACACAACAAAAAGCGCCGTGTGCAATGCATGCACACGGCGCTTTTCCTATTCCATGTTCCTAAACTCGCTGATCAGCTCATTGATGATTTGGATTTGCCGTTCGCTCAACCCCTCGGCGTTGAGATAACGCCGATTTTCCAGCCCCAGCAAATAATCCGTCGATACGCCAAACACACATGCCAGCCGGATGAGAATGTCATAGGACGGGTACCGTATTCCGGTTTCATAGGCGCTGACCATGGATTTCGTCACGCCGATGTGTTGTGCCAGTTGCCACTGGGTCATATGTTTGCCTGTTCTGAGTGTTTTAAGCCGGTCGCCCAAGTCAATCATCCGCCACACCTGCCTTACTAAGATAAGTGTACTCATACAAAGTCAACTATTGGCATATCTTATGAATAAATATAGTTGACTTATTTTAGGATGTGCAGTAAAATGTAAAATATTCCGGTAGGCACGGCAAATCGGATGAGAGAGGCGGGGCAGGATCAAATGGGTACAAAAAAGCCGCAGGGCTTCGAAAACGAGAAAAAGATGGGGAAGCCCGGCAAAGCTTTCCCGTTTCGCTTTATTTTGATGGGCGCGGTCTTTCTTTGTCTTTTGGCGGTGGTTGCGTGGTGTCTGTGGGAGCGGGAGACTTTTTCCACTGCCAGCTTCTTTTGGGGCGGGTTTCTGCTGGCCTGTCTTGTGCTCCTCCTGTTTGCGCTTTTGTTTCTGTTTCTCTGGACAAAGAGGCAGCAATAGAGGCAGAAAGAGGCCCCCTACGAAGAACCAATGAAAGCACAAATAAAGGCGGCATGACATTTCGGTCATGCCGCCTTTATTTTGCTTTCACCGGATCAACGCCCAGGAGCCAGTCCGTAGTGACACCCAGCGCATCTGCAATAATGGGCAATTCGAAATCCGGCACGAGCCTTTTCCCGGTCTCAATACGGCTGACAGCCATTTGCCCCATCTGCAAGCCGCGCAGCTGGAGCTTTGCCGCCAGGTTGTCCTGAGACATTTTTGCCTGTTTTCGAGCCTCTTTGATGCGTTCGCCGGAAATGTTGCACCGATCGCCTAATGTGTAAAGCCGCATAGTCACCCCACCGCTAATCATCTTTTCCATATTTATTCTTGACAATACCACGAACAATCGATACAATTATAAAAAAGATGATTAAGTACGACGCAATTTCACACCGGTCGCCGATCGTGAAATAATTTGAGGGGTACAACGCTATGCAGAAGGGCAATTTGATCGTAACAACGAAAAAAGTTCCCGTTGTTCGTCTGGCCGTTTTCGCGGCAAGCTTCCCTTTTTTCTTTTTTCTCGGGATTTACTGCCTGAGCAACCCGGAAGCGTTTCGGGCGATCAGCCTCGCATCCTACAAACTATGGTCCTATTTTTTCGGCGCGCTGCTGATTACCTTCCCGGTTGCGGCTGTTCTCACGGTTTGGAACGGACAGAAGTCTTATGTTTCGGTATATGAGTTTTGCATAGAGGGCCGCACCTTTCTAAGAGGCGCCGCTTTTGAGCTGCCGTTTTCCGATATTATATGCGTCCGCGTATCCAAGGATCGCATCTTGATACAAACGAAGTGCAAAACCTACAAGGTTCTGGCCATGGAAAACCGCGACCAGGCCGCATCTGAAATTCGAAAAAGGATGGCGGCTTCGCTTTAATGGGACCGGAAGGCAGATTCACGAGGCTTTCTTCCCGTAAAAAAGACCCGGATGGCAGAGCATTCTATCTCTGCAGTCCGGGTCTTTTTTACGCTCGCCTGTGTCTTTTTCAGGCGGCCTTCCTAATTCTTTTTCGCAGCCACAAGAAGCATCATTGGCCGGCGAAGCTCCTCTTTCATTTCGGGGATTTCGGCGAGCAGCTTTGGCGCAGGCATGGGCTCCACGACGGAAGAAATCGAAAAGCCGGCATGCAAGAGGCCGTTTAGATACGTGGTCAGCGTTCGGTGATACTTGACCACTTCCTCGCCCAAGAAATGAGCGGTGCGCTTTCCTTCTTCGAAATACCGGTCCACCGGCCAGTGCAGACGATTTCCCACCTCGTCGCAATACCAGTCCTGGGTGCCAAATGCGGTAAAGACCGGATGCTCCACGGAAAAGATAAAATCTCCGCCTGCAGCCAGACACCGGGCCACGTTCCGGCAAAGCGCAGCATAATCCTCCACATAATGAAAGGCGAGGGAGCTGATGACCACGTCGTAAGCATTGACAGGATACGCGTAATCCTCAATGGATCCGCGGCGGTATTCCACCCCCGGTGCCGCATTGCGCTTGCGGGCTTCTGCGAGCATGCGTTCGGACAGATCGATCCCCAGCACGTGTTTCGCCCCGTTCTCCGCCGCATACCGGCAGTGCCACCCGAACCCGCAGCCCAGGTCCAGCACCCGCTTTGAGCGAAAATCCGGCAGAAGCTTTTGCAGTTCATGCCATTCGCCCGCGCCCTGCAGTCCCTGCACGGAACGGGACATCTGGCTGTATTGTTCGAAAAATGTTTTTTCGTCGTATTTATTCTCTTTCATGAGGTCTCCTTATCGCCGGTTCCGAAATTGTACCGGACGTTTTTTCTTTAGGCCGCGTTTTAGCGCATAAACGGATAAAAGGGCAGGTTGCGCACCACAAGGAAAACCACCACCAAGCCGGTGAAAATCAGCGCGTACACCCCTGCATGGCGGACGCGCGGCGGCCGGTATTCCCGGCGAAAGCACCCCGCCAGCAGCCAGATCCACACCGTTAAAAAGACCGCCGCCATCAGCACTACCAGCGGGTTATAATAGATCGCCTGCCCGATCTGACCGCGCAGGAGGGATTCGATTGCCCTGGTGCCGCCGCAGCCCACACAGCGAAATCCCGTGATGCGATAAAAAAAACATGGCGGGAAAATTCCCACCAGTTTGGCCGGCGTCCACAAAAACCACAAAGCCGCTCCTATGTACAACGCGGCGCTCCCGCCGCATACCCATGCGTTTCCCTTCCTCGTTCTCCATAAAAAGTCGGAAATACGGTGTCCCCTCATCGGTTCCTCCTTTGTGCCTTAGCGCCCAAACCGTTTGGGCGGCAAAATATACCCGATCTGCCGGTCGGAAATATCCGCATCCGCTATAATCTGGCCCGGCGTTTCCTCCATCATACGGAAAAGCAGACTTTCCGGAATTCCTTGAGCAAAAAGCAGATCCCGGATTGCAAACAGGTCCGCTCCCCGCCTGCCGTATGCCTCATGGGCATCGGAGGCGAGGCAGTCGATGGCGTCCGCCCGCAGCATGGCCTGCGCCAGCTTCATCGGCTTAGGACCGAAGGCGCCCAGCAGACTTTGAGCCGTCACCTGCAGCACCGCCCCCTTCTCCAATAGAAGGTTCGGAATGTCATAATTCTCCTGAAAATAGGCATACCGCTCCGGGTGAGCGATTACAGGAATCAAACCCTGATCAAAAATCAACTCAACGTAATCAAACACATCCTGCATGGAGATGGGGGAAAAGGGCATTTCCGCCAACAGATAGCGGGTTTCGCCCAAGGTAAGCCTTTTTAACTGGTCCCGGTTGGTATACAGCTCCGGGCGCATGGCCACCTCGGCACCCGCCCGGATTTCTACAGAAAGGTCTGCTGCCTTCAACGCGTTTTTTAAAAGCGCAAGCCGCTCCTCCCGCTTTTCCAGGAAGGCGTGGGTAGCCGTCACGTCATAAAAATGAGGGGTGGCCGCGATGGTTTTCACTCCACTTTCCGCGGCCGCGGCGCACATTTCGAGGGACTCCTCCAGAGAGGAAGCCCCATCGTCCAACTTGGGAAGAATATGCGTGTGGATATCGACCATCGAGGTCACCCCCTCGGTTTGCTGCTGGCTTATTTCTTGCTGGAAGCAGCCGACGACGATTTGGAGGAAGAAGAAGCTTCCGGCTCAGAAGGAGCGGTGCCGTCCTCATAAATAAACTCGTGCATCAGCCGACCGTTTTCCTTGGTATCATAGTCTACGGTAGAGAGCATTTGGCTGCCGAATGGATGAGACCCGTACTTCCAAGTATTGTCCGCCGGCAAGCGGAATTCCTCCACCGGATATTGCAGATAGGTCATGGAATTATAGGCAAGCGAAAGTACCTCGTTTGTAGGGATGTTGGTCTTCACATGAGGCAAAACGGCATTTGCCAGCCCCACAATCTTGAACACATCCATATTCTTCGCACTCTTTACCACCGCCTGGATGACGTTTCTTTGGCGCTGGGTGCGCTGGAAGTCGTCACCCGCCATCTTACGGATACGAGCATAGGACAAAGCCGCGTTGCCGTCGAGCAGGTTGACACCTTCGTGCAGCTCGCCCAAGGTCCCGTAATAGTTCTCGTCCAGATGGTCAACCTCCGCCTGGGTCAGCTCGATTTCCACACCGCCCAGGGTATTCACCACCTGCTCGAACATCTGGAAGTTGACGATGGCGTACTTGTCGATCTTAAAATTGTAATTGTACTCGATGGTGTCCATCAAAAGATCCGGCCCGCCCAGCTCATAGGCATGGTTGAGCTTCATTTCGTAGTACCCGGGGATGGTCACCCAGCTGTCGCGCATCAAAGAAACCATTTTCAGTTTCTGATGAGTGTTGTCCAGCGAGACGATAATCATACTGTCGGTGTTGCCCGCCATGCTCTCGGTGCGCGAATCCACACCGATGAGCAGGACGTTGTACACGTCGTCGTCGATCACCGCCAGATCCGGCATGGACTGGTCGGAATTGAGCGGCACCGACGGCCAGGAAGGCGTGGGCACTTCCGAACCTGTTCTGCCCAGCATTACCCACACGACGATGACCACCGCAATGATCGCCAGGACAATCAGACCCAGACATCCAAGGGTTGTATATTTCGCAACTTTTTTTCCGGATTTCTTTTCATTACCCAGCTCGTTAAGATCTACTTCATCTTTTTTCTTTTTCATAACGGCTCCTTTTTTCACAGTATTTCTTTTTTGGACGGCGATATGTATCCGCATATGAAATCTCGCCGAAAAACCGTCCCCCTCTATGAAAACCGGGCCTTTCTTCCCAGTTCGCCCTTCCTCATATTTTTCTATTATGCATTTATCCAAAGAAAATTACAAGTCTTTTTTTCCCAAAATAGATGGAATTTACGTGGGATTTGCTTGATTTCTCGTTTTTTTACAACTCGGATACACCGCCCGCCGCCTCGTTTTCCAGGGCAAACACCAGATGCGGCATATCCATATAGTAATAATGCTTTACGATTTTACCAATAGGCTTCATTCCCAGCCGGCGGGCCACCTTCTGGGACGCGTGGTTGTTTTCCCGGATGATGGCGACCACCCGGCCGGCACGCAGCTGCTCAAAGGCATACCGCTTGCAGCCCTGGGCCGCCTCGGTGGCGTACCCGCTGTGCCAGGCGCTGCGTTTGAAAAGATACCCAACTTCGATTTCCTGCCCAAAGCCTGTCTCCTGCCAGGTAAGCCCGGTCTGGCCGACGAACTCGCCGGTATCCTTGCGCTCCACCGCCCACAATCCAATACCGTCTTGCCGGTACCGTTCCAACTGGCGCTCGAGCCAATCTTCTACCTCCTCATCGGAAAAAGCATGTTCATAGGCATACATAACCTTTTCATCCTGCAAAATCGTGCAGAGGCTGTGAAAATCGGCCTTTGTCATCTCCCGCAGCCGCAGCCGCTTTGTCTGCAAGATCTCCCTCATTTCTGTTTCCTCCTAACACAAGGACAGGCCCGCTTCCCGGAAAGGTTCCGAGAAACGGGCCTTCTCTTTATGTCGTTTGTCCATAATAGGCGCCGGGGCCGTGCTTGCGAAGAAAGTGCTTGTCAAGCAGCACCTGCTGCATGGACGGGCGGGCGGCCGTCTGAGGCAGCGCCTCGGTGTGCCAGGCCATCATGGCCACCTCTTCGAGGACCACGGCGTTGTGCACCGCATCCTTAGGGGTGCTTCCCCAGGTAAAAGGCCCGTGGGCTTTCACGAGAACCGCGGGCACCTGCTGGGGATCGATGCGTTTCTTTTGAAAGGTTTTGACAATCACCCGTCCGGTTTCCCATTCGTATTCCCCATGGATCTCCTCTTCGGTGAGGGCCCTGGTACAGGGAACCGGGCCGTAGAACGCGTCGGCGTGGGTGGTGCCGTAGGCGGGAATATCCCGCCCGGCCTGGGCCCAGATGGTGGCCCAGCGGGAATGGGTATGGACGATGCCGCCCAGAGACGGAAACTTTCGGTAAAGCTCCAGGTGGGTGGGGGTATCGGAGGAAGGATTGAGGGACCCCTCCACCACGTCGCCCTCCAAGCTAACCACCACCATGTCCTTGGCCGTCATCTCCTCATAAGAGACGCCGGAGGGTTTGATGACCACAAGGCCCGACGCCCGGTCGATGCCGGAGACGTTGCCCCAGGTAAAGACCACCAGGCCGTGGGCCGGCAGCTGCAAATTGGCGGCGAAGACCTGCTCTTTGAGTGCTTCCAGCATGTCTCATTCCTCCGCTTTCTCAGGATTTGAGCTTCCAGTAGAGATCGTTCCACATCAGTTCCTTCTCCAGCTCTTCGAGCTTGGTATCCTTGCCGATGTGAACAAATTCGATGTCCAGAATCCGGGCGAAGTCCCGCAGGATTTCCGCGTCCAGCCCGTAGCTTAAGACGGTATGATGGGCGCCGCCCGCCAGGATCCAGCCTTCCGCCGAAGTCGTCAGGTCCGGCAAGGGCTTCCACATAACCTGGGCCACCGGGAGCTTGGGCATCTCCTCAAAGGGAGCGGTGGCATGTACGTCGTTGACAATCATTCGCATCCGACCGCCCATATCCACAAGGCTGATGACAACAGCGTCCCCTTCCCCGGTCTTGAAGGTCAGGCGGGCCGGGGGTTCCCGGTCTCCAATGCCCAGAGGATGGACCTCGATGCAGGGCTTGGTCACCGCGATGTCCGGGTCTACCTCCAGCATATGGGCACCCAGGATGCCCGGATTTTCCGGGTCCATATGATAGGTATAGTCCTCCATAAAAGCAGTGCCGCCGGAAAGGCCGGTGCTCATGAGCTTGACGATGCGGTGAAGGGCGGCGATTTTCCAGTCCCCTTCTCCGCCGAAGCCGTAGCCGTCGGCCATCAGGTTTTGCACCGCAAGGCCGCCCAACTGCCGAAGCTGCTGCAGGTCCTGGAAGTTGTCGGTGAACGCGCCGAATCCGCCCACCTCCAGGAATTTGCGCAGGGCCACCTCCAGCTTCGCCTGATAGCGCACCGCGTCCACATCGTCGGTATGAAGGTCATACCGTTCGCGGTATTCCTTCATTTTGGCGTCGATCTGGGCCTCGGTCACCCGGTCGACAATGCTGACTAAGTCCCCCACGCCCCAGGAATTGACCGACCAGCCCAGCTTAATCTGGGCTTCCACCTTATCCCCTTCGGTGACGGCCACCTCGCGCATATTGTCCCCGAACCGGCACACTTTCAGCCGGCGGCTCTCATACGCGCCGATGGCCGCGCGCATCCAGCGCCCCACCCGGGCACGGGTGCTTTCGTCCCCCCAGTACCCGGCGATGACCTTGCGGGGCAGGCGAAGCCTGGCGCCGATAAAGCCGTGCTCCCGGTCGCCGTGGGCGGACTGGTTGAGGTTCATGTAATCCATATCAATGTCGTCAAAGGGAATGTCCCGGTTAAACTGGGTGTGCAGGTGCAGCCAGGGCTTTGTAAGCCTTGTCAGTCCTCCGATCCACATTTTTGACGGCGAGAAGGTATGCATCCAAGTGATGACGCCCACGCAGGACTCATCGGCGCTGGCTTTGGTCATCACATCGGTGATCTCGCCGGCATTGCGCACCGCCGGCATACACACCACCCTGCCGGGAACCGACGGGTCCCCGTCGAGAGCTTTGGCGATAACTTTGGCGTGGTCATTTACCTGGCGGACCACCTCGGCCCCATATAAATCCTGGGTACCGGCGATGAACCAAAAGGTGTATTGCTGCTCCATAATGAATTCCCCTTTTCCTTATAAACCGTTGCGACCCGTCCCAAAGGAGACGGACGTTCTATGGCGAGCGGTCAATCCGTCTGCTTTTTGATGACCTTGAGCCGCTTCATCACGTCGTTTTCCCCGCGGCCGAAATAGTCGTGGAGGCTTTTGTATTCCGCGTAAAGCCGGTCGTACACCTGAGCATGCGCCTCCACCGGCTCATATACCGCTTCTTTTACCTTGCCCATCCTGCGCGCCGCGTCGAACACGTCGGCAAAGCCGCCCGCATCCTTTCCGGCGGCCACTGCGGCGAAGATGGCGCTGCCCAGCGCCGGGCCCTGCTCCGAACCTGCAATGCGCACCGGCATGCGCAGCACATCCGCGTAAATCTGCATGGCCATGGGGTCCTTCTGGCTGATGCCGCCCGAGGCGTAAAACGCGTCCACCGGCACCCCGTTTTCCCGGAAGGTTTCCACGATCATACGGGTGCCGTAGGCGGTGGCCTCAATAAGGGCACGGTAGATGTCCTCCGGCTTTGTCTGTAAGGTCATCCCCAGGATCAGGCCGGTCAGGTCCACGTCCACCAGAACCGACCGGTTGCCGTTGAACCAGTCCAGCGCCAGGAGACCGCTCTCTCCGGGCTTCAGCCGCTGGGCCTTTTGACGAAGGTAGGTATGAATGTTGACTCCCTTTGCCTTGGCGTCCTCCCGGTAGGCCGCAGGCAGGCAATTGTCCACAAACCAGGCAAAATGGTCCCCCACGCAGGACTGGCCCGCCTCATAGCCGAAGTAGCCCGGCATGACCCCGTCGGCCACCACGCCGCACATGCCCGGAACCTCCCGTTCCTCCTCGCCCATGAGGGTGTGGCAGGTAGAGGTGCCTATAATGGCAAGGAGCTTGCCCGGCCCGTCGATGCCCACCGCCGGCACGCACACATGGGCGTCCACATTGCCCACCGCTACCGCCGTTCCCGGGTTTAATCCGGTGAGCGCAGCGGCCGTTTCGGTGATTTCCCCAGCCTTTTCCCCCAAGGGGGTGATGGCTCTGGAAAGCTTCTCGTCCACCACATGGCGAAGCCGCTCGTCTAATGCGGCAAAAAAGTCCTCCGACGGGTACCCTTCCCGCTTCGACCAGATTTCCTTATACCCGGCGGTGCAGGAATTGCGGGTTTCCACCCCGGTCAGCTGCCAGACAATCCAGTCCGCCGCCTCGATGAACCGGTCCATGGCCTCGTACACCTCAGGGGCCTCGTCAAGAATCTGCCACAGCTTCGGGATGGCCCACTCGGACGAAATCTTACCCCCGTACCGGGCCAGAAAGGCTTCTCCCCGTTCTTCAGCAATGGCGTTGAGGCGGTTTGCCTTGTCCTGCGCCGCGTGATGCTTCCAGAGCTTTACATAGGCGTGAGGCTCATCTTTCCACTGGGGAAGGAAACAAAGGGGCGTGCCGTCCGCTTTCACCGGAAGAACCGTGCAGGCGGTGAAATCCGTCCCGACGCCGATCACGTCGTCAGGCGATACGCCCGCCTCCCGAAGCACCGCCGGGATGGTGTGTCCCAGTGCCTGCAGATAATCCGCCGGATCCTGAAGGGCCCAGTCCGATGGCAATCTGCGGCCGCTTGGCAGCTGTTCGTCCATCACCCCATGGGGATACTCGTAAACAGCGGCCGCGACCTCCCGGCCGCCCGGCACCCCCACAAGCACCGCCCTTGCGGACAGAGTCCCAAAGTCCACCCCGATGGTGTATTTCATGTCGTCTCTTCCTCTCAACTTCATTGTTGTGTTACCAAAGGCTTCTCCTACGAAAAAAGGCGCCCGGCCCGCGAAACCGCGGATTCGGCGCCTTTTTTGAAAGCAGACCTTTTTTCACTCGATCCGAACGGTTTGGTTATTCCACAAAGCCCATGCCCTTTTTAAGGACCTGCTTCATGTTTTCCTTTTGCTCCTCAGTGATTTCCTTGGATATGGTATACTCCGCTCCAAAGGTATTGTCCGGCTGCATGGTTGCCTTCATCTTCTCCAGATAATCGTCCAGAGAACAGACCCGCTTGGCCGGGTTGCCGGCGTAAACACCGCCGGAGGGCAAGTCCTTGGTCACCACACTGTTGGCTCCTACGATCACCCGATCCCCAATCCTGCAATTGGGAAGAACCGTACTGTTGGCCCCGATAAAAACCTGGTTTCCAATGGTGACCAGGCCGATCTTCGTGTACCCCAGAAACATTTTCGTGCTGGCGTCATGGGCCAGAATGTGCACCCGGGGCGCCAGCGTCACGTCGTCGCCGATGGTAATCAGCCAGCAGTGGGACGGGTCGAGAATGCAGCCGGGCTGGGGTCGAAAATTCTTTCCTACCGTCAGGCCCCGTTCGACAAGCACCGCAAGCGGCGTCTCCCCGCGCAGCTTGGCCGCGACGGCAGCCTTTTGCTTTTGAATCCAGCTCATGAAGTTTTTCCTTCTTCCTTACAACTGGGATACCGCCCATCCGATCCGGGCGGCAAAACTTATACATACATCGCATTCATATGGAACATTTGCTCATTTCCCTTTTAGTTGTTCTGCTATTCCCTACAAGATAGAAGGAGAAATCGCAATTTGTCCATATGGTTGTTCGTACAATTACAACATTTATTATAACAGTCCGTTTTGCGTCGGTCAAGGTGAAATTTTCAAGGTTCATACAGAAAAAAAGGGCAGATTTTTTACTTTTTTGACATTTGGCACAGATGGGTGGCCGCCAGCTGAACCCCGGCCTTGCCCGAATGGAAGTTAAGTCCTCCCTGCATCCAGACAGCATAGGGTTCTCTAAGCGGCGCGTCGGCGGACAGTTCAATGGACGCGCCCATAGTAAAGGCGCCCGCCGCCATGATGACCTGGCTGTCATAGCCGGGCATATCCCAGGGTTCGGGGGTGACGAAGGCATCCACGGGCGCCCCCGCCTGCATGCCCTGGCAGAAGGCAATCAGGTTCTCGGGGGTCTGAAGCTTGATGGCTTGGATGATGTCGTGCCGCTCTTCCAGAGGCTCGGGAGTGACCGCAAAGCCCAGCTCCTTCATAAGCCCGGCGGCGAACACGGCGGTTTTCAGCGCTTCCCCGGTGACATGGGGGGCATGGAATAGGCCCATAAACAGCTCCCTGGTGTGCCCAAGGGTGGCGCCGATTTCCCGGCCCACCCCGGCGGTGGTGTGCCGGCAGGCACACAGCTCGATCAGATCCGACCGGCCGGCAATGTAGCCGCCGGTGGGAGCTATGCCGCCGCCCGGATTCTTGATGAGGGAACCCGCCATCAGATCGGCGCCGTAGGCGGTGGGCTCCGCCTCGTCCACAAACTCGCCATAGCAATTGTCCACCATCACCACCACGCCCGGCTTCTTTTTCTTGACGAAACGGGCAATTTCTCCGATGGTTTTGGCCGACAAGCTTTTTCGAAGGGTATAGCCCCGGGAACGCTGGACATAGACCATCTTTACCGTGTCGTCGAGGGCCTGTTCAATCCCGTCGTAATCCGGCTCTCCGTCCTCCTTGAGGGCCACCGAATCGAAGGCGATTCCAAAGTCCTTCAAAGAGCCCTGGCCGCTTCCCCGCAGGCCGATGACCGAATGGATGGTGTCGTAGGGGATGCCGGTGACGGAAAGCATTTTATCTCCCGGACGCAGCACGCCGAAGAGGGCGACCGACAGGGTATGGGTGCCGGACAGAAAGGAATGGCGCACCAGGGCGTCCTCGGCGTCCATAGCGTCGGCGAACACCCGGTCGAGCACCTCCCGGCCCCGGTCACCGTAGCCGTAGCCGGTGGAAGGGACAAAGTGGGATTCGCTGACCCGGTTCTCAATAAAGGCGCTCAGCACCTTCTGCTGGTTCTGCTCGGTCTGCCGGTCTATCCGGTCAAAGGCGGCAGCGCAGGCGCGAAGCGCTCGTTCGGACGCCTCCGCCACCTGGGGGGCGATGTGAAAATACGGTTTTTGCAGCATAGGTTCCTCCATCTGTCCCGCCGGCTTCTTCCAGGTGTGCCGCGGGACCCTCTCAATTTTGTATATAGGGCCGGATGTGGGCCCCACGGGAAAATCCCCGTATGGCCGTTTCCGAAGAAGCGGCGGATACGGGGAAGAACAGTCGAATGTTGTCGATACCACAAGCCGAAAAAGCGGTCTGGGCTCTCATGCTTCCACTCGGCCTATGTAACAATGGGCGTAGTTTGGCAGAATGAGCCGCCCGTCGGTTTGATACCGGTCGAACAAGCTGCCCAGCGCTTCTACAAAACAAGTATAGCGCTCTTCGCCTCGCTTTGGCGCGTAGGAGGAGGACAGGCTCAGGCCGAGAAACCCTTCCCGGTCACAGCTAAAGTCGTTGGGATGGCGGATAAACGTATACCGGCCGTCGTGAAAAAAGCAGCGGCACATTTCCTGCAGCATGGCGCTGCCGGCCAGAGTTTCCACGTTCTTTTGGCAAATCTCCTTGCACAGGCGGTTATTCTCCCGAACCACCGGAGCGCTGTCGTCCAAAAAGTTCCAAACAAGCGCCACTCTGCCGCCGGGCTTCAAAATCCGCCGGCACTCCTCCCGAAACTTTACCGGGTCAAACCAATGAAAGGCCTGGGCAACCGAAACGCCGTCCACGCTTTGATCTTCGAGTCCCGTATGTTCCGCCGAACCGGCCACCGGATGAAACTGCGTAAATTTCCGCAGTTCCCGCTTCGCCGTTTCCCGCATGTCGAAGTTTGGTTCCACCCCATAGACGATAGCACCTCTGGACAAAAGTAGTTCACTGAAAATGCCGGTTCCCGCGCCGATGTCGGCGATGACCGGGTTTTCCTTCGGAAACACCAGGCCCAGAAGAGCGTCCACCAGAGGCCCGGGATAGGACGGCCTCCATCTGGCGTAATGGTCCGCCCTTCCGCTAAAAAGCTGTTTGCTGTCCATTGGCTTCTCCCTTCATGCCCGGCCCCAGGAAGACGTATGCTTCCAACGCTTCAAATCCCAGCGACCGATAAAAGGCTTCGTTCTCTCTTGCATCGCGCAGCAGGAATACCCGCTTGCCCGCTTTTTGCAGGGTTTTGCTCATGGCGTCCACCAAGGCTCGTCCATATCCGTGCCCTCGATGCTCCGGCACTACCGCCACCGCAGAGAGAAGCGCCTGCCCTTCGCTTTCCCCCGCGGTCATGGCGCAGCCCACTGGTTCACCGCCTTCATGGGCAATCACCGCCCGGATAAGGCCCCGGCGCAACTTGTGGGACACGTCCACATACCAGCCGTCAAAGGGGGGCAGGCGGATGCTGGTGCCCGCACAGGTTTTAAGCAGCGCGTACAGCGTGCGGGGGGACGGGGACCAGTCCAAGGCAAGCCCGGTTTCGACGGGAGAAACCGGTTTTTCCCGCCGGAGCAGGACGGCGGTCTGGGCTCTGAAAAAGGGCAGCCACCGCGCTGCCGCGCACTTGCACAGCATGGTTTCAAACCCCACCGCCTGCAAAAAGAGAGCCAGCTCCCCGGCGTCGAACCCGTCCCTGGCCACCAGCGTCATTTGCCCGTCCAGCCGTCCCATCACCGCGACGGGTTCTTCCCCGCTCTGCTGCACCCACAGGTCGAAAAACGGGGACGAAAGCCCGTAGGCGGCTACGTTGACCGCCAGGCGGGGGAAAAGCGGGTCCTCCTCCAAAAAAGCCAGGGCCTTTAAAGCCGCGGCGTCCTCGATATGGCGGATCATCCCTTTGCTAATTCCATCGCCAAGGCGCGCAGCAGGGACAGGGTGCTTTCCAGGTCGCTCTGGGCAATGACGCCGGTGGGTGCGTGCAGGTACCGGCAGGGCACCGACAGGGCGGCGGTGGGCACGCCGGCACGGCTTTTATGGATGGCGCCCGCGTCGTTGCCGCCGGTGACCGCGGACTTGGGCTGGCAGGGAATGTTCTGCGCCTTGGCGAGAGCAAACGCCAGGTCGTACATCTGTTTATCGTAAATGGTGTGCCCGTCCATAAAGGAAACGGCCACGCCTTTTTTGAGCTGGCAGACCCGGTCTTTGGGTTCCACTCCGGCAATGTCCGCCGCCGTGGTGGCTTCCACCACGATGGCCGCGTCCGGCGCCACCCCATAGGCGGCCGCGTCCGCGCCCCGCAGGCCCACTTCCTCCTGCACGGTGAACACGGCGGTCAGGTCATAGGGGAGGTCCTCCTGCAATAGCGCCAGGAGCACCGCGCAGCCCGCCCGGTCGTCCAAGGCTTTTGCCTTGACGCACCCGTCCCCAAACGGGGAAAACCCCGTGTCCCACACGGCAAAGTCCGGGACCGCGACCAGGCGCTGGGCCTCCTCCCGGGTATCGGCGCCGATGTCGAAAAAGAGCTTGTCCGGGTCGGGCGCCTTCACACGCTCCTCGCTGTCCAAGAGATGGACCGGGGCGCCGGCCACCACGCCGGGGACCTTTTGTTCCCCGATGAGCACCCGGCGGCCGAATAAAACCCGCGGGTCGATGCCGCCCACCGTGGAAAACCGCAAAAGGCCGTTTTCTTCGATGTGCGTAATGAGAAAGCCCACCTCGTCCATATGGGCGGACACCATGACCTTTTTCTTGGTCCGGCATCTGCCCTGTTTTTCTACAATCAGGTTTCCAAGGCCGTCCACCCGGCAGCGGGCCGCCCCGTCGAGCTTGGAAAGAAGGAAATCACGCACCGCTTCCTCCCGGCCGGAAACGCCGGGCAGTTCACAGAGGGCTTTGAGGGTGTCAAGCATTCTCTTGTTCCTCCTTCGTCAGATAAAGGGCCAAAAGCCGGGCAGTGTTTTCCAAATCCTCCAGGTCAATCACCTCAACCGGCGTATGCATGTACCGCTGGGGGATGGAAATAAGCCCGGTAGGGCAGCCCTCCTTGGCTACGGCGATGCAGTCCGCGTTGGTGCCGGAGTCCGCCCCCATGATTTCCGTCTGATAGGGAATGCCCGCTTCCTTGGCAAGGGCGCACAGGCGGGTAAAAATCGGGTAGGAAAGCACCGGCGCGTAGCCGATCATGGGGCCTTTCGACAACTGGCCGCACTTGTGCTTGGGCGAGTCCGGCGTATAGGCAAAGCTTACGTCTAAAGCGATGGCCTCGGTGGCTAGTGACTGGAAGGCCCCCACCTGGGCCCCGGCCTGCCCGGTCTCCTCCTGGACGGAAAACTGCACGGTGATGCGTGTCTTATGGTCCTTTGGCAGCAGGGACAGCGCCCGGAGAATGGCGGTGACGCAGGCCCGGTCGTCCAGCGCCTTAGAGGTCACCCGGCTGCCGGCCAGCAGCGCGGGGCTGTTTTTGACCGTCACCCGGTCGCCCGGGCTTACCAGCTTTTCGAGGGCTTCTCCGGAAAGGCCCGTGTCGATCCAGGCGTCCGCCAGGGCCGGGACCTTTTTGCGCTCCTCGGCCTTGCTCAGATGGGGAGGCACCGCGCAGAAGATTCCGTCCACCGGTTCTTTTCCCCAGATGGTGACCTCTCGGTCGGGCAAAGTCCGCAGGTCCACCCCGCCGGTTTTGTCCACCCGGACAAAGCCGTCCTCCAGATGGGTGACGATCATGCCGATCTCGTCGATGTGGGCGTCGAGCAGCACATGGCGGGTGTATCCGTTTGGAACGATCTCCCCGATCACGTTACCCAGCGCATCGGTGCGCACCTGGGCGTATCGTCCCAGTTCCTTTGCGGCCAAATCCGCCGCTTTTCCCTCCGCCCCGGCGGGGCCGACGGCCGCGCACAGGGAAAAGAGAACCTGCCTTGTATCCATGGTTTTGTCCTCTCCTTATCCGTTACATCCAGCGCGTTTTATACGAGCGCGCGGACCAGTTCTTTGAAATGATTGCCTCTGGCGGCAAAGTTCGGGTATAAGTCGAAGCTGGCGCAGGCGGGGGACAAGGTCACCACGTCGCCGGGCTTTGCCTCGCCCTTCGCCGCGCTTACCGCCTCTTTCATATCCCGCACCCGCAGGATGGGGGTTTTCTTCTCGTCAAAGTCCGGGCAGGCGCGTACCGCTTGCTCGATTTTGTCCGCCGTGGCCCCCATTAAAATCAGCCGCTTGACGTACTTGGCCACCGCCGGGCCCAGCGTGTCAAAGGGAATGTGCTTATCGTACCCACCCGCGATGAGGATGACCTTCTCGGGAAAGGCCTTGAGCCCCGCAATGGTGCGGGTGGGGCTGGAGGCGATGGAGTCGTTGTACCAGCGAACCCCGTCCTTTTCCAGTACCAGCTCGATGCGGTGCTCCACCCCGCCGAAGGTTTCCGCCGTGGTGCGCATGGCGGTCAGGTCCACGTCCCCCCAGACGGCGCAGATGGCAGCGAGGTAGTTTTCCACGTTGTGGTCGCCGGGCAGCTTGATGGCGGCCCGCTCAAAAAGGCGCTCCGCTTTCCCGTTACGGGAGAAATAGAGAAAGCCGTCCTCTCCTAGGTACGCGCCGGTGCGCACCGGCCTTGTGCGGGAAAAGAGAAGGGTGTCCCCTCTGGTTTCCACGGCAAAGGAGGCGGTAATGGCGTTGTCCACGTTAAGTACCGTGCGGGAAAAGCCGGTCTGGTGCAAAAACAGGTTGCGCTTGGCGTCGATATACTCCTGCATATCCTTATGAATGTCCAGGTGGTTGGGGGCTATGTTGGTCACCACCGCCACCTGGGGGCTCTGGCGCATGGAAATGAGCTGAAAGGAGGAAAGCTCCACCACCGCGTAGTCCTCCGCCTTCATGTCCATCACCTTGGGCAGCAGCGGCGCGCCGATGTTCCCGCCCATATGGACGGTATGGCCCTGGGCCTTGAGCATCTCGGCGATCAGGGTGGTGGTGGTGGTCTTTCCGTCCGACCCGGTGACTCCGATGAGCTTCGCCGGGCACAGGTCGAAGAAGACCTCCATCTCCGAAGTGACCGTCACCCCATTTGCCCGGTACTCGGCCAGCTGCGGCAGCGTGTAGGGCATACCGGGGGTGCGGAAGATGATGTCGGCATCCAGGTTCTCCAAATAGTCCGGCCCGGTCTTGAGCACGGCGCCCAGCTTTTGCAGATGGCCCGCCGTCTCTCCCAGGGCCTCCGGCTCCCGTTTGTCACAGGCGGTAACCTTCGCCCCGTACCCGCAAAGCAGCTCGATGAGAGGACGATTGCTCACACCGATGCCGCACACGGCCACCTTTTTCCCCGTAAGGCTTTGAAAAAACGTTTCAGCTGACTGATGCATACGCTCTTTGCTCCGTTTCTCCGCGCACGAGCTTTAAAAGCAGCGAACGTCCCTCTCTCTGCGCGGGAAGAGGGGGATGCATAGCCTACCCGATCCACTTTCAGATCCGTGCGTTCTTTTTCCTGGAACCGTCCGATAAGGCTGTGGGCTGCCGCTTGGTACTAATACTTTATTATATGTGGTTTATAGGAAAAATTCAACGCGCATACCGTCTTTTTCCCCCAATGCCGGGCTGCGGGCGCAAAAGGACAATCCGTCCGGCGTTTTTGCGCAAAAAGCATATATATACCTTATTATAATAGAAAACCCCCGAGAAGGTTCTTTTTTCCCTCCTGAGGGCAGCAAAAAAACAAAAAATAAGGCCGCCCCCACTATTGCAGGGACAGCCTTTTATGGTGGACGCTAACGGACTTGAACCGCTGACCTTCCGCACGTCAAGCGGAAGCTCTACCAGCTGAGCTAAGCGTCCAAATAGAACCTGTCTTTTTTGCGACGAAGATTATTATAATGCATATGCAGGGAAAATGCAAGTGTTTTTTCGCAAAAACGACGCAATTTATTCATAAATTTTGGGAATGCAGGCGGGCTTCCGTTTTCAGGACGAATTCTTTGCATATTCCTTCCTTGCTTGTCCCACACTAATACCGCAAACCGGGCGTTTTGTCCGGTAAAGGAAACCTGGTCTTTACGAAAGGAGCTACGATCTATGATATATCGAACCGACCTTGCCATCGAGGCCGCCGAGCTTGCGGGGACGAAAACGCCGCCCGGGGTAGAGTCCAGCGAGGAAATGCGCGGCGACGCAAAAATCACCCGCATCCGGGTGGTGAACGAAGAGGGAGCAAACGCCATCGGCAAGCCGGTGGGCAACTATGTGACCATCGAGCTGCCGCCTTTCTCGGAAATGTCGGAAGAAATCGACGAGAAGCTATCCGCCGTGGCCGACTGCCTCAAAGAGCTGCTGCCCCCGGAGGGCCCCGTTCTGGTGGCGGGCATCGGCAACGCCGAGACCACCCCCGACGCTTTGGGCCCCGACGCCTGTTCCTCCATCCTGGCCACCCGCCACATCCGCGGGGAAATCGCCCGGGCCGCAGGGTTAGAAGGGCTTCGCCCGGTGGCGGTGCTGGCGCCGGGGGTTTTGGGGCAGACGGGCATCGAGACCGGCGAGCTGCTGGCTGCGGCGGTGGAGCACATCAAGCCCGCCGCTGTCATCGCCATCGACGCGCTGGCCTCCCGCAGCCTCTCCCGCCTGGGCTGCACCGTGCAGCTGGCGGACACCGGCATCTCCCCGGGCTCGGGTGTCGGCAATAAGCGCAAGGAACTCAGCCGGGAGACCCTGGGAGTACCGGTCATCGCCATGGGGGTTCCCACGGTGGTGGACGCCATGACCCTGGCCGCCGACCTTTTGGGCGAGGAAGACGCCGACCGGCTCCTCACGAAGGTACAGCCGGACGGCAGGGCCATGATGGTCACCCCCAGAGAGATCGACATGCTCATCGACCGGGCGGCGTTCCTTTGCTCCCTTGCCGTCAACACCGCTTTGCAGCCCACTCTCAGCCCCGACGACATCCTAGCGCTGGTCTCCTGATTTTTTCTGGCCCGTCCCTTCCTTTTTTCGCCGCTATGCAAGAAAAATGGCGCTTATTCCACCCATTTAGCGGGAATGATAGGCGGGCCCTTTCCTAGCCTTTCAGATTAGTGCAATTTGACGAAGCGTTTGAAAACTTGCACAAATGCAGCTTCAAATTTTGTTGCTTTCTCTAGTTTTCTATTTTCTTCCATTTAAAAATTACAGCCCTGTCATTTCTGTTACAAAACTGTAACAATGCACAGAAAGGAAACGCGGCCTTTGGTTTTTTTCGCCGAAAAATGGTCGAAATCAAAAATTCGCCGTCGTTTTTCCCAAATCGAAAAAACGAAAAAAATCGGCATCACTTTTCATTCCCGTTGTTTGCTTATGTAGGAAAACGTCAAAAACTTTGGCAAGTTTGAACAAATCCAAGCACCCTCAATCGTTTGACAGACCTGGGTTTGCAGGGCTATAATCAAACTCGT
This sequence comes from uncultured Eubacteriales bacterium, assembly GCA_951801675.1. Taxonomy (GTDB): domain Bacteria; phylum Bacillota; class Clostridia; order Oscillospirales; family Acutalibacteraceae; genus Solibaculum_A. Next base: position 81,792 of record CATONX010000001.1, on the reverse strand, counting down.
TCGAAAAAAACAGAAGTCAAAATGCGTTATTTTTTCTTTCTGCGAAACGCCCGAAACCGGCCGCTTCGCAAATACAGAGTAAGGAGCGTTGGTATGACCGAAATGCAACGAGTGCGCAAGCTCTTATCCCGCTTGTGTACTTCGCGCCTCTTTCCGGTGGCCCTTTTGGGGGTCACATGCGTCATAGCTCTCGTCTGGGGATTTCTTGAGCTCAAACCGGTCCGCGTCTACGACGGCGTCACCGACACCACGGTGTACACCTCCTCGGCGCAGCCGAATATCATCCTGGGGAAGGCCGGCATCCTGCCGGGCGAAAACGATCTCGTGGACACCCGCCACAACGCAGACGGCAAGCTGGAGATCACTTATATTCGCGACGGCGCCTTTGACCTTTCCTCTCTCACCCAAAGCAGCGCGGTCAGCGTCTCCTATTACGGGACGCTCGCCCAATACACCCAGGAAGCCGCCGCACCGGAAACGGTGACGGTGGAAATTGAATCCGCTATCCCCTACGGCACCGTGACACAGGAAACAAGCCTGTTAAACGCAGGCGAGATCCGTGTAAAGAGCGCGGGTGTGGCCGGCGTGAGCGTGGCCCGTTACGAGCAGACCATGGTAAATGGAAAAATTGTAAAATCGGTGAAGCTTGGCGAGGAAGTGGTCAGTGAACCGGTGGATGAAGTGGTGCAGCTGGGCACCTATGTGGCCCGCAATCCGAATCTGATCAACCAACTGACCGGTTCGGGCGGAGCGGTGATGACCTCGGCGGATGTGCCGTGCTTCTCCCTTCTCACCCCCTCTTCTCCCATCCCGCTGGACGCAAACGGCTATCCGGTCAATTACAGCCGGGTTATTACCGGCCCCGGCACGGCTTATACCGCCGCGCCCGGCAAGGGCACCGCCTCGGGACGCCTTGCCATGCAGGGCCATGTGGCGGTGGACCCCAGGGAAATCCCCTACGGCACGGAGCTTTATATCGTATCCGCGGACGGCAAGTTCGTCTACGGTTACTGTATCGCAGCGGATACCGGTGGCTTTGTTCACTCCACCAACATCGTGACCGATCTGTACTTCTCCAACATGAGCGACATCTATCGCTTCGGCAAACGCGATGTGCTCATCTTCGTGCTTAACTAAAAGAGCGCGTAATCCCTATTCAGACGAGACAAGAGCCGCAAGCTTTATAAAGCTTGCGGCTCTCTTTCTGTTTTTCGCCTGGTGCGCCATCCTCACGATCTATTCGCCGGACAGTCCGCGCCGGGTTCCCGGAGCAAACGCCCAAACCTTCTATGGCGGTAAGCGGCGGGACGAAAGGTCTTCTTTCCAAGCGGCGGGATAAAGAACAAGGTATCGGTGCCTTTCCTTTGACGGTACCCCACGGTGGACTTCGACGCGGCAGGCTTGGTCTGGGCGGCATGAGGCTGCAAACGCGGCCGCTGGGTGCGAGTATGGCGGCCAGCCTGTTTAAACCGCCCGGCGGCGCATCGTCCGGTTCCTTTGCTCCCTTCGTCCGGTTTTTCTTTCACGATATCCACGCCCTATATCCAAAACAACGTTCTCTGCCGGAAAGCTCTCCCTTCTTGCACCGTGCATAAAAAACGCCCGTGGGGCAGCGTCATGCTGTCTCACGGGCGTTTGCGATTTTCTTACTTGCATTTCTGTGCAATCATATTGTACCCATAAGGAGACTCCGGCTTTTGCAGGACAATGACGATGCACTCCATTTCGTCTGCCGGCTCGCTTTCCCCCATCTTCATCTGCTGGGCCTTGCCTTCCACCCGGATGTAACCGCCGGACAGGTCATAGGCACGCTGGGCTGTAAACTGATAGAAGGAATCCATCCCCGTGGGGTACCAGTAGTATTTCCCGTCCTGATAGGTGGGCATAAAATCGGTCAGCGTAGAGGTGTCGCGGATGGGCTGGCCGAAGTAATCAAGCACCGCCTTGTCGAAATAAACCGCGTCGATGCTCACGAGTCCGTCGTCGGTATAGGAAAGCTCCTTCATATCCCGGCACAAAAACATACCCGAAAGAGCCATGCGCGAATCGGGCAGCGTATCGTTTTCAAAGCTGCTCCCCGCAATATAGGTGGAATTGACAAAGTTCTGAATGTCGTCAAGCAGCTCCTGGTCATGCTCCATCAGCGCTCCCGCCGTATCAATGGTGGGCGGAGCGGGAACTTCCTCGCCGGCGCCGGTGTTGCTCACCGTCAGCGCGGAGGTGCCCGACAGGGACGACTCTCCCGACGGTCCGGAGGAAACGCCCGGCTCTGGCTTGCTGCAGGCGGACAGGCCCGCCAGCGCCAATATGACACACAAAAGCAACGCGATTGCTTTGGAATATCCCTTCATTTGAAACCTCCCGGCAGTTTTCCTCTCCATAGGAACGCGGCAACCATTCCGCTTCCTGTCTTGGGTAAAATACTTTCTTTATTTTACCGCGAATCCCCCTATGTGCAAGTTACAGTTTTGTAACGATTGTTCCCTCTTACGCAAAAGGAATGCGATCTTGTCGCCTTTTCTGGTAACATCGCCTAAAATAGGCGGATGATATCCAAACGCGTGAAAAGCTTTCCCTTACATCATGGCCGCCAGAAGCAGCATTTCCTCCACCCGGTTGTAGACCGGCTCGAAATCGGAGAGGGGCAGCGGGTTTTCCCCGTACCCCAGTTCAATGGTAAAGGCCGGGCGGCCGAACGCGTCGATGAACCAATCCTTAAAGCCTCCGTAGGAGGCCAGGCCGTCCGGATCGTCGAGGGTGTAGCCGCTGGCGGAGGCGAGCACGTTTGCCATCATACGGGCACGTTCTGGAGTGCGCTCCCCGTACCGCCAGTAGATGACCTCCCCCTGGCTGTGCAGCGTCAGGGCATGGCGGAAGCGCTGGGCACGACAGAGCTTTGCCAGCCACCAGGTTTCCGGTTCGCTTTCCGGGCAGCTGCCGCCGAACTGACGGCAGGCAGGACCGAAGATGCCCTGTTCCCGTTCGAGCTTTCGCAGCTCTTTCCAGCCAGCATCGAAGTTGTGGTTTAAGTCCACGCCCCGGGCATTTGCCTGCCAGCAGCGGGTATCCCCGCCGCTTAGCTTGCGCACCAAGGAGGAATTTCGCAACGCTCCGTCGTACCCGCGCAGGGCGATTTCCACCCCGTCCGGGTTTAAACAAGGCACAAAGGCCAGGCCCCGGCCCAGCAGGGCGGTGCGCACGTCCACTCCGGCGATGGTACCTCCGTCCTGGTAGGCTTCGCACAGCCGCTCGAGAAAACGCAGCAGCACCATACAGGTGAGCCATTCGCTTCCGTGGGTACCGGCGACATAGAGCACCTTGTCCTTTGCTTTGCCCATGGTCAGGCAGAAGATTTCCCGGCCTAAGACGCTGCGGCCGGAGGGCAGTTCCTCGAGAAACGGATAGGTGGCGTGGAGGGTGTTGATGTAGTTGCGTACGGTTTGATGAACCGGCGGATGATTCGTTACAATCGATTGCATGGCAGTCTCCCCTTCTTTGGATTTGCAGCGGTGAAATAACTGCTCCACTTAAGGGTATGCGCCGCAAGAGGCAATCAGACGAAAAGAAAGGCGAATTTCGCGAAAAGGACATGGTTGAGAAACCCGGTACAAAATGGTATGATAAGTGCAGTGAATTTCCCGCAGAGCAGGGAGCCGAGAGGAAGTGACCGGATGCGAAAGGGTTTCTTCATCGCCGCCGTAAGCGCGGCCGTTTTGCTGGCGGCAGGGGTGGTCTGCTTTCTTCTATGGCAGGAGGGGCTTTTGGTCCCAAACCGCCCGTCCAAAGAGCAGTTTCCCGTGCGGGGGGTGGACGTGTCCGCCCATCAGGGGGAAATCGACTGGCCGGTTCTTGCCGGGCAGGACCTTTCCTTTGCCTTTGTGAAGGCCACCGAAGGCAGCTCCTTTACCGACGCGCGCTTTAGAGAGAACTGGGAGGAAGCCCGCTCGTGCGGCCTGCGGGTGGGTGCTTATCACTTCTTCAGCTTTGATAGCTCCGGGGAAGCTCAGGCGGCCCATTTCATAGAAACCGTTCCCAAGCGGCAGGGCGACCTGCCGCCGGTGGTGGATGTGGAGTTTTACGGGGATAAGGAGCAAAACCCGCCGTCCCGGGAGGAAGTGGAGGCCCAGTTGGTTCCCTTGCTCACCCGGCTTACCGAACACTATGGGGTCAAGCCCATCCTCTATTCCACCGGGAAGGTCTACAAGCGGTATCTGTCCGGCGGCTATGAGGGCTATGACATTTGGATTCGGGACGTGTTTTTCACCCCGTCTCTGCCGGACGGGCGGGCCTATGCCTTCTGGCAGTATTCGGACAAGGGCCGTCTCTCCGGCTATCAGGGAAAAGAGAACTTCATCGACCTCAACGTGTTTTGCGGCACCGAAGAGGAATTTTGGCGCTACGGCGTGCAGCCGTAAGAAAAGGAGTCGTTTTTATGGAATGGACGGAAGTCACCATTACAGTCCCCACCAAGTTTACCGACGCGGCGGCGGACATTGCGCAGATGACGGTACCCTACGGGCTTTACCTGGAGGATTATTCCGACTTAGAGGAAGGGGCCCGGGAAATCGCCCACATTGACCTCATCGACGAGGACCTGCTCCGAAAGGACCGGACCCATTCGATCGTACACATCTACCTGTCCCCGGAGGCGAATCCCGCCGAAGCCCTCTCGTTTCTCACCGAACGGTACACGGCGGAGAAAATCCCCCACACGCTCAACACCGCGGCCATCCGGGAGGAGGACTGGGCCAACAACTGGAAGCAGTATTTCAAGCCCCTAATGGTGGGAGAACGGCTGCTCATCTGCCCGCTCTGGGAGGACGTGCCCGACGCGAAGGGCCGCAAGGTGCTGCGCATCGACCCGGGCGCCGCCTTCGGCACCGGCGGGCACAACACCACCCGTCTTTGCCTCGCCATGCTCGAGCGGGTGATTACCCCCGGTTGTGAACTGCTGGACGTGGGCTGCGGCAGCGGGATTTTATCCATCGCGGGGCTGCTGCTGGGCGCGTCGAGGGCCGTGGGGGTGGACATCGACCCCTTAGCGGTGAAAACGGCGGCGGAGAACGGGCGGATAAACGGCATGGAGCCCCCTGCCTTCACAGCGCTGGCGGGAGACTTGGTGACGCAGGTGCAGGGGAGGTTCGCCGTGGTCGCCTCCAACATCGTGGCCGACGCGATCATCTCCCTGTCCTCCTCCATCGCCGGGCACCTGGCGGACGGCGGCGTGTGGATCACCTCTGGCATCATCGACACGCGGGAGCCAGACGTGCTCGCCGCGTTCGAGAAAAACGGCTTTGTGGTGGTAGACCGGATGGAAGACGGCGGCTGGCTCTGCTTTGCCTGCAAGCGCAAAGAGAGCTGACGCCTTTCAAACACAACCGAGGAGGTTTTTATGGAGCACCAGCCTTTTTCCTATCATACTCTGGAGGAGCTGACCGCTGCCTGCAAGGCCTGCGGGGTAACGCTTCCTCTTTCTAAGGACCTGTCCCCTCTTAAGGCGCCGCTGGCGGTCTACGGCAAGGAGATTGCAAACCGTCTATGCATCCAGCCTATGGAAGGCTGCGACGGCACAAAGGACGGCCGCCCGGGCGAGCTGACCCTGCGCCGGTACCGCCGGTTCGCCGCGGGAGGCGCGGGCCTCATCTGGCTGGAAGCGGCGGCGGTGGACCCGAACGGGCGGGCGAATCCCCGCCAGCTTTGCATCAACCGGGATACGGTCGGGGCCATGGCCGCCTTGCAGGCGCAGATTGCGAAAACCGCTAAGGAAGCGGGGCATCCGGTTCCTTTTACGGTGCTGCAGCTGACCCATTCGGGACGGTATTCCAAGCCCCAGCCCGTCATTGCGGCGAAAAGCCCTTACTTGGACCGGCCGGAGCAGACCTATAAGGTCATCACCGACGAGGAGCTGGACGCCTTGCAGGACGCCTTTGTGGAAGGGGCCAGGCGGGCGAAGGAGGCAGGGTTTGACGCGGTGGACGTAAAATGCTGCCACGGATATTTGTTTGCCGAGCTGATGGGGGCGAAAACCCGGCCGGGCAAGTACGGCGGGGACTTTGAAGGCCGCAGCCGGATGCTGCTGACCACGGTGCGCCGGGTCAAGGAGGAAGCGGGAATCCCGGTCACAGTGCGTCTCAACGCCTTTGATGAAATTCCGGACCCTTATGGCTTCGGTGTGAAAAAAGAGGACTTCCGCACCCCTGACTTGACCGAGACCAAGGAGCTGGTGCGGCGGCTGCGCGCTCTGGGAGTGGAGCTCATCGACGTCACCGCCGGGAACCCCTACTATAACCCCCACGTCAACCGCCCGTATGACATCGGGTTTTACCGCCCGCCGGTGCATCCCCTCGTTTACGTGGGCAAGATGCTCGCGGCGGTGAAGGAATTGAAGGAAGCCTGCCCGGATACGGCCTTTTTGTGCAGCGCGCTGAGCTGGCTGCGGGAATTTGGCTCGCTGGCGGCGGCCGGCGGCGTAAAGGACGGCTGGTTCGACCTGGCCGGATTTGGCCGGCAGGCCCTCGCCTATCCGGACTTTGCGGCGGATCTGCTGGAGCAGGGAGGCATGAAACGGGAAAAGTGCTGCATCGCCTGCAGCAAATGCACCGAAATCATGCGCGACGGCGGAACCTCCGGCTGCGTCATCCGCGACAAAGAGGTTTACCTGCCCATCTATCGGGCCGGGCGGGAGGGAAAGCCCCCAGCAAGCTCCCGGCAGGTGGCAGAGCACATATAAGCGGGCCGCCAGTCTCGGGCGGTAAGGACACCGGCAAAAAAATCCCGGCTTTTCGCGGTTGACAGGGAAAGGCCGGGCGTGCTATACTGGCCCCAGTTTTTTATAGAAAGGGGAAGATCGGGCTTGCGTCATTTTTCTTGCTAGTTTGGAGTAAAGTCAAACACTTCGCTGCCGAAAAGGCGGTGTGGTTTTTGGCGCCATAAGCAGGAAAGATGTCCCGATGCGTTTGATTGCCCTTATTTCTTCGATTTTGCTGCGCGTCCATGGGTGTAAACCTGGTCGCGTTCTCTTTCGTATGGTTATCTGGCCGCGGGAAAGGTTTCTTTCCTGCGGCTATTTTGTTTGTACGGGAGGGAATGCTCCATGGCAATCATCACCATAGAAGACCTTACTTTTTCTTACGACACCAACGCAGAAGACATCTTCTCCCATCTTTCCCTGCAGCTGAGCACCGACTGGCGGCTGGGACTCATCGGCCGAAACGGCCGGGGGAAGACCACTTTTTTAAACCTTTTGATGGGAAAGCACCCGTATCGGGGACAGATTTCGTCTCCGGTTCCTTTTGATTATTTTCCTTTTGAGGTAGAGGACCCGGGCCGTCCCGCTTTGCAGGTGGCGCGGGAGGCGGTAGCTCCCTTCGCCAAGTGGGAGGCACAGATGGAGGCGCTTTTGACAGACGGCTCTTTGGACGCGCTCAATCGGTACGGCGAGGTGCTCGAGCAGTACGAAGCCATCGACGGATACGGAATCGACGAGCGTTTGGAGCGGGAGGCAAATAAGCTGCAAATTTCTTCAGATGCCCTCGCCCGCCCCTTCGATACCCTAAGTTTCGGCGAGCAAACCAAGCTTTTGCTGGCCGCCCTCTTTCTGCGCAAAAACCGGTTTTTGCTCATCGACGAGCCCACCAACCATCTGGACGCCCAGGGCCGCCAGGCGGTAGCCCAATACCTGCATGCAAAATCCGGCTTTCTCCTGGTTTCCCATGACCGGGCGGTCTTAAACCAAGCAGTGGACCATATCCTGTCCCTAAACCGGGCCACCATCACCCTGCAAAAGGGAAACTACGACGTTTGGGAAGAAAATCGCAACCGACTCGAGCAATTTGAGGCGGTCCAGAGCCAACGGCTGCAAAAGGACATTCGCCGGTTAAACGAGGCGGCGACCCGCAGCGCGGACTGGTCGGGCCGGGTGGAAAAGGAGAAAATCGGTTCGCGCAATTCCGGCCTGCGCCCCGACCGGGGGTACTTGGGCCACAAATCGGCGAAACTGATGAAGCGGGCCAAAGCGGCCGAGCAGCGGCTTACAAAAGCGGCCGAGGAAAAGGAAACCCTGCTCAAAGACCTGGAGACAAAAGAAGCGCTTAAAATCGTCACCTTAAAGCCGCCAAAGTCCCGGCTTTTGGAAGCAAACGGCCTATCGCTGCGTTTTGGCGATCATACCGTGTTCGACCGTCTCAGCTTCACCATCGAGGCGGGGGACCGGGTGGCGCTTGTGGGACCCAACGGCTGCGGGAAATCCAGCCTGCTCAAGCTTCTGCTGGGAGAGCCGCTCCCCTGTGAGGGCACCTGCCGCCTTGCAAGCGGGCTGACTCTCTCGTATGTCCCCCAAGACACTTCGTTTTTGTCGGGTTCTCTGCGGGAATTCCTTCTCGCCCGCTCTCTCGACGAACCCCTTTTCAAAGCGATTCTGCGAAAGCTGGACTTTTCCCGCGTCCAGTTTGAAAAGCGCTTGGAGGAACTGAGCGCGGGGCAGAAGAAAAAGGTGCTGCTGGCCGCCAGCCTTTCGAAACCTGCCCATCTTTACCTGTGGGACGAACCGCTCAACTTTATCGACATTCTTTCCCGCGTCCAGCTCGAGGAGCTGCTGCTCACCTGTAAGCCCACCATCCTCTTTGTGGAGCATGACGCCGTGTTTGCCGACCATGTGGCCACCAAGCGGGTGGAACTGGGCGCATAATCAATGAAAAGAAAGGGCTTTCTAGGAGCATTTCTCCTATATTACGCCTCCTCTAAGCGGCCGGTTTCGCTTCCCTTTCCATTCAATTCATTGCTATCATCCAATCCTTTGTCACCCACACAACAAAACGCGCGCCGAATGAAAAATCGGCGCGCGTTTTTTCTTTAAGTACAAAAGCTCTTTAGTCGGCGTAGCTGTCGAAATATCCCTGTACCAGCACGATGGGGGTTCCCTTGTCCCCGCTGCCGGAGGTTAAGTCACACAAGGAGCCCAGCAGATCGGTGAGCCTGCGGGGGGTGGTGCCCTGGGTTTCCATGCGGCCCTTCAAATCCTTATCCTTCTGGCGGATGGAGGCAGCGATGGCCTCCCGCAGCTCCTCGCCCTTCAAATGAGCGAACTGGTTGTCCGCCAGGTACTTGAGCTTGAGCTCGTTGGGGGTGCCGGAAAGGCCGGCGGTGTAAGCCGGGGAAACCACCGGGTCCGCCAGCTCCCAGATTTTTCCCACCGGGTCCTTGAACGCCCCGTCGCCGTATACCATCACTTCGATGTGCTTGCCGGTTTCTTTAAGAAATCCATCCTGCACAGCATGAACAAACGCCTGGCAGTCCCGCGGGAACAGCTTGACGCTCTGCTCGGTGGCCTTGTTGGACCCTAAGAGGCCGTATTGCTCGTTGCAGCCGCTGCCGTTAACCGGCGCGGTCATCAGGTCGTCCAGAGCGTAGACGGTGTTGGCTCCCGCCGCCTTCAAAAGCCGCTTGGTGCGGGCGCGGGTGTGAATGTCACAGGCCAGCACATCTTTGGTATAGGCAAGGACGGCACAGGGAGAATTGGCGAAAATCACCTGTACCTCGGCCCCTTCCTCCCGGATGAGGGAGGTGTAGTACTCCACATAGTCCACCCCGGTAAAGGGATGGAGCTGGTAACCGAAATGCTCCCGGTAGGCTTTCTCATCAAGCACGTCCTGAAACGGGTCTACACCACAACGGTCCAAGTCGTCCTCGCTGATGAGATGGTTGCCCACCTCGTCGGCCGGGTAGCTCAGCTGAAGGATGATCTTTTTCGCCCCTCTGGCGATGCCGCGCAGGCAGATGGCGAACCGGTTGCGGCTGAGAATGGGGAAAATCACACCGATTTCCCCGCCCGGGAACTTCGCTTTCACGTCCGCGGCAATGGCGTCCACCGACGCGTAGTTGCCCTGGGCCCGGGCGACAACCGCCTCGGTGATACCCACCACGTCCCGGTCCCGAAGGGAAAAGCCCTCCGCCTGGGCCGCGCTGCAAACCGACTCCACCACAATGGACGCCAGGTCGTCCCCTTCCCGGATAATCGGCGCGCGAATTCCCCGCGCCTGGGTTCCGATCATACGCTGCATAGAACATCCTCCTGCATATTGGTAAATTTGCGGGGAACCCCCGCTTTTTCTTCTCGCAAGCCATTATACTATATTTTTGCGTTCTTGTACGGTCTTTTCGGGGATTTTTCTGCGTTTTTTCTTCACCGGGCCCGGAATGGGACATTGACGCACGGGTGCGAAACGCTTATCCTAAAGGTATTCATGCGGCTTTTGCGCCGCTATCCGTTTGGAGGGACGTGTATATGAAACGATACGCGCTGGTCACCGGAGGGGCCCGGGGCATCGGCCTTGCCATCACCCGGCAGCTTTTAAAGGAAGGGATCGGGGTGAGCATCCTGGGCACCTCGCCTGAAGAAAAGGTCGCTCCGATTCTAAAGGACCTGCCCGCGGGGCAAAACCCGGTTCTCTATTTCTCCGGCAGCCTGGCCGATCGGGCCGACCGGGAGCGGTATGTGGCCGGGTCGGTGGAGGCCTTCGGCCGCATCGACATTCTCGTAAACAACGCCGGGGTGGCTCCCAAGGTGCGCACGGACCTTCTGAGCATGACCGAGGAAAGCTTCACCCAGGTGCTGGACATCAACTTAAAAGGCATGCTGTTTCTCACCCAGGCGGTGGCCCGGCAGATGGTGGGGCAGGAGCCGGTGGAGGGCCGCCGGGGCGTGATCGTCAACGTTTCCTCCATGTCGGCTTACGTTTCCTCGGTCAGCCGCGGGGAATACTGCATCTCCAAGGCGGGGGTTTCCATGGTTACCGCCCTGTTTGCCGACCGGCTGGCCGAGGAAGGCATCGGGGTCTTTGAGGTGCGCCCGGGCATCATCGCTACCGACATGACCGCCGCGGTCACGGAGAAATACGACCGTTTTTTTGCCGAGAGCGGCCAGGTCCCCATCGCCCGGTGGGGTACGCCCGAGGACGTGGCGGGAGCGGTCTCTCTCCTCATCAGCGACAAGCTGCGCTATTCCACCGGCGACGTTCTCAATGTGGACGGCGGCTATCACATCCGGAGGTTATAAGCCCATGAAAGAAGAAATGATACAGCTTGCCGGGCAGACGGTAAAGGTGGTTACGGTGCAGACGGCGGTGGTGGGCTCCGGGGCCGCCGGGCTCAACGCCGCCTCGCGGCTGTTTTCCTTCGGTCAGCGGGACGTGGTTCTCGTTACCGAAGGGATGGGTTGCGGCACCTCCCGCAACACAGGTTCCGATAAGCAGACCTACTATAAACTGACCTTGGCGGGCGAAGAGGCGGACAGCGTCCAGGCTATGGCTGAAACCCTTTTTTCCGGCGGCTGTGTGGACGGGGAACACGCCCTGGCGGAGGCGGCCGGTTCCGTCCGGTGCTTTCTGCGCCTGGTAGAGCTGGGCGTCCCCTTCCCCGACGGGCCTTACGGCGAATACGTAGGCTACCGCACCGACCACGACCCGCGCCGCCGGGCCACCTCGGCGGGCCCGCTTACCTCCAAATTGATGACCCAGGCGCTGGAGCGGGAGGTGCGCGAGCTGGGCGTCCCCATTCTGGACGGATACCAGGCGGTTCGCATTCTCACCATCGGCGGGGAAGCGGCGGGCCTTTTGTGTCTTAATTGCAAAAACCCGCAATCCGCAAAAAGCCGCTGGCTGCTGGTCAACTGCCGCAGCCTCATCTGGGCCACCGGCGGCCCGGCCGGGATGTATCTGGACTCGGTGTACCCCGCGGGGCACTGGGGGAGCACGGGCGCTGCGCTGGAGGCGGGAGCCGCCGGGCAAAACCTGACCGAATGGCAGTTCGGCCTTGCGTCGGTAAGCCCCCGGTGGAACGTGTCCGGCACCTACATGCAGGCGCTGCCCCGGTTTTTGTCCACCGCCCCGGACGGGTCGGACCCCAGAGAATTCCTGCTCGACTATTTCGGGGACCCGGTTTCCATGTGCAACCACATCTTCCGCAAGGGCTACGAATGGCCCTTCGACGCGGCAAAGGTGTGTTCCGGTTCCTCCATTCTGGACGTACTGGTGTTTCTGGAAACCAAGGGCAAGGGCCGGCGGGTGGTGCTGGACTTTTTGGAGAATCCCGGCAGCGGAGAGCTGGATGCGGCCGCACTGGAGCCCCAGGCGAAAGAATACCTGACGGCGGCGGGGGCCTGCTTCGGGCGGCCCATCGACCGGCTTCTCAAAATGAACCGCCCGGCGGTGGACTTTTACCGAAGCCGTGGGGTGGACCTGACGAAGGAACCCTTGGAGATCGCTTTGTGCGCCCAGCATAACAACGGCGGCCTGAAGGTAAACGGCTGGTGGGAAACCACCCTGCCCGGCCTTTTTGCCGTAGGCGAAGCGGCGGGGACCCACGGCGTCACCCGCCCGGGCGGCAGCGCCCTCAACGCGGGACAGGTGGGTTCCCTGCGAGCCGCCCGGTACATTGCCGCAAAACGGACCCAGCCGCCAATTCCGGCGGCAGCGTTTTTAAGCGAGGTTGCTTCCCAGGCAGAAGCGTTGCTGACTACACCGGTGGACCAAACCGCCGAAAGCATCCAGGGACAAGTTGCCGGCGCCCAGCGGCGCATGAGCGAGGCGGGCGGCCCTTTCCGCAGGGAAACAGGGCTGGCTGCCGCTTTGAAGGAAACCCAGGCGGCGCTGGCTCAATGGGGCCGCTCCCCGGTTTTACCCGGTGAGCTCTCCCTATCCTTTCGCTACCGGGACCTGCTTCTTTCCCAGCAGGCGTACCTGTTCGCCATGCTCTCCTATCTAAGAAACGGCGGCAAAAGCCGTGGCTCAGCTCTGTACCACGACCCTATGGGCACTCTGCCCAGTGGGCTTTCGGAGGAATTCCGGCACTCCCTGGCCGAGAAGGGCGGCGAAACGATTCAGGAAGTCCGCCTTACCAAAGACGGACCCTGCGCCCTAGTGCGCCCCCGCCATCTCATCCCGCAGCGGGAGGATTTCTTCGAAAACGTCTGGCGGTCCTTCCGGGAAACGGGCAATGTGGATGCCCTTTAACCGGCATATTTTTTCATCCCCGCGCTTATGTTGGTAGTGCGGGGATTTTTCATTTGCTCCCTATGGAAACTCTTTCTAGGTCCGGGAATTACCCCCAGCCGTTGCAATCCGATCGTGCCCACTTGTCCGGCTCTTGCGTCCTTTTTGCAAGATTTTTTATGATCTTTACACAAGAAATTTTGATTTTTTTATAGCTTGTGCACACTTACCAACTTTTTAAAACACCATCCGGCGGTTTTTCTGCAATTTTTCCGGGATGGCACATATTTCGTATAGATTTTTGTCGAATAATCTGATATAATACGATTTAGCGCGGCATGTTTGTTACGTTTTTAACAAATGTGCCAATCGATTGTTAACAGGAGGAACAGGAATGCAAAAGCGAATTGGTTCTTTGCCGTTTACCGGCACGCCCGAGCAGGAAGCGCAGCTGCGGGAAGCCATCGCCCGGCACAAGGACGAAAAAGGCGCGCTCATGCCGGTTCTGCAGGAAGCCCAGGAGATCTACGGCTATCTTCCCATTGAGGTGCAGCAGATCATCTCGCAGGATATGGGCATCCCCATGGAGGAAATCTTCGGCGTGGCCACCTTTTACTCTCAGTTTGCCCTTACCCCCAAGGGCCAGTACAAGATTTCCGTATGTCTTGGCACGGCCTGCTATGTAAAGGGATCGGGTAAGATTTTTGACCGGCTGTCTCAAAAGCTGGGGATTGGCGCGGACGACTGCACCCCGGACGGGAAGTTCTCTCTGGAGGCTTGCCGTTGCATCGGTGCGTGCGGCTTAGCGCCGGTCATCACCATCAACGACGAAGTGTACGGCAAGCTGCAACCGGAGGACGTGGACACCATTTTAGCCAAATACATGGAGTAAGGCCATGCGCGAGCTATCGCTGAACGTGCTGGACATTACGCAAAATTCCATTAAGGCGGGGGCTACCCTCATTGGAATCGACATTCTGGAAAACATGGACCTGGACCGGCTTACCATCCGCATTTCGGACAACGGCTGCGGCATGAGCGAAGAGCAAGTGCAAAAGGTCGTCAATCCCTTTTATACCACCCGCACCACCCGCAAGGTGGGGTTTGGCGTTCCATTCTTCAAAATGGCGGCTCAAATGGCGGGGGGGGACTTTTCCATCGATTCCACTCTACATAAGGGGACAGTGGTAACCGCATGGTTCCAATTGTCCCACATCGACCGTCCCCCCTTAGGGGACATAAACGCCACCCTGCTGTCTCTGATTCCGTTCAACCCCGCCATCGATTTTGTCTACAACCGGGCGAGGGACGGTCTCTCCTTTTCGCTGGACACGCGGGAAATGCGGCAGATTCTCGGTCCCGATGTCCCGCTCAACGCGCCAGAAACGGTGCAGTGGCTGCGGGAATTTTTAGAGGAAAACGAAGCGGAGCTTACGGGCGGTTCGCCGTCCGGCGCATCCACGTAAACGAGCCCTTCTGGCCGGACGGGGTCCGGCCCTCTTCATCCAATACTCTCGGAGGTGTAATGAAATGAAAAGCTTAGCAGAGCTTCAGGCGATAAAGAACAAGGTCCGCGCCAACGTGGAAATGCGCGAGGGCGAGGCCAGTACCCGCATCGTCGTGGGCATGGCCACCTGCGGCATCGCCGCGGGTGCCCGTCCGGTGCTAAACGCCTTTGTGGACGAAGTTGGCAAGCGCCAGCTTTCCGACGTGATGGTCACCCAGACCGGCTGCATCGGCATCTGCCAGTACGAGCCGGTGGTGGAAGTGTACGCACCCGGCAAGGAAAAGGTTACTTATGTGAAAATGACGCCGGAAAAGGCGGTCCGCGTGGTGAACGATCACATTGTCAACGGCAATGTGGTGACGGAGTACACCATCGGCGCGGCGACGAAGTAAGGAGGAACGCATATAATGTATCGGTCAAACGTATTGGTTTGCGGCGGTACCGGCTGTACCTCCTCAAACAGCGAATACATCATCCAGGTCCTCAAGAAGGAAATTCAGAAGGCGGGCCTGGAGAAAGAAGTAAACGTGGTGCGCACAGGCTGCTTCGGCCTTTGTGCCCTGGGTCCGATTATGGTCATCTACCCGGAAGGCGCCTTCTATTCCATGGTAAAACCCGAGGACATTCCGGAAATCGTCAGCGAGCACCTGTTAAAGGGCCGCATCGTTACCCGCCTTCTGTACCAGGAGACGGTGGACGAGGATACCATCAAATCCCTTAATGAAACCGATTTCTATAAGAAGCAGCACCGCGTTGCGCTGCGCAACTGCGGCGTCATCAATCCGGAAATCATCGACGAATACATCGCCATGGACGGCTATGCGGCCCTTGGCAAAGCGCTCACCGAGATGACCCCGCAGGAGGTCATCGATGTGATCAAGGATTCCGGCCTTCGCGGGCGCGGCGGCGGCGGCTTCCCCACCGGCGTCAAGTGGAGCTTGGCGGCGGCCAACCAGGCCGACCAGAAATACGTCTGCTGCAATGCCGACGAAGGTGACCCCGGCGCGTTTATGGACCGCTCCCTGCTGGAGGGCGACCCCCACGCCATCATCGAGGCTATGGCCATCGCCGGCTATGCCATCGGTGCGAACCAGGGCTACATCTACATCCGTGCCGAATATCCCATCGCGGTCAAGCGGCTGCAGATCGCCATTGACCAGGCCAGGGAATACGGCCTTTTGGGTACCGACATCTTCGGCACCGGCTTTGATTTCGACTTAGGTATCCGCCTGGGCGCGGGCGCGTTCGTCTGCGGCGAGGAAACGGCTCTGATGACCTCCATCGAAGGCCATCGCGGCGAGCCCCGTCCCCGTCCGCCCTTCCCGGCGCAGAAGGGCCTGTTCGGCAAGCCCACCATCCTCAATAACGTGGAAACCTACGCGAACATTCCCCAGATCATCTTAAAGGGCTCGGATTGGTTCAAGGCCATGGGCACGGAGAAGTCCAAGGGTACGAAGGTATTCGCCCTGGGCGGCAAGATTCATAACACCGGCCTTGTGGAAGTGCCCATGGGCACCACGCTGCGGGAAATCGTCGAGGAAATCGGCGGCGGCATCCCGAACGGCAAAAAGTTCAAAGCGGCGCAGACCGGCGGCCCCTCCGGCGGCTGCATTCCGGCCGAGCATTTTGACATACCGATCGATTACGACAACCTGATCGCCATCGGTTCCATGATGGGTTCGGGCGGCCTGATCGTCATGGACGAGGACACCTGTATGGTGGACATCGCGAAGTTCTTCCTGGAATTCACGGTGGACGAGTCCTGCGGAAAGTGCACCCCCTGCCGCATCGGCACCAAGCGCCTTTACGAAATGCTCGACAAGATCACCCGGGGCGAAGGCACTCTGGAGGACCTGGACAAGATGGAGGAGCTGTGCTATCACATCAAGTCCAATTCTCTGTGCGGCCTGGGCCAGACGGCGCCAAACCCCGTGCTTTCCACCCTCAAATACTTCCGTGAGGAGTACGAAGCCCACGTGGTAGACAAGAAATGTCCCGCCGGCGTGTGCAAAAAGCTCCTTTCTTACGTCATCGATCCGGATAAATGTAAGGGCTGTACTCTGTGCGCCCGTGTCTGCCCGGTGGGCGCCATTTCCGGCACGGTGAAGAATGCCCATGTGATCGACACGAGCAAATGTATCAAGTGCGGCGCCTGCATTGAGAAATGTCGCTTCGGCGCCATTGAAAAGAAATAAGAAAGGAGCGTGTCAGACAAGATGGATATGGTAAACATTAAAATCAACGGCATGCCCATGAGCGTGCCGAAGAACTATACGATTCTGCAAGCGGCCCGCGAGGCCGGCATCGACATCCCCACGCTCTGCTATTTGCGGGAAATCAACGAGATCGGCGCCTGCCGCATCTGCGTGGTGGAGGTCAAGGGAGCCCGCTCTCTGGTGGCATCCTGCGTGTACCCGGTTAACGAAGGGATGGAGGTTTTCACCAACACCCCGAAGGTTCAGAAGTCCCGCCGGCTGACGCTGGAGCTGATTCTTTCCAACCACAAGCGCCGCTGCCTGTCCTGCGAGCGCAATCAGAACTGCGAATTGCAGCAGCTTTGCTACGATTTAGGGGTGGAGGATGAATCCTATTTTGACGGAGACAATCCGGAAACCGCTATCGACGCATCCTGCGCCCACCTGGTGCGGGACAACAGCAAGTGTGTTCTCTGCCGGCGGTGCGTGGCGGCCTGTGCAGAACAGGGTATCGGTGTCATTGGCACCAACGCCCGCGGCTTTGACTCTCATATCGGCTGTGCCTTCGAGATGCCGCTGGCGAACACCTCCTGCGTCTCCTGCGGCCAGTGCATCGTGGCCTGCCCCACCGGCGCTCTGACCGAGAAGGACCAGACCGACGAGGTCTGGGAAGCCCTCAGCGACCCGGAGAAAACCGTGGTTGTGCAGGCGGCTCCTTCCATCCGCGCCACCCTGGGCGAAGCCTTCGGCATGCCCATCGGCACCAATGTGGAAGGCAAAATGGCCGCGGCCCTGCGCCGTCTGGGCTTTGACAAGGTGTTCGACACCGACTTTGCCGCGGACCTGACCATTATGGAAGAGGCCAACGAGCTGGTGGAGCGCATCAAAGAGGGCGGCACCCTGCCCATGATTACCTCCTGCTCTCCCGGCTGGGTCAACTACTGCGAGCTTTACTATCCCGAGCTCCTTCCCCACCTGTCCTCCTGCAAGAGCCCGCAGCAGATGTTCGGCGCGATTGCAAAGACCTGGTACGCCAAGCGGGAAGGCATTGACCCGAAGAACATGGTGGTGGTTTCCATCATGCCCTGTACGGCGAAAAAGTTCGAGGTGGGCCGTGCCGACCAGTCGGCGGCGGGCGTACCGGATGTGGATATCGCTCTGACCACTCGGGAGCTCGCCCGGATGATCAAAAAGGCGAAGATCAACTTTGCAAATCTCCCCGACGAAGCGTTTGACAGCCCCCTGGGCGAAGCCACGGGCGCTGGCGTCATCTTCGGCGCCACCGGCGGCGTGATGGAAGCGGCCCTGCGTACGGCGGCGGAGTGGATCACCGGCGATCCCGGCGCTCCGGTGGAGTTCAAGGAAGTGCGCGGTACGGCGGGCATCAAGGAAGCCGCCTACCAGGTGGGCGACCTGAACATCAAGGTTGCGGCGGCATCGGGCCTGAAAAACGCGGCCGAGCTTTTGGAAAAGATCAAGCGCGGCGAGGCGGACTATCAGTTTATCGAAGTCATGTGCTGCCCGGGCGGCTGCGTCAACGGCGGCGGCCAGCCCATCCAGCCGGCGGTGGTGCGCAACAATGTGGACCTGCGTGCCCTGCGCGCCAAGGCCCTCTACGACGAGGACGCGGGTCTTGCCCTGCGCAAGTCCCACGACAATCCCGCCATTCAGAAGGTGTATGAGGACTTCCTCGGAAAGCCCGGAAGCCATGTGGCTCACGAAGTGCTGCACACCTCCTATCAGGAGCAGAAAGGCTACAAATAAGCGTCCCTTTCCGGCAAAACAACAACCCCCGGCGGAGATTAACTCCGCCGGGGGTTTTCGCGTCTGCAAAGAAAAAAGGGACGCTGTTCAGCGCCCCTGGTCCCAGCCGCCCAAACGGTCCAGCCGGTCAACGTCCTCTATTGCCCGGGCCGCCCGGTGCAGCTCCTGTGCCGAATGCACATGGTCGTGATAGTCATGCAGCCTGCACTGGGTTTTCACCGGCAGAGACGGGAAATATTCCCGGCTGCTCCGGCTGTTCTGAATTAGCTCCTGCAAATCGTGGTACATCATGAAAACGCCCTCCCGCTGCTAGGATTTGCAGGCGGGCGGGCGCTATTCCTGATTTGTGCTCGAAAGGTGTTGTTGTCAGGCCAAAAGCCGTTTCTTTTACTTCTGAAATCAAGTTTTCGAATGACTTTTAGCTGCTCCTTTCTTTTGCTCCGCCAAAAGAAAGGGCGGCGGGAAGGGGAAACGGTAAGAATAGATCCGCTTTTTCTCCTTGAAATCTACCTTTCCAATGCTCTTTTGCTGTTCATTTCTTTTGCGCTGCCAAAAGAAACGAACCAAAGAAAAGGCAGTTCAAGGGGGAAAAAGACGCTAGGAACGGGGACACTTATTTTTCCCCCTTGAAAATCCCCCTCTGATCGGAGAAGGGCAAGGGGAAAGAGAATAAGATTTGGTGAAATAGAATCACCAATCCCAGATGGCGAGTAGAGAAGGTGGTGAATTCATTTCACATTCCCGGCTGAATGCCTAGAGGGATTCTTAAGGGAGAAAAACCTTGCCCCCGATTTTTACGTCGTTTTTCTCCCTTAAGCCGCCCTTTCTTTGGTTCGTTTCTTTCGGCGGCGCGAAAGAAATGAACACGAAGTCAGGTTGAAACCAAACGGAAGGGGCCGACGAAAAGGCATCTTAGAAAAAATCATTCCGCCTTCTCCTCCGGCGCGTAGGGCTTCGCATCTTTGGGCGGCGTCGGGTCATCAGTCCGGCCCAAGATGTAATCCGCCGACACTTGGTAGTAGTCGGCTAACTGATAGAGGCGTTTAATCGGCAGAATGGTCTTTTCCTTTTCATACTTCTGATAATGCTGAATTGAGGTCCCCAAAATTTCTGCGATTTGCTTTAATGTTAAGCCATGCCCTTTCCGAAGCTCCCGCAATCGATACATAGAAAGCTCCATTATTCTTTCTCCTCCGGGGTGTACGGCCTTGCATCTTTGGGTGGCGTCGGGTCGTCGGTGCGGCCGAGAAGATAATCGGTAGAGACCTGATAGAAATCAGCTAAGGATACTACGTGGTGAGCTGGAATTTCCGTAAATCCCGTTTCCCAGCGGCTATATTGCCGTTCGTTGGTTTTAAGAATTTGTGCTATTATTTTTTGGGTCAATTTCCGCTCTTTTCTTAGCTCGCGCATGCGATTCTTTGGCAGCATCATTTCGCCTTCTCCTCCGGCGCGTAGGGCTTCGCATCTTTGGGCGGCGTCGGGTCATCAGTCCGGCCCAAGATGTAATCCGCCGACACCTGGTAGAAATCAGCCAACTGATAGAGGCGCTCAACAGGCAATGGATGTAAGCCCTTCTCATATTTCTGGTAATATTGGATCGAAGTATTCAGAAGCTGTGCCAATTGCTTTAAGGTAAACCCTTGCTCTTTCCTAAGCTCGCACAATCGCCTCATAAAAAGTCCCATTATTCTTTCTCCTCTGGGGTGTACGGCCTTGCATCTTTGGGTGGCGTCGGGTCGTCGGTGCGGCCGAGAAGATAATCGGTAGAAACCTGATAGAAATCAGCCAATTGATAGAGGCGCTCAATCGGCAAAGGGTAGATTCCTTTTTCATATTTATAATAATATTGATGGGTTGTTTTCAGATATTCGCCAACCTGTTTCTGCGTCAACTTATGTCCTTCTCTTAATTCACGCAACCGACTCAAATGTAACATCTTCTCGCCTCCTAACACGCTACCTATATTTTATCATAAGCTAGTTACAGCCTCTTGACTTTAATCGGATTTGGTTATAAAATGATATTAATCAAATCTGATTAATTAAGGAGGCTTTTTTATGTCGTCGATTCTGGAAGATCTGTTTTATGGAAATGTGATGGGGCAAACCCGGTATTTTAAGCGGGATTCCCGCTACGGCGCGCTTTCCAGCCAGCTTATGGAGAAGGAAGATGCTCTGCTCGTCCATCTCAACGAAGCGGAAAAGGACCTCTACGACGAGGTTGCCACCGCCTATATCGCCCTCATCGACTGCTCCGAGTTTCGCCACTTTCAGCGGGGCTTTTCCCTGGCAGCCGCCCTGTTTCGGGAGCTTTCCCAGCAAAATTTCAATCCAGATTATTGATTTCGTTCCTTTTTATACTCTAAGTATTCATCGTACGTGCACGCCCGGTCGATTTTCTCCCCGTCGAGCTCAATGATGCGGTTTGCCACCGTCTGCATGAACTCATGGTCGTGAGACGCGAAAAGGATGTTGCCCTTGAAGTCGCAAAGGCCGTTGTTGACCGCGGTGATGGATTCCAGGTCCAGGTGGTTGGTGGGCTGGTCGAGAACCAGCACATTAGAGCCGAAGAGCATCATCCTAGAAAACATGCACCGCACCTTTTCCCCGCCGGAGAGGACCTTCACGGGCTTAAAGATATCGTCCCCGGAGAAAAGCATCCGGCCCAGGAAGCCCCGCAGATAGGTTTCCGTCTGGTCCTTGGCGTACTGGCGCATCCAGTCCACAATGGACAGGTCGCACCCGTCGAAGAACCTGGAATTGTCCTGCGGGAAGTAGGACTGGGTGGTGCTCACGCCCCACTTAAAGCTACCCTCGTCCGGCTCCATCTCCTCCATGAGGATTTTAAACAGAGTGGTCATGGCGATCTCGTTCTCCGCCACAAAGGCCACCTTATCCCCCTTGTTCAGCCGGAAGGTGATGGAATCGAGCACCTTCACCCCGTCGATGGTTTTGGAAAGGCCGTCCACCGCCAGGATGTCCTTGCCGGCCTCCCGGTCCATGGCAAAGCCAATAAAGGGATAGCGGCGGGAGGAAGCGGGCATCTCCTCGATGGTCAGCTTATCTAAAAGCTTCTTGCGGGCGGTGGCCTGCTTGGATTTGGACTTGTTGGCCGAGAACCGCTCAATGAAGCTTTGCAGCTCCTTGGCCTTTTCCTCGTTCTTCTTGTTCTGCTGCTTGATCATGCGCTGGATGAGCTGGCTGGACTGGTACCAGAAATCGTAGTTGCCCACGTACATCTTGATCTTCGTATAGTCGATGTCCACCGTGTGGGTGCAGACGTTGTTGAGAAAATGCCGGTCATGGGAGACCACGATCACCGTGCCGGGATAGTCGATGAGGAAGTTTTCCAGCCAGTCGATGGCGTCGATGTCCAGGCCGTTGGTGGGCTCGTCCATGAGGATGATGTCTGGGTTTCCGAAGAGGCACTGGGCCAAAAGCACCTTGACCTTTTCCTTTCCCGTCAAACCCTCCATCTGGGCGTACAAAAGCGATTCCGGCAGCCCCAGCCCCTGGATGAGCTTGGACGCGTCCGACTCGGCCTCCCAGCCGTTTAATTCGGCAAACTCGGTTTCCAGCTCGGACGCGCGGATGCCGTCCTCGTCGCTGAAGTCCGGCTTTTCATAGAGGGCGTCCTTTTCCTTCATGATCTGATAAAGCTTGGGGGTTCCGAGAATCACCGTGTCAAGCACGGAATAGTCGTCGTAAGCGAAATGGTCCTGCTTTAAGACGGACATGCGCACGGTGGGCGGGATGATCACCTCGCCAGTGGACGGCTCCAATTCGCCGCACAGGATTTTCAGGAAGGTGGACTTTCCCGCGCCGTTGGCGCCGATGATGCCATAGCAGTTTTCCGGGGTGAACTTTAAATTCACGTCCTTAAACAGGCTGGTTCCGCTGAAATTTAAGCTGACATTGGATACGGTAATCATAGTTCCTCCGATAGTAAAAGGTTTCTCTGCCAAATTAGTATATTTTATCACAGCAACGGGCGAATTACCAGCCCATGGGGACATTTTTCAACGGCAAAACGCCCTTCTGCTACGGATTTGGAGGGGTTTGGGGTGAAATTCCCGATTTTCTGCGTGAAAAAAGCGAATTTGCCCATGTTTTTTGCAGGGAAAAAGGTCCCCTTTTGTTGACGGGAATGGGCCTTGACCGCTATAATACAAAGAAAAAGGAAAGGAAGGCGCTTTGCTCATGGACGTCTATCTGATGGAGGTTTCCCCGCTTCTGCGGCAGGAGGCCCTCGCTTCTACGCTTCCCTTCCTGTCTCCGGGCCGAAGGGAATCCCTCGGCCGCCTTCAAAAGCCCGATGACCGGGCCCGCAGCGCCGGGGCCGGGCTTTTGCTGCGCCATGCGTTAAAGGGCGCGGGCATCGCGGCGGAGCAAGCCGCCTTTGCCGCCGGCGCCCACGGCAAGCCCTATCTGCCCGGCCATCCGGGGATTCACTTTTCCCTGTCTCACTCCGGGAGCTGGGCGGCCTGTGCTATGGACAAAAGCCCGGTTGGGGTGGATTTGGAGGAAGTGGGGCCGGCCCGGCTGCCAGTAGCCAGACGGACCTTTGCTGCGGACGAATACACCTACCTGCAAAGCCTCGCAGGGCGGGAACGGGACTTGTTCTTTACCGCCTTGTGGACCGCAAAGGAAAGCGTGCTCAAGTGGGCGGGAGACGGGCTTGCGGGCGGCCTTGCCTCCGTCTCGGTGGCGCATGAGCACCTGCGCCCAGCCGCCGCCCGGTACCGTCAGTCCCATCTGCACCTGCAAAGCCTTCTGCCCCGGCCCGGTGTGGTGCTCACGGCGGCCACCGCCCAGGATCCCCCGGATTTCCGGCTGACGGTGGTTCCATTTGAAAATATTTTGTAAATATTCTGATTTTTCACCGCCCCGTTCTTTTTGTGCTTCTTTCTAAGAAAAGCAAAACCCGTCTGCAAAACCTCGTGCCGTTTTCCCAAAATTTGTGGGGTTCTGATGGGTAAGGCACCATGTTTCAGCCGCAAAGTAGAAGATGGTTTCCGCTTTGCCGCTTAACACCAGTTGCACGGTATGGTATAATGTAGAGTATTGTTGCGCCTATCTTTAAAACGACGGCAAAGAAAACCTGGCCGGGCGGCAGGCCCGCCGGACGATGGATTGAGAGGATGTAACCGATGAAAGTTGTCATTTTGGCCGGTGGGTTCGGCACGCGCATTTCAGAAGAAAGCCATTTAAAGCCCAAGCCCATGATCGAAATCGGCGAGCAGCCGATTTTGTGGCACATCATGAAGCAGTATTCCCATTACGGGTTTCACGACTTTGTCATCTGCTTAGGCTACAAGGCCTATGTGATCAAAGAGTACTTTTCCGACTATTTTCTGCACACGTCGGACATTACCTTTGATCTGGCCAACAACAAGATGACGGTGCACAACAACTTCTCCGAGCCCTGGAAGGTGACGCTGGTGGACACGGGGCTCAACACCATGACCGGCGGGCGGGTCAAGCGCATCCAGGAGTACGTGGGCGACGAGCCCTTTATGCTCACCTATGGCGACGGGGTGTCCAATGTGGACATCAACAAACTGGTGGAGTTTCACAAGAGCCACGGCAAAATCGCCACCATGACCGCCATCAACGCGGGCCAGCGGTTCGGCGTGCTGGAGGTAGGCGGGGACAATACCATTCACGCCTTCCGGGAAAAGTCCAAGGACGACGGCAGCCTGATTAACGGCGGCTTTATGGTGTTAAACCCGGAAATTTTCCAATATATCGCGGGAGACGCTACGGTTTTCGAAAAAGAGCCGCTGGAAACGGTGGCAAACATGGGCCAGCTCATGGCCTACAAGCACGACGGCTTCTGGCACTGCATGGATACCCAGCGGGATAAGATGCGGCTGGAAGAAATGTGGGCGTCCGGGCACGCCCCGTGGAAGGTGTGGAACGATTGATGTTTGATCCCTCTTTTTATAAGGACAAAAAGGTGCTGGTCACCGGGCACACCGGTTTTAAGGGCACTTGGTTGTGCAAAATGCTCATTGACGCGGGCGCAAAGGTAACGGGGTATTCCCTGGTCCCTCCCACCGAGCCCAATCTTTTCGACCTCTCGGGCATTTCCGAGCAGATGGTCTCTATCATCGGGGACATCCGGGACCTGCCCCGGCTGCGGGAGGTGTTCGCTATGGCGAGGCCGGAGATCGTGCTGCATCTGGCGGCCCAGCCCATTGTGCGCGATTCGTATAAGGAACCGGTCTATACCTATGAAACCAACGTGATGGGCACGGTGAACATTCTCGAGTGCGTGCGGGAAAGCGACAGCGTGGTTTCCTTCCTCAACGTGACCACCGACAAGGTCTATCACAACAACGAGTGGGTTTGGGGCTACCGGGAGAACGAACCCCTCGACGGCTTCGACCCGTATTCCAACTCCAAGTCCTGCTCGGAGCTGGTGACCCACAGCTATAAAAACTCCTTCTTTGCCGATGGGCGGGTGGCCATCTCCACCGCACGGGCCGGCAACGTCATCGGCGGCGGGGACTTTGCCAACGACCGCATTATCCCCGACTGCGTGCGCGCAGTGGAAAAGGGCGAGGACATCGTGGTGCGAAACCCCCATTCCACCCGCCCCTACCAGCATGTGCTCGAGCCGCTATGCGCCTATCTGATGATCGCGCAACGGCAGTATGAAATGGAAAAATTTGCGGGATACTATAACGTAGGACCAGACGAATGCGACTGCGTCACCACCGGGGATCTGGTTTCCCTTTTCTGCGAGAAGTGGGGAAACGGGGTCAAATGGGTCAACAAGTCGGTAGGCGGCCCCCACGAGGCCAATTTCTTAAAGCTCGACTGCTCCAAGCTCAAGGCTGACTTCGGCTGGAAGCCCCGCTGGCATGTGGCGAAGGCGGTGGAGAAGACAGTGGAGTGGACGAAGGTGTATTTGGCGGGCGGCGACGTGTCCGCCTGTATGCAAAAGCAGATCGCAGAATTTTATGGAGAACAGGAGTAAGCTATGTTTGAAAATAAGACCGAAGGACAGGCAAAGGAACAGATTTTAGAGATGGTGGCCGCGTACTGCGACCGGTTTCACAACCAGAAGAAGCCCTTTGAGGAGGGCCAGCGGATTCCCTATGCTTCCAGGGTGTACGACCAGGAAGAAATGGTCAACCTGGTGGACAGCGCTCTGGAATTCTGGCTGACCGCCGGACGGTATACCGACCAGTTCGAGGCGCAGTTTGCCGAATACCTGGGCGTTAAGTACTGCTCCCTGGTCAACTCCGGCTCTTCGGCAAACCTGATCGCTTTCATGGCGCTCACCTCCCCTCTTCTTGGCGAACGGGCCATCCGCCCGGGCGACGAGGTGATCACGGTGGCGGCGGGCTTTCCCACCACGGTGGCCCCGGTGATTCAGTACGGCGCCGTCCCGGTCTTTATCGACATGACCATCCCCCAGTATAACCTGGACGTGTCCATGCTGGAGAAGGCCTTGTCCGGCAAGACCAAGGCGGTCATGGCAGCCCATACTCTGGGCAATCCCTTTGACCTGAAAGCGGTCAAGGAGTTCTGCGACCAGCATGGCCTGTGGCTCATCGAAGACAATTGCGACGCCCTGGGCTCTAAATACACCATCGATGGGGTGGAAAAGTTCACCGGCACCATCGGGGACATCGGCACCTCCAGCTTCTATCCCCCTCACCACATGACCATGGGGGAAGGCGGCGCGGTGTATACCGACGACCCGCTGCTTCATAAGCTCATCCGCTCCTTCCGGGACTGGGGACGAGACTGCATCTGCCCCTCCGGCCGGGACAACCTCTGCCAGCACCGCTTCGACAAGCAGTACGGCGAGCTGCCGCTGGGATATGACCACAAGTACGTCTACTCCCACTTCGGCTATAACCTCAAGGCCACCGACATGCAGGCGGCCGTGGGAGTGGCCCAGTTAAAAAAGTTCCCCTCCTTTGTGGAAAAGCGCCGGCATAATTTTGACCGGCTCAAAGCGGCGCTGCAGGACGTTTCGGACAAGCTGATTCTGCCTGAGGCCTGCGCGCATTCTCGTCCCAGCTGGTTCGGGTTCCTCCTGACCTGCAAGGAAGGGGTGGACCGCAACCAGGTGGTGCAGTATGTGGAAAGCAAGGGCGTGCAGACGCGGATGCTCTTCGCCGGCAATCTAACCAAACACCCCTGCTTTGACGAGATGCGCAAAACCGGCAGGGGCTACCGCATTGTCGGGGACTTGAAGGAAACCGACCGGATCATGAACGACACCTTCTGGGTAGGCGTTTACCCGGGCATGACCGATGAGATGATCGACTACATGGCCAAAACCATCAAGGAAGCGGTAACGGCATGATGAAGCGCCTCTTGGACAGATGTAATATCCACAGCAAGGAAGATTTCTGGAGATTTGTCTGGCAGTTTGTCAAGTTCGGCCTGGTGGGCGTGTCCAACACGCTCATCAGCCTGGCGGTCTATTACGCGGTGGTGCTGCTCTTTGGGGTGGAGCACTATATTCTGGCCAACACCCTGGGCTTCGTCATCAGCGTTATCAACGCCTATATTTGGAACAGCAAATTTGTCTTTCAGAAAAAGGACCGCAAGCACGGCAAATCTTTCATCAAGGTATTCGTTTCCTATGGGAGCACCTTCCTGCTGGGAACCGGGTTTCTTTTCGTGCTGGTGCATTACTGGAATGTGTCCGAGATGATCGCGCCGATTATCAATCTGCTTTTGACCATTCCGTTAAATTTCTTGCTCAACAAATTCTGGGCGTTTAAATAACCGTTTTCTCTGCCGAAGGGCCTCTTTTGAGAGCCTTTCGGCACTCTGCTTGTCTTGACCCTGTTTGTTTTGCCCCACTCTGCGGCAAATTGGCCGGGTTTTCGTGCAAAAACGCCATAGAAACGGCGGGAGCCCTTCTTCGAAGGCTCCTTCCATGCCCAGACACATCCGCTGCGCTTTGTGTCTTTATGCGCAAAAAAACCGCCGTCCCTTTCCAGCGGCTCGGGGACAGTCGGTTTCCTTATCCTCTCGGTCGCTGGAGAAACGGCGGTTTTTATGAGAATCAAAGTATCCAACTACATTTCCGATTTTCTGGTGCGCCATGGGATTTCCCACGTCTTTACCGTCACCGGCGGCGGCGCCATGCATTTAAACGACGCTTTGGGCCACCAGGAAGGGCTCACGTGCATCTATAATCACCACGAGCAGGCCTGTGCCATCGCGGCGGAAAGCTATGCGCGCATCCACAATAAGATCGCGGCCGTATGCGTGACCACCGGCCCGGGCGGCTCCAACGCCATCACGGGAGTGCTGGGGGGATATCTGGATTCCATTCCCATGCTCATTCTCTCCGGCCAGGTGCGGTACGATACCACTGCGCGCAGCACGGGGCTTCAAATCCGGGCGATGGGGGACCAGGAGTTTGACATCGTCAAGGCCATCGGCTGCATGACCAAATACAGTGAAATGGTGGTGGACGCCAAGCGCATCCGCTATTGTCTGGAAAAGGCGCTGTTCATCGCCCAGCACGGCCGTCCAGGTCCCTGCTGGCTGGACATCCCGCTCAACATCCAGGGCGGATACATTGAAACGGATGATTTGGAGGGGTACGACCCCAAGGAATATGAAAAGGAGCTTCCTCCTCCGGTGAGCAAGGAGACGGTTGCGACCATCCTGCAAAAGGTAAAGGAGGCCAAACGCCCGGTTTTTTACGCGGGCAACGGCATTCGCATCTCCGGCGGGTTCGACGCCTTCTGCCGGGTGGTGGAAAAGCTGGGCATCCCGGTGGTCACCGGGTGGAACAGCATCGACGCCATGTACGACGACCATCCCCTGTACGTGGGCCGGGGCGGCATCATGGGGGACCGGGCGGGCAACTTTGCCGTGCAAAACAGCGACTTGGTTCTCTCCATCGGCAGCCGTCTAAGCATCCGCCAGGTGGGGTATAACTACCAGACCTGGGCCAGAGAAGCCTATGTGATTATGGAAGACGTGGACGCCGAGGAACTCAAAAAGCCCACGCTGCATGTGGACCTGCCGGTTCATGCCGACGCCAAGGACCTGCTCGAAAAGCTGGACGCGGCTCTTCCCGGGGGAGAACCCCTGTTTCATGGGCCCGACTGGATTTCCCGCTGCCAGAGCTGGAAGCGGGACTATCCGGTGGTGCAGAAAAAGCACTATGAGCAAGAGGGGCTTGCCAACGTCTACTGCCTGATCAAAGAACTCAGCCGCCGCTTAAAGGAAAATCAGATCACGGTGGTGGGCAACGGCTCCGCCTGCGTGGTAGGAAGCCACGGCTATGAAATCAAGAAGGGCCAGCGGTTCATCATCAATTCCGCCATCGCCTCCATGGGGTACGATCTGCCCGCCGTCATCGGCGCCTGCGTGGCTGACCACAGTCAGGACCTGATCTGCGTCACCGGCGACGGCAGCCTTCAGATGAACATCCAGGAGCTGCAAACCATCATCCACCACCAAATGCCCATAAAGATTTTCCTCATCAACAACGGGGGCTATCATTCCATCCGCCAGACCCAGAAGAACTTCTTCGGGGAGCCGCTGGTGGGCATCGGCGTGGACAGCGGGGATCTGAGCTTCCCGGACATGTCCAAGCTTGCCCCGGCTTACGGCTATCCCTACACCTGCGCAAAGAGCAACGAGGAGCTTAGTAAGGCCATCGAGGAAACCTTGGCGCAGAAAGGCCCGGCTATCTGCGAGGTGTTTGTTTCACTGGAGCAAAAGTTTGAACCCAAATCCGCCACCAAGCGCCTTGCGGACGGCACCCTGGTTTCCGCGCCGCTGGAGGATCTGGCCCCGTTCCTTCCAAAAGAGGAACTGGAACGAAACATGCTGATCCCCACATTGGGCCATTAATCTCCCGATCTTTCCCCAAAGGCAGGAGGAATCGTGTATGAATGTAATTGTTACCGGCGCTACCAGCTTTTTGGCGGTTCCTGTCATCGTTCGGCTGCTCGAACAAGGGCATCGCGTCATCGCTGCTGTACGCCCTCATTCCCTTCACCTTGGAAAGCTTCCGCAGGGATACTCGAATTTAACGGTTCTTCCGCTTGCCTTAGAGCAATTTTCGAGGATCGACGCGGCGGTAACCGAGCCTTGTGACGTTTGTCTGCATTTCGGTTGGGATGGCGCTGGCAGCGAAAACCGCACCAAACGTTCCATTCAGCAAAAAAACGTCACCGATTCGATGCAGGTGCTCGAGGGAGTCTCCCGGCTCGGCTGCAAACGCTTTCTTTTCAGCGGCTCCCAGGCAGAGTACGGTATCTGCCGGGAACCCATGTCGGAAAATACGCCCTGCCATCCCGTATCGGAGTATGGAAAGGCGAAAGTGGACTTCTGCAGCTTGGCAATCCCAAAATGTGAGCAACTGGGAATGGACTACATACACACTCGGATCTTCAGCGTCTATGGCCCCGGGGATCATCCTTATTCCCTTGTCCCAAGCTGCATTCGCACCTTCATGGAGGGGGGCACCATGCTGCTTGGAGAATGTACGCAGTTATGGAATTACCTTTATATCGACGATCTTGCACAGGGTTTGCTGGCGCTGCTCTCTCATCCCGAGCCGCTCTCAGCCCACGGTGTTCTTTATAATCTTGCCGGACTTGCGGAGGAAACCCGCCCGCTACGGGAATACATTGAAACGATACATCGCCTATGCAAGGGGCATGGCTCCTATCAGTACGCGCAACGTCCTGCAAATGCAGAGGGACCGGCAAATTTGATTCCGGATATTACCAAGGTCATGCGTATTACCGGATGGAGACCTACGACTTCTTTCGAAGAAGGAATTAAAAAAATGATAGAAGGAGCATAACACTATGTCGAGTACCTGTAAGGCTTGTCTTCTCTGCCATACGCCGCTCGAAGGCCATGTACTCATGACCTTGGATAACATGCCTGCATCCGCGCAGGACATTCCAAACCAATCTCAGCTTGCGCAGGACGCCGGGATTTCTTTGCAGCTGTGCCAATGCCCGTCTTGTGGCCTGACGCAATTTTCCTGCGAACCAGTTTCCTACTACCGGGACGTCATCCGTTCGGGCGGATTCTCGACAACTATGGTGGAGCTTCGCCGGCGCCAGTATACGCACCTGATTGAAACCTACCGGCTCCAGGGGAAAAAGGTTATGGAGATTGGCTGCGGCCGCGGTGAGTTTTTGCAGGTGCTGCGAGAATTTCCGGTGTCCGCCTACGGGATTGAACATAAAAAGGATCTGGTGGAGATTGCGCAGACAGAGGGGCTTTCCGTATGGGAAGGATTTGCCGAGAATGAGGCGACTGTGCTGCCAGGCGGGCCTTACGATGTATTTTTATCTTTTAACTTTTTGGAGCATCAGCCCGATCCTAATGGTATGCTTTCGTGCATCTATGAGAATCTCGCCGACGATGGCATCGGACTGCTGACGGTCCCAAGCCTGGAGTATATCCTGGAACACGACGGCTATTACGAGCTCATCCGTGACCATCTGGCGTATTATACCTTCGATACTCTGCGTTATTTGCTGGAACGTAACGGATTCCGTGTCTTGGAGGAGGAAATGATCAACCGGGACACCCTTTCTATGATCGCCAGAAAGATTCCCAAATCCACGCAGGTGCATCCGCACTTTCTACCGGTGGATGTATCCGGATTAAAGGCAAGCCGTGATCGGATCCAGCAACAGGTAGACCAATTGGTGGATTCCCTGCATCAAAAAGGGAAGGCGCTCGCCATTTGGGGCGCCAGCCACCAGGGCTTTACCTTGGCTGCCACTACCCGTTTGGGTGCAAAGATTGCTTATATTATTGATTCCGCTCCTTTTAAGCAAGGCCTGTTTGCCCCTACCTCTCATCTTCCAATTCTCTCGCCGGACGATGCCCTCAAAAATCCCGTGGATGCGATTCTGATCGTCGCTCCGGGTTATACGGAGGAAATTGCCGGAATTATCCGTTCCCGTTTCGGCAGCGATACTTCCATCTTCACGCTGCGCAGCAACTATATTGAGGAGATATAACCGCTATGGATCATATTGTAATATCCGGGGCCACCGGCTTTCTAGGCAGCAATCTGGCTCGTGTTTTCCTGGAAAACGGCGCGAAGGTTTACGCGCTGGTCCGGCCCGGTTCCAAGCACGCAGATACCCTTCCCCGCCATGAGAACCTGATTACGGTTCCCTGCAGCCTCTCCAATGTTCTCGACTGCGTGCCGTTCATCGGAAAGGCGGACGGATTTTTTCACTTTGCCTGGGGAGGCGTAAACCGGGAAGAAATCGACTCGCCTGCTGTACAAGCGCAAAACGTAGCAGGCTCGCTCGATTGCGTCCGGGCCGCGGCGAAACTGGGATGCCGGGTGTTCATGGACGCAGGCTCTCGTGTGGAATACGGCGTAACCGAGTCAAAAATGGACGAGGGACTTACCTGTCATCCCATTAATGAATACGGCAAGGCAAAGCTGGAATTTTATCAGAAAGCCGCGCCTTTATGCGGACAGCTTGGCCTGACGTATTACCATCTGCGCTTTTTCAGTGTTTATGGATATGGCGACCATCCTTGGTCGATCATCTCCACCCTGATCCGGGATCTGCGCAAAGACCAGACGGTGTCTCTGAGCGCCTGCCGGCATTTGTGGAATTTCATGTATATCGACGATGCGGTCAACGCGGTGTTCCAGTTATACCGCCACGCGAAAAAGGCGACCGATCCATGTACGCAAATTGTGAATATTGCCAGCAAAGATACCCGTCCCCTTCGTTCCTTTGTGGAAGAGGTCAAAAAAACGGTAGGAGAACGTGGAACATTGGAGTACGGCACGTTTGTACAGGCCAAAGAGGGCGCTTTGTCCATCCAGCCGGTGATTGACCGATTGCTTGCTTTAACAGCCGGAAATTATACGGAAACCTTCTCCTTTGCTGATGGGATCCGGGCAACCATTCGAAAAGAGGAGGAATACGGGCAATGAAAAAAATCAGTGTGTTGATCCCCTGCTACAACGAAGAGGCCAATGTCCAACCCATTAGTCAGGCCGTTATCTCCATCCTTGAAACGGAGCTGTCCCAATACGATTATGAGCTCATCTTTATCGACAACGACTCTAAGGATCAAACGCGCCCAATTCTGGAGCAGCTGTGCAAAGAGAATCCAAAAATCAAAGCGATTTTCAACGCCCGCAATTTTGGCCAGTTCAATTCCCCCTATTACGGCATGTTGCAGGCTACGGGAGATTGCGTGATTGAAATGGTGGCGGACTTTCAGGATCCAGTGGAGATGATTCCCCGTTATGTAAAAGAGTGGGAGAACGGCTACAAAATCGTCATTGGGATCAAAACCAGCAGCAAGGAAAGCAAGCTCATGTATTGGCTGCGCAGCTGCTATTACAAAATAATCAAAAGACTTTCCGATGTGGAACAAATCGAACATTTTACCGGATCCGGACTATATGACCGGGATTTTATTGAGGTTCTGCGAAATCTCGATGATCCGGCTCCGTTCTTGCGAGGGATCGTAGCGGAACTTGGTTATAAGCGAAAGGAAATTCCTTACGAGCAGCCCAAACGCCGGGCCGGTAAAACCAGCAATAATTTCTATAAGCTTTACGATGCCGCCATGCTGAGCATCACCTCCTATACCAAGGTGGTACTGCGGCTGGCGACGATTATTGGTTTTGTTTTTTCCGCTATCAGCTTTCTCATTGCTTTGGTCTATCTTGTTCTAAAGCTGATTTTCTGGAATACCTTCCCAGCCGGAACCGCACCCATCTTGATTGGGGTATTCTTGATGGGCTCGGTGCAGATTTTCTTTATTGGATTTTTGGGTGAATATATTCTTAATATGAATACCCGGATTATGAAGCGTCCGCTGGTAATCGAGGAAAAGCGGCTTAATTTTGATAAGAAGGATGAAAACAAGGAAAAAGGAGAGATTTCTGATGAATCACAAACTTAAACGAATCAGCATAGCGGAAAAACCACTTACCATATGGGATTACGTCATTTTCTTCGTATTGGCCGGCTTTTGTTTTTTGACGTTTCAGCAAAGTGACCTAATTCATACTGGCAGCTCTTCCATCGCCTATTTAAACGGCCATTTTTTAGACTTTTACGATTATAATGCTGAATACATGGGCGGTAATTCTTACATGCCCAGTTCTTACATTCTATTTGCTATCTGGAATATTCCACTTAAGTTATTCGGCATGCTGCCGGTTCCCTCCATGGAAGTGCCTTATGTAGCGCTAATGTGGTATAAAGCATTGCCCTCTTTATTTTACGTAATATCTGCATTTTTGATTTATAAGATTGCAATGGAATTGGGATTCGGCTCGAAGAAAGCAAAAATTTGCGCTTTTGTTTTTTTGGGAACACCGATCGGCTTTTTCAGCCAGTTTATTTTCGGGCAATACGATATTTTTACCGTATTTTTTATGCTGTTGGGTATTTACTTTTATTTTAAGCATTTTCGGGAGCCAAAACTCAAGAATCTCCTTCTATTCATTTTGTTCTTTGGTATTTCCTTTACCTTTAAGTATTTTTCACTGCTCATCTTTATCCCGCTACTTTTGCTGCGCGAAAAAAGGATTTGGCGAATCCTATGGAATCTTGCATTGGTTGCAATTCCCTACGCGCTGGAACTGCTCATTTATTATCCTTCATCCGCTTTCCAAGACGGTGTTTTGGGATTCGGTGCAACGGGTTATATTTTCAACGCTTCCATCGACACCGGATTTCAGCACATCAGCCTGATTGTTATTTTGTGGCTTGCGATTTGTGCATGGGCCTATTTCAAAGATCTGGATTCCAAAGAGGACTATGCTCGGTGGTTCCTCTATTTTGCCAATTTGACGATGTTCCTCGTGTTCGGCCTATCCATGTGGCATCCGCAGTGGCTGCTTATGGCGGTGCCTTTCTGGGTAATGGGCGCATGCATCAATAAGAAATTCCACATCTTTATGGCGGTGGATATTCTTCTGATGCTCGTGTTTGTTATGTTTACAGTTAATTTCTGGGTCAAACACGTGGACCAGCACTTGTTTATCTTTGGCATTTTTCAAAACATCGTTCCTGAAGCACTTGGACGCAAGGTCATGATGAAAGATATTTTTATTATCCAAAACCGTGATATGCTTATGTCGGCATTTTCAGGTATCTTATTGGCGATTGGTTTATTTAAGCATCCAAAGTTTACACAGGCGGATTTCACGGAAAGCTTGGATAAGCATATGGCTCTCATTCGAACCCGCATGATTTTAGGTGTAAGTATCTTCGTAATTCCCGCGTTTCTGTGTCTCTTCGTCGCGCTGGGTTCTCCCGCCCTTGCCTTCTCCGGCACAGGTTATTCCTCTAGCCCCGCCGATATTATCGGACCAGTTTATCCAGGGCAGGAAGTATCCCAGGTATTCTCTGTCGACAAGGATACCATCAATGAAATAAGTGTACAGTTCGGCACTTATGGACGTGTTAACACATCCAGCCTTACTATGGAAATTGAAGATGTTGAGACTGGAAAAATTATTTATTCCACTCAAATAAATGTTTCCAAAATAAAAGATAACAGCTATACAAAGCTTTCCTCAGAGCCGATTACAGTTGAACCAGGCAAGTTATATTCTCTGAATTTCTTTTCGGAAGATTCCGACATGGAAAATTGCGTTACTATCTACCGCACATTGGATACTTCCGCAGCGCCAGATGGGTATGCCATTGTTGATGGCAGCAAGCAACTCTATAATCTGTGCGTCGATATCTATTAAGAAAATCCTTAGAAGGAGGGGGACGGACCTTTTGTCCGTCCCCCTCCTTTTTTCTCAAACCGAACCTTTTCGCAAAAACCGTCTATTTGGCGCAGGCAATCGCATATATATCGGATAGTACCATCGAGTTTTACGAGGGAGGCTTTTTACATGAAGGGCGTTTTAGAAGAGCGTGCAGTGGAACTGGGAGTGTATATCCTCGAAAATAAGGCGACCGTGCGCGCAGCCGCCAAGGAATTTGATATTTCAAAATCAACTGTACATATGGATGTAACGAACTGGAACGGGAAAAAGCCCTAATAAAACACGGTTGCTTTGCAAAAAGGCGGTATGCCGCTCCTAGGATCGGGAGCGGCATACCGCCTTTTTCTCCTGCTTGCATCCCGTCCTCTTTCGCTTTGGGAAAGATTGTGCTATAATGAGGGCAAATGTCGCCCGGCCACAGCTGGGCCAAATTCGGAGGAGTGGATACAGATGAAAATGAGCCAGCTGCTCGGCATGCGTTTCAAAGAAACGCCGGCAGACTGCCAAACTGCCAATCATATCTTGATGATTCGCGGCGGGTATATCAAACAGGTTTCCAGCGGTGTCTTTTCCCTATTTATGCCTATGCGGCGCGTTACCAAGAAGGTGGAAGCCATCATCCGGGACGAAATGGACAAACTGGACGGGCAGGAGGTACTGTTCCCGGTGGTCATGCCCGCCACCCTTTGGCAGGAGTCAGGACGGTATGACAGCATCGGCAGTGAGATGGCCAGGTTTGCCGACCGCAGCGGTGCGAAAAATGTGCTGGGCATGACCCACGAAGAGGCAGCGGTCCATTTGGCAAGAGATGTGGCTACCAGCTATCAGAACTATCCGTTCATGATTTACCAGATTCAGACGAAATTCCGCGACGAACCCCGCTGCCGGGGCGGCCTGGTGCGGGTGCGGGAGTTCACCATGAAGGACGCCTACTCGTTCCACACCTCTCAGGAGGATTTGCAGGAGTATTATGACAAGTGCCTGGACGCCTACAACCGCATCTTCGCTAGGGCGGGGGTGCCGGAGGTGGTGGCGGTCAAGTCGGACTCCGGCATGATGGGCGGCAGCGTATCCCACGAGTTCATGCTGCTGACCGGCATCGGGGAAGACAGCATCGTGCTGTGCGGCGACTGCGGCTACCGGGCCAACATGGAAGCGGCGGAATGCATCGTGGAAAACGAGACGGTGGAGGAAGCGCCTCTGACCAAGTTCGAAACGCCGGGAGTCAAGACCATTGAGGACCTGTGCGAATTCGCCCACATAAAGCCCACCCAGACGGCCAAGGCAGTGGTCTATCAGAAAAACCAAGACGACTCTTACGTGGTCATCTTCGTGCGGGGCGATTTGGAGGTCAACGTCACGAAGCTGCGCAATTACCTGGGCTGTGAGGTCCATCCGGCGCAGGACATCCCCGCCGAATCCGGCCTGGTCCCCGGCTCCATCGGCGCCATCGGGCTGCCGGAAAACGTGACGGTAGTGGTGGACCGGTCCCTGGAGGGCTGCAACATGCTTTACTGCGGCGCCAATGAGGACGGGTACCATTACAGCGGCCTTTCCCTAAAGCGGGACCTGAAGGACGTGGCGTTCGTGGATGTAGCAAAGGCCTATACCGGCGGCATCTGCCCGTCCTGCGGCAAGCCGCACCTTACCATCAGCCGCGGCATCGAGGTGGGCAACATCTTCCAGCTGGGCACCAAGTACACCAAGGCGATGAACATGCAGTACCTGGACGAAAAAGGCGCCCTCAAGCATCCCATTATGGGCTGCTACGGCATCGGTGTGGGCCGGCTGGCCGCGTCCGTATGCGAGGCCCATCACGACGATTACGGCCCCATCTGGCCCATGTCCATCGCGCCTTGGCAGGTGGAGCTTTGCGCGCTCAACGCCTCCAAAGGCGACGTGCAGGCGGTGGCGGATGAGCTGTACCGGCAGCTGACGGCCGCCGGCGTGGAAGTTTTGTATGACGACCGGGCGGTAAGCGCCGGGTCCATGTTCTCGGATGCGGACCTTTTGGGGTGCCCGCTGCGCCTGGTGGTCAGCCCCAAGACCTGCGGCCGAAATGCCGTGGAGTTTGCAGACCGGACGAAAACCTTCCGCACCGATCTTGTGTACGGCGACGACCGGGATTTTACCGAAGCGGTAGAGGCGGTCAAGGCCGAAATTGCCAAGCAGCTGGCGGCGCTGGGCTGCTAAGGAATTTCAAAGAATGCATAAAAAAGCGAATGTCCTGAATTTCTGGCATTCGTTATAGGGGCAAGGCCGGAGAGCGTTCTTTTACCGGCCTTGCTTTTTCTTTGCCGCAGCCTTTTTAAACCGGTTATAAGGCTGGGAGACGGGGCTCTTCTGGAAAAAAGGCGGCCTGGATGGTCCTTTTCGCGGATTTTTGCATACAATGGAGAAATACCCCCGGCCGGGTATAATCCGGACTTAAACATCCCATGCTCAAGGTGAGGTTTCTCCTTGCAGTTTGGGCGTATTTCCGTTAGAATAAAGAGGTTATCTGCCAAAGGAGGAATCGGATCTTGATTTACGAGAACATATTGCAGGCCATCGGCCGCACTCCCCTCATCCGGCTTCAGAAAATGACCGGGCCCCAGGACGCGCAGGTGCTGGTGAAATACGAGGCGGTCAACATCGGCGGTTCCATCAAGACCCGCACTGCCTATAACATGATTACCAAAGCACGGGAGAAGGGTCTCATCGGGCCGGACACCATTCTGGTGGAGCCCACCAGCGGCAACCAGGGCATCGGCGTGGCCCTGGTGGGCGCGGTGCTGGGCTATGAGGTAAGGATTATCATGCCCGACTCGGTCAGCGAAGAACGGCGCAAGCTGGTAAGCCAGTACGGCGCCAAGGTCATCCTCATCCACGACGAGGGGGACATCGGCAAGTGCATCGAGGAATGCATGCAGACGGCCCTTCGTATGGCCAAGGAGGATGCGCGGGTGTTCATCCCTCAGCAGTTTACAAACCCCGACAATCCCCAGGTCCACCGGGAGCACACGGCGCTGGAGATCATTGAGGACGCGGGCTGCACCATTGACGGCTTCTGCTCCGGGGTAGGAACCGGCGGCACCATCACGGGCATCGGGGAAACGCTGAAGGCGAAGTACGCGGGCATCGAAATTTGGGCGGTGGAGCCCCAGAATGCCGCCATTCTTTCCGGCGGCAGCATCGGGACTCATCTGCAAATGGGCATTGGGGACGGGTTGATCCCGGAGAACCTGAATACCTCCATTTACGACGAGGTGTGCATCGTCACCGATGAGGAGGCGCTGGGCGCGGCCAAGCGGCTGGCAAGCGAGGAAGGGATACTCTGCGGCATTTCCAGCGGTTCGAACATTGCGGCGGCCTTGAAGCTGGCAAGGAAGCTTGGGAAAGGGAAAACGGTGGTCACCATACTGCCGGACACGGGAGAGCGCTATTTCAGCACCCCCTTGTTCTCCGACTGAACGGCGCTTTTGACCGAAAGGACGTGACGACATGAACTGGCTCAACAAGCTGGAACGAAAATGCGGGCGCATCGGTATCCCCTATCTGATGTACATTCTTTCCGCCCTGATGCTGGCGGTGTTCCTGGTGGAATTTGTCCGGCCGGACCTGGGGATCTCTTCGTATCTGTACCTGGACATGGGGCTGGTGGCGCAAGGGCAGGTCTGGCGGCTTCTCTCCTTTCTGATCCTGCCGCCAAGCAGCTCGCCCATCTGGATTCTTTTCAGCCTTTATTTCTACTGCTTAATCGGCAACCTGCTGGAACGGGAATGGGGCACCTTCAAGTTTACCTTTTTCTATCTGGTAGGGGTGTTGGGCACCATTCTCGGCGCGCTGTTTACCGGCTCGGCCACCAACTCTTTTTTAAACCTTTCCTTGTTCCTGGCCTTTGCGGCGGTGTATCCGGACGTTCAGGTGATGCTGTTCTTCCTGATTCCCATCAAGGTCAAGTACCTGGCCATTCTGGACGCGGTCTACTTTGTGGTGGTTCTCATCCTGGGAACCTGGCCGCTGCGAGTGTCCATCCTCATGTCCCTTTTGAACGTACTCTTGTTCTTCGGCGGCGACTTTTTCCGTACCGTCCGTCAGCAGATCAAATACAGCAAAACCCGCCGGCAATTTCGCAAGAATAACTTCCGATAACAAGGGGTTAACAAAACGCGCCTCCTGGAATGAGCCAGGAGGCGCGTTTTTTATGCGGTTGCAGGCAAGGCGTCCCTCATCGCAAGGCTTCCCCGTTACCGTGCGCGCTTTTTCAGGCGGGACTTGAGAAAATCCTTGGCTTGCTTGAAGGTGGAAAGGTTTAGTAGGAAAATGGCAACGAAGATACCGGCAGACCAGAGGATGCCGGTTTGAGCAGTCATCAGCCCTACCTGCAAAACAAGCAGAACCTGAGAGGGGATCATCCGCTTATAATCCACCTGAATGCGGATGATTTTTCGAGAAGTAATCGAGCGCGCCAGCCACACCGCAAAGTGGCTCAGGCAGGTGGCAACCGCCGCCCCGTAGGGACCGAAGAAGGGAATAAGCAGGAGGTTGAAGGCCACATTGACCCCCGCGCCGGCGGCAGTGGTAACAAAGAGGGATTTGGTCCGTTTGGTGGCGGTATAGACTGAGCCCAGAAAGGAATTGAGAGAGCTGTAATAGAAGGCCAGGGCCAAAAGAGGGATCAAAGACCAGGCCTGATAGTTTTCCCCCTGGAAAAAGAACATCGCCAAGTATTGGCAGAGCGCTACCAGGAGGGAAGAACTGAGCAGCATCACGTAACTGAAAATCCGGTGGATGCTGGAGAAGAACCGCTCCCCCTCCTCGGTCTGGTACTCTTTGATGGCGGAAATGCTCCAGGCCTGCTGAAAAATCGATGTCAGCGTGTTAAGAAGGGTGGGGATTTTACTGGCCAGGGCGTAAAGGCCGGTGGCCGCAAGACCGGTGATGGCCGTCAGACAGTACCGGTCCAGGCTGGAATTGATCAGCCAGAAAAGATGGTTCGGGATAAGGGGGATGCTGTAGAGGATCATCCGTTTGAAAAGGGCCTTGTCAAACCCCTGCAAGGTCAAATACCGGTACATCCGCCCGAAGAAAAAGTAAATCACACAGCCCACCAGATTGCCGACAATCATGGAGAACAGGTAGCCGTCCACCCCCATGCGGGGCGGCCCGGCAATGAGAAAGACATTGAGCCCCATGGTGACGGCTGAGGCGGCGATGGAGCTGATGGTGATGAGTTTGACCTGATCTACCGTGCGGGCAAAGTTGGCAAAGATCGAGTTGAAGGCAGAGACAATGTAAAGCGCCAGAAAGTGAAACTTAAAATCGGCAAACGTGGAAATCTGCCCATAGACCGGCATAAGCAGGGTCAGCAGCACACAGCCGGCCACCGTGACCTCCATTCCCAGGGAAAAGACCTTCTTTTTGTCCTCACACTGGTCCATGGCGAACCGCAGCACCCCATCGTGGATACTCAGGGTCAGAATGGGGATGAGCAGGGTTACGGTGACATAGATAACATCGATGCTGCCGAACTGCTCGTCCACCAAAAAGGTGGTGTAGAGGGGCAGCAGCAGGGCGGACAAAATCTTCGTCGCAAAGCTGCTCAGGGTAAACAGGCCGATATTCTTAACCAAATATTGATACTTACTGCGTCCCACACGTCCGCCTCTTTTCCTTATTTTTTCAGCAGCTTCGCCGGGCAGCCCACATAGGTTCCCGGTTGTGACAGGTCCGCTACCACCACGGCACCCGCGCCAACCACGCAGTCCGGTGCGATACGGATGTTGTTGCGCACACAGGCGCCGATGCCCACATGGGTGCCTGCCCCGACCGTGACCGTGCCGCCCAACGCGCAGCCCGGCGAAAGATGGGCAAAGTCCCCAATGACGTTGTCGTGCTCCACGATGGCGCCGGTATTGACGATGGCGTGCGCGCCCACCGCCGCTGTGGGATTGATGACGGCATTGGCCATCACCACCGTACCCGGACCCAGCACCGCGTCCCGGGCCACCACGGCCTTGGGATGCACAGCGGTAATCCAGCGAAGGGGATAACGTGCGGCCAGCTCCCGGCGGACCTGATTGCTGCCGATGCCGATGACAAAAGCGTGCTGCGGATAACGAAGACAATCCGCAATGGGCCCAAGCACCGGCTTTCCGAAGACGCTGGGCCCAGCCGGATGGTCATCCAGAAACCCGGCGACTGTGTATCCGGCCAGCTCCACAAGGTCAGCCACCACTTTCGCGTGGCCTCCGGCGCCTAGAATAAGAACCTGGTTCATCCAATCACCCGCCTCTAGGTATGATATGTCATAACTTTTATTGTAAGGCAAAGAAAGGCCCTTCGTCAATGAAAACCCGCTTCTTTCGAAAAACAGCAGAAAATCCCGGCGCAAATTTCCTTGTACGCAGGGATATTTTTCTTCCGATAACCGGTTCTTAGAGGGGCATTTTCCCATTGTCCGCTTATGGCGCTGCATATTTTGCAGGCTTGTCCGAATAGATATGGGACAAAGGAGGGGAGCCTCATGAAAAACCAACCCCTATCCATCCGTTTTGAGAATCCGAATACAGAAAAGGACACCGTGCGGTTTCTCATTCACCTTTGCGCAAGGCTGGCCCAAAACCGGGAAAACGGCCGGCCCCCTCAAGGCGGCGGGCCGGCCGGTGCGAACTAGGGCGGACGAAGGTCCGCCTTATTCTTTTCTCCAAGTGGTAAGATTGACGATTTTCGCATAGCTTTGGATAATCTTGATCACCTTTACCGACACGTTCGTGTCCGCGTAATCCTCCGCTAAAATCGTCTCCTCGCCGTTTTCGAACATGGAAACCGCCAGGTTCATGGCCTGCTCCACATCCTCTCCCTGGATGCCGCCGACCACGATAGTGCCCTTGTCGAGCACCTCCGGGCGTTCGGTGGAGGTGCGGATGAGCACGGCGGGGAAATGCAGCAGGGCGCTTTCCTCGCTGAGGGTCCCGCTGTCGGACAGCACGCAGTAGGCGTTCTGCTGGAGCTTGTTGTAGTCCAAAAAGCCGAAGGGCTGCATGCTCTGCACCAGCGGGTGGAACTGAAAGCCCCGCTTTTCAATGATATTGCGGCTGCGGGGATGGGTGGAATAGATGACCGGCATCTGATACGTTTGGGCAATGTGGTTGATGGAGGTCATCAGGCTGATGAAATGCGCTTCGTTATCGATGTTCTCCTCCCGGTGGGCGGAAAGAAGAAGATAGCCTTTGGGGGTAAGCCCCAGCCGATCGAGCACGTCGCTCTGCGCAATCTTCGCCGCATGGTCCCGCAGCACCTCGCTCATGGGGCTGCCGGTGACAAAGATGGTTTTGCCGTCCACCCCTTCGCTTAGAAGATAGCGGCGGCTGTGTTCGGTATAGGGAAGGTTTATGTCGGAAATGTGGTCGACGATGGTGCGGTTGACCATTTCAGGCACGTTCCAGTCCCAGCAGCGGTTGCCCGCCTCCATATGAAAAATCGGAATTTTCAGCCGCTTGGCGCTGATGGCGGACAGGGCGGAATTGGTGTCCCCCAGCACCAGCAGCGCGTCCGGCTGTTCCTTTTTGAGCACGTCATAGGACTTGGCGATGATGTTTCCCATGGTCTCGCCCAGGTCCTTTCCCACGCTGTCCAGATAATAGTCCGGCTTGCGCAGCCCTAAATCCTGAAAGAAAATCTCGTTGAGGGTGTAATCCCAGTTCTGCCCGGTATGCACCATAATATGGTCAAAGTACCGGTCGGCACATTTGAGCACCGCGCTCAGCCGGATGATTTCCGGCCGGGTCCCCATGATGGTCATCAGCTTCAATTTGGACATGCCCTATACCTCCAGAAAATACGTATCCGGCTTCTCCGGATCGAAGCATTCGTTGCACCACATGAAGGTGACCAGGTCGGTATCCCCCACGTTGACGATGCTGTGGGTGTAGCCGGTGGGGATGTCCACCACTTCGATTTTGTCCCCCGACACCCGGTATTCCACGATCTCCTCGCTGCCGATTTTCCGAAACCGGATCAGGCCCTCCCCTTTGACCACCACGAACTTTTCGTTCTTCGTATGGTGCCAATGATTGCCCTTGGTGATGCCGGGCTTGGAGACATTCACGGAAAACTGGCCCCGGTCGGGCGTGCGCAGAATTTCGGTAAAGGAACCCCGGTCGTCCACGTTCATCTTCAGCGGATAGCTGAACTGATCTTCCGGCAGGTAGCTTAAATAGGTGGAATAGAGCTTCTTTTCAAAAGGGTTCGCCATGTTGGGGACGTTTTTGGTCTCCCGGCTCTCCTTGAAAGAATAAAGCAAGTCCACAATCTCCCCGAGCTTTACAGAGTGCTCCACCGGCACCTTGCAGAAATCCCCGTCCCGGGT
This sequence comes from uncultured Eubacteriales bacterium, assembly GCA_951801675.1. Taxonomy (GTDB): domain Bacteria; phylum Bacillota; class Clostridia; order Oscillospirales; family Acutalibacteraceae; genus Solibaculum_A. Next base: position 38,238 of record CATONX010000001.1, on the reverse strand, counting down.
TTCCTTCCCCTCCAGGGCGTGGATGAGCTCTGAAACCACATCGTCGATATACACCAGGGTCATCGAAACGGTGGGGTCATTGACGGTGATGGGCAGGCCGCGGGCAATGTTGTGGCAGAAGGTGGCCACGGCGCTGTTATAATTGGGCCGGCACCATTTGCCAAACACGTTTGGAAACCGGTACACCAGCGCCTTCGCGCCGGTTTCCCTTCCATAAGCAAACAGCAGATCCTCCCCTGCCTTCTTCGAATGGCCGTAGGGATTGTCAAGCGCGGCCTGGGTGGAGGAGGCGAGCATCACCGGGCAGGCGTTTTTGTGGCGCTTGAGGGTATCGAGCAGGGTGGAGGTAAACCCGAAATTTCCCTGCATGAACTCGCTTTGCTCTTTGGGACGGTTGACGCCGGCCAAGTGAAAAACAAAGTCGCAGTCCGCGCAGAACCCGTCGAGCAGTTTGGGGTCGGTGTCCATGTCATATGCATAAAGAGTGAGGGAGGAAAGGCTACTTTGCCTGCTCTTCCCGCTTTGGATGTTTTCGAGCTCGGCAATCAGGTTTTTCCCGATAAAGCCGTTTGCGCCCGTAATCAATACCTTCATCTTACCTTCGTTCCTCTCTTCCTTGCCGGGACGGTATCCTTTGCACACAGCAGCCGGTTACCGTGCCTCCCATTCCGCCAGCTCCTTCTGGATATAGCTCAAACTCAGCAGCTTTTCCTTGATCTGCTCCACATTCAGCTGATTGGTGTTGCTGGAGGTGTATTCCTCGTATTTCATGCCGCTTCCGTGGATGCCCTCGTTGAAATACTTATCGTAGTTAAGGTCCCGCTTGTCCGCCGGCACCTTGAAGAAATCCCCTAGGTCCACGGCGTTGGCGCACTCTTCCTTGGTCAGGAGCGCTTCGTACATCTTTTCGCCGTGGCGGATGCCGATGACTTTAATCTCATTGTCGGCATGGAACAGTTCCTTGACCGCCTGGGCCAGGTCCCCGATGGTGCAGGCCGGAGCCTTTTGCACCATAATGTCCCCGCTGTTGGCATGCTCGAACGCATACAAAACCAGCTCTACCGCTTCCTCCAGGCTCATGATGTAGCGGGTCATGGCCGGGTCGGTCACGGTGAGAGGCAGGCCTTTCTTGATCTGCTCAATGAAAAGGGGAATGACCGAGCCGCGCGAGCACATGACGTTTCCGTACCGGGTTCCGCAAATCAGGGTCTTATCCTGGGGAATGGTCCTGGACTTGGCAATGTACACCTTTTCCATCATGGCCTTGGAGGTTCCCATGGCGTTGACCGGATAGGCGGCCTTGTCGGTGGACAGGCAGATGACTTTGCGCACCCCCGCCTCGATGGCCGCGGTCAGCACGTTTTCAGTGCCGAACACGTTGGTTTTCACCGCTTCAATGGGGAAAAACTCACAGGACGGGACCTGCTTGAGAGCGGCGGCGTGGAAAATGAAATCCACTCCGTGCATGGCGTTTTTCACGCTTTGGATGTCGCGCACATCGCCGATATAAAACTTGATTTTGTCGGAATACTGGGGATACTTGGACTGGTAGGTATGGCGCATATCGTCCTGCTTTTTCTCATCCCGGGAGAAAATGCGGATTTCTCCGATATCGGTGGTCAAAAACCGGTTGAGCACCGCATTGCCGAAAGAACCGGTGCCGCCCGTAATCAGCAGGGTTTTCCCTTTGAACATGGAATTGTTATGCATGATTGCCCTCCTTGTTTTTCAACAGGCGCTGGACTGCGCCCGATACTCGGTGTACCTTCCCGGTGAACCCGGTTAGGGTATACTTTTGCAGTACTTTCTTAAACGATTTGCTCTGAAACTCTTTCCAGAACTGCGCACGGGATTCTCCCGCCCGGCTCGGCTTTTGCAGCTGCTCCTGCATAAAGTCCCTGAGGCGGATCTCCTCACACGAAATGGATTTCTGCGCTTTCCCGAACAGGTCCATTCCATTTTGCGTGTGGATCAACACAAGAGAAAGGCCCAATTCGTCATAAATGGACAAATCCCGGACAGCTTCTCCCCAGCAGTCCCCTATGGTGATGTCGCTGGGACGGTGGAGATTGGTATAGATACAAGCATGACAGCAGGGTCTCGTAATCAGGCCGGCAAAATATAAGCGGAAGTACCGGTCGTCCAGCAAAAAGGACGACTTTTCGCCGCCGCCCGTTTCAATGGTGACCGCCCGGCAGCTCCAGCCCGCCTTCTTGCTGCGAAAAGCAAGGCCCTTTACCGCACCGCTCTGCTCCTTTAGAAGCTGCTGCCGGTAAGCGGAAAAGACCCGTGGGCTTGGAACTCCATGGCAGACAAGGTCGCACAATAGCAGCTTGGACGCCTTCCTGTCATTGGGGAAAGCGGCGCCGACCGCCGCCGTCTGGCATGGGGTTCCCACAAACAACACGGTTTTTCCCGCCGCCAGCGCTTGGCTGATCGCATCAAAACAACTGGTAATGTCACTCTGGACATACTTTGAGTCCCGCATGCGGTCCCGCTGGTCCGCCGTTGCAGCCATGGTGTGGCAAACCTGTCCGTCCTCCATCAATTGAGCACCAAACACCACGCCGCCCTCTTGCAGCATCGTATCCGAAAGAGCGGTAAATATTCCTCCCGAGCTGCTGTTTTCACGGACCTGATCGCTGTTTTTGGCAGCCAGGCTGGAAAGGGGATGCCGCTGTTTCTCTATTTTATCCGGCTGGTTGGGACAGCGTTTGCGGCAAAGCCCGCAATCCACACACCGGTCTGTATCAATACGCGGATATAAAAAACCTTCTTCATCCGGTTCCATGGCAATCGCTTTTTTGGGGCACACAAACGCGCAAAGGCCGCAGCCGGTACACGTTTTTTTCCCATCATAGACATGAATCATCTTTTTATTACCATTTTGACGCGGCTAAACAGCTCCTTCAAATCCTTTCTATTGAAAATCACAGCGCTCAGCAGCACAATCGCCACGGAAACCGCCAAAACGATGCAAGCGCTGAGCAGCCACTGCCCATAACCGTCGTTGGGCAATGCAACAAACCAAAAAACTGCAAACACAAGGATGATTTGCACGGCCATGCGAATCAGATGTACCACTGTATCCCAAATTTTCATGCTCGTTATGTGCTTGGACACGAAGATCACAAAATCAATCAAGCGGTACAGATTGGACGCAATTGCCGCAAGCAGCGTTCCATTGAGTCCAAGCAAGGGAGTCAAAATGACACCGCCAACCACCAAGATTCCCGCCTGGATGCTGGTCTGCCACCGGGTTTCCCGGTACATGCCGGCCGCAATGGTAATCATGCCCTGCGGCGTCTTCGCTGCAAACAGCAGGCCGTTGATAAAAAACAGAACCCCGAAGGTGGGGAGAATATAGATATCCGAATCGGACAGATTGGCAACGTAGTTGTGGATAAACGGCATATACATAACCGCCGTAACCGAATATAAAACCGATAGTATGGAATAAAACGCGAACTGGAACTGCCCGTAAATCTTTTGCAGGTGCTCCTTGTTTCCCTTGGCCAAAATATCCCCAAAGGCGGCTTGCAGTCCCGACATAAAGATGGATGCGACATTGTTGATCCCTAGGATCACCATATTATAGATGGAATAAATGCTGACCTGCACCATATTGGTAAAGACAGTCGCCAGCACCACGGGCGCGCCCGACTGCAAACTCCAAAGGATCTGCATGTAAAGGGCGTCCCACCGCTTGTCCAGCGCCTTCATATTGGGCTTTTCCTTAAAGTCCACGTATTTGTAGCGCTTTCGCATATAACCCGCTAAAATCGCCGACCGGACAAACACCGAGCATACGGCAATAGCCTTGAGCCATACGATGTTCATATGACTGACCGCACAGACCGCGATAATAACGGTATTTAGGACAATTCCGACCATCGTGGAAAAAGAGAGGATGTACTGCCGCTGATCGGCGGTGAAGAGAACCCGATATTTCGCCATTGTAAAAAATTCCATGGCGCCGGAAACGCCCATGACCAGAATCAGCACAAAAATCTCCGTAAACGTGAGGCCCTGCACGGTTATGATGCTGGTATAGATCGCGGCCAGCAGCAACGTCAGGCCGGAAAAGACAAATCCCAGCTTTGTATAGGTTCGTTTGGCGGCGGATACAATGCCGTTGATGCCTTTTACATCCTGATTTGCCAGCGGCTTATATAACGAATATACCGCTGCGCCGGAAAGTCCTGCCTCAATTAGGGAAAAATAAGAAATGAACTGGGTAATAGAAGTGACCAGGCCGTTGATTTCCGAACCGTAAAATTGCAGCATGATGCGTGGGGTAATCAGCCCGACAATCATCGTCAGCACCTGCTGCAGGGCACTGAATGAGGCATTTAGCACGAATTTTTTTGTTTTATTCATCCCTACAATCAGGCCCCTCGCACGAACAGCCATCCAAGCATGTCTTTAAATAGGCGAATCCATCCTGGCGCAGTTCTTCGATTTTTTCGTTTGCCTCATCGTATTGGATTGCCTGGGTATTCCCATAATAGTCCGAGGCACTGTGAATTCCCCGTTTTTGCAGATGAAACGTTTCCAAGAGGTTATGGATCCGGGATTGAATGTTGATCTTCTCGGAACTTTGCAGAAAAACATAGAATTCCTTGTTGTTGTTGATGGAAAGGGCGGTAGCGTGGAACGAATTGGTAAAAACGCATTTGGCGTGCACAAGCAGCGCAATGAAATCATTGGGCGCCACATCATAGCGCATCTCCGCCTTGATCCCGCGTCCAAACCGAATTTTGGTATAGGGCAGGCAAATAATTTGAGTATGATGGGTGCGGGCATAGTCGTTGATCATGCGAACGGCATCCTTGGGAAAGGAATTGTATTCGAGCATATAGACTAAAATATAGGATTCCGGAAGATGGGTATTGCTTGCGAGGCTTTGCCAGGCTTCCCGGTTAAGCAGAAAAGTGGGGTCCGCCACCAAACGCACCTGTTTTTTCGGAAGATGGGGCGACAGGAGAGTTACGGCATCCTTTTCCCGTACGGAAATCTGATCCAGTTTGCCTACAGAGGCAGCGAGGCGTTTGGTTTCCGCATCGCTGAGCTTGTTGACGGCAATACTGGGCGCATAGGAAACCCGTTTGGCACGGCTTTGGAAATCCAGCAAATACACCGGATCAAAATGATGGACTTGCGGATTCCATACCTGGTCGCTGCCGCATATATAAAGATCATACTCCGCCTCACTGGACGCGGCAAACGTCTTGAATTCCTCGGGTGAAGAGAATTGCTCCTTCCCGCATCGCAAAAATTGCGCAATAAACCGGTCAAACGCCGCTTTCCGGACCTGGCGATCCTCTGTTCTGATTCCAGTGCCGATAAGCTTTACCTTTAAATTCTTCGCTCTTCGTTTCACCATATGGAAGAACGGCTCCTGCCGGATGCTTTCTTTATGCGCATCGAGGATATATCGGGTGGTATGTAAATTTCGGTATCGAATCAGTTCCACATCGCAGTTCATCGACTCGAGTGCTTTCTGCAGCGCATATGCCTGCAGTGCCGCACCGTAGTTTTCAGAATAATAGGTCGTCAAAATCCCTATTTTCTTCATTTGCTCTTCCTTTCTATCCATTCCTTATCTGGTTTGCAGTTTCGCGCAAAGCAATCGCCAAAGCGGCCGGAATCCGGTTTCTTTCCGCATAAGCTTCCCCGAAAAAAGGACGCATCCCGCTCGATGGCGATGCAGGCGGCTTTCCCTTCCATCATCTTACTTCTTCCTTGCTGCATCCGCGCTTCCCTAACGTGCTTGCACCAGCTCTTCCTTTTTTTGCTCTTGCTTATCGTATGGCTTACATACCGTTTCTCGTTTCTGATAATAAATGGTGTGATCCGGGATGCTGCCCATGACCACAGAGCCGGCCGCCACGACGCAGTCGCGCCCAATCTGGCAGCCCCGAAGAATGACACAGTTGGCGCCGATCCAAGTGTTTGCGCCGATCGAGACCTTGCTGCAAACCACGTGCCCGGCTTCCTGATTGCGGTAATCATGGTCATGGTCCACAATTACCGTATTATTTCCAATCGTGACCCGGTCCTCAATCACGATTTCCTCCATGGCCGTCACCGCGCAGTTATTATTGAAATAGACGTTATTCCCAATGGTACAAGATCCGTTCCCGGCGACTACGATCACCGTATTCGACCGGGAAAAAATGGCCTTTCCCAGGGTCAGACGGCCGTTTTTATGTATTTCGATGGAAGAGCGTTTCCCAAAATTCTGAACCAGACTGCCGGACAGCCGCTTACCATACCGAAGCTTCCAGCCGGCCATCCGGATCACATTCTTAATCAGACTGATACGGCTCAAGGCCGTCACTTCCTTCCTCTTCCTCGCCGCTTAGACGGCTACGGTTTCTTCTGCTCACCAGGTTTTTAAACAAATAGAACACAATGCATAGATAGAGCACCCGCTTACCGACCTGGACAATATCCAAAAAGCCGCCTCTTACATACAAAAGGATGCCGTAAGAAAAATACAGCAGCATACTCGACAGCAACGGATGGTTGCCATCGACGCCGTTTTCCAGCACCTGTGAGATCTTCGCAATGCCCAGCCCGAACAAACCAGCCAGCACCAGCGAGGCCCACCCGAAGTTGATGTAAAGCTCCGCAAAAACCGAGCCGCCCAGCGCTCCTACCGCCGGCGCATACGGGTTTAGCAGCACGCCCACGGACATGTACTGCTTAATCCCGCCAAAAAGCACATTGGAGAACGGAATCAAGACCGCCAAGGCGCCCAGGAACGATTTTCCTCCCAAGAAGCCGAAGGAATCCACATACTGAAAGGATAAAACAGGGGTGACCAGCGTGGAGCCGAATTCGGAAAGAAACTGGGTCACCGGATTGTTGGTGCTCAAATATTCCCAGAAACCAAGTTCGCTGGTCTTTCCGCGAATAAAGGCGATAAAGGGCATCAGCACCACCACGCCGATGCAGATCGCTCCAACCGAAAGCCAGTTTTTCCTGGTATAGGGCTTGATAAACCAGTGCTTGGCGTAAATGTACAATATGGCGGTAATGAGCATATTGCCACGGTTGCCCACCAGCAGCATCAGGACAAGGACCCGGAGCAATGCATAGTAATAGATTCCCTTCCAGGGACGGTTCTGATTTTTGGCCGTCACCAGCATACAGAGAATTGCCGCGGAAAAGTAAACCTCCAGATCACCAAAGACGCCGGTATCGGTGGTATACTTGGCCAGGTAGCCAACCTGCGACGCGGAGGTAATCATCTGCACGTCGTAGATCAGGACCGGGATGAGCAGGATCACAAACAGGACAAGGCCGAACCGATAGACCATCTGCCCTCTTTGGTCGTTAAGACCCTGGGCCTCTTTTTTAGCGGTGTCCATGGGCGGCGTTTTCCTTCTGCGCTGCAGCAAAAGCATTCCAAATAAGTTCATCACGTTGAACGCCACCAGACAGAACAGGAGCGTCCTTTGCAAATCGTAGCTGCTATATAGGTTCATGAGATCGTAGGAAAAGGAGGTGTCCACGCGGGCGCCGAAGACATACAGCACCAGCTGCCCAAAGTGGAACAGCGCCAGAAACAGCATAAAGCAGAAATAAAGGGTGAAAACCCGCCGCTGCCTGAGCACGATCAGGAGAAGTGACACCGCCACACTGCTCAAAACAAGCGTAACCACCCCGTTGAAGGATTTCCCTGTATCAAAAAGAACATACACGGAAAGCAAGGTAATAATCAGCTGAAAGAACAGAGGAAAATCCAGGACAAGCTTACTGCGTTTTGGCACGTTGTTTTCCTACCTCCTTTGTGTTATGGGCACAAACCGGCATCCGGCTCTACCATCTCATAAAATCGTTGGATTTCTTCGGTGTTCGAATAGTCATTTTTCTGTACGTTTTCCTTCATTCCAGCCAGATCAAGCTTCCCGTCCAAAAGCGCACGCAGGGTATGGTAAGGAGCATCGTCGCTGTTCTCCATAATCACCCCATCCACTCCATGGCTGACCTGGCTTTTGGCAGAGGAATAATTACTGACCACCGGCACCAGGCCCAGCATCTGCGCCTCGGTGACAGCCATGGGCTTTCCCTCATACCGGGACGGAAGGAAAAAAACATCCATATATTTTTCAATGTGACAGGGATTAATCTGCTGGCCCAAAAGGATAATCTCCTGCTCGAGCCCATTGTCCCGGATCATCTCCTTGAGTCTCGGCAGGTCCGGACCGTCTCCGATGACAAACCAGCGTAGACCCGTAAGCCGGCCTTCTTTCTTGAGGCGCAGGAAAGCAGCGACCCCACGGTCGAGCCCTTTGGACACGAAGGCCACCCGGCAGACGGTGACCAGGTTGCAGTCGTTTGGATCCAGGGGAAGCGGTTCCGCCAGCGGACGAGCCGCCATCTCCCGGATGGTTTTCTGGCTTAGGATGTTTTCCATGCAAACCGCTTTCTGACGAAATTCCGGGTAAAGGCTCACAAAGTTCTGCAAGCAGGGGTCGGAAACAAGCACCACCTGGTCCAGAAGGGAAAAGACCGACCGACTGAGTTCCTTTCGCAGCCCCGCCTCCTTGATGTCAATGTGAATCCAGCCGATCTTCCGCTTCGCCCTGACCCGGCGGCAAAGGTACTCGGTGGGCCAGAATTCCAGGAAGCTGATCCCCACGTCGTATTCCTTGCGGGGCCGCCCGCAGGCGAGCGCCTCGTACTTGGACATAATCTGGGCATTTATGAGCTTATTCTTGTATTTATGGCTCAGCCGCCTTGCCTTCTGAAGATGGATCCAGAAGGAGGGGTTACTGAGCTTTACAAGGGGACGGGTGCTATCCTTCGCCTGGGGCAGCACATTGACGTTGGGATTTATAAAGGACTGCAGGTCGCCGCCATTGTCATAAAGCAGAAGGTCGACCCGGTATTTGCTGTAATCGATCCCATTTAAGAGCGAAAGCAGGCTTGTGGTGCTGCCTCCCACCACCATCTTAGAATAAACGATCAAAATATCTTTCATTGCGGTTTCCTCTCTGATAGACCCCTCTCTATTGACCCTTTGAAGGCTAACGCATTCATTGGTCGTGAAAAACGCCCCACAGATCCAGGATTTTGGCTACCTGGGTTTTGGGATTTTTATGGGCAAGGACGAATTCCTGGTTCTTTCTTCCCATCTGCGCGAGAGTCTCTTGGCCTTTTGCCTTGAGCTCCATGATCTTTTCGGCCATGGCTTGCGGCGTTTCTTCTTCAAAATAGTCCAGATAGCCGTCGTACTCGTCGGGGATTCCCCGTACCTTGAAGCAGGCCACCGGTTTGCCTAAAATCATATATTCCATCGTTTTCGACGGGAAAGAAAGGGCGGTGTGGATGCCGAACTCCGGCATGGAGTTCACAAGCAAATCGGCGCTCGCCTGCAGGCGAATGGCGTCCTCGTGCTTCAAAACCCCCAGATAGTGGACATTGGGATTCTTCTGCGCGTTGGCCTTGACCTCCTCCCGCCCGTCCCCGTCGCCGCATAGATACAGGTGGATGGCTTTGTCGGTGATTCGGGAAAAGGCCTCGGTAAGCATCACCGAGCCGTACCGCTTGTGCAGGGTGCCGGTATAGACCACGCGAAATTCGTTTTCCTCTTTGGGAAAGCGGTCTTCTCCCGCAGGGGCGGATCCTTCTTGAGCAAGCTGTGTGTTGGCAATTCCCTCCACCACCACATAAGGACGGTCTCCCACCTTGAGCGGCTCTTTCATCTTGTCCGCCAGCAGCACAAAAGAATCGATGTATTTCAGATTTTTATAAGTGGTGTCGATCATGATTTTCCGGGGCAGACCTTTCAGCTTGCCCTTGAATCCCTGCAAATCCTTGCGCTCGTCGAGCTCGTTCATGTCGGTGACCAGGCAGGTCAAGGTAAGGCCGGGGAGCTTTTTCTTGAGCTTTCCCGCCGCCCGCATGAACCCGGCATAGTGGCTGTAAAAAAGCAGGTTGCGGTTCTCCTGCGCCTGCCCGTACCACCTCTTTGCAAACCGGTAGATGCGCACGCTTTTGATGTAAGTTTCCAGGCCCTTGAGATTGAGAAAGCCCAGCAGGGTATCGCAGGGGTGTTCGCCGTCGTGGGCCCATTTGCGGCTGCGGATCCAAAGCTTTTTGTACATGTTGGGATAATAGCCGATGAACGGGCAGGTCAGCACCGTCAGGCGGCCGGGAATATTCGCGTCAAACCCTTCGATTAAGCGCCAGGACAGCACGTTCGCGGCGTTCTGAGGCATGACCTTGGAATCGACCACAAACTCGTCGGTGTCCTTGGGATAGCAGCCGGTGACAAATAAGACGTTGTTCTTCATAGATTACCACAGCACCTTCAAAAATTTCAGCCGCGGGGTCAGCTTGACGATCAGTACCGAGAAGCCCGTCACCAGCGCCAGCGTCAAAAAAAGGCCCACATAGGAGTTGCTCCACAGCACCCGGAACACTGCCGGGAACACCGAAGGAAGCGCGGACAGGAAAAGCCGCTGGCTGACGAACATCAGCAGGCTTGTGTTTCTCATCAGGGTGTAAATCTTGCGGTCCTTTAACGGAACCGTCAGCAACCATTGTATCAAAAAATAGGTGAAAGGCAACAGTAGAAAGATGGTATCCATTCCGGTGGGGTTAAACTGCTGCTTGACCCAGAAGGCTTCCCCCACCACGCCCACGCCGAAAATCAGGACGCCGGCCAGATAGAACGCCCCTCTTTTTTTCTTTTCCGGAGCGGTGTTTCGCCGCTTGGCGACCAGTGCTCCCATGGCGATCAGCGGAAAGCCGTGGAACACCCCGTTCCGGCTGGAGATGAAAATAGCGTCATACACCCGGTAGGCCTCCCGCAAGGCGGGGACCCCGTCCAGAGCGGGCGCGTAGGAATAGCCGAAGGTGCCGATCACATAAAAGACCAGGGAAATCACAAAAATCCATTCGATGGACAAGACTTTATGCAAAAAATACACCATGGCAACTCCCACCGCCAGGGCCGGCAGAAACCAGATGGTCGCGTAGGTGGAAAAAAGCAAGGAGGTATGCAGGTAGCGGAGCACCTCTTGCGCGCTCACGCCTTTGATGATCCAGCCAGCAGCTACAAAAACGAAATAGATGGCGCTCCAGACCAGGTACATGAGCAGGATGCGCTTGATATACTTGACGAAGTAGGCCTTCCGGTCCGCCGGCTCTGCCAAACGGGACAGTTTATCAAAAAACAAAAAGCCGCTGCAGCAGAAGAAAAAGGGTACGGCGATGATATAGATGGAAAAGCCGTAGTCGATCATGGTGGGGAAATGGCCCTGTTCGCTGGCGAAATGCGCGGCGATGATGAGCAGCGCGCAGACGAATTTCGCCACGTCCAAGGAATGGTAGATGTTTCTAGTGATGGTTTGCATGGCGGCTTACCTCTGTAATCGTCTCGGTGAGTGTTTGGGCCACTTTTTCCTGGGCGTGGTTTCGTTCCCCGCACTGGAACGCCAAGCGGCCGTATTCAAGAATGCGCTGGGGCTCTCGGCACAAGGCCTGCAGCTTCTGGCCGATTTCCTCTTTGCTGGAGGCGACGCAGGCCGATCCTTCCCGCAAAAAGTAATCAATGGGTGCAATTTCGGGAACGCCCACAGCGAAAATACATTTCCCGCTTTTGAGATAATCGGTGATTTTCGTGGAAAAGGAAAGCCGCGCGCTCATGCACTCCTTGGGGCTGAGGCTTTCCACGAAAACGAGAATATCCGCCTGGCGCTGCACCTCCATAACCTCGCTTAAGGACAACGCGCCCCGCACGGCACAGCCGTTTCGGTTGAGCGCCTGCGCCTGCTCCGGGGTGAGCGAATCGGTGGTGTAAATGTCCAGGGTCATCCGGGTTCTGTCTTGATTGACCTCCCCCAGCGCTTCGGCAATAGCCGCCAACGACCGCCAACGGCCGATGATCAGCTTGCCGGTATAAACCATGCGGATGGGGTCGGACAGCTCGTGAGGCTCGAATTTCACCTTGGTAAAATCAATCCCCTTGGTCAGCACAATGCTGTCCACCCCGAAAATCCGGTCGTATTCCTCTTTCTGCTTGGGCGCGATGACGAACATCCTCTCGCACCGCTCCACCACCCGCTTGACCTGCCGGCGCAGGAAAAACCGGTGCACATAGGCAAACACGTTCTTCCCGCAGGGTTTATACGTATAGTTATCGTCGGCTAAATAACAGACGGCGGGCTTCCCTGTTGTTTTCAAAAGATGGTTTTGCAGCCGGCCCATGTAAACGGTAGGATAAATGGGTAAAAACAGTACGTCCGGCGAAAAATCCTTCACAAACGCGTCCAGCTGCGGGGTTTTCCATGTTCCGAGCTTCCACACCAGCTCCCGGCAGCAGCTGAGAAACCAGGACTGCTTCTTACGGGCTTTTCCGTAAAGGCGCTGTTCGGCGGCCTGCTCCTTTTTCGCTTGTTCATTTGTCTCCCCGGTCTCGTTTTCCACCTGTTTTCCGGTGACGGTGCCCCGGCGCAGAAGGCTGCGCACCACCGCGCTTTCCGAAATCTGAAAGAAGCGGCGGCAGACGGCCGTTTTGGGCAAGGCCGAACGGGTATACACCTGGGCGAGACGGTCCGGGTCCCAGACCTTGAACAGCTCAATGAGCGTGCTGATCCCCGTATTGTCCCTCCAGGCGTTCGTGGAGGCGACCAGTACCTTTGGCAATGGGTTTGTCATGTTCCATCTATCCTCTCACGCGGTCGGCAAGCTTCAAAAACCGCAGCAGGCCGCCGAAGCCGGCCAAACGGTAGATTTTCGCAAACTTCCCGGCGCGGGCATTTTCGTCATACTGAAATAAGAAGGCCAACGCCTTGATTTCCTCCCGGTATTCCTTCCGGTTCTCCCCCTGGTAGCGCACAAAGGCCACCAGCAGGTTGCAATAGAGCTTGGTCAGGGACTGAAGCATGACGCGCTGGCGTTCTCCCGTCAGTTCCTTTTGAAACCTGCCCGACCAGTTCTGCAGCACCCGGATAAAGTCCGCGATGGTCTTTTCCTTCACCACCGCCGTCACCGAACCCGGCCGCTGGCGGTAGGCGATATAAGATTGGTCCAGCAGGGCGATGCGCGTCCCTTGGGACAGGACCTGGTAATACCAGTCCATGTCCTCGCAGGAAAGGGTTTCGTCGAAATAGAACCGGTTCTCCTGCAAGAGGCTGCGCTTGACGCTTTTGCTCCAGGCGGAGCAGAAGAAAGCGTCCCGTTTGACCAGCTCGAGGATGGTGTCCTCCTGCTTTTGGAAGTCCGGGATGCCGGCAAAGGAAAACGTACAGTCCAAAAGGCCCTTGTCCTCAAAATATTTCTGATATTTATACAAAATCAGGTCCGGGTCTTTTTCCGCCTTCTCATGAAGGTCGGTGAAGAACCGGGGCGTGGTGATAAAATCGTCGCTGTCAAGAAAAACCACATAGTTCCCCTTTGCCGCGCGAAGCCCCAGATTGCGGGCGGTGGACTGGCCACCGTTTTCCTTGTGCAGCACGGTTACGCGCCCATCCTTCCCTGCGTACTGGTCGCAAAGGGCGCCGCTCTGGTCGGTGGAACCGTCATCCACCAGGATCACCTCAAAGTCCGCGAATTCCTGATGAAGCACACTGTCCACACAGGTGGGGAGATAGCTCTGGGCGTTATAGACCGGAATGATCACACTGAAAAACATCGGTCACTTCTCCTTGTTGATGAGATAGGCGGGTTCTTCCCCCCGCCCGGCCAGGGCCAGGTTCCTGAGAATGTGATCGTTTCTTCTCTGCTGAGATTCCTGGGAGATGGCGGCCACCCCCGGCAGGACAATGGTGTTTTTCAACCGGCGAAACCGGTTGGTAACCGGGTTTGGGAATACCTCGAACATGTCGAGCACCGCGCCGCCCAGCCGTCCGCTTTTCAGGGCCGCATACAGGTCCTCCTGCTGGATGACCGCCTTGCGCCCCACGTTGACCAAAACCGCCTTCGGTTCTAGACAATCCAAAAATGTTTTGTCAATCATGCCCCGCGTCTCCTCGTTGTCCGGCAGGGTGGATATGACGAAATCCACCTGTGGCAGGGCCTTTTTGAGAGAGGAAAGGTCCCGGAACAGGGTCTCGTATTCCGGCTTTTCGGGGCAATAGGGGTCATACCCCCAGATGGTCATCCCAAAGCCCGAAAGGCGCTTGGCAACCTCGGTGCCGATGCTGCCAGCACCCAGAATCACCGCCGTCTTGCCTGCAAGCTCGGTGAGATACCGGTAGCCCCGGGTCAGGCGCAGCCGGTGGGAGTTGGGGTTTTTGCGGTACCGCTTTGCCATCTGAAGCATGCCGTACACCACCGTTTCCGCGATGGGCACGCTGTATACGGTGCCGGCGTTGGCCACCAGGACCTTTTTGGCCGCGTATTCTTTGAGCGGCACCCCGTCGAACCCGGCGCTGGTCAGCTGCACGAATTGTAACGCCGGCAGCTCCATGGACGCCGCGTCGATGGCCATCGCCCGGCTGCCCACGATGGCTTCCACCCGGGCCTTTTGGTTATATGACGCCAGTTCCTTGCGGGTAATCTTTTCTATGGTAAGCTCCGGCCCCGCCCCCGGCAGATCAATCTCACTTAAAACGAACATGCTTGTCACCCGTTCACAATTTTATTCACACAGTCGCGCACGAAAAGCCGGTTTTCCTCAAACTGCTCCGGCGTCCAGGATGCGACTTCCCGTTCCCGTGCGCGAATCTTTTGGATTTCCGTCTTCAGGTCGAGCGGGTCGTGGACGCCGCCGGTTTCGTTGCGGAAGGTCCGCGACAAGATGGCGCTGGTGGAGCCGATGCGGTAGTGCTCGCCTAAGATATAGTCGGCGGGAAGCATTCCTTCCCCGATCTTGGCGATGCCGCCGAAACCGAAGGGAATGCTTTTGGCCTTCGCCTTATTTGCCATATATTCCACAATCCCGCCGCTCAAGGTTTCAAACATGAACCTAAGCCCCAAGCTGATGTGCAGGTCGTTGAGGCCAATGTAGATTTCCTCCACACCCGGTACCTCCAGGATGCTGTCCATGCGCACGAGCGCCTGCGCGGTTTCCAGCAGCAGACACACCTTGGCCCGGCCGCCTACCATTTCCACAAACCGCTGGGCGTCGTCCGCGTCGATAACCATGGGGAGCATGACGATGTCCGCCCCGTCGGCAATCACCCGGTCCACTTCCGCCTTCAGGTTGGGGTTGATGGGGTTGACCCGCACCAGCAGATCCGACCGGTCAAGCACCCGGCGCAGCTTCGCCACATCCTCCACCGAGTTGTGGGAAATGACCGTGTTGCGCCCCATCTGCCGTTCAATCTTATTGATGTATTCCAAATCGAGAAAAATCCGGTCTACCCCGGCGTCCTGCGCCTGCGCGGCGAACACGGGGTCCGCCGTCAGCAGCATCAATTTCATCATGTCGTTTCCTCCAGCAGTCTTTCGTATTCCCTGCACTGTTGCGCAATCATACGCCTGCGGTCAAAATAGGTTTCCACCCGAAGCCGGGCCTGCTTTCCAAACCGGCTGCGCAGGCGGGAATCCTTTAAAAAGGCCGTCATCTGGCTTTGCAAGCTTTCGCTGTCTCTGGGTTTTGCCAGCAGGCAGGAGATTCCTTCCTCCATTACCTCCGACGCACCGGGAATGTCGGTGGTAACAATGGCGCATTCCATGGCGGCCGCCTCCTGCAGCACCATACCGAAGCCTTCCCGGTAGGAGGGGTGCACATATACGTCCATGGCCGCGTAATACTCGCGCAGGTCATGCTTGTCCACCGGGCCGGTAAACACCACGTCCGGGCAGGTTTGCGCCCAATCGAGCACCTCTCGGTCCATGCTCTCGTCCGCCTCAAAGGTTCCTACCATCAACAGTTTCGTGGTGGGATCGAGCTCATGAATGGCGCGAAACGCCTGCAAAAGCTCTTCGCTCCCCTTGTCCCTGGATATGCGGCCGACAAAGCCGAACACCACGCCGTCTCCCAGACAGCGGGTGCTGCGGATTTTCGTCCGCCATTCCTTTTTCGGAGCAAGAATATATTCCTCTAAATCCACGCCGATGGTGCCGCCCTGACCCAGGACCACCGCCTTTTCCTCCGGGTAGAGTCCCTCCTCCACCGCAAACCGCTTGTTCAGAAAACTAACCGCCCGGATGTGGGTGGAATTGCGGCAGACGGTCTTTTCCAGGACTTGAAAGACCCGGCGATTGAACCCTTCAAATCCCACATACCGGATGCCCCACTGGCAGTAGAGCCGCACCGGGACCTTATTTCGCTTGGCCGCGATGGAAGCGTACAAAGAAGCATTGGGCGTGGCGTACTGGACCAAATCGAACCGTTCCCTGCGAAAAAGCTGTTTCATTTGGGAAACCGCAGCCAGGCCAGACAGGCTCACACCCCGTTCCATTTTGATGGGACAAAACCGGATATAGGACGGGAGGGAAGCCGCAAACCGCTCGTCGTGGCTGCAGACAAAGGTAATCTCCCAGTCCGGGTGGGTTTCGTGCAGTGCCTTGACGCCATCGAGTACAAAGGATTCCAGTGTCATGGATACCGTGGTAATGATGCAGAGTTTTTTCATGGACACGCTCCTAAACGTGATCGAAATTTGGAGAAACGCCGCGTTTCTTCTCCGAGGTTGCGCAACTGGTTTTTATCTTCCGGCAAAAAGGCCCTTGATGATCCCGATGATTCTTTCCATATCCTCTTCGGTGTTCTTCACGTCGGAAGGCAGGCAGACGCCCCGCTCAAAGATCCGTTCGCTCACCGGGGTCCCATCGGCCGCCTGAATAAAGTCATGCTCCGCAAACACCGGCTGCATGTGCATGGGCTTCCAGATGGGGCGGGATTCGATGTTCTCCTGTTCGAGCGCCACCATCACGTCTAAGGGGGTTACCTTGGAGGCGGGGTCAATGGTCATGCAGGAGAGCCAGAAGTTGGGCGCGGAACCGGGCAGATAAGGATTCATCCGAACCCCTGGGAGGGTGGCGAGCTCATTCTTATAAGTCTCGTAAATGGCTTTTTTCTTCTGGATATGCAGGTCGAGCGCCTTGAGCTGCCCGCGGCCGATGCCCGCGACAATGTTGGACATGCGGTAATTGTATCCAATCTCGCTGTGCTGATAATGGCGGGCCGGATCTCTCGACTGGGTGGCCCAGAACCGGGCCTTTTCGATGGCCGCCGCGTCCTCGGACACCAGCATCCCACCGCCGGAAGTGGTGATGATCTTATTGCCGTTAAACGAAAAAACGCCGAACGTTCCGAAGGTTCCGGTCTGCTTGCCGTGATAGACGGCGCCCAGACTCTCCGCCGCGTCTTCAATCAACGGGACCTGGTGGGCGCTGCAAATGTCTCGGATCACGTCCAGCTTGGCAGGAGTCCCGTATAGGTTGACCAGCACGACCGCCTTGGGGTTGGGATATTTTTCAAATGCCCTTTCCAGGGCCTTCGGGTCCATATTCCAGCTGTCTTCCTCACTGTCAAGAAAGACCTGCACGCCCTTTTCATAGGAGACCGGGTTTACCGTGGCGGCAAAGGTCAAATCCGAGCAAAAGACCACGTCCCCGTCGGCAACGCCTGCCAGCTTCATGGCCAGGTGGAGCGCCGCGGTCCCCGCGCTCAGCGCGGCCGCATGGCCCACCCCTACATAAGACGCCAGTTCCTTTTCAAATTCGTCCACATTGGTTCCCAGCGGCGCCACCCAATTGGTGTCAAACGCCTCTTTGATATAACGCTGTTCCTCTCCATGCATGGTGGGAGAAGATAAAAAAATACGCTTGCTCATACCATTCCTCTTATCTATGTTGGTTTCCAACGGCTTTTTGACAATATTCTTTATTATTATAGATTTTTCTGCCGAATAAGTCAACGCTAACCCGGCCCTTTCTTCCTGGTATTGCCAGAACCTCCTTCTATTTTTTCTTTTCCCTTCTCCCACCGTCTTTTACGTGAATGTTCCACCGCTCACATAACCGGGCTGGGCGGCGCATAGGCATGTCCCAGGGACTGCTGACTGCATATCCAAGCGAAGGGAGAGGGACAACATGCGCGTGGCCGCTTACTGCCGGGTTTCCACCGACAAGGAAGACCAGCTCAACAGCCTGCAGGCACAGAAGGCGTTTTTCGAAGAGTTCGCCCGCAAAAACGGACATATCCTGGTGGGCATCTATGCGGACGAAGGGATTTCCGGCACGAAAACCAAAAACCGGCGGGCGTTTCTGCGCCTGCTTGAGGATGCGAAGACGGGAGCCTTCGATCTGGTGGCGGTCAAGGACATCAGCCGCTTCGCCCGCAACACGGTAGACCTGCTGCAAAGCACCCGGGCACTCAAGGCCATGGGCATCGACACGTTTTTCCTGACCTCCAGCCAGACGGTGCTGGGCAACTCCGAATTCGTCCTGACGGTGTTCGGGGCGCTGGCCCAGGAGGAAAGCGCGAACACCTCCAAGCGCGTCAAGTTCGGCAAGCGGCTCAATGCCGAGAAAGGGCGGGTGCCGAACCTGGTTTACGGCTACGATAAGAAAAACGGAGACTATTTTGATCTGGCAGTCAACCCCGCTGAGGCGGCGGTGGTGCGGCGTATTTTTGCTCTGTACACCCAGGAAGGCTACGGCGCGGGAAGGATTGCGGCTTTGCTCAATGCCCAGGGGGCCCGCACCAAGCGGGGCTGCGCCTTCAGCCAAACGGCCGTGTCCCGAATTCTGAAGAATCCCTTGTATACTGGGCGGGTGCTAAACGGCAAGGAGGAGGTGACCGACTTTCTCACCGGCCAGCGGCGGGGCCGGGACCCGGATGAGTGGCTGGTGGCCGAGCGGCCGAGGCTTCGCATTGTGGAGGACGAGGTTTTTCTCCTGGCCCAGAAGGCGGCGGCGGGGCGGCGGGTGAGACAGCTCGAGGAGGGCAGGCGGCAAAATTGCGCCCATCCTTTGAGCGCTTTGCTCACCTGCGGGGTGTGCGGCCGGTCCTTTCGCCGCCTGAGCCGCACCTATCAGAACACCTATGTACGCTGGGTGTGCGCCAAGCGAAACGCCGACGGGGCAAGCAGCTGCCCGAACACCGTCACAGTGGATGAGGGGGCGCTTTTGCAGGGGATTGCGGGCTACCTTCTTTCCTTTGTCCAAACCGTTCCGAACGCGGCACAACGCATTCGGCAGGAGTTTCTGCGGCTTTGTGCAAGCGGCGCAGAGGTCGCGGACCGGGAAGCGGAGCAAAGGGAAGCAAAGCGGCTCGCACGCAGCCGGGAAAAGCTCCTTACTCTATACGAAAACGATCTGATTGACATAGAGGAGCTAAGAGATAAGCTCGCCCGGGTCCAGGAGGAGCTTGCAAAAGTCAATCACCGCCTGGAGGCGTTTGACAAAGGAGAGGAACCCCCTCCCCTTTCCGCCTTTGCGCCCGCCCTGCTCCTTTTGCCCGAAAACCTGACCAACGCCCTGCTCAGAGAAACCGTAGACGGCATTACGGTAGAGCCGGACGGACAGATAACGGTGCTTCTCTCCTCTTTTGCGGCCCAAACCGTTCCCAATCCCCACAACCATACATAAAGACGTATCCGACCGGCTCAAAAGATTAAATCCCATGCTCTACAAGGAAGTCAAGCAGGTGCTGGAAACCAACAAAGCCCAACGGCACATCCGCGGCGGTATGGCAACCAAGCGCAAGTATCTGCACACCGAGGAATAGGCAAGCGTATCGAGACAAAAGGAAGAAGGCGCCCCGGTTTTTGAGCCGGCGGCGTCTTCTTTGGTGTTGCCGGACGAGGCAGGGTACACGGCCTTGGCAGGAGGAATGTAAAATCTCTGTGAATTGCTTCCAAAGACGCGAATCGTATTGACTTTTGCAAAAAAAGAGGTAAAATTGTTATTCCAATAATTATTTCCATAAGAATTATTTTGCCATCAACGCTAGAGAGGGTTATAGCCATTGGATACCATCCTTTTCAATAACACCATACGCACTCTGATGCGCAGCATCAATCTGGAGATGGCGCATGTCATGAACCAGAATTTTCAGCCTCTAGGGCTCTCCACCAGCCAGGCGCTGGTGCTCATTGAGCTGTTTCGGCGGGGGCCTACCCGGGTGTGCCGTCTAAGCGAGCAGATGGAGATGCCGGCGAGCAACATCTCCACCATCTGCAACCGGCTGGAAAAAAGCGGCCTAGTACGGCGAATACGGGACAGCGAAGATCAGCGAAGGGTCCATATCGAGCTGACCGACGCGGGTATCCGCCTGACCACGGCCGCAGAGGAACGGATGCTCAAAAAGCAGCAGGAGCTGGCGGACTTTGTTTCTCCCCAGGACAAGCAGATCATCATTGACGGACTGACGAAGCTCAACGACCTGTTCCACCGCACCCGCATGGCTCTGACCAGCAGCGGGGAAGGGAATGCGGCACAGGAGACTCGCAGGATAACGGAGGGTTCCTTTTGAAAATCGGATTGGACATTGGGTCGACCACCATCAAATGCGTGGTGCTCGACGAAGAAAATAGAATCGTCTATCATTCCTATGAACGCCATTATTCCCAGATTGTCGAAAAGGCGGCGGAGATTCTAACGTCCTTGGGAGAACAGGTGGTGCACGGGAGAAAAGCCATGGTGGCCGTGTCCGGCTCGGCGGGCATGGGCGTGGCGGAAAGCGCGAAGCTTCCCTTTATTCAGGAGGTGTTCGCCACCCGCATCGCGGCGAAGACGTACATACCCGACGCGGACGTGATTGTGGAGCTGGGCGGGGAGGATGCGAAGATCCTCTTCCTCACCGGCGGCACCGAGGTGCGCATGAACGGCTCCTGCGCGGGAGGCACGGGCGCTTTCATCGACCAGATGGCCACCCTTTTGAACATTTCCCTGGACGAAATGAACGAGGCGGCCAAGTCCTACGACAAAATCTACACCATCGCCTCCCGCTGCGGGGTGTTCGCCAAGTCGGACATTCAGCCTCTTTTAAACCAGGGGGCCCAGCGAAACGACATTTCCGCGAGCATCTTTTCCGCCGTGGTCAACCAGACCATCGCGGGCCTGGCCCAGGGGCGGGACATTAACGGCAAGGTTCTTTATCTGGGCGGGCCTCTCACCTTTTTGTCCGAGCTGCGAAAAAGCTTCGATAATACCCTGGGGCTACAGGGCATCTGCCCGGAAAACTCTCTTTACTATGTGGCGCTGGGCGCGGCTTTGAGCGCTGAGGAAGAAATCGACCTTCCGGACGCGGCACAGGCGGTGGCCCATTACACGGGTTCGGGGAATTTTGCGGCAAACCCGCCCTTGTTTACCAATGAGGCGGAATATGAGGAGTTCGTCGCCCGGCATGAGAAGGCAACGGTGAAGACGGCCGACCTTAGCACCTATCAAAAGCCGGTTTACATCGGCATCGACGCGGGCTCCACCACACTGAAAACCGTGGTCCTGGGCGAGGACGGGGAGCTGCTCGATTCCAGCTACCAGCCCAATTCCAGCAATCCCGTGCCGCTGGTGCGGGAATTTCTGCTGGGGCTTTACGAAAAGCATCCGGGCATTCGGATCGCGTCGAGCGCGGTCACCGGCTACGGCGAGGACCTGATTCAAAACGCCTTCCGGGTGGATAACGGCATTGTGGAAACGGTGGCTCATTTTACCGCGGCCAAACGCTTTATGCCGGATGTGGACTTTGTCATCGACATCGGCGGGCAAGACATCAAATGCTTCAAAATCCGAAACGGCGCCATCGACAACATTTTCCTAAACGAGGCTTGTTCCTCCGGCTGCGGCTCCTTTTTGCAGACCTTTGCAAACGCCCTGGGCTACTCCATTGCGGATTTTGCGAGGAAGGGGCTGTTCGCCAAGCATCCGGTGAACTTAGGCTCCCGGTGCACGGTGTTTATGAATTCCTCGGTCAAACAGGCGCAGAAGGACGGGGCCACCATTGAGGACATTTCGGCGGGCCTTTCGGTGAGCGTGGTGAAAAACGCGCTGTATAAGGTCATCCGGGCCACCACTCCCCAGGAGCTGGGAGAGCACATTGTGGTCCAGGGCGGCACCTTCCTAAACGACGCGGTGCTGCGGTCCTTTGAGTTAGAGCTGGGGGTACAGGTGGTGCGCCCCACCATTTCCGGGCTGATGGGCGCTTACGGGGCGGCCCTGTACGCGAAAAAACAGTCCACCGGCAAGAGCAGCCTGCTTTCCCTCGAGGAGCTCAAGGGCTTTACCCACAAGGTCAGCGTGGTTTCCTGCGGCCTGTGCTCCAACCACTGCCGCCTGACGGTCAACACCTTTGCAGGCGGGCGCAAGTTCATCGGCGGCAACCGGTGCGAAAAACCGGTGACCAAAAAGGGAACCGACGAAGGGCTCAACCTTTACGAATACAAGCGCCAGCTTTTAGACGAATACCAGCAGGTCCAGGGCTCCAGAGGCAAAATCGGCATCCCCATGGGGCTTAACATGTACGAGCTTCTCCCCTTCTGGCACAAGCTGTTCACCACGCTGGGCTTTGAGGTGGTGACCTCCCCGGCCTCCAACCGGGCGCTGTACTTAAAAGGGCAGCACACCATCCCGTCGGACACCGTCTGCTTCCCGGCAAAGCTGATCCACGGCCATGTACAGGCGCTGCTGGACGAAGGGGTTGGGACCATCTTCTACCCGTGCCTAACCTATAACTTGGACGAGCACTTGGGGGACAATCATTATAACTGCCCGGTGGTGGCCTACTACCCGGAGGTCATCGGGGCCAACATGGGGGAACTGAAAAAGGTCACCTTTATTGACGACTACCTGGGTATCCACCGCAGAAAGGAGTTCCCGGGGAAGCTGTTGGAGGTGCTCTCCCGGCACTTTGAGGGCCTGACCTTAAAGGAGGTCAAGGCTGCCTGCAAGCTCGCTTACGCGGAGCACGACGCGTATCTGCAAAAGGTGCGTAACAAGGGGCGGGAGATCATTGAAAAGGCCCGCGGGGAAGGCCGGCAGATCATCGTGCTGGCCGGGCGGCCCTATCACTTGGACCCGGAAACCAACCACGGCATCGACAAGCTGATCGCCTCCTTCGGCGCGGCCATTGTCACCGAGGACGCGGTGAGCGACCAGGTGGAAAAGTTCCCCACCGGGGTGCTAAACCAGTGGACCTACCACTCGCGCATGTACGCGGCGGCCCGCTACATCGCGGACAAGCCGGACATGAACCTGGTGCAGCTGGTTTCCTTCGGCTGCGGCGTGGACGCCATCACCACCGACGAGGTGCGGGAAATCCTCGAGGACGAGGGGAAAATCTACACCCAGATCAAGATCGACGAAATCACCAACCTGGGCGCGGTCAAGATCCGGCTTCGCAGCCTGTTCGCCGCCCTTAAGGACCGATAAATGTCCAACCTCCCGAAAGGAGCTGACTTACCTATGCCCATCCCCCAGCGTATTCCCTTTACCAAGGAAATGAAGAAGAATTACACCGTCCTGATTCCGATGATGCTGCCCATCCACTTCGAGCTTCTCAAGAACGTGTTCAACCACGAAGGGTACAACATGGTTCTGCTTACGTCCGACGGGCCGAACATCGTGCAGGAAGGGCTCAAATACGTCCATAACGACACGTGCTACCCGGCGCTGCTGGTCATCGGCCAGTTTATCGACGCGCTGAATTCCGGCAAGTACGACCTTTCGCGCACCGCCCTCATCATCACCCAGACCGGCGGCGGCTGCCGGGCCTCCAACTACATTCACCTGCTGCGCAAGGCCTTGCGCAAGGCGGGGTATGGGGACATCCCGGTGATTTCTTTAAACCCTTCGGGGCTGGAGAAAAGCCCCGGCTTCAAGCTGACGCTGACGTTAATCCGCAAGCTGCTGGCGTGTCTGGTCTACGGCGACGCGATGATGCTTTTGCAAAACCAGGTGAAGCCCTACGAGGTCAATCCTGGGGAAAGCCAAGCGCTGGTGGACCGGTGGGTGAAAACCCTGTCCGACCAGATTAGCGCCGGAGAAGGCAAGTCCATCAAAGAGCTCCGTGCCAATGTAGAGGCCATTGTCAAGGATTTTTCGGAGATTTTGGTCAATCGGGTGCCCAAGGTGAAGGTGGGCGTGGTCGGCGAAATCTACATCAAGTACTCTAGGCTTGGAAACAACAACCTGGAAGCGTTTCTGGCCTCGCAGGACTGCGAGGTGAACGTGCCGGGGCTGATGGGCTTCATGCTCTTCAAGTGCGACAACCGGCTCGAGGACATCAAGCTGTACGGCGGGAGCAAGGCCAAATACGCCCTGGTCAACTTCCTGATGAACTACCTGCTGAAAACCGAACAGATCCTCATCGACGCGGTCAAGCCTTATCCCCAGTTCACCCCGCCCGGCTCGTACCTGCATGTCAAGGAGCTGGTGAAGGGCGTCATCGGGTACGGCAACAAGATGGGCGAGGGCTGGCTTCTGACCGGCGAAATGCTGGAGCTCATCGAGTCCGGGTATCCGAACATTGTGTGCACCCAGCCCTTCGGCTGCCTGCCCAACCACATCTGCGGCAAGGGAATGATCCGCAAAATCAAGAGCCTGCACGAGGATGCGAACATCGTGCCTATCGACTACGACCCTTCGGCCACCAAGGTAAACCAGGAAAACCGCATCAAGCTGATGCTGTCGGTAGCCAAGGAGGAGCTCCAGGAGTGGCTCAAGGGAAGCGCGCAGGAGGTGCCCGCGGCGGCCCCGGTGAAAAAGGAACCGGCGGCGGCAAGGTGAGCGGCCGAAATATACATATATAAGAATAGCCAGCGTTTACAAAGACGCTGGCTACTTTTTCTTTTATCTCTCGTCCTTCGGATATATAAAACAGCCAACGCCCATTACCGCTCTGGCTATTCGCTCTCATTTTCACTATCCGGTAAATAAAGAAGAACATCCTCTACCTTACAGTCTAAAATCTTACATAAGTCGTTGATGGTGTTCGTGGAAAGCGGTTTATTATGACGCATGCGATAAAGAGTTCCGTTGCACACATTATGCTGTTTCATCAGGGCATAACCAGAAATCCCCTTTTGCATGAGCGTATCCCAAAATGGGGCATAAACAATCATTTTTCCACCTCGCCCGAACTTTTTCTATCTCTCGCCCTTCGGATAGGGATAATCAGGAATACCGAGAATATAATTAGCGGAAACCTGGAAGTATCGGCACAAAGCAATCACGGTATCAACGGTCATATGCCTTTTATACGTTTCCCAATGGCTGACAAGTTGAGGGGAGACATTGCAGATCCTGGCAATATCCTTCTGGTCTAAGTCGTGCTCAATCCTCAGCCGACGAAACCGGTCACGATAATCCATGGTCATCCCCCTCTAGAGAATAAAATAGCCAGCGCCTATTACAGCTCTGGCTATTCATTCTCATTCTCATTTTCACTATCTGGTAAATAAAGAAGAACATCCTCTACCTTACAGTCTAAAATTTTACATAAGTCGTTGATGGTGTTCGTGGAAAGCGGTTTATTATGACGCATGCGATAAAGAGTTCCGTTGCCCACGTTATGCTGTTTCATTAGGGCGTAGCCAGTAACCTTTTTTCTTTTAAGCGTATCCCAAAATGGCGTGTAAACAATCATCTTCCCACCTCACGATACTTTGTATTGTATCGTAGGACAAAACGCTTGAATATCGCTTATATATAAGCTATAATAACCAATGAGGTGGGCTATATGTATTACACGCAACCCAATAATTCTATTGACTGCATTTATAAAATATTAGAAGAAGATGTCCGCAAGGATGTGAGCTTTATCCGGCTTGAGCAGACGAAAATGGCCTTGCTGGCCCGCCTGCGCGGAAAGCTTTCTTCAGAAGATTACGCGATTCTGCATCAAATCATCACCTGCATGGATGAGCAGCTGACCATCGCATGCGGATACCTTTATAATAAGAGCCGGTAATTTCCCTTTCCTCTTGACAAACGTGCATATGCTCATTATACTATTTATGAGCATATGCACGTTATTTTTTCATCTCTCTTTGGTTATACCATACTTAATAGAAAGGAGCCGATATGCCCAGAACCAGCAAATGCCGGCGGGTGTGCGCCGAGCCGAGGGCGCGGGTGTTCACGCCGGAGCCGAAAAGCGGGGGCAGGGTCGCCCTTTCGGTGGAGGAACTGGAGGCGCTGCGGCTGTGCGACCTGGAAGGGCTCGAACAGGACAGCGCCGCCAAACGGATGAACGTGTCCCGCGGCACCTTCCAGCGCATTCTTTACGCCGCCCGGTTTCACACGGCCAAGGCCCTGTGCGGAGGCGACACCCTTGTGATCGAGGGCGGCCACTACGAGGTGGCTAAAACCGGATGCGCGTGCGTCTTTCGGTGCAAGAAGTGCCGGTTTCACGAGGAAACACAAAAGGAGTTGTCAGACAAATGAGCGAACAAAACTGCACCCACGATTGTTCCAGCTGCGGGGAGGCTTGCCCCTCCAGGCAGGCGGACCCGAAGGATTTTTTGGAAAAGCCCCATGAGATGAGCCGGATTAAAAAGGTCATTGGGGTGGTAAGCGGCAAGGGGGGCGTGGGCAAGTCCCTGGTCACCTCCATGCTGGCGGTGCTTTTAAACCGCAAAGGATACCACACGGCGGTGCTGGACGCGGACATTACCGGCCCGTCCATTCCGAAGGTGTTCGGCATCAAGGAGCGGGCGAAGGCCATCCCGGCGGGGATGCTCCCTTCCCGCACCAAGACCGGGGTGGACATTATGTCCATCAACCTGCTGCTGAACGACGAAACCGAGCCGGTGGTTTGGCGGGGCCCGATCATTGCGGGGGCGGTCAAGCAGTTCTGGACGGACGTGATCTGGGAGGACGTGGACTACATGTTTGTGGACATGCCTCCGGGAACCGGCGACGTGCCGCTGACGGTGTTCCAGTCCATCCCGCTCGACGGGATTGTAATTGTCACCTCGCCCCAGGAGCTGGTGGGCATGATCGTGGAGAAGGCGGTCAACATGGCCAAAACCATGAACATCCCGATTGTGGGCGTGGTGGAAAACATGAGCTATGTGGAATGTCCTGACTGCGGCAGGAAGCTCTTTGTGTTCGGGGAAAGCCACCTAGACGAGGCGGCGGCGAAGAACGGCCTTACGGTGCTGGGCCGGCTGCCTTTGAATCCGGACATTGCCAAGCTCTGCGACGCGGGGGACATCGAGTCCTTCCAAGGGGAATGGTTAAACGGTGCGGCTGACGCCATTGAGGCACGCAAATAAGGAAAGGAAGCGGACGAGACATTGAAAATCGCGGTAACGGCTGAGAACGGCCAAATTTTTCAGCATTTCGGGAAAACCAAGCAGTTCGCCCTCTATGAGGCGGAGAACGGGCAGGTGGTGCGCAAGCAGGTGCTGGACGCGGGGGAAAACGGCCACGGGGCGCTGGCGGGCCTCTTAGCGTCAAACGGCGTCACGGTGCTCATCTGCGGCGGCATCGGCGCGGGCGCCCGGCAGGCGCTGGCTTCTAACCGCATTGCGCTGGTGGCCGGGGCAAGCGGTTCCACCGACGACGCGGTGCAGGCCTATCTGGCCGGGGAGCTTGCCGATAACCCGGCGGGCCAATGCAACCACCACCACGAAGGCGGGGAACATACCTGCGGCACTGGCGGCTGCGGCCATCACCACGAGGCGGAATAAAATGCAGGCGCCCGGGGTCTCTTCCCCGGGCGTTTTTATGTACCGTTTGGTTTTGGCCGGCAGGCTTAGCGGTGCCTTTTGAGCGATTGGACCCGGTGGCCTATCTCGGCTTTAATAACAGAGGAGAGAAATCGAAATGATTTCTCCCCTCTGTTTTACTTTTCTGCGTCCATTGGTTTCATAAAAGTGGTCCGAGAATCCGCTGCACTGCCTTGCTGGTATCCCTGCCTAGCTCCCGGCTTCCTCCAGGTCGTTTGTCAGGGTAATTTCCACTACCTCCGGGCGGTTAAAGAGGCGCAGGGGAAAGGAGCTGGGCCCCAGGCCCCGGCTGACCACCATTTTGGGATGGTCTCCGAATACGCCGTTTACATACTTAGGGAAGATCCCCTGCCCGGGCGCGTAAAGCCCGCCCACAAACGGGAACCGCCACTGGCCGCCGTGGGCATGGCCGGACAGCTGGAGATCAAAGTCGTACCGGCAATAGGCCTTATCCCCGGTCATGGCGAAGTTCTCCGGGTAGTGGCACAAAACCAGGCGCAGCCCCGGCTTTTGGGATAGGGTGTGAAACTGCTCCGAATAGTCCCGGTATCGGTACTTGCCCTGGCGCATTTTCCGGTAGGAGCGGTAGGTCCCCTGCCGTTCCTCCAGGCCCAGCACGGTTACCTGGGTGCCCGCCACCGTCAGGGAAGCCTGCTCGTTTTGCAGCAGCAACGCCCCTTCCTGGCGGACAGCCTCCAGAATCGAAAGATAGTCCTGTGATCGGTGCTCATGGTTGCCGGGGATGCAGACCACCGGCGCCAGTCCGCAAAGCCGCCCGATGATTTGGGCGGTGCGGCAGAAGTCCCGGTCGCTGTCGTCGATCAAGTCGCCGGTGATGGCGATCAGGTCTGGACTGCAGTCGGACACCAGGGCCAGAAGCTTCTCATTGTCCCTCCCGAAGCGCTTGGAATGCAGGTCGGACAGGTGCACCATCTTCATCGGCCGGGTCACCCGCATTCCCTTTAACCGGTACCGGGTCACCGACAGGCCGTTGTTCTGATACCAGCAGAAGAAAACGAGCGCACAAAGAACCAACACGCCCGCCGCAATCCATACGGCTTCCTTCATCCTTCGCCCTCCTTTTCTTTAGGTACCTTATGCCCGCCGGACGGGGCGGGAGACGTTTTGCCCTTTTGCCATCGCATCCGGGCTACTCCTTTTGCGTTCTAGGATACCACACTTTGGCTTCGGGCGCATCAGAAACCTTCGGCCACCGGAATCAGAGTCAGGCCCCGGCTGCGGGCGTATTTGACGGTGGCAAACGTACCGCCCCGCTGCTGAGTGAGATAATAGACACAAAATGTGCAGTGGTCCACCAGGTAATGGTTGCGCCTGTGCATACAACCGGGGTCATAGTCGTCCGCTGTGTAGATGATTTCGTCCGCCTGGGAGATGATCCAGTTGTACACGTCCACATCCGGCTGCCGCCAGACGCTGGATTGGTTGCGGCAGGGGAGGACCAGAATCACCTTAATAAAGGGATATTGCTCCCGCAAGGTCAGGGCGGTCAGCGCCGCGGCGGTGTCAAAGCCCAAAGCGCCGCCGAACCAAAAGCACTCCACTCCCCGGCCGATCAGTTCTTCCATAATGTCCTCCAGCCGGCGTTTGATCTCGATGACCTGCTCACCCGGCACACGGCGGTGACCGGTAAAGCAGCAGCATTGCTCTTTGCTGTATTCCATGGTTCTACTCCTTACATGCAATCAAAATCAAAGGTTTTCAAACTTACGTTCGATACTTTTTCAATTTACCACGATTGCCTCTTAAAATCAAGGCCCTGTCCTTTCCCTTTTTGTTTTTTTGCAGTTTTTCTTTCCCGATACGCAAATGTGAGAAATTTGACGGCTTATGTACAAAAAATAATTGTCTGTACATTTTCTATATGTAAATTTGTTGAATTTGCTTGATTTTGTCCCGTGCACCGGTTAAGATTAGAAAAGAACCGATCATTTTCTTTTGTTCTGCGTACCTGGTTCTGTGTAGATTGCCGAAAGGAGGGATGCGCAGTCCTGCCACACCGGCGGTCTCTTTGTGCAAGGCCGCATGATGTTTCCCATTAGAAGGGTCGGAAAAAATGTATAAGGAGATGCAAACAACGATGAAAGCAAGAAAATCCCTGGCTCTCGTGCTGGTCCTTTCCTTGCTGCTCAGCCTGGTCCCCACCATGGGCGTATTCGCCTATGACGAGACCTTTACCCAGGCGAAGTTCGACTTCGGCACGGCTGACAGCGCATTGGAAAACGGCTACACGAAGGTCACCCCCCAAACGGTCTACGATCCGTCGGTCGGCTACGGCTGGCGCAACGATGCCCGCATTGAGGTGACCGCGGGCGACAGCGGCAACGCAGACGCCCTGAAGTCCGACTGGGTTACCGGCAACACGGTCCAGGACGGCGCGGACATCACCGCACCCGCTAAGAATGAGGACGGCGACTACATTCACTTCGTCTATCCGACCTTCGTAGTGGACGTGCCCAACGGCATCTATACGGTAAAGACCATCCAGGGCGATTATAACACGTCTACCGTCACCGGCGCCATTGTCGAGGACATGCGTGCGTTCGCACCCTATTATAAGTCCTTGCCCAACACCAGTTCGATCCCCACCAGCGTCAACACCACTGCTGCGGGTTCCTTTAAGGAGACCACCAAGCAGGTGGCCGTCTATGACGGACAGCTGACCATCGAGCTCACCGGCACCAACTCCCGCCTCAACGCGGTAGAGATCACCAAGGTTTCCTTTGCATCGGAAGCCGTTGCCGGCGCTAAACCCACCGTTTACATCTGCAGCGACTCCACTGCTTATGGTTCCGCCACTAATAAGCCGGAAACCGGCTGGGGCAACCATATTGCCGACTATATGACCGACGACGTGATCGTCAACAACACCGCTATGGGCGGCAAGTCGGCCCGTGACTATCTGGCTGACAGCCTTTTCAACGACAACGTTATGACCAAGCTGAAGCCCGGCGATTATGTGCTGATCCAGTTTGGTCACAACGACTGCACCCCCAGCCGTCCCAACCGCTATTCCAATCCCGCCGAGTTCAAGGAATGGATGGCCAAGTATGTGGACGCCGTGCGCGCCTTCGGCGCCACCCCGATTTTCGTTACGCCCCCCAACCGCGGCTATACGGAAAACGGCAACATGATCACCGGCGGTAAGTATACCACCCCCGGTACCACCTTTCTAAATTCCTTCCAAGCCTGGACCGACGCCCAGCGGGAGCTGGCCGCCGAAAAGGGTGTGGAGCTGATCGAATTCAACTATTATACCATCGAATACTATAACTACATCGGCTGCGACGAGTTCTACGCGTCGGTTTCCACCGACGGCACCCACTTTAAGGACGGACCCGCCGCCGATCTTGCCGCAAGCCAGCTTTCTTATCTGATCTCCAAGTCGAGCACCGGCCTGGCTCCCTACGCCACCGGCAAAATGGGCCCGGGCGTTGCCGAGAAGTTTGACTTCGGCTCTGGCGCCATCGCCAGCGGCTACACCCAGGTCACGAACGACGCATACGACGCGGCCAAGGGCTACGGCTGGACCACCACCGGCGTAAACGCGGTGGCGGGTAGCGGCGACGATGCGCTCAAATCGGACTTTGTGCAGACCACTGGTGCAAACCAGACCTTCGTCGTGGACCTGCCCAACGGCGAATATGACGTACGTATTCTTTCCGGTGACGCCTCCGCCGCTACCGCCGTGCGCTACACCATTGAAAACGTACCGCGCCAAGTGCGCCGCGGCTGGAACAACGTGGCCAACAACGTGCTCAACGTGGCGGCCGGGGAATACTACGATGAAACCTTCACCGTCTCCGTCTACGACGGCCAGATGACCATTACCTTCCCCGCCTCCGGCGCTAAGATCAACGGCATCGAGATAACCCGGCAGTTTACGCGCAACGCGGGCAATATCCCCACCGTTTATGTCGTGGGCGACTCGGTTGCCGACAGCTACGCCCAGTTCAATGACCCGCAGCGCGGCTGGGGCCAGATGCTGGCGGGCTACTTCGACGGCGAGAAAATCAATGTGGAAAACTGGGCCATCGGCGCCCGTACCGCCGACCGCAACATCAAGGAAGGCCGTCTGGAAATGGTCTTGGAGCAGATCCAGCCGGGCGATTACCTGGTGTACAACTTCGGCTTCAATGAAAAGACCACCGGCAGCACCGACGCCTGGAAGGCTTTGGTGCGTCAGTATGTGGACGGCGCGATTCAGCGCGGCGCCACCCCGATCCTGGTTTCCTCCACCGCCTCCGTGCGTCAGAACGTAGGCACCTCTTCGCAGGATTACCGGGCTCTGAACAACATGCGAAACGCCCTCAAGGCGGTCGCGGAAGAAAAGGGCGTTGCCTTCATCGACAACTTCCAGTATACCACCGACCTGACCGGCAGCCTTGGCACCATCCGCAGCCAGGCGATGTACTTATTTGTACAGCCCGGTATCTTCACCGGCAGCTCTTATGAAAACGGCGCTTCCGACGGCGTCCATCTGCAGACCTACGGCGCGGATGTAGTCGCGTCCTACATTGCTTCCGAAATGGCGAAGCTGGACAGCAAGCTGGCAGCGGGCTACACGCCCAAGGCGGTTGCCACCGAAGTTCCTGTGAAGCCCTCCGGCCTCTACGCTAAGGAATCCACCGGCACCAGCGCCACCATCACCTGGGACGACCAGGACGACGCGGATTACTATGTGGTGCGCTATAAGGCGTCCTCCGCTTCCGAGTGGAAGGAATACGCGGGTGTCGTGTATCCCCAGGCTACCATTACCGGCCTGACCGCCGGCGAAAGCTACGATTTCTCCATCCTCGCTTACAACGACGCGGGCGTGTCGGTTGCTTCCAGCACTCTGACCCTGCCCAAGACGGCTTCTGCCGAGTACACCAAGCTTCTCGACCTGGTCACTCTAGCGAAGACTTCGTTTGAGCAGTGGAGAGGCATGCGTATCGAAACTCTCGACGCATCCGACGTTGCAAGAGTCGAAAACGCCCTGAACGCTGCTACGGCAGTTCTTGCTGACCCCAGCGCCACGGCGGACGATTACAATGCAGCCTACAGCTCCTTAGAAAAGGCTGGCAATCGCGCCAGATCCATCGTGGACGCCACTTATTTCTTTGACTTCGGCTCCGGTGCGGTGAGAATTGGCTACACCGGCGTAACCGCCGACACTCTCTATACCCCGGAACTGGGCTACGGCTGGTCGGATTCCGTCGCGGTCACCGACAGCGACCGTGCCACTTCCGATGCGCTGTACAGCGACTTTGCCGAGGGCGCTTTCCAGGTCACCAGAAACGGCAGCATCTATCCGGAATTCAAGGTGGACCTGCCCAACGGCAAGTACCTGGTGCACACCATCCAAGGTGATGCGTCCGACGCGTCCAGCGGCGGCGTCTACGCCGAAGGCATCAACCTGAACACCTCCTTCAACTGCGTCGGCGGAAGCTACAGCGAGAACTACTTCCTCGTGGAAGTGACCGACGGCCAGCTGAACCTGGAGTTCCCGGGCTTCCTGATGAAATTAAACGGCGTGGAAATTTACAGTCTCAACGCTGTGCTGCCTGAGACCACCGCTTCTGCGGATAAGGAGCAGTATGAGCCCAACGAGACCATCACCGTTACTATTAACACCCCCGACACGGTAGAAAAAGCGTACCTGGTCAGCGAGTCCGGCAAGGGCCTGGCTACCGGCCGTGAGATGATTGACAATGGGGACGGTACCAAGACCTGGATCCTCACCTTCTCCCTGGCCACCAAGGGCAACCGTACCCTGAAGGTCTATGCCGATGGCGAAGACACCGGCGTAGCCGTCAGCTTCAAGATCGACAGCGTTGCCACCGGCAAGGCGAAGCTCTATTCTGTGAGCGTTCCCGGCACGGCAAAGGCCAACGAATCCTTCACCGTTACCTTCGAGACGAACACCCATACGGAATATGTCCGTCTCTTCAATGAAAACGGCGTGGGTCTTGCTCCCATCAGCTGCACCTACGAGGATGTGAACGGCGTACGCGTCTGGACCTATGTGACCAGTGTCAGCTCCGTGGGCAACCGTGAATTCCAGGCCGGCGTTGCGGCGGCAGACCGCGTCTTTACAAAATCCCGTCAGATCCTATCCATCCAAGTGCGCAGATAACATTCGTTTCTCCTTCCTTCTTTGCCTCCGGTGTTGGCCACCCCGCCAGCGCCGGAGGCTTTTTTTATAAAAAGCACTTGTATAGACAGAAATTTTGTCATTTCCAGGCGAAACAGATGTATCTTTCTTATAAATTTTGGAATTTCTTGTGCGTTTTTTCCGTTTTTTCATTGACTCTGCGCAAAATTTTTATTATCATAATGGTATCACCTGTTGTAACAAACCAGAAGAAGGAGATGCAAAGGAAGATGAAAGCTCGAAAATCTCTGGCACTTGCGCTGGTCCTTTCCCTGCTGCTCAGCCTGGTCCCCGCCATGGGCGCTTTGGCTGCCGACGACACCTTCACCGGCGCGAAGTTTGACTTCGGCACTGCCGACAGCGCGGTGGAGGCCGGCTACACGAAGGTTTCCCCGCAAACGGTCTACAACGGGACAACCGGTTACGGCTGGCTCAACGATGAGCGCATCACCGTGACCGCAGGCGACCGCGCCAATACGGACGCTCTGCGGTCCGACTGGGTCACCGGCAACACCGTCCAGGACGGCGCGGACATCATCGCGCCGACAAACGCCGAGGACGGCAACTACATTCATTACTCTTATCCCACCTTTGTCCTGGATGTGCCCAACGGCATTTACACCGTGAAAACCATCCAGGGTGATTACAGCGAGGATACCGTTTCCGGCGCCATCGTCGAGGATATGCGTTCCTTCGCACCTTATTATACCTCTCTGCCCAATGAAAGCTCGGTTCCCAAGGGCGCGCGTACCACAAAGGCGGGCGAATTCCGTGAGACTACCAAGCAGGTGGCGGTTTATGACGGGCAGCTGACCATTGAACTGACCGGCACCAACTCCCGCCTCAATGCGGTAGAGGTCACCAAAGTTTCCTCCGCATCCCAGGGGACTGCGGGTATCAAGCCCACGGTTTATGTGTGCAGCGATTCCACTGCCTATGGTTCTGCCACCAACAAGCCGGAAACTGGCTGGGGCAACCATTTGGCCCAATTCATGACCGACGCGGTCTTTGTCAACAATACCGCCATGGGCGGCAAGTCGGCGCGTGATTACCTGGCCGACGGACTTTTCAACGACAGCGTCCTGCTCAACTTAAAACCCGGCGACTATGTGCTCATCCAGTTCGGCCATAACGACTGCACACCTGTTCGTCCCAACCGGTATTCCAATCCGGCGGAGTTCAAGGAGTGGCTGGCCAAGTATGTAGACGCTGTCCGTGCGTTCGGCGCTACTCCGATTCTGGTGACGCCTCCCAACCGGGGCTTTACCGAAAACGGCAACAAAGTGGAGGGGAACACCTTCCTCAACTCCTTCCAAGCCTGGACCGACGCCCAGCGGGAGCTGGCTGCGGAGCAGGACGTGGAGCTGGTGGAGTTCAACTACTACACCATCGAATACTATAACTACATCGGCTGGGCCCGCTATAAGGCGGAAGTTTCCGACGATTGCACCCATTTTAGAGACGGCGCGGCCGCTACCTTGGCCGCAGGCCAGCTTTCTTACCTGCTTTCCAAGGCGGACACCGGCCTTGCCGCCTATGCCACCGGTACGCTGACCGAGGGCGTCACCGCAAAGCCCATTTCCACACGCACTCTGCAAGCCGCCATGGCAAAGGGAGCCGCTCTTGATCCCAACGACTGGACGGCGGCGTCCTATTCCGACCTGGCCTCTGCGCTGGCGCAGGGACAGGACGTGGTGGACCATGCGCTGACAAAGACCCGCAGCGATGCAGACGCAGCCAAGGTCGCCATCGAAACCGCCATTCAGAACTTGATTTCCGCTACCAATACCTATAAGTTTGACTTCGGTTCCGGTGCAACAGCCGACGGTTACACCAAAGTGACTGCGGCGGACAAATTCACCGGCAATGCGGCCTACGGCTTCTCCGTGGAATCCACGGTTGCCGACGCGGATCGCGGGACCGAGGACGCCCTTACTTCCGACTTTGTCACCGTTACCGGCGCCAAGTTCTCCGTAAAGCTGCCGGCAGGCGACTATATGGTGAAAGTAACCGCCGGCGACGCCCAGGAAGCCTCTAACGTAGGCTACACCATGAATAACGCCGCCAAGAAGCGGGCCGGAAACGTTAACGCCGGTTCTTTTAACTCTGCTTCTTATCCGGTGGCCATTGTCAACGGCGTGCTGGAAATCAGCTTCTTAGGAAACAACGCCAAGGTCAACGCCATCGAAATTACTCCTATGGAGCCGCGCACGGCGGGCGATACGCCTACTCTGTACATCATTGGTGATTCCACTGTTACCAGCAAAGCCGGCGCGGTGGGCATTGACAACCAGCGGTATCAGGGCTGGGGCGGCCATATCGCTGATTACCTGACCGGCATCAATGTGGACAACCGTGCCATCGCCGGACGCGGTATCCGCGGCTTCTTTGAAGCGGACAATGTGATGGATCCCTTGCTTACCACCATTAAGCCCGGCGATTATCTGGCTATCCAGTTCGGCCACAACGATAAAAACGCCACCAACGCCGGCCGGTACTCCACCGTTCCTCAATTCAAGGAATTCCTGCGCACGGCAGCTCAGGGTGCTCTGGACCGCGGTGCAACTCCGATTCTGATCACCGTCATGTCCCACATCCGCAACTTCAATGAAAACGATCCTAAGGACACCAGCTACCCGTTGCGCCCCTTCCTGCCCGACGAAGAAATTCCGCGTTCCTTCCCT
The DNA here is from genome assembly GCA_951801675.1 of uncultured Eubacteriales bacterium. Lineage (GTDB taxonomy): Bacteria > Bacillota > Clostridia > Oscillospirales > Acutalibacteraceae > Solibaculum_A. The sequence goes on along the minus strand of CATONX010000001.1, from coordinate 1,810 downwards.
GAATACGCCCAAGCGACCCGGGATGTGGCTGCGGAAATGGGCATTCCCTGCTTTGACCTCAATGAGGTTACCTATCAGCTTTATCAGGAAAAGGGCGTAACTTGGCTGCTGGAGAACGTCATCACGGCAGACGGCGTTCATCCCTTCGAAGGCAAGGGTTCTTCCTTCTTTGCCCGCATCGTCGCGGACGGCTTTGCAGACTTGGGCCTGGAGGGCTTCTCCGACAAGGTTCTGGCCAACCGGGACAAGGCAGAGGAAGTGCAAAACCAGCTTGACTCCATCATTCCCGAAATGTTCACCCCGGAATCCGCCGGAGCCGTTGTAAACGCCCTGGCTACCCTTAGGAGGGCCTTGACGGATCCCGACGCATTGCAGGTCAATGTGGCTCCCTTAATCGCGGCGCTGCAGCAGGCCATCGACAATCTGGATCTGGCGGTTACTGCTTCCAGCGACAAGGCTATGTACGAGCCGAATGGAACCATCACCGTCACCATCAATACCAATGCCGGCATCGAAAAGCCCTATCTGGTCAGCGAAGCCGGTTATGGCCTTGCCACCACCCGCAGCAAGACGGAAAACCCGGACGGCACCATTACCTGGACGCTGACTTTCTCTCTGGCTACCAAGGGCGACCGCAGCCTGAAGGTGTTTGTGGACGGGTATGACACCGGCCTGACGGTTGATTTCAAGATCAACAACGCACCGACTGGAAAAGCGAAGCTATACGGTGTTTCGGCTCCTGGTTCTACCAAGGCAAATGAACCCTTCACCGTTACCTTTAAGACCAACCGGTACACCGAGTATGTCCGCCTCTTTAATGAAAGCGGAATGGGCCTTGCGCCGCTCAGCTGCACGTATGAGGACGAAGGCGATACGCGCATCTGGTCCTATGTGGTCAGTGTTGGCTCTGCAGGCACACGTGACTTCCAGGTGGGAGTTGCCTCCGCAGACCGCGTCTTCACAAAGTCCACCCAGACGGTAGGCATTGTTGTAAAAAGATAACCTTCAAAGAATCGTACCCCCCCTGTCTCGGCCTATTCGAAGGCCGGTACAGGGGGTTTTCTTTTAAAGGAAAATCGGCAAGGAGTGATAAGAAACACTATGCGCTAAAATGATGAGTTCTGCTCTAGCAAACGCTTTTGCTTGTATTTCGGCAGCTTTCCCACAACTGTTGTATAGCTGTGCTCAATCATTTTCAAGACGGTGTCATAGGGTACTTGGCCGGACAGGGGCATCGTATTAAAATAGGGCTGCTGCACCGGGGGACAATGATACCCTCTCACGACAATGCCTTCGTACAACTGCCGATAAAAGTCACCCGACATCCGATCACAGTTGAGCGTCACACAAGCTTGTCCTCTCAGCTGAAAAAACTGCGCAAAAATCCGGCCTTCTACTTTTATAATGGTAGAATCCAGTCCGAAAGGGTGATCTATATATGCCCCTTTCTTTTGAAGGCAGATAGCAATCAATCTCGTTGTCCAATCCTGGACCGATTCCAGCGAAGCAGGCGCCGTCATAAGAATTCCCCTCGCAAAAATAGAATAGACACGTTTGAAAAGATTCTGGGGAAAACACCATGCTTCTACACTTACCATTAAATAGAACAAGGTTTTAAGCTTCAGAAAATGTCTAGACTATATAGAAATAAAACAAAAAGCACCAATGATATCATTGGTGCCTTTTCTGGCTCCTCAAGTTGGACTCGAACCAACGACCCTGCGGTTAACAGCCGCATGCTCTACCAACTGAGCTATTGAGGAATATAGGACAAGATCGAAACCGGAAGCGGAATCAATCTTGTCAGTAA